>NZ_CP007520.1 GCF_000875755.1 Mycoplasma yeatsii GM274B | reverse complement strand
TCAAAATTATTATAAATAAACACATTATAAAATGTTGAAAAATATTTAATCACCATAACAATATTAAGTTATCCACAATTATTTTCAAGCTTAAAAACTCAATTAAAACCTATATTTTTACAACTTATGTACATATCTACATGTTATATATTTTTATGTTGAAAACTTAAATGTTTATTAATATGGAATTCAAT
Organism: Mycoplasma yeatsii GM274B; assembly: GCF_000875755.1. Taxonomy (GTDB): domain Bacteria; phylum Bacillota_I; class Bacilli_A; order Mycoplasmatales; family Mycoplasmataceae; genus Mycoplasma; species Mycoplasma yeatsii. The sequence goes on along the minus strand of NZ_CP007520.1, from coordinate 894,857 downwards.
GTTTAAATTTAACTGTATTTTAGGTTGTTTTTTGCAAAGAAAATATTATATAATAGATGATGAAACATTATTTTTAAAGTGAGGAGGTTCCAGCATGAAAAGAACTTGACAACCATCAAAAATCAAACACGCACGTGTTCACGGTTTTAGAGCAAGAATGGCTACTAAAAATGGTAGAAAAGTAATTAATGCTCGTAGAGCTAAGGGTAGAGCAAAATTATCTGCTTAATTTTAGTTGCTTTTAACAAACTATGAAAAATAAAAGAATTATAAAAAAGAACTTTGAATTTCAAGATATTATTTCTACTAAAAATTCTATTAAGAATCTTTGTTTTGTAATTTATTATAGATCGAATGACAAAGGTTATTTGAGATATGGAATAAGTGTAGGAAAAAAAATAGGTAATGCTGTTGTAAGAAATAAAGTTAAACGACAAATAAGAATGTTGATAAATAATAATATAAATCTGTTTGGAGAAAAACCGTTTGATATTATTATTTTGGCAAGAAAACCGATTTTAGATATTAAATTTGAAACTACTTCAAATTCTTTTAAAAAAATTATAAATAAACTTTAGGTATAGAATAGGGGGAGAAGAGTTTGTACAAGCAAAGTAATAGAGTAATGAATTATTTGAACCCTGAAAAGAGTAAAAAAAATAAACAACCAAAAGATATTTTTAAAATAGTTATAAAGTGATTAAAAATTATTGGTTTTCTATTTATTTTAGTTTCAATGTTATGAGGTTGTGTGCAAATGTATCAATCTCAATATACAGTTAATCAAATAGTTGATATGACAGGAAAAACTGTTTATGCTCCAGGAGTTTCATTTGAGATTATTCTTAACTCATTAGGAGAAACCGGAGAAAAAGTTCACCACTTTGCAATTCAAAATGGAAAACTTGTCGAGTATGGATATAATTCTATAAACTCATGAGGAGAAGCATTTAGTAAAACTGAATCACCTTTCTATGGATTCTTTGTTTATCCAACTGCATGAGTATTAAGTGGACTTATTAAATTATTCTCAGGAACATTAAACCCTAGTTTAGATGATAAAACTCAATTATCTTATGGTATTTCATCTGTTGCATCAATTTTCTTAACAGTGTTAATAATTAGAGGATTAACATTGTTAATGGGATTTAAATCACAAATTAATCAACATAAAATGCAAGATATTCAACTAAAAGTAGCTGAAATTCAAGCAAAATACAAAGATAAAAAAGACATGCAATCAAGACAAAAACAACAAGCTGAAATTCAAGCAGCTTACCAAAGAGAAGGTATGTCACAATTTTCATCACTAGCAGGATCATTTGCTCCGCTACCATTCTTATTTGCGATATATGCAATTGTTAGATCAACTAGATCATTAAAAATTGCTACATTAGGTCCAATCGCTTTAATTGAAGGACCATGACAACAAATTACTCAAGGTAACTATATTTACATATTAATTATTGGAATTTATTTACCTTTACAAGCAGTTTCAATGTTGTTACCTACTTTACTTCAAATGAAACGTCAAAAAGCAATTTCATTAACTGAAGCACAGAAAAAAGCTAGAAAAAAACAACTTATTACTCAACTTGTTATGATGGTAGTGTTTGTTATTGTTATTCTATCAGTTGCCACTGGTGTATGTATTTACTGAATTTTTTCATCAATATTCCAAATAATACAAACATATGGTTTCTACAAATATAATGAAAAACATACAAAAGCTGGAAATCAAGAAAGACAAAGACGTTTACGTCAACAAGAAAGAATAAAACTTAATAATAAATAGAGTGTTATTTAACACTCTTTTTTTGTTACATATTAAAATTAATATATAGACATGTGTAATAAATATTAATTTAAACTAAAAATTAGTATAGATATTGCTATTGTCAGATGGAAGGATGATTTTATGAGTAAAAATAATGTAATAAAAGTGACAGAGTGAGTTATGAAAAAATTCCCATTTAATGAAGATTTTGCAGAAGCTGTTGGAATTTTATGTATGGATGCAAATGACGAAGCTGCAAGAATTGGAGATCACAAAGAAGTTTACTTCCAAAAACCAGAAGGTGGAGCTTTATCATTAGTTAACTTTTGAATTAAAAAATGAGCATTCCAAAGAGGAGCTAACTTCACTAACCTAGCTGCTGACATTATATTTGACTTATCAACAAAAAATAAATTTACTGATGGAAATAAAAGAACTGCTTTACTAACAGTTTTATACTTCTTTAAAATGTCAGGATTCTGAGTAGTTCAACCTAACCCAGTTGATTATTGAGATAAATTAATTGAAAATGTTGTTGAAGAATTTGAACAATCAAAAGATCCTGAAGAAATAAAACAAAAATTAAGAGAACAAATTTTAGAAAACTTAGTTTCAGTTGATCCTAAATATGAAGATGTAACTGAAGAAACAGAAATAGATCCTGAAAGCGAAATCATCACTGCTGAATATGTAAAAAGTAATATGAGACTATGACAACAAGAAGTTAGAGAAGATGAAGTTATCATGGAATCATTAAAAAGATTATCAGTTAAATAAATTAATATGAAATATATCACCTAACACTGTTAGGTGATTTTTTATTTAGTTGTTATAGAAATTAATTTTAGATTTTAGGACAGTGCAAAAATCTCTTTCGATTGTTTTTTTGTTAACATAAAAAAGTTCACATATTGTTAAATTATTTAAATAAAAAGGGGTATTTTTTTTAATATGATTAAGTTACTTTCAATTATATTCTTAAGTTTTTTAGGTCCGACCAGTTCAAATATAATAACCAATAATTTGAGTGTGAAAACACAAACAAACAATAATTTATTACAAGAAAATATAGAAGAAAAAGAACATAAATATGATAAAAACGATCCAACAAAATGTATTGAAATTGGGTATTTTAAAAATAGTCAAGGAGAATGACAAATACAACGTTTTGCTGAAAATGTAGAAAAAGTTCCAGATGTATTACCAAGTCATATTACAAGTTTAAGAGAAGCTTTTCACAGTAATAAAAAGACTGAAATAAAAGGTATTGAAAAATGGAACACTTCAAACGTTACTGATATGAGCTGAATGTTCTCTGGATCTGTTTTTAATGGTAATATAAATAATTGAGACACTTCACAAGTTACAAGTATGGAATCTATGTTTTATGGTGCCAAATCTTTCAACCAAGATATATCTAAGTGAGACACATCGAGTCTAATTAATGCAGAAGCAATTTTTTTAGGAGCCGAAACTTTCAACCAAGATATATCTAAGTGAAATACTTCAAATGTAACTACTATGAGAAGAATGTTTACTGGTGCTTCAAAATTCAACCAAAATATAAACACAAAAAAAGTCACAAGAGAAGACGGATCAACTTATACTGCTTGAAACACTTCGAATGTAACAAATATGAATCGTATGTTTGCACTTGCTAGCGATTTTAATCATCCATTAGATAAATGAAATACTTCAAAAGTTACTGATATGGGTATTATGTTTATTAATGCTTCAAAATTCAACCAAGATATAAACACAAAAAAAGTCACAAGAGAAGACGGATCAACTTATATTGCTTGAGACACATCTAGTGTAGTTAATATGCAATCTATGTTTGAAGATGCAATATCATTTAATCAAGAAATAGGCAATTGAGATACTTCAAATGTAACTGATATGAATAGAATGTTTAATGATGCAATATCATTTAATCAACCATTAAACAGTTGAAACACATCAAAAGTTAATAATATGGAAGCTATGTTTGAAGGAGCAACACAATTCAATCAACCTTTAAACAGCTGAAACACATCAAATGTAACTGATATGAGCAGTATGTTTTCAGATGCTAAGAATTTCAACCAAGATATTTCTAACTGAAATACCTCAAATGTAAAAGAGATGGAATATATGTTTGAAGGAGCTGACAATTTTGAACAAGATATTTCACGCTTAAATGTTGAACAAGTAGAATATTTTGATTTTTTTGCTGATGAAAATAAGGTTAAAATACCAAATTTTCCACCCTTCCAACCTAAAAAACTTCAAGATATTTTAAGACATTCATTAATTATAAGTTTTCCAGGAAGAGGTTCACTAAGGGAAAAATATAGGTTTAGAAATAATATATTTCACTTTTTTATAAATATAAATACAGAAAGAAATTTTCGAGATAATACAACTATTATAAAACCAAATATATCAAAAGAAGGGGTTGCTATTGAAGTAGATGACAGAATAATCACTAATAAAGATGATCAAGATTATAAATGAGTTATACCTGATGAAAAATCTTCAGTAAGAATTAATTTTACTTATACAGAAAACGAAAAGACATATAAAGCTGTTGTTTATATAGCAAAATTTAAAGATAATAAAACTTTTGATCAGTTTTTCCAGGAAACAAATTTTGGAGATCCTACTATCGATAGAACAGAAAAATCTAATCTAGCAACAATAGTCGGAAGTTCAGTTGGAACAACTGTAGGGATCGGTTCAATTATTGGAACAACCTTTTCAATATTAAAAAGACGTAAAAGATAAAAGAAATTATAAAAAAATTAGTGCATTATAACCAATTAACTTATAAAATTATTCTAGAAGTAGGGGAAGGAATACTATAAAAATTTTTTGTAGTTTTACCTTTCTCTATTTTTATTATAGAAAAATTACATTTATTTAAGTAGATAGGATTAATGGTAATAATATGAAAAAATTAATTTCAATAATAAGTTCTATAGGATTAGTAGCTACTAGTTCACTTGCAGTTGTTAGCTGTAGAACTCCAAAATTAGAAATTCTTTTTGTTCCATCAAGAAGTGGGACTGACATTACTGCTCAAGTTGCCCCTTTAAGAGGATTATTAACTAAAAAATTAAAAGAATTAGCCAAAGCAAGAGGAGAAGAATTTAATAAAGCTGTAAAAGTTGATGTTTCTACAAGTTATAGTGCTGCAGCAAAATCATTAGCTGGTGGTTCAGTTGATATTGCACTTATGTCAATTCAACCTTATGCAGAAAATAGGGGAGAAAAACAAGAAGACGGTACATATGACAAAATCGGTTTCTTATTAAGTTCTGGTAGAAGAGGTGCAAAACCTTATACAACTTTTGAAGGATTCCAAGGTGAAGATAAAAAATTCTCAAATGATAAAGCTATATCTGATTTAAAAGGAGAAGACTTATTTGGATTAGCTAATTGATATCAAAAATATGCAACAGATCACAAACCTGCTGAAGGTAAAAGCTATGCAACAATTCTTGAAGATGATACAATTCCAGCTTCATACTATAGATCTTATGTATATGCAAACACAAGTGTTTTAAGTCAAACAATTTATAAAGATCAAAAAAGTTATAAAGCTGCTTTAGATGAAGCTAAACAATCAAATAATTTTGACAACTACAAACAAATAATTAAAAGTTTATTACTTGAATCAAACATAAAAATTGCTTTAGGTGACAAAAAATCATCTGCTGGTTTTAGTTATCCTGTTTTATGAATGAAAGAAACAGCTGGTTTAACAAATGAACAAATAGTTGATTTATTTAAAAATGGTAAAAAATTTATTAAAGGAAGTGACTATGATAAAATAGCATCTACTATTGGTGATAACGCCGAAGCAAAAGCAGGAAATGGTTATGCAATAGGATTTGGTTTTTCTGACATACGTTTTACTAGAACAGGTAAATTAGATCATGAGAAAAAATTATTTGAAAACACTGAAATTATTGGAGCAAGCCAAGCAATAATAAATGACGGAATTATGTATTCAAAAAATAAAAAATCTCTTGTAGGTAAAGATTTAGATTTACTTAAGGATATAAAAACAGGATTATTAAGTTTAATCAAAGAAGATAAAGAAGCTAAAAAAGTATTTAGTATATATAATATTACAAACTTCGTTGAACCAGATGCAACAAAAATAGACTCAGATATAACAGATTCACTGAAAAAACTTGATGATGTATCAAAAATTGCAAACGCTATAACATGAGCATAGGAAAGGAAAAAATGATTGTATTTAAAAACGTTAATAAAATTTGACCAAATGGAAAACAAGTTTTAAAAGATATAAATTTAACAATATCAAAAGGAGAATTGATAGCTGTTATTGGTCTTTCTGGTGCAGGGAAAACCACCCTTTTAAAAACTATTAATAAACTTAATGATATATCGTCAGGAAACATTGAAATAGAGTTTGACAAAATCAATAAAAAATATGATTTATCTAAAACAAGAGGAAAAAAATTACGTGAATTAAGAAGTAATATTGGTTTAATGTTTCAAGAATACAACAACATTGGAAATAAAACAGTTTTAGAAAACGTATTAAATTCAAGAATCACAAAAGAAAAACCGTTAAATAAAGTTTTAGGTATATTTTCTAAACAAAGTAAATTAATAGCGTTGGAATCTCTAAACAAACTAAACTTATTAGATTTTGCTTATATTCGTGCTGAAAATCTAAGTGGAGGACAACAACAACGAGTTGCTTTAGCAAGAACATTAAGTCAACAACCATTTTTAATTATTGCTGATGAACCAGTATCAGCTTTAGATCCAGTTATGGCTAACCAAGTTATGAAAGACTTCCAAAAAATTAACGAAGAAGAAGGAATAACAACTATTATAAACATTCACCATGTTGATTTAGCTAAAAAATATGCAACAAGAATTATAGGTTTAAATAATGGAGAAATTGTTTTTGATGGAACTCCAGATCAGTTAAGTGATGAAAAAATCAAAGAAATTTATGGAGATAATTACTAATGTTTCTAAAAAATAAAACATTTAAAGTAGGTAACAGTTTTTCAAAAAGACCTAAAAAAGTATTTTCAATAAGTTTTATAGTTACAACAATTGCAATTTTACTTCTTGGTTTTATATTACTAGAGAGTGATTGGCCAAAATTCTTTGACAATATTGATAAATTAGGTGAATTGTTTAAAGACTTTTTCAAGTGAGATTTTGAAGATTGATCTAAGACTAAACTTGGAGCAGAGAGTTTTTTAAATAGTTCAATTAAGCTTTTAATCCAAACCTTAACTTATTCTTTTTTTGGTACCTTTATAGGTGTGATTTTATGTCTACCAGTTGCATTATTAGCTGCTAGAAGTATCATAAAAAATAATTTCGTAAACCAAGCAGCTAGATTATTTTTATCAATACTTAGAACTATACCAACTTTTGCTTTTGCAATTATAATAAAAGGATTTTTTGATACTGCATCTTCAGCTATTGCTGTTGGGGTTATGTTTTTCTCATTTTCAGTTGCAGGAAAAATGTTCTTTGAAAAAATAGAACAAATAGATGTAAAAATTTACACTTCATTACAAGTTACAGGAATTACAAGAATTCAAGCATTTAGAAAAGCTGTAATTCCTCAAATTTCAAGAGATTTACTTTCTATTTCACTTTATACACTTGAAATTAACATTCGTTATTTATCAATTATAGGAACCGCTGTTGGGGTAACTAGTTTTGGTTCTTTAATTACAGTTGCAATAGATTCTAATGAATATAATAAAGTAGGTTTCTTATTAACAATATTTTCATCTGTTATTTTAATGATTGAGGTATTAATAATTTTAGTTAAAAAATATGTACTTGAAGATAGAGATCAAGTTTTAGAGTACAAAATTATTAATAAATCTGTAAAAGCTATAAAAAAAATTAACGACACTAATCCTTTAGATTTTTATGTAAATTACATTTTAGTAAAAGATATTGATGAAAAAATTTCTCAATTAACTAATAAAAATGAAATCCAAGAACTTAAAAAAATAAGAAAACAAAAAATTAAAGAATATATAAAAGAACACAAAACAAATGTTCAACAAGATAAATTAGAATATAAATCACTATTAAAAAACACAGATAATGATTTATTTATAAAATTAGATTCAATCGATCAAACAGTTAGAATTGATCAAAAAACAACTGCCAAATTAAACTTCTTAGTTTTAAAAACAAAAGAAGAATTAAAAAAACAAATCGATATAACAACAAAACAAGAATTAAAAGAGTTTAGAGATAATTTAACTGTTGAACAAACTCTAAAAAGTGCTAGAAAAAATTATATTAAAAGATTAATTTTTGGAATAATTTTAATTTCATTATTTATTTATTCATCAACTACTATTGATTTAAAATTTGCAAGTTCACAACAAGTTAAAAATACAGGAAATGTAATTTTAGAAATATTAAATATAAATTGAAGTTCATTAATTTTTAAAGACGTTGCTCATTCAGTTCAAGATCCAGTAATACTTTTATTATGAGAAGCATTATCTATGGCTATTGTTGGTACATTTATAGGTTCAATTATTGCTTATATTTTAGGTTTACTAAGTTCATCAAAAGTAACAAATAAATACGTAGCGTTCCCATTTATGTTTATTACAACAGTTATGAGATCTATACCAACTTATATGTATGCTTATATATTTATCTTTGTAGTTGGATTTGGACAATTCCCTGGTATGTTAGCTCTTGTTATGGGTACAATTGGTATGCTTACAAAATATAATCGTGAAATATATGAAAAAATTAACATGAAAATAATTTACCAATTGAAATCTATGGGACTTAACTGATGACATGTTTTTAGATACGGAATAGTTGCTCAAACAAAAGATGAAACAATTTCATACATTATTTACCGTTTTGAATTAAACTTCAAAGAAGTTGCTGCTTTAGGAGTTGTAAATGCAGGTAAAATAGGATTTACTATGAATGCATATTTCTCTGGACGTTTATTTGCTGAATTTGGAGCTGTAATATTTGGATTAGTTATCTTTACATTAATCATAGAAAACATTTCAACTTCATTAAGACAAAAATTCTTAGAAGATAAAAACTTAAAATTTATTGATTGAATTATTAATAAATACCGTCACTTTAAATTCCCAGTTTATAAAGCTAAATTAAAATTATTTAATAAAGAATTAACAACTAGTTATTTTGAAGCAGAAGCATTTAATAGTTATGTAAAACAAGAAAAATGAATAGATGCTTTAATTAAAGATGGTCAAACAAAACAAGATATTTACAATCAATTAAAAGACTATGAAAAAGAGTTTAGAATGTTCCGTGAAAATATGGTATCAAACATTAACGACAAAACTAAACAAGATCTAGAAACTGCAAAAACAAACTATACTCATACTCTTAATAATTTAAAACAAGAATTTGTAATTAAAAAACAACAACTAAATGAATTTAAACTAGAAACTCAAAACCAAATCAAATTACTAGATAATCAAGAAATATCAAATGATCAAAAACATGATCAAATTAATGATTTAAAAGCTAAATATAATTTAGAAAAACAAGAATTAATCAATATTAAAAACTTAATTAGACATTTAAAACATGATTACAAAAAAACTAAATTATATTCAAAACAAATTAGAAAAATTAAATTATTAAATTTAGATTACTAGATTAAAAAGGAAGAAACATAATGGATGCTTGAATTATTGTCATAATCATTATAGGGATTGTAACACTGGCAATTACTTTGTTCTTTGTTATAAGAACTATTAAACGCAATGGCTTTGATTATCCAGTTGGTAGTAGAGCTTTTGATAAACAAATTCAAATTATTATTTCCAAATTAGAAGCTATCGAAAAAATTGATGCAACAAATTTTGAGAATGTAAGAAAAAGTGTAAATGATCAAAAAACTGATATTTCAAATGTTATTAAGGATTTGAATGATTCTATAAAAAATCTAAATGATAATAATACAAAGCAAATGTCAAGAATTGATACGGTTGTTATTGATTCAAAAACAAAACTAGATAATCTTTCTTCTATTTTTACTAACAGCAAAAACAGAGGTAATGTTGGAGAATTTACTTTAGAGTGAATATTATCAAACATTTTAGGAGAAGAATCAGAACACAGTATTTGACAACGAGAATATAAATATGAAAATAAACCAGGACTTAGAATAGATGCTGTTATTCATACAGGAATTAACAATAAAAAGTTAGCCATTGATTCTAAATTTCCAATGATCGATGCTGAAGTTCTATTAACTAAAGATCCAAATGATTTTGAATATAAACAAAAAGAGAAAAATTTTAGAACATCTTTAATAAGTAAGATAAGTGAAGTAGAAAAATACATCGATAAAAAAGAGGGTGTGGATAATGTTATTATGTACATTCCTTCACAAGTGGTATTTGAATTAATCTTAACTAAGTTTGAAGATATTTATCAAAAAGCACTTAATAAGAAAATATTTTTAACTTCTCCAACTACTTTACCAATAGTTTTACACTCTCAACAAATGGCTATTAGAGATTATAAAATTAGCAAAGATATACACAAGGTTAAAGATTTAGTAGAAGGTGTATTAATTGATTTTCAAAAATGAGATGAAAGAAATCAAAAACTTAAAAAAGCTTTTAATGATTATGTTCAAAAAACAAATTCTACATTTGAAGATCTAGAAAAATCAACAAACAAAATTAATTCAAAAATAGAAAAAATCCAATCAATCGACACTACTAATCAAAACAGTGTAAAAAAAGAATCTGATGATGATTCTATTGGAATACACTGAAAATAATCCTATTGAAAACACATTAGAAAAATAATATAATTATATATGCCGTAATAAGGATAACATCTGAATGAGTCAGGACCGGAAGGTAGCAGCTATAAGGAAACGTGTTCTGTATTACGGTTTTTTATTTGGAGGAATTATGAAAGAATTTGATCAATTATTAGATTTATTAATAAATGAATCTAAAAAAGCATTAGTACATGATGATATTCCAGTTAGTGCTTGTGTAGTAGATAGCAATAACAACATTGTTAGTTTAAGTTATAACACTAAACAAAAAGATAAAAACATTTCATCACATGCTGAAATAAATGCAATTAATTTAGCTATTAAAAAAACAAATAATATGAATTTAAGTGAGTATAAAATAATAACTACTCTTGAACCTTGTCAGATGTGTTATGGTGCAATTGATCAAGTTAAGATTAAAGACATTTATTTTTTAGTAGATAGTATCAAATACGGAATAACTAACAAATATAGTATTAATGATATAAACATCAATTTAATCCAAATAAAAAATCGTGTAAAAGAAGATGAATATAAAAATATCCTTAACAATTTCTTTGCTAAGAAAAGATAGTAAATGTTAAAATAATATGTGTGATATTTCTAATACTTATAAAGATTGAAATATTTAAGATATCGGTGGTTTTAGTTCTTACCGGCCATGCCTACCATTTGAGATGGCGAAATGATAAACAGAACTGAATTAGAACTCTTTATAGAGTTCTTTTTTAATGATTAGTAATAATTATTAATATATTGACTAAACAATTATTGATGTAGGTTTAAGTTCTTAATATAAGGTAAAATATATATAGTAATTAAGAGGTAAGACATGGAAACAAATAAGCAATCATTATATAGAGTTTATAGACCAAAAGATTTTAATAGTGTAGCAGGACATAAAAACGTTATTGAAATATTAAAAAAACAAATCAGTGACAATAAAATAGGTCATGCTCTTTTATTTGCTGGACAAAGAGGAACTGGAAAAACTAGTGTTGCTAGAATATTTGCAAAAACTATTAACTGTTTAAATTTAATTGAATCTAAAGCTTGTGATAAATGTTCTAATTGTATAATGGCTAATGAAAATAGAAGTTCAGATATCATTGAAATTGATGCTGCTTCAAACAATGGTGTTGATGAAATAAGAGATATCAAAAATTCAGTTGCTACTTTACCGTTAAATAGTAGATATAAAATCTATATAATCGATGAAGTTCATATGTTAACTAAACAAGCGTTTAATGCATTGTTAAAAACATTAGAAGAACCACCAATGCATGCTGTTTTTATTCTAGCTACAACTGAATTTAGTAAAATTCCTCAAACAATATTATCAAGATGTCAAATATTTAATTTTTCTAAAATTGACAAACAATCTTTAACTAATAGATTAAACTTTATAACTACTCAAGAAGGTTATGAAATTGATAAAGAAACTTTAGATGAAGTTTATTATTTATCAGAAGGATCATTAAGAGATGCTATCAATATCATTGAACAATTAATTTTAGTGAGTGATAAAAAAATAACAATTAATAATTTAAAATCAATCTTTTTGATAGCTACAAAAAAAGAACAACTTCAAATAGTGAAAAGTACTTTAAATAACAATTCTGAATTTATTATTTCTTATTTTGAAAAAGCTAATAATCAAGGTATGAATTGAGATGTTTTTGCTTTAGGTATTATTGAAATAATTAAAGAAATTGTTGAGTATAAATTAACTAATAATCTTGATTTTTTAAATGTGTTAACTCGTGATGATGTAGTTCAATTTAACGATTTTAATATAAAAGATATTTTTAAATTAGCTGATAATTTAGCTGATGCTTATTCAAAAACTAAAAACTCAAACATTAGTTATAACTACTTATTACTAAGTTTATTAAAATCATTAAACACACAAACAACTGTTGTAAAAAACAATGATAATTTTATTGAAATCCAAGCAAAAAACAATGATATTAAACCTATAGAAAATGATATTGAAATTGAACAAATAATTCTTGAAACAAAAGAAATAAATAAAATATCTGAAGAAGAAAAAACTGTTTTTATAGAACAAGAATCTATAGAAATTCAAAACCTAGATGAAGAAGATTTTACTGCATTTGTTGAAACAAAAATTAATGTAATTGATGATCAATTAAACGATAAAGAATGCTTTAAATTAATTGAACTAAAATCTAAACTAAACTCATATCTATTAGATTTAATTTCTATGAAAAATAACTCATCAATTGATAATATGGATTTAATCAATTTCTTATCTGGAACAAAACAATTTAAAGATGAAAAAATAAAAGTAGATAAATTATTTAGTGATTTATTTGCAACTGATGAATTTGATAATTTAATAAATAAAGATCATGCAAACAACTTATATATGTTATTAGATACAAAACTAATGGCTTTAACTGATAGTGTAATAATTTTAAAAACTCAATCAAATAGTCATGCTAATTTAATTAACAACTTAATGTTAGATGAAAAAGTTCTAAATAATATTTATTCATGATTCAAAAAACATTATTTTATATTTGCAATTGATGATAATAAAAAAGATGAAATAATGATGATCTTTAAAGATCTAAAATCTAAAAATAAATTATCTGATTACAAAGAAAAAACATTTGAAGAAATTAAAAATAAATATGTAAAAAACAACAAAGAAGTTTCACTAAATAAAGAATTAATTCAAAAAGCAAAAGCGCTATTTGATGATGATTTTATAATAGGTGATTAGTATGTCTGATATATTATTTGACCAAATAGTTGATATTGTAAAAAACAATAAAGGACTAACTAAAAAAACTACACAAAGATTATTAGTAGATCTATTAATTAATCCAAACAATTTAGATCAATTAATTAACCAATTAAACACTTTAAAACAAAATATAAGTTTATGTCCGATTTGTTCTTATTTAGCTGAAAATAATCAATGTTTAGTATGTAGTTTATCTAGTAGAGATCAAAATTTAATTTGTGTTGTATCAAGTATTTTAGATGCTAAAAATATAGAAGATATTAATAAATTTAAAGGTGTTTATCATATCTTAAATGGAGAAATTGACTTAAATAAAAACATACCTCCATATAAGTTAAATATCAATAGATTATTAGAAAGAATTAATAAAAATACTGAAGTTATATTAGCTTTAAACGCAACATATCAAGGAGAAGTTACAGCTAATTATTTAAACCAATTATTGAGTGAAAAAAATATAAAAGTAACTAGAATTGCAAAAGGAATACCAATGGGTGCTAGTTTAGATTATATGGATGAATTCACTTTAGAAAGTGCATTTAATAATAGAAAAAAATATGGAGAATAAATTATGTTTATAACATTTGAAGGAATAGATGGTAGTGGTAAAACTACAGCAATCTTAAAAGCAAAAGAAGAATTAGAAAAAAAAGGATATAAAGTTTTAGTTACACGTGAACCGGGCGGTGAACGTATTGCTGAACAATTACGTCAAATTATTTTAGATAATAAAAATGAATCAATGCATTCTTGAACTGAAGCTTTATTATTTATTGCAGCAAGAAAAGAACATTTAGAAAAAGTAATTAAACCCGCTTTACAAAAAGGTATGATTGTAATTTCTGATAGATTTATGGATTCAACTAGTGCTTATCAAGGTAATGCAAGAAATATTGGTGTTGAAAATGTTGATCATATTCAAGCTATTATTTTAGGTGAATGTAAACCTGATTTAACTTTATTTTTTGATATAAAACCTGAAGTTGCTGAAAAGCGAATGAACATAAGAGGAGAAGAAATTAAAAATCGTTTAGATAAAGAAAAGATGGACTTTAAAGAAAAAGTTTATCAAGGTTATAAAACACTAATGAAAAATAATCCAGAAAGAATTAAACAAGTTGATGCATCTAAATCTATTGAAGAAGTTAGTGATCAAGTTTTAAAACTAATTTTAGAGAAAATAAAATAATATGAAAAAAGAACAAATAATAAAAAGATTAAAAAAAATGGTTGATGATCACAACCTTTTTTCTAATACTATATTGAACAGTAATGATAATCAAATAAGTATGGATACAGTAAGTGAAATTATCTCTTATATGTTTTGTTGTAATTCAAATCATTCAGATTTTGATCAAGTAAAAAAACAAATATTAGAGAATAAAAATATTGATGTTTTACAAATTGGAGATGGACATAGTGCTATTAGTAATCAACAAGTTCACGAACTAATAGAAAAAATGAGTATGTCATCAATTGGTGAACAAAATATTAAATTCTTTATAATAAAAAATGCAGAAAACTTAAAAAACACTTCAGCTAACTCAATATTAAAATTTTTAGAAGAGCCTCCAGTTAATACGTATGGATTTTTATTAACAAATAATTACAGTGAAATAATCACTACCATTTTATCTAGATGCCAATTAATTAATATTGATAATGAACAAAAAATAGATGAACAATTAAATATCTTTGAAGAATTATTAATCAAAAAAAATAAAGAAGAAATTCTATTATTTGGATCAAAATTAAAATCAATGAATAGAAATGATCAGATCAAATTAATAAGTGATGCTTATCATAGAACTATAGTTCATAAATTTTTTAACTGTATTGAAGCAACTTTAGAAGTTTTAGATGATTTAAAATTTTTACCAATCACAAATATATCTATTGATAATTATTTAATTAGAATTGTTGAGGAAATATAATGAAAGTATTAAATGATTTGCTTGGTTATAAAAATAGAAAATTATATCAACATAATAAAATGTTTAATTTTACTTTAGACAGTATTTTAGTAGCTAGATTTGCAAATTTAACAAGCAAAAGAAAAATGATAGCAGATTTTGGAACTAATAATGCAGTTATTCCTTTAGTTTTAAGTAAATACACTAATGCTAAAATCGTTGGAGTTGAGATTCAACAACAAGCTGTTGAAATAGCAAGAGAAAATGTTGAGTTAAATAATTTAAACAATCAAATAGAGATAGTTTGTTCAGATATAAAAGAATTCGCAAAAACTCATAATCAAGTTTTTGATTTAATAGTTTGCAATCCTCCATTTTTTAAAATGGATGGTAAACCTAAATTAAAAGAAATTTCACAAGAAGTTGTAAATGCTAGACATGAAGTTCTAATAACATTAGAAGAAATTATTTATTGTGCAAGTAAATGTTTAAAAAATAAAGGTAATTTTACAATAGTTCATCGTGCTGAAAGAACCGGAGAAATTATTAATTTATTTTACAAATATAATATATTTCCAAAAAGAATGATGCTTGTTCAATCAAAAGCTGATCAAGAAGCAAAAACTGTTTTAATTGATGGAATATATCAAGGAAATGAAGGTATGCAAATACTACCAACTTTAGTCACTCATAATAGTGATGAAACATATACTGATGAACTGTTGAAGTACTTTCATGATTAGTTTAGAAATATAACATTTTTAAATTGTGTTGTATGATATAAATAAGAAACAAGAGGCAGATACTATGAATGTAACAAACGTTATTTTTAGATTAAAAGAATTAGCAAAAGAACCAGAAACTAATATTGGATTAACAAGTAAAACAATTTTAGATAACATGAATTTAGTTGCTAATTTTAATATTTCTAAAGTTGCTCAAATTACTTATACTTCTCCTGCTACTATTACGAGATTTTGTCAAAAGTATCTAAATTTATCAGGTTTTAGTGAACTTCAAACTCTTATAAGAGTTTATTTAAGTGAAGAACAATTAAATTCAGATCCCAAAAAACATACTAAGAAAAATGAATTTAACTATGATGAAATAACTAGTGCAATTAACTTGACTGATAGTTTAATTGATATGGATGAAGTTGATAAAATCGTTGAAGGAATTTTTAAAACAAAAACTGTATGTATCGTTTCTCAAGATTCGAGTATAAGTTATATTGCAAGTGACTTATATGAAAAAATGAGTTTAATAGGAATACCTCCAATTGTTATTAAACAACAAGAAACATTAGAGTATTATTCAAAAATATCTGATGAAAATTGACTTTTTATTGTCATTTCTCATTTTGGTGAAAATGCTATGGTTAGAAAAATGATAGAACAAATTCATAAGAACGGTTCATTTGTAGCATTAGTTTCTATGAATAACACAAGTGCGTTTTCTAAAGTTGCTGATTGTTGAATTAAATATGCTCCAACAGATCAAGATCCTCTTCAAAAAATTAAATATTCATCTATGTTTTCACTGTTATATGTAACACAAGTTTTATTTACAAGTATAGTTAAAAAAGATAAAAAACGTTTTGAAAAAATCTCAAAAATTCTAAAAATAAACTAGGAAATATTTGCTATGAATAATTTAAATATTGATAGTACAAAAAAATATTTAGTTGCTGTTTCTGGTGGACCTGATAGTATCTTTTTACTAAGTAACATTTTAAAAAATATTGATAATAAAAACATCGTAGTTTGCCATGTAAATTACAATTTTAGAGCTGATTCAAATATCGATCAAAAAATTGTACAAGACTTTTGTTTACAACACAATTTAAAACTAGAAATCTTAAATGTAAGTCAAGATTATTTAGAATTAAAAACAAATTTTGAATCTTGAGCAAGAACTTTAAGATATGATTTTTTCAATGAAATTGCAAATAAATATAATATCTTTAATTTATTAGTTGCTCATAATCTAAATGATTTAATCGAAACATATCTTTTACAAAAACAACGTAATAACGAAGTAAATTATTATGGTTTAAAAAATAAGTCTAAATATAAAGATATGACTATTTATAGAATAATGTTAAACATTAAAAAATCATATATTATCAATTATTTAGATACTCATAATATTAAATATGCTATTGATTCAACTAATTCAGATATTAAATATGAAAGAAATAAAATTAGATCTATTTTAAATGAAGATGATTTTGATACTTTATTAGAAGAAATTAAAATAAAAAACGATCAGTTAAACGATATTAATAAAATTGTAGATAAATATTTAAAAAATAATCTTATTGATGATGAATTAGAATTAAATAAAGAACTATTTAGTTTTAAAAATAACGTTATTCAAAGAATTATTTATAACTATTTTAAAGCTATTAAAAAAGAAGAATTATTATTAAATAGAAGTAATAAAACTATTGTTGAAATAACTAAAACGTTAATAAATTCTAAAAAGAATTATTGAAAAATAACTTTAAATGAATATAGCTTAATTAAAGATTATGATAAGTTATTTTTGATTTCTAATAAGTTGTTAGAACCCAAAACATTAGTTATTAATAACTTAGATGATTTAATTAATCAGACTATGTTTGATAACATCGATCAAATTGAACAAATTATTTTTAATCAAAGAGATTTTAGTTACATAATTACTAATGATTATGAAAAATATAAATTAGAAACAACAATTGATAATAAAAAAACTAACCGATATTTAATAGATAGAAAAATCAGATATAAGTCTAGAATTTTAAACCCCGTTGTTTACAATAAAGATAAAAAAATAATCTTAAATAAAATTAAAAAATATCATTTACCAAACAATTAAAATAAGACTTAAATTTCGTTATTTTAGATTAAAAATAAGAAAGAATCTTGTTTAGTAATCAAAATTTATGAAGGTTAGTTTTTAAAATGTGAATGTGATAATATTATTATATTGTATAGGTATTTTTAGAGGAGAGAATATCATGGATAAGAAAAAGAGAAAACCTAGTTTATGGTTTTGAGTTATTCTGATACTAGCTGTTATTTTAATATTTACTATTGTTAGTACAACAGCAGCAGGAACTACCCAAAGTCTTACTCTAGATCAGTTGTATGAAAAAGCACAATCTGGTAAAGTTGATAACATTACATTACAAAAATATATATATGGAACTGACATAATAAGTGGATGATATCGATCAGAAAGTGGTTGAATAAAATTTGTTGTTAACACAAGTGATCTTGCTATTAATTCAATAACAGATCAAAACTTTAAAAACTTAATTTTAAATTCAAATACTATAGTTTACAACAATACTTCTATCGCTTCATTTATATCATCATTATTACCAATGTTTATTCTAATTTTATTCTATATTGGTTTATTCTACTTCATGTTCAAAGGTGGTGCGGCTGGTGGTGCAGCTGGAGCTAACGGATTATTTGGAATGGGTAAAAATAAAGCAAGAAAAGAAAAATCAAAAGTTAGATTTAGTGATGTTGCGGGTATTGAAGAAGAAAAAGGTGAATTAGTTGAGTTAGTTGACTATTTAAAACAACCAGCTAAATATGCTTCAGCTGGAGCAAGAGCACCAAAAGGTGTTTTAATGGAAGGTCCACCAGGAACAGGTAAGACTTTACTTGCTAAAGCTGTTGCTGGAGAAGCAGGAGTTTCATTCTTCTCAATTGCAGGTTCTGAATTTGAAGAAATGTTTGTCGGAGTTGGTGCAAGCCGTGTTAGAGAAATGTTTAACGAAGCTAAAAAATCTGCTCCAGCAATTATCTTTATTGATGAAATTGATGCTGTGGGACGCAAACGTAATGCAGGAATCGGAACAGGAACAAATGAACAAACATTAAACCAATTGTTAGTTGAAATGGATGGATTTGAAACTAACTCAGGAATTATTGTTATGGCTGCAACTAACCGTGTTGATGTTTTAGACCCAGCCTTATTAAGACCAGGACGTTTTGATAGAGTTATTCAGGTATCTCTACCAGATATCAAAGAACGTGAACAAATTTTAAAATTACATGCAAGAAACAAAAAGATTGATTCAAGTGTTGATTGACATAGAGTTGCTGAAAGAACACCAGGATTCTCAGGAGCTCAACTTGAAAACGTTTTAAACGAAGCTGCTATATTAATGGTTAGAGAAGGAAAATCAATAATTACTATTACTGAAATAGATGAAGCTATTGATAGAGTTGTTGGTGGTCCAGCTAAAAAATCTCGTGCTATGACAATGCATGATAAAGATATTGTTTCATACCATGAATCAGGTCACGCTTTAATTGGATTAAAATTAGAAAGTGCTTCTAAAGTACAAAAAGTTACAATTATTCCACGTGGTAATGCGGGTGGTTATACAATTATGACTCCTAAAGATGAAACATTATTCTCATCTAAAAATGATTTATATGCAATGATCGCAGGTTACTTAGGTGGTCGTGCTGCTGAAGAAATTAAATTTGGAAAAGATAATGTTACAACAGGAGCTCACGATGATTTTGATAAAGCTACTGCTATAGCAAAAAGAATGGTAATGCAATTCGGTATGTCTGATTTAGGTATTACTAAATTATTAACAATGGCTGATGAAGCTTATGGTAAAACTGAAGGAAGTTATTCAGAGCAAACTGCAGCAAAAATTGATGCTGAAGTATCTAGAATTTTAGAAGAATCATATAAATTGGCTATTAAAATAATTAAAGAAAACATGGATACTTTAGAATTACTTGCCGAATCTCTAAGAGTACTAGAAACTATTACAGCTGAACAAATTGATTACATTAATAAAAACAAAAAATTACCTGAAGCAGTTTTAATTGAAAAAGAAAAATATGCTAAAGAACAAGAAAAAATCAAAGAAGGTAAAATTATTGAATTAGATATTAATGATGTTAAAAAAGAACAAGAACAAGAAAAAACTGGAGAAGTTTCTTCTGAAGAAGTAAAAAAACCTAGAAGAAAATCTAGTTCAGCAAAATCTAAAAAAGTTGATAAAGAATCAGATGATTCTAAAAATGATAATGAAGGTAAAGAAAAAGAGGAATAATAAATTCCTCTTTTTTGTTTATTAAATTATGATCAATCAATTGTTTGTGGATCTGCTGGATTAGCATTGTGTTCTAAACTATCAATAACACCGTTTCTGATATGAATAACAGTATTAGCAATTTTAGCGATGTTAGGGTTGTGAGTAACAACAATAATTGTTGTTTTGTATTCTCTATTAACTTTAACTAGAATTTCAAGAACTTTACGTCCCATTTCCTCATCCAACGCTCCAGTTGGCTCATCAGCAAATAGAATATCAGGGTTTTTAGCTAATGCTCTAGCAATAGAAACACGTTGTTGTTGTCCCCCTGACATTTGGTGAGGGTATTTATTCATTTGTTCTTTCATACCAATTGTTTCAAAGATTTCTTCAATTGACATTCCACCTTTATTTTTTGCTAAGTTTTCTCCAACTTCAGCGTTTTCTTTAGAAGTTAAGTTTGTTAGCAAGTTATATTGTTGGAAAACGAAACCAACATTTCTTCTTCTGAATTTAGTCATGTGAGAATCTTTTAACAATGTTAAGTTAGATCCAAGAATAAACACGTCACCTTCAGTTGCTTTATCTAGTCCTGAAATTATGTTTAAGAATGTAGTTTTTCCTGATCCTGATGGTCCTAAAATAACAATAAAATCTGATTTATCTAATTTAACATCAATACCTTTTAATACTGGAGTTTCTAGATCTCCTGTAATATAAGATTTTTTAACATTTTTTAACTCAATAATGTGTTTATCTAAATTAGGAACATGATTTTGTGTTGTTACAACAAGACCGTTATCTAAAATCTCTTTTGAGTATTTACTTGTTAATTTCTTTTGAAGTTTTAGTTTTTGTTTTAAACCTTTAACACCTGGTTCAAACTCTTCTGATTGTGTAATGTTAATAAAATCACGATCATTTATTTTATTTTTATTTTCCATGAGTGCTCCTTTATTTTTTAATTTAAAACAATGTCTTATTAATTTTAGCATATGTTTTTTATGGAATGATTAATTTAAAAGTTTTGCAATATCTTCTAAGCCAACTGTGTATTTTTTGTTACAAAATTCACAAAGAATTGAAACTTCTTCTTTTTTATCAATGATGTCGTTAATTTCTTCTTTTGGTAAAAGCTTTAAAGAATTAAAGACTTTATCTGTTGAACAAGTACATTCGAATTTTATTTCTTTTTGTTCTAAAATTTCAGCATCTTCTATTATTTCCTTAATCAATGCTTGATAGTTTGTAGATTTTAATAAAACTTCTTTTATAAAGTTTGTGTTTCCAAGTTTTTCTGAAATAGCATCAAGATTTTCTTTAGTATAACCTGGAAACATTTGAACCATAATACCTACAACTTTTTGAATTTCTAAATTATCATCTAACTTACAATCAGTTATTAAAAATGAATTAGTTTGAGATGATTTAGTTCAATAATTTGTAAAATCATAATCAATATTTCCAAAGTTAATTTCAACATTTGAAACATATGGATCTTTTAAACCAAGATCTCTACTTACAACTAAAAATCCTTTTTTACCTGCTGTTGCTATAACCGGATCAGCATCAATTTTATTAATATAATTCATTGGATCAAATTGCTTATTTTGAATATAACTTCTTATTTTGTTATTTTGAAATTCAGCTATCATAGTTTTAATAGCCCCATCGCTTGTTGTTCAATTTGAAAAAGTTTTGTCGTTATCTTTTGATTCCATTCCTATTAAAGTGTTTGCTGCTGTAAATTTTGATAAAACTATATTTGCAAAAACATTTGCTTTTTGAAGTTTAATTATTTCTTGCATTGATTCAGTGATATCAACTATTGAAATTTTTACATTATATTTTTTACTTGTTGCTCTTATTCTTATATCCATATTTAACCTCTTTTATTTATATATAATATCTTAAAATTTATTAGTTCTAATATGTAGTTTTATATAAAACATTTTAGCGTTTACTAAAGTACTTTATTATTTCTTAAATATTAACAATTAATTTATTCTTTTACTAGTATAATATTAGTGTCTAGATGCACCCACATCTAGAGGTTAGAGTAACCCCTACTCAACCAAAAAATATGAAAATTGGAAATTAAAATTGATTTTTTATACAAACTTTCTCATTTCTTTAAGGAACGTTAATAAAATTTAAAATTTTATTACCTTAAAAAATAATAATAGAAATTAAAAACCGGCCCCCAACCGGTTTTTATTGTTTTATTCAAAACCTTTACAATAATCTAAATTAATATGTGCATTATATCCTAATTTTATAGCATCATCATAAGTAGCTTTTACACAAATTTCAGTCACAACTCCAACTATTTCTAGTTCTGTAATATTATGTTTTTTTAAATATTCATCTAAACCATTTGAGTTACCTTTTTCATCAAAAAATCCACTATAGCTTTCAATGTCTTTTTTATTCCCTTTTTTGATAATTAAATCTACATAACTACTATCAAAATAAAATTCAGATCCTTTTGTATTTTCAACACAATGAATTGGTCATTGACTGAATGAGTAATGATCTTTAGGATGTCAGTCTTTAGAAGCAATAATATGTCAACCTTGTTGTTTTAATTCTTTTGATAATTCTGTTATTTTAGAACTTAATTCTTCAGCACCTTTTACATATAAACTACCACTAGGACAAGCGAAGTCATATTGATAATCAACAATAATTAAACCTTTATTCATATCTTTCTCCTTAGAACACATTTAATAGTAACATGCTTAGTTTTTATAATATAGTGGTATAATTTGATTTTTAACATATTTGTAATATTATTAAATAGGTAAAAAGAGGTGAGTTTATGAATACAGATTATGATGTTATTGTAGTTGGAGGAGGGCATGCTGGAGTTGAAGCTGCTCTTGCTAGTGCTAGATTAAATAAAAAGACTGCTTTAATTAATTTATATGAAGATAAAATAGCTACTATGCCATGTAATCCAAGCATTGGTGGTCCTGCTAAAGGAATAGTTGTAAGAGAGATCGATGCTTTAGGTGGAGAGATGGCTAAAGCGGCGGACGCTACTGCAATACAAACCAAGTTATTAAACTCATCACGTGGTCCTGGTGTTTGAGCTTTAAGAGTTCAATCTGATAAAGATAAATATTCTGAATATATGAGAGATAAAGTAAAATCTCAAAAGAATTTAGATTTAATAACTAAAGCTTGTGAAGGTTTATTATTTAAAGATAAAGTTGTTAGCGGAGTTATTTTTGATGATGGTTCAACTCTAACAAGTAAAGCTGTAATTATTACAACTGGAACTTATTTAAAATCTGAAATATTAAAAGGTGTAGAAAGATATGAAGCAGGTCCTAATAGTGAAAAAACAACTAAAGGAATTAGTAAATCATTATTAGATCTAGGTCTTAAATTATTACGTTTTAAAACAGGAACTCCTGCAAGAGTTTATCGTGATTCAGTAGATTTAAGTAAAGCTATTAAAGAACCTGGAACAGATATGAAATTAGCATTTAGTTTTTCAACAGATTCATACACTCCACTTGATCAACAAGAATTATGTTATCTAATTCATTCAACTCCTGAAACTAAAAAAATTATTGAAGACAACTTAGAAAAATCTGCAATGTATTCAGGTACAGTCGAATCAATTGGTCCAAGATATTGTCCAAGTTTTGAAGATAAAATTGTAAGATTTAAAGACAAAGAAACTCACCAAATATTTATTGAACCTGAAACATTGAATGGTGATACTTGATATATTCAAGGATTTTCAACTTCTATGCCAATTGAAATTCAAGAAGCAATGTTAAAATCATTACCCGGTTTTGAAAATGTAAAAGTTAAACATTGAGCATATGCTATTGAATATGATTGTTTAGATCCTATGCAATTATCGCCTAGTTTAGAATTAAAAGATGTTCAAAACTTATTTACTGCAGGTCAAATTAATGGAACTAGTGGATATGAAGAAGCAGCTAGTCAAGGATTAATTGCAGGAATAAATGCTTCAAGAAAAATAGACGCATTAGAACCTTTAATTTTAAGAAGAGATGAAGCTTATATTGGAGTTATGATTGATGATCTAATTAATAAAGGTGTTTGAGAACCTTATAGATTATTAACAAGTCGTGCTGAACATAGATTAATATTAAGAAATGATAATGCTGAAGTTAGATTAAAAGAATATGGTAGACAAATCGGTTTAATTAACGATCAAGAATGAGAAGAATATCAACAATACTTACAACAAATTAATGAAGCAATTGCTGAGTTAAAAGAAATTAGATTTACACCAAAATCACAATTAGCAATTAATTTAAAAGAAAAAAACCAAGCAAATATTCAACATGGATATAGTGGTTATGAATTAATTAAAATTCCTACAGTTGATATTAATGAATTAGTAGAATTTGTTCCTAAATTACAAAATTTAAAAACTAATCAACTTCAATCAATAGTTATTGAAACAAGGTTTGAAGGTTATGTTAAAAAAGAATACGAACAAGTTCAAAAATTAATTAAATTAGAACGTAAAAAAATCCCAGCTGACATTAACTATGATAAAGTAGAAAATTTAGCTACAGAAGCAAGACAAAAACTAGAAAAAATAAGACCTTTAAACATAGGACAAGCTTCAAGAATTACAGGAGTAAATCCAGCTGATATTCAAATGTTATTATTCTATTTAAAAAAACAATATCCTCAAGATATTAATGAATCTTAATAATATTAAAAGGTGCAAAAAGCACCTTTTTGTTTATGAATTTAATTAGAAAATAAACATTAAAATTCTAAGCAAAATCACAAAATACCATTTATGTATCAATATATCCGAATAATACACACTTTTTAGTGTGGAAAAAAGAAAACAAAAATAAAAATAATATAATTTAAATAGGGATAAGTTATAAAAAGCCCAAAAACATACAGTAGAACAAAGTTATTTCCAAGGGATGAAGAAAGGAAGTATAAAGTATGAAAAAAACATCTAAGGTAGACAAATATCATGCTTTTTTAACGTTAGCAAGAGTTTATTTAGGTCTATTCGCTTTATCTTTAATTGCTATACTTTTAGTTAAAATATTAAATGCAGCAGAAATGGCTGTGCTTAAAGCTGACTTCTTTTGAGCTATAACAGGATTTTCATTTATACTATCAGAACCAGTAAAATGAGGAAGTAAATCAGTTGATATTATTGCTAACATATGTACAGTTTCAGTGTTACCTATATTATTATTTGGATCACTAATTTCTTACATTTTATATTACAAAAATTTATCTACTGTTAAATGTGATAAAGCTTCAGTTAAATCTGATTGCAAAGCTGAATGTGCATGTGAATGTGAAAAATCATGTGAAAAATCATGCGAAGATAAAGTTTGTGAAAAGTCATGTGACGATAAATCATGTGAAAATAAAGAAAAACTTGAAATGATGATTTTAGAAACTCCAATAGTTGATGAAAGAGTTACAGTAAAATCAAGCGATTTAATGACTTCTACAAATGAAGAAGTTGAACAAGCTAAAGAACCAGTTGTAAAAGAAGAAAGACCAAAAGCTAAAGCAAAAAGTAGTAAAAAAGTTGCTGAAAATGTTAAAGATAAAGAAACAAAAGTTGTAGTTGCTCCGGTTGTTGTTGCTGAAACTAAAGTTGAAGCTCAACCAAAAGCAAAAAAAGCTGCTAAAAAACGTTACCCTCAAGTTCATAAAGGTGAATTATTAGAAGAATTATATGCATCTGAAGAACTAAAAGAAATGACTAAAGTTGATATCAAAACTGTATTTGAAAAAACATTTATAGTTTTTGGTAAACACTTAGTGAGCGAAGGAGAAGTTTCATTTTACAAATTCGGTAAATTTGAATTAGTTGATGTTAAAGCAAGACAATCAATGAATCCAAGAACTAAAGAAAAAATTACCGTTCCAGCTCACAAAACAGCTAAGTTCAAAATTTCTAAATCATTAAAAGAAAAAATGAACAAATAAAATATTTATAAAATGGCTTCTAGCCATTTTTTATTTATCTTAAAGTTCTATATTGGTAAAATATATAGAGTGAAAAGGAAATAGATATGTTGAAATTAAATAAGAAAACCAATAGTCAATTAAAATACAAAAATGAAGAATATGTAAAAAATATCTCAAAAGCAAAATTAGATAAAATTGAAAAAATACTAGATTCACAAATTGGATTAGATGATAAACAAAGAGAACAAAACACATCGAAATTTAAAAACAATTATATAGTTGTTAAGAAATTTCCTATTATTAAAAAAATGTTTGAATCTCTTGTTGAACCATTTTCTATTTTGTTATGAATAATTGGTATTATTGAATTTGCTATTTTTACTTTTGTTGATAGAAATGCGATAACTTTAATATCTGCTATTATGATCATCTTTATGATATTTTTAGCAAGCACTGTTGATTTTATTCAAGAATATAGAGCTTATCAAACTAATTTAGAACTAAATAAAATGATAGAAAATCACTTTTTAGTTTTAAATAAAAAAATTACAAATATTAAGGAATTAAATTTTGATAATGTTAAACCAGATTTAATAGAATTAGAACAATCTAAACTAACTATTGGAGATGTAGTTTTACTAAACCAAGGTGACATTGTTCCTAGTGATTGTAGAATTATTTGAAATGATAATTTATATGTTGATCAATCAACTTTAACTGGAGAAAACGATCCAATTAAAAAAGATATTAATAATAAAAATAAAAATTTAATAGAACTAGAAAATATCTTATTTAAAGAAACAACTATAGTATCTGGATCTTGTTTAGCTGTCGTTATAAATGTTAGTGAGAATAATTATTCTAATTCATTATTACAAAGCGCTGAAGAAGAAAGTGTTAGTGATTATGAAAAATCAATGTCAAAAGTTACTAAAATCTTAGTTTTTTCTATTCTAACTTTAGTTCCAATTATTACATTAATTTCTTTAATTAGAAATGATTTTTCAAATTATAGTTCAGCAATAATATTTGGTCTTTCAATCGCAGTTTCATTAACTCCAGAAGCATTACCTGCAATTATCTCATCAAACTTAAAATTAGGAAGTAAAAAACTATCTAAAGAAAAAGTAGTTATTAAAAAACTATCTATTATTCAAAATATGGGTTCAGTTAATGTTGTTGCAACTGATAAAACAGGAACTTTAACTTTAGAAAATATTAATTTAAATGACTATAAAGATTTAAATAATCAATCTAGTGACTTATTAAAACAATATCTATACTATAATGCATATTTTCAAAGAAACTTATTTAATAATATTGATAAAGCAATTGTTAATGCTAATTTAAATGTTGATCTAACAAAAATTAAATTATTAGATGAACAACAATTTAGTCATGAAACTAGAATAAATTCAGTATTGATTAATGATTCAAAACAAAACATTCAAATCACTAAAGGTAGTGTTGAAGAAATGTTAGAAATAATATCATTTGTTAATGATAAAAAAGTTATTAAAATCAATGATGAAATTAGAAATAAAATTATAAAACAAGCAAATACTTGATCACAAAAAGGTTATAGAGTTATTTTAATTGCTACTAAAATAACAGATCAAATTGAAACAAATGATTTAGTTTATCAAGGTATGGCTATGTTTGAAGACGTTATTAAACCAGAAGTTGAACAAGCGATTGAAACATTTAAAAAATACGGTGTTGATGTAAAAGTTTTAACTGGTGATAATAAAAATACAACAAAACATATTGCAGATAAAATTGGAATTAAATCTTCTAAATTAGTAGCAGGAGAAATGTTAGATAAACTTAATTCTTCTCAAATAGATGAACTAACAAAAAGTGTAAATATTTTTTATAAACTTTCACCTTTTGAAAAAGCTCAAATTATTCATAGTTTAAAAAAAGAAAATGTTGTAGCTTATTTAGGTGATGGAGTAAATGATGCAATTGCATTAAAAAAAGCTGATGTTGGAATTTCAGTTAATAATGCAACTCCACTAGCTAAATCTTGTGCTGATGTTATTTTATTAGAAAAAGATTTAAACGTTTTAGAAAACGCTTTTGTTAAAGGTCGTCAAACTTTTGCTAATGCAGTTAAATATATAAAGATCACCGTAGCTTCAAATTTTGGTATTATGTTAACTCTATTAATATCAACAATGTGATTAAAATTTGAAGCAATGTCACCAATCCAACTTTTAATTCAAAACTTAATTTTTGATTTTGCTAACTTAATATTTGTATTTGATAATGTTGATGAAATAAGTATTAAAAAACCTAAAAAATGAAATATTAAAACGATTATTCCATTTGGTATTATTAATGGATTAGTTCAAACAATAATAAGTTTTATAAACTTCTTTATTTTATATTTTGCTTTTGATGTTAAAGGTCAAAATATGGATGCTATTCATCAATTCCAAACTGCATACTTTTTAGAATCAATTCTAACTCATATTGTAATTATTCTAGTTTATAGAACCGAGTTAATTTCATTTATTCAATCTATTCCTTCAAAAGAAATGGTTATTGGAATGTTATTCTTTGCTTGCTTACCGTTTATGATTATTTTTGCCGATCTTAATACAGGAGATTTATTTAATTTCAACTTAGGAAATAATAATTTTAAATGATGATTCTTAATATTACTTGGATTAGAAATTTTTGCTTGAATACTAGCTGAAGTGTTTAAGTTTACTTATAAAAATATTTTCAAAAGTTGGTTATAAATTAATAGTTCCTGGTAAATGATAAAAAATAAAAATTATTAATATACAATTATACGTATATATTTTATTTAAATAGAAAGGTTATTTATAATGAAAAATAAAGGAAGACTGTTTGAGTTTCTTACTTTGTTTGCCATGGTTGTTGGTACTGTTATTGGTGCAGGTATCTATATTAAAAATAAAATAATTTTAGAAGCAACACACAACCCGATTATCGCTATTATTTTATGATTAGTTGTTGGTATTGCTTGTGTGGCTGTTGTTTATTTATTTTTAGAAATCTCATCTTCAACAAATAAACAAGGAAGTGGAACAATAAGTGTTTGAGCTCAAAAATTTATGAACCGTAAAATTGGATCGTTTTTTTCAATTTTCCAAACTTATGTATATGCTCCAGTTATGATGAGTTTATTTTCAACTGCAATGATAGGATTTGCATTGAAAATAGCTAATTTCTCACTTCCTGGTTATGTTTATTGATTAATATTTTTAGTTGGAGGAATTATTATTATTCTTTTAACTACAGTTTTAACTGTTTCAAGTTTATCTACTTCTCGTAGAATTATCGCTATTGGAACAGTACTTAAATTTATTCCATTAGTTGTATCTTTAATTTCGGGATTTGTTATTGTAGCTATCTTTGGAATAAAAGATGGAACA
Organism: Mycoplasma yeatsii GM274B; assembly: GCF_000875755.1. Lineage (GTDB taxonomy): Bacteria > Bacillota_I > Bacilli_A > Mycoplasmatales > Mycoplasmataceae > Mycoplasma > Mycoplasma yeatsii. The sequence continues at coordinate 865,155 of NZ_CP007520.1, read as the reverse complement.
TTTGGAAATGGAACACCTGAAACCTGATCTATTGATAGTTTTGAACCGTTATCATTCTTTAGAGGATTTGGTGGAATTCTATTTGCATTTGATGGATTTGTTTATATTTGTAATTCTCAAAAAAGAGCTAAACATAAAGATGTAGTTCCAAAAGCCTTATTATTTGGAATGATATTTGTTTCTATATTTTATGTTCTTATGGCAATTTCATTATTCTTAGGTTCAACTGATGGTTCAATTGCTGAATTATTAAAAAGATTATTTAATGGTGGACAAGTTAAAGACTCAACTGCAGCTAATGTTTTAGTCGCTATAATTACTACTTTAATTTGTTGATTAGGAATTGCTGGATATTCATATATTTCGGTTGTTGGATTAGAATCAGATCTTGCTGATAAAGTTCAAGTTTCAGAAATTGATAATATTCAAAATGAAAAAGTAAAAATTAGAAAAATAGCAATCAAAATAAATATCATAACAATTATTATTCACGTAATATTTACGTGTGCTAGTGCATTTTCTAACATTTCGTTAAAAGAAACTTATGAGTCTATTGTTCCTACTAAATCATTTGATGTAGGAGAACAAATAGCTAACTTAATTCAAGTTTTCTCATCAGCTTGTTCATGTTTCTCATTTGCTATTATGACTTCTGTTATTATTGCTGGATTAGTAAATAGAAAAACAAATAAAGTTGAAGTTGAAAAGCGTAAAGGATTTGTTGTTATAGGAATTATTTCAACAATCGCTATTATATTATTTACTTCTATGGGTATTTTTACATTCATTGTTCCTGATGAAGTACTTTATGGAAATGAAACTTGATTTAACTCTGGAAAAGGTCAAGGATGATTATTTATTTTACTTTCAATTCTAAGTATTGTTTTTGTGTCTATTATTTGATATATTCAAGAAAAACAAAGGATAAGAATGCAGGTGATTTTAAATGACAGCACAACAACAAGAATTAATAAATAAGCCCGATTTAGCATTTATTACAAAACAAAATTGATCTAAAATTTGAAAAGAATATTTCATGCCATCAAGCACAAGAATAGCAACACTTTCTATTCTATTAGCAATCGAAATAGTGTGTGTATTATTTTCAAAATATGTTATGGGAATAGTTAGAATTCAAAGCTTTTTAGTTCTTGAATTAAACCTTTGAGTTTTTGCAGTAGCAGCAATTGCAACTAACTTCTTTTGAACAGCGATATTTACTTTGTCATCTATCTGATTAAGATTCGCATTTGGTTTAAGTGAACCTATAGGACTTCTTTCTTTAACATTTGTTGACTTTGGTTCAATAGTTGCTTTTTCAACTATAATATTTGCAGTTAAAAGATTTTACTTTATTTCTAATAAGTATGAAAAATATTCGAATCATGAAGCTAAATGGATAATATTAGCAAGTTTATTAGCAATAGCAGTTGGTTCGGCTTTAGCGGGTATTACTAACTATACGTTTATTCTTAAGTTATACGGTACTCCAAAACAAAGCATACCAGCAACTACAGTTATTACTTTTGGATTCACTATATTAAAATTAACAGTTAACTACATTATATTCTTAGTAGTATATAGTAGAGTAAACACTATTCTTAAAAATTCTCACATTTAGTTTTATAAAATATCTAAGCTTAGCAAATTTATGTTAAATTAGATATTTTTTTATTTTAATTATTGATTTAATTTATTATTATTAATAAATAGCATTTTGATAAAAATGTTTCTATTTTTTCTAAAATTTAAGTATGATAAAATGAATTTAAATTGTGAGGAATTTATATGAAAAAAAACAATATTAACATACCAAATATTCTAACTATGATTAGAATAGCTTTAGTACCAATAATCTTAGTTTTATTATTAGTTGATCACTATATTTCATCAGCAAATAAAGATCTTTCTAGAATTTTATTTTCAGTTTCTGGAGCGATATTTATTATTGCTTCAATTACTGATTTTGTTGATGGATGATATGCTAGAAAATACAATTTAGTAACTAAATTCGGTAAGTTTTTTGACCCAATTGCCGATAAGTTATTAGTTAACTGTGCATTAATTTTATTTGCTTCATTTAACATATTACCTGTTTGAATAACTATTGTATTAGTTTTAAGAGATACAATTGTTGATTTTGTAAGAATGATTTTAAGTTCTAATAACATTACTTTAGCAGCAGGAATGTCAGGTAAATTAAAAACTGTTTTCCAAATGATTGGATTAAGTATTTTATTTTTCATAAACACTAAATTTAATAATTGAACAGAGTTTGATTGACAAAATCAATTAGTTTTAATACCTATGTATATTGCTACATTTTTCAGTGTTTATAGTGGAGTTGTTTATTTTGTTAAGGCTAAACCTAATTTATTTTAATGTTTAATAATTGATCTATTTTTGACAATTACAAAAACTTTACTATAACTGATGAGATTAAAACTAAATTAAACTTATATTACGAATTATTAGAAAGAGAAAATAAAAAATACAATCTAACTAGAATAACTCAATTAGATGAAGTATTTGAAAAACATTTTTTAGACTCTTTATTATTTGTTGAACAACATAAAATAACTAATCAAAAAATAGCAGATATCGGAACTGGACCAGGACTTCCTGGAATTGTTTTAAAAATATTTTTCCCTGATATTAAATTAACATTGATTGAATCTAATAATAAAAAAGTTAACTTCTTAAAATTAGTAGTTGACCAATTAGGTTTAAAAGATGTTGAGATTTTAAACAAGCGTGCTGAAGAATTAACTGATTTATATAAAGAAAAATTCGATATCATCGTTAGTCGTGCAGTTGCTTATTTAGATATTATTTTAGAAATTGGTGTTCAATTATTAAAAGTTGATGGAACATATATTTTATTAAAAGGTCCTCGAGCTTATCAAGAAATTGAAGATCTAAAAAATAAAGATAAAAAGATGGGATTAGAATTGGTTAATACTCAAGAAATATCAGATACAGGATTTGGGATTAGAGTTAATTTATTTTATAAAAAAGTGGCTCGAACTAGTTCTATTTATCCTAGAAAATACTCACAAATCAAAAAAGAAAGTAAATAATATGAACTATTTAGATTTAGAAATTGGCGATTTTATTGAATTAAAAAAAACCCATCCAAGTAAAACTCTTAGATGAGAATTAATTAGAATTGGAGCTAAATATAAATTTAGAAGTTGTGATAAGTTTGATTTATTCATTGAATTATCGCGTGAAACTTTACAAAAACAATTAAAAAATATCATTAAGAAAGGATAAATATGGGATTAAAAGTAGGAATCGTAGGATTACCAAATGTAGGTAAATCAACATTATTTAATGCAATTACAAATTCAAAAGTAGAAGCTGCAAACTATCCATTTGCAACTATTGAACCAAATGTAGGAGTTGTTGAAGTTCCTGATTTTAGATTAGATAAATTACAAGAAATTTTTAGTTCTAAAAAGAAAATATCAACAACAATTGAATTTGTTGATATTGCAGGATTAATTGCTGGAGCAAGTAAAGGTGAAGGATTAGGAAATGCTTTTTTAGCAAACATTAGAGAAACTGATGCAATTTGTGAAGTTGTTAGATGTTTTGAAAACAAAGATATCACTCACGTTGAAGGAAGTGTTGATCCAGTTAGAGATATTGAAATTATTAATTTAGAGTTAATGTTAGCTGATGAAGCATCAATTAAAAAACGTATAGATAAATTAGCTCCTAAATTGAGAAGTGGAGATAAAACTGTTAAAGCTGAAGCAGATCTACTAGCAAGATTATTAGAGTGTTTAGATCAAAATAAAATGTTAAATACTTTAGAATTAAATGAAGATGATGAAAAACTTTTAAAAGGTTATCAATTATTAACTGCTAAACCAATTATTTATGTATGTAACGTTAATGATGATGAGTTATTAGAAGATAATGATTATGTTAAACAAGTAAAAGAATTTGCTAAATCCTCTGATTCTAAAGTTGTTAAAATTTGTGCAAAAATTGAAGAAGATTTATCTGAAGTTTCAGCTGAAGAAAAAGAAGAATTCTTAAAAGATTTAGGTGTAACTCAATCTGGATTAGATCAATTAATTCAAGCGGCTTACAACACTTTAGGATTACAAACTTATTTTACAGCCGGTCCTCAAGAAGCAAGAAGTTGACAATTTAAAAAAGGTTGAAACGCTCCTAAATGTGCAGGAGTAATTCATACTGATTTTGAAAGAGGATTCATTAAAGCTGATATTTATTCAATAAATGATTTATTTGAATTAGGTAGTGAAAAAGCCGTTAAAGAAGCTGGAAAAATGAGACTAGAAGGAAAAACATATATCATGCAAGATGGTGATGTGTGCTTTTTCAAATTTAATGTGTAATGATAAAAGAAAAACACCAATTAAGTTATCAAAAAAACAACATAACTTATTATGTTGTTTATAAAAATCAAAAGAATATGATTTTAAAATTAACTAATAATCAAATTACAGTGAGTGCTCCTTTTAATACTCCAATTTATTTAATTGAACAATTTATCTACAAACATATTTCAAAACTAATTAAAGTGCAAAATAACTATGAGTATTTAAGAGTTTATGATTTTTATAGTTCTAAACCTTGAATTAAAATATTTGAAAATCAAGTTGAAGTTGAACTTTTAAATGAAAATATTCATTCTAAAATTATTGATAATAAAATTGTTATGAAAAATTATTTTGATAATCAAATACAGTTAGATAAAATCTATAATTTACTAGCTAAAGAATATAAAAATTGATTTATAAATAGAACAATTATGTGAGCTGAAAAAATGAATATTGCATTTAATAATGTTTCAGTTAAAACTTTAAAATCTAAATGAGGTTATTGTAATACTAAATTAAAAAATATAGTTTATAACACTAAATTATTACACTTCACACCTAATATTATTGATTATGTAATTGTTCATGAATTAACTCATATTGTTCATCCAAATCACTCTAAAGATTTTTGAAGATTTCTAAGTTTATATATTCCTGATTATAAAGAATTGCAACAAAAACTAAATTCTAAAGGAGTTTAACTTAAATGTGTCTGAAAGACACATTTTTATTTATTCGAGTTTATATATTTTGTATTGCACGACTTTAAAAAGAGAAAAAGTTTTATAATAATTGTAAACAGAGGTGAAGTGTATATGAAAAAAAGAACTAAATGAATTACAATTGCTAGCTTATTATCTCTTGCGGGGGGGTACTGCTATAACCGCTATAGCAGTTGTTAACCAAAATAAAAAGATCGATCACAAAAAAGTAATTAATGATGTCTGAAATGAAAAATTCTTTAATAAACTAATGCAACCTATGTACTATGGAAATTTAATTAAACAATTAAATAAAGAATTAAAACAAAAAGGGTTAGATGAAGTTTCATATGACTTTCCAGCTTTATTAGACACAACCATTGGAAATGATGAAGATTGGAATGTTACATATAAAAATGAAAAAATCAATCTTCAATTTGGTGAATTTATGCCACTATCAAAAGAACCTACATATAATGAAGATGAAACTAACTGTTTAGATATGGGATGAAAAACTACCATTTTACAAGATGGATTTAAAAAAGATTATATTATTAGCCCACATCCTATGAAAGAAACTGTAAAAGAAGTTCTAAAAGAATTTCCATGATTCATTAATGGTTTAAACGAAGTTTTTAAAGGAAATAAAAATAAAGAAATTAAAGGTATTGAAAATTGAGATACTTCAAATTTCGACTATTTCCGCCTTGTTTTTCAAGATGCAACAAATTTTGATCAGGAATTAAATAATTGAGATACATCAAATGCAAAAACTTTATTTGGTATGTTTCATAATGCAGAATCTTTTAATAAACCTTTAAATCACTGAAATGTTTCTAAAGTAGACGACATGACAGCCTTGTTTTTCGGTGCAAAAAGTTTTAATCAGGATTTAAATAATTGAGATACGTCAAATGTTTCAAATATGATTGCAGCATTTCATAGTGCAGAATCCTTTAATGGAAATATAATAAATTGAAATCTAAATAAAGTTATAGCACTTGATGGAATGTTTGAAAATGCTATAAAATTTAACCAAGATATTTCAACAAAAGAAATAACAAAACCAGATGGTACTAAATATAATGCTTGAGATACTTCAAATGTAAGTCAAATGAATGCTGTATTTTCAAATGCAAAATCTTTCAATCATAACGTATCTAATTGAAATGTTGATAAAGTTAATGAAGCATATGACGAACCTGAAGAAGGAGTTGTGAACCTTCATACATTCCTTAAATTTGCAACAGGAAGTCAACTAACTGTTGATAAAATACCTACTTTTAAAAAACCGGAACTTGCATTTGTGGTTATAGATTCCAATGAAGAAACTGAAGAAGATAATAATTAAATTTAAGATATGAATTTATTCATATCTTTTTTATTTGCTATATTTGCGGTTTATTTATAGTAGATTTTCTTTAAGTGAGTTTATATAAATTAAAAAAATTAGTATAATTAAAAGATATAAAATGTATCAGTTCTAGAAAGGAGAAAAAGATGGATAATCAAACTGAGATGCATTGTTCTGTGCAAAATGGGGACTTTAATCAAAAGAAAAGTAAAAAAAGACGTCACTTAAAAATGATCTCATCTTTTAGTATTTTACTTTTAATAATGGGTATTTTAATGTTATTGTCTTGAATATTACATTGAGCTGGTGTTCAGACAGAAGTTAACAATAATATCGCTTTTAATGATTGAAAAAATAACAATGTTTTAAAACCTATATATGAATTATGAGATAAAAAACATCCTGGAGTTGTTCCAGGTAACACTCAAACTTGATTTGAATTTCTTGAAACAAATTTAGGTCAAGGATGAACAAAAGAAATAAGTGGTTGAGTTAATAAAGCTAACGGCTCTGAATACTTAATAGGATTTAATGGAGTAGCAAATTTTACAGGAAAAGCTCTAATTTCTCCAATTGGTATAGCTGATTGATTCTATGCACCAATTAAAGGATTTATAGATAAAACTGATGTTATTATTTTTGTTTTATGTATTGGAGCATTTATATTTATATTAGTTCAATCAAGAGCATTAGAAGGCTTTTCACAAGCTATTGTTGCTAAATTAAAAGGAAAAGAAGTTTGAGCAATAGTTCCTTTAATGACATTCTTTTCAATATTTGGTTCAGTTGAAGGAATGGCTGAAGAATCATTAGGATTTTACATGATATGTATTCCTTTAATGCTTATGGCTGGTTTTGATGTGTTTACTGGTGTTTTAATCATTATGCTTGGAGCAGGAGTTGGAGTATTAGCTTCTACAGTTAATCCGTTTTTAGTACCAGTTGTAATTGATGCTATTAACAGTCAATTACCTGAAGCTGCAGATAAAATGACTGTAGGTAATGGTTTAGTATGACGTATTTTATGTTGATTTATTTTTACTTCATTTGTAATAGTATTTACTATGATGTATGCAATAAGAGTTAAAAAGAATCCATCTAGATCGGTTACTTTTTCAACTTTACACGGTGATAAAGAATTTTTCTTAGGAAGCACAGTTGAAACAATAAAGTTAGATTGAAGAAAGAAAACTTCATTAATTTTATTTGCAATCACTTTTATCATTATGATCGTTTATTTAATAGGTTGAGATAAAATATTTAACTCAACAGCAATGGAAGATCAAGCGAATTGATTAAGAAGACATTTACCTTATTTAGCTTCAACAATTCCAGGATGAGGAAATGCAACTGATCTGTCAGTTACTGCGATGATTTTCTTATTAGCTTCTATTGTTTTAGGATTTGTTAATTGAATGGGTGAAGCTAAATTTATTGATACATGATTTAAAGGAGCTTGCGATATTTTATCAGTATCATTAATTATCGGAACAGCTGCTGGAATTGGAGTTATTTTGTCTGAAACAAATCTTCAATCACTATTTGTTTCAGGAATTAGTAGTTCTATTGGTGGAATAGAAAATAGCATTTTAAAATCATTAGTGTTATTTATAATATTTATTCCTTTATCATTTTTAATTCCTTCAACAACAGGATTTGCTACTGCAATATTTCCGTTACTAACAAAATCATTGTTAGATAAACAAGGAATTCAATTAGACCCACGAGCTAGTGTTGGAGCAATTACTGCATTTCAATTTGCATCAGGATTAGTTAACTTAATTACTCCTACAAGCGGAGTTGTTATGGGTGCTGTTGCAATTTCAAGAATGAGTTATACAAGATATTTAAAAGGTATTATGCCTATAATTGGATGTCTATTTGTAATGAGTATTATATTAATATGCATTGGTGGAGTTGTTCCGTTTGCTGTATAGAAAAAATGTTGTAAGAGAAATCTTACAACATTTTATTTTCTTAAAAAAGATTAGTTTTCATCAGTATTTTTATCATCTTTTGATGCTGGAACATATTCTTTTCAAGTTCCATCTGGTTGTTCATATTCTCTATATCCACAACCTGTTGTAGTGAAATTAGAACATCCTCTACCTCTATTAAATTTAGATTTAATATATACTAAATTAGCTTCTTTACATCTTGGACATAAAATATCAGTTTGAGCTTGAGAAACATCTTCTTTTACTTTTTTATCTAGTGAATGATAAATATCTTGCAATCAACTAACATAGTTAAATGATCCTTCACTAATTTTATCTAATTTATCTTCCATATCAGCAGTATAGTTTAGATTGAAAAAGTCTTGATATTGACTATATAAGAATTGATTTGCTTCATAACCTTTATTTGTAACGATAATAGGTTTTGATTTTGGATATTCTACATATTGACGATCTTTTAATTTAGTTAAGATTGGGTTATATGTTGAAGGTCTACCTATTCCTAAGTTTTTTAATTCTTTAATTAAACTTGCTTGGTTAAACATTTTAGGTGGATTAGTTTTAGCATCTTCAACTTTAATGTGATCTTTTGAAATAGTTAATTCAAATCCTTGTTTAAATTCAAAACTTGGTTTTTGTTTTGAAATTTCTTCAATTTCATCATCTTCAGTTACTTCAACGTTTTCATCACTCGATGAGTGTTTAATTGCTTGATAACCTAAATCTAAAACTTCTTGTCAAGATTGTTTAAATTCATATCCTTCATTTTTAAATGTTCATCTATGATTAAATCCGCTAGGACCTTTCATTAATGACTTAATAGAGTTTCATCAAATTAAACTGTAAACTCTTTGTTGAGTTTTATCTTCAATTTCTAAAATCGCTTTTTCAGGAGTCATTGAAATATCAGTTGGTCTAATTGATTCGTGGGCTTCTTGACTGTTTAGATCTTTTTTGCCTACAACAGGTTCTTTAAATAGATTCTCTGAATAGTTTTTAGAAATATACTCTTTAGCATCTTTAATAAATTGATCTGAATATTTTACTGAATCTGTACGAATATAAGTAATATAACCTTCTTCATACAATTTTTGAGCAGCTACTGTAATTTGACCAGCACTTAATTTCAATTTACTAAATCCATCTTGTAATAATCCTGCAGTTGAGTAAGGTTTAAAACTTCTAGTTTCAAAAGCTACTGATTTATAATCACTACATTTATAAACTTCAGATAATTGATCGATAATTTCTTTTGATTGATTTTCACTTATATAGTAAGTTTTTTCAGTATTTACTGTTTTATTATTTTTATCTTTAGTTAAATTTAAATTAATATTGTTTTTATTATCAATTACAAAAATCTTTTTATATAGAACTTCTTTAAATTGTTTTATGATCTCATCACGTGTAGTTAAAATGTTTAATGCTGGAGTTTGAACACGTCCCGCGCTCATTAAACCAGTTGATTTTTGTAATGATTTTGAAACAAGATAACCGATAATTTTATCTAGCATTTGTCTTGCGAATTGAGCTTGAACTAAGTTCATATCAATATCTCTTAAATTATTAAACGCTTCAATAACTGCGTCTTTTGTAATTTCATTAAATGTTGCACGTTTAATTTCTTTTTTCTTACCATCAAATAAACTAGCTAAGTGTCACGCAATAGCTTCTCCTTCTCGATCTGGATCGGAAGCTAAAACTATTAGATCAGCATTTTTACCTTCTTTTTTAATTTGACTAACAATTTTTGCTCTTGTTTTTTCAACTGTAAATTGAGGTTGCATTGTTTCTAGATCAATTCCTAATCCTCAAGTTCCTTTATCAGCAATTTTTGAAATATGTCCACCACTAGCTAAAACTGTGTATTCATTTTCTTTAAAACCTTCTTCAAGATAATGTTTAATCTTATCTATTTTAGATGGTGACTCTAGTAAAACTAATACCTTCATTTTCATACTCCTTATCATTAAAGTATTTTATAACAAATATTTTATATTTTTTCTATTAATTATGCATCAAGTGAAATTTAGCACTTTATTTTTTTTTTTTTTTTGCAATAGAATAGGAATAGTCATTCTAAAAAAGAAAAGAGGATAGTATGAAAATAACTAGAAAAATTGTATTTTTAATGGGTTCATTATTTTTCTTTATTGCATCAGGAGCAACAATACTTGGGGTACATTTTATTAAAAAAGATCATAATAATAAAATAGAAAAAATAAAAAGTATTTGAGAAGAAGAATATAAAGGAAGATTTAAATTAAAATATCATCTAGACCACAGTGTAAGAGATAATATACCTACTAAAGAAACATTATTAAATTCATTTAATAACTTAATTAAAAAGAATAACGTTAATGCACAAATTAAATATATTGAAGATAATAACTTACAAGATATTATAAAAGAAGAAGAAAATTTAAAATTTATTTATAAAAATACCATTTTAAATTTAAACGTAGGTAAATTTGATAGTGAAAAAATTAAACATGTGTATAAAGAAAAAAATATAGATTCTAGAAGAAATAATCCTAAACAAGTAGTTAAAATTGGATATTTTTTAAAAAAAGATGGGACATTTGAAACAAGTGTATTTGATCAAAATACAGATACTGTTCCCAATAAACTACCTATTGCAATCAATAGTTTAAAAAATGCTTTTCACAGTAATATAAACAAAACAATTAATGGTATTGAAGCTTGAGATATTTCAAATGTAACTGATATGAGTAGTATGTTTTGACGAGCAGAAAACTTTAACCAAGACATATCTAATTGAGACACTTCAAATGTAACTAATATGAGCTACATGTTTTTCAATAACTGAAATTTCAATCAAAATATAGGCAAATGAAACACTTCAAATGTAACTAACATGCATAGTATGTTTCATATCGCAACCAAATTTAATCAGGACTTATCAAACTGAGACACATCAAATGTAACTCAAATGTATCAAATGTTTTATCTTGCAAGAAGTTTTAATGGATCAATAGGTAACTGAAACACTTCAAAAGTTCAATTGATGGGTTTTATGTTTAATGGTGCTGAATCTTTCAACCAAGACATATCCAATTGAGACACTTCGAATGTATGAAATATGGAATATATGTTTTCATCAACTAATAACTTCAACCAAGACATATCAAACTGAGACACTTCAAATGTTACAACAATGGAAGGTATGTTCAGAGATGCAAAAAAATTTGACCAAAACTTATCAAATTGAAACGTTAATAAAGTTGATGAATTTAATAACTTTATTAGAGACGCAAAAAAAATGAACGAGAATAAAATTCCGAAAAAGTTTTGCAATAGAATAAAAATAGTTATTTTATTAAGAAAGGAAAAATGTATAAATGAATACAAATCAAGATAACAAAAATCTGATTTTAGGTGGATCTATATTTTCATTAATTACTGGATTTGGATCACTCATTTTTTGAACTATTACTTTATTAGGATCTAGTACACTTTTTTGATGATTTTCAGATTATGGACTTAAAACTTTATTATTTTTAATTTGAGCATCAAACGTTTCATCATTAGTGCTTTCAATTTTATGTTTAGTGCCTGCAACAAGTTCTAAAAAAGGATTAGTTATGACAACTGGTATTTTTAATATAGTATTTGGAACAATTGTTGGTGGAGTTTTATTATTAATTGGTGCAAGCAACATGAATGTTAATAACAATACAAATCAATTGAATTTAAATAATCAAGAAAATATTCAACCAATTAATGTACAAGTTGAAAACAAACCTGTAAAAAAAGTTGAAAAAACAAAAGAAGTTGAACAAGTAAAAGAAATTTATTCTGAAAATAAAAACTTAAATAACTTTAATGTTACTTGCAAAACTAAATTTAACTATAAAATAGCTTTAGTTCTAGGATTAGTATTAACAATGATTGGTTCTGCTGTTTGAATAGGATATACAGGATATGAATTAGACCAAGCACTAATGCCACCATCTTCACATGGTTGAGATTGAAATTCTAGATTAACTTATATTGTTAATACAGCATTAAGATTAATTACCTATTCAACTCTTTTCATTTTATCTATAGTTGGGTTGATAACTATCAAAAAAGAATACTTAACTATCAATATTTTATGTGCCGCAACAGGAATAGCATTAGTTCCTATGAATTATATAGCAGCTATTGGTGGAACTATTATATTACTAGCTTTAGTGTTTAATTGAGTTGTTAATTCAAAATTAAACTGTAAAAATAACAATTAATAGTCGAAAGAGACTATTTTTATTTTGTAATTATTTAAAAAATAGAAGTATTAGTTGAATCAAAAACAAAAAAGAATATTAATAGATATCTAAAATTTTATTTATTTTATGAAAATAGGTAAAATTTTTTTATTTTTTTCTAATACCTATATGAAGAGTAAAAATACTGTTTTTATTCTACTAAAAAACAAACTTTATTGTTAAATTTAAATTTGGTATTATAATCTATACGATTATAAAGGAGATTTTTATATGTCATATAGATTACGTTATGCGCCATCACCAACTGGTTTTTTACATATTGGAAACACTAGAACTGCTTTAATGGACTATTTATTTGCTAAACATTACAATGGTAGTTTTATTGTAAGAATTGAAGATACTGATTTAGCTAGAAATGTTGAAAATGCAATTGAATCACAATTTGAAAATCTAAATTGATTAGGTATTATTGCGGATGAATCTATCTTTAATCCAGGAGATGCAAAATATGGTAAATATATGCAATCTGAAAAATTTGATAGATATAGAGAATTAGCTAACCAATTAATTGATAAAAAATTGGCTTATAAATGTTTTTGTACTAGTGAAGAACTAGAAAAAGATTACGAACAACAAACAGCTCAAGGAATTGTTGCTACTAAATATTCTCAAAAATGTTTAAACTTATCTGATGAAGAAATCAAAAAGAATTTAGAAGATAAAAAAGAATTCTCAATTCGTTTCAAAGTTCCTGAGAATAAAACTTGAGCAATTAATGATATGGTAAGAGGTCAAGTTAGTTTTGAATCAAAAGATTTAGGTGATTTTGTAATTGTTAAAAGTAATGGAATAGCAACTTATAATTTTGCTGTTGTTGTTGATGATTATGATATGGAAATTACTCACGTTTTAAGAGGAGAAGAACACATTTCAAACACACCTCGACAAATGATGATTTATGATGCATTTAATTGAGATTATCCAACATTTGGTCACTTAACATTAATTGTTGATTCAACTGGTAAAAAACTATCAAAAAGAAGTGGTAATGCATTATTCTTTATTGAACAATACAAAAACCAAGGTTATCTACCTGAAGCGATGTTTAACTATATAGCTTTATTAGGTTGATCTCCAGAAGGTGAAAAAGAAATATTATCAAAAGAAGAATTAATAGAAATATTTGATGAGAAACGTTTTAGTAAATCTCCTTCTACTTTTGATATGGTTAAGATGAAATGGATTAATTCAGTTTATATGAAACAACTAACTGATGAACAATATTTAGATTTTGTAATTAAATTTATTGATACAACTAGATTTGATATTTCACAAAAAGATTCAAGTTGATTAAATACAGTTTTACTATTATTTAAAAAAGAATTAGAATATGCTAGTCAGATTAATAAACATTTAGATTTATTCTTTAATGATATCGATGTAGATCAAGCTACATTAGATGAATTAAATAATTTAAATAATTATGAAAATTTAATTAATATATTTGAAGAAAAAATAATTAATTTAAATGAGTGAAGTGTTGAAAATATTAAATTAATTATTAAAGAATCGGGACAAATTGTTAATGTTAAAGGAAAAGATTTATTTATGCCGATAAGAATCTTTGCTTCAAAATCACAACACGGTCCTAGTTTAGCAGATGTGATATTCTTATTAGGAAAAGATAAAGTTTTAAACAACATAAATTCTTTTAAAAAATAGGTGATAAATATGTACGAAAAAGTTATAAGAGATAATGTTCATGGTGATATTTATTTCGATCATCCAATATATATAGAAATTATTAATTCTAGTGAAATGCAAAGATTAAGAAGAATACTTCAACTAGCAGGAAGTCAATTTGCTTATCCTAGCGCAACTCACACACGTTTTAGTCATTGTATTGGTGTATATCATGTTTTACAACAATTTTTAAAAAATAGAGATTTTAAATTAATTGATCAAAAAGAACAAATGTTAGTTAAACTAGCAGGATTATTACACGATGTTGGTCATGCTGCTTTTTCTCACACATTTGAAAGAATCACAAACAAATCTCACGAAAGTTACACAACAGAAATTATTAAAAATGTTGATGGAAATATTAATAAAATTCTAAAAAAATATGATATTAATCCAGACGATATCGTTGCTATTATTGATGGAACATATAAAAATAACATCATTAATTTATTAGTAAGTTCTCAAATTGATGCTGATAGATTTGACTATTTAATTCGTGATTCATATAATTGTGGAGTTGATTATGCAACTTTAGATGTTAAATGATTAATTAGAAATGCAAAAATTAGAGATAACAAAATTGTTTTTCCACACAAAACCATTTATGCAATTGAATCATATTTACTAGGAAGATATCATATGTATCAACAAGTATATAATCATAAAACTTCAATTAGTTTTGATGTTATGTTTTCAACATGATTTAAAAGAATTAAATACTTAGCTGATAATAATTACAAGTTCAAAGATAATAGAATTTATGAATTATTTGGTGCATTATTTGAAAATAAGCCAATTAAATTAAAAGAATATCTTCAAATTGATGATTATTTAATGTTTAATATATTTGCTAATTGCCAAAACGAACAAGATCAAATATTAAGTGATCTTTCAAAAAGAATTAATAATAGAGAATTATTTGTTTGCAAAAGTGAACAAATAGTTGAAAAAGATAAAATATTAGATAAATTGAAAGAAAAAGGATACGATCCTGAATATTATTTTCTAAAAACAGTTTCAAAACCTGCAGTTATGTATAAAATAGAACATGGGGCAAAAAAAGACGAACATATTTACTTATTTAACGAAAAAACAAATAAGATCGACGCTTTAGAAAATATTAGCCTTTTATCGTGTGCTATAAAAGAAAACAATAATCAAAAAAATGAAATTAAATACTTATTTCCTAAAGACTTAGAAATAAAGTAGTAGAAAGAGACTATAAAAATGAACAAAAAAACAAATTTAAATTTAGTTTATGACTATTTACTGGCAAATAAAAAACCAACAACTTTATTAAATATTTGAAATGAAATTTCTAAAGATGTTGTAAGTCAGAAAAAAGATGAAATGTCAGTTATTGCTGATTTATATGGAGATATGGTTTTAGATAATCGTTTTGCTTTAACATCTGAAGGTTTATGAGCATTAAGTGCAGATCCTGAAGTTGAAGATATTAAAAAACAATACGCTGCTAAACTAGAAGAAGTTGAGAAAAAACCAAAATCTGAAAACGATGAAGATCTAGATGATTCAGAAACTATTATTGATGATGAAGATCTTGAAGAAGAGTATTATGATGAAGAATACGAAGACGATGAAGAAGATGATGAAGGATTCGTTACAGTTGGTGAAGACGATTACGGAGATGAATAATTTTGAAAAGTTGTAAAACTTATGTTTTTATGACTTTTTTATTTTAGGTAAAATATAATTAACTGATACAAGGAGATAGACAAATGGCAAAATTTATATTCGTTACAGGTGGAGTAGTTTCAGGTTTAGGAAAAGGAATAACAGCTAGTTCATTAGGTGCTTTATTAAAAGCAAGTGGATTAAAAGTATTTATGCAAAAATTTGATCCTTATTTAAATGTTGATCCAGGGACAATGTCTCCATACCAACATGGTGAAGTTTTTGTTACTAGTGATGGTGGAGAAACTGATTTAGATTTAGGTCATTATGAACGTTTTACAGATGAAGAATTATCAAAAATTTCTTCAACAAGTGCAGGAAAAATTTATCTAGAAGTTATTGAAGGTGAAAGAAGAGGAGGTTCTCAAGGAAAAACTATTCAAGTAGTTCCTCATATAACTGATGCAATTAAACATAAAGTTTATTTAGCAGCTCAAAGAAGTAAAGCTGATGTTATTATTTCTGAAATTGGAGGAACAGTTGGAGATATCGAATCTCAACCATTTATTGAAGCTATTCGTCAAATTAGAATGGAACAAGGTAAAGAAAATGTAATGTTTATTCATGTTGTTTTATTATTATGATTAGCAGCGTCAAAAGAATATAAAACAAAACCAATACAACATTCAGTTAGAGAATTATTAAGCTTAGGAATTCAACCAGATGTTATTGTTTCAAGAAGTGATAAAAGTTCGCCTCAAGAAATTAAAGAAAAAGTTTCACTATTTTGTAATGTTCCAACAGAAAACATTATTGATGCAGTAGATCAAGATTCTATTTATAGAGTTCCTTTAGCAATGGCTGAACAAAATTTACACAAATTAGTAATTGATCAATTAAAATTAAACGCTAAACCAATTGATCTATCATCATGAAAAGAATTTAACAAAAAAATTGATACTTCAAAAGAAACAATTGAAGTAACATTTGTAGGTAAATATATCGAATTACAAGATGCTTATCTTTCTGTTATTGAATCATTAAAAATAGCTGGATGAGAATTTAATAAAAAAGTTAAAATTAAATGAATTCAAGCTGATAAACTAAACGAACACAACTATAAAGAAGTTCTAAAAGACTCACAAGCTATTTTAGTTCCAGGTGGTTTTGGAAACCGTGGTATTGAAGGAATGATGTTAGCAAGTAGATTTGCAAGAGAAAATGATATACCTTATTTAGGAATTTGTTTAGGAATGCAAATCGCTACAATCTCAATGGCTAGAGATTTATTAGGTTGAAAAGATGCTAACTCAACTGAATTTGATGAAACAACATCTCATGCGATTTTTGATTATATAAGAGGAATCGATCGTCATAACATTGGTGGAACATTAAGACTAGGAACAATGGCTACTAGATTAGAAAAAGACTCAATTGCTCAAAAATTATATAATTCAGATAATGCTTATGAAAGACATAGACATAGATATGAATTTAATAATGAATACAAAAAAGATTTAGAAAGTGTTGGACTAAGATTTTCAGGAATATATGAAGAACAAAATTTAGTTGAAATTGTTGAAATTCCTAAATTAAAATTCTTTGTTGCAAGTCAATTCCACCCTGAATTTACATCTCGTCCTAACAAACCAAGTCCATTATTTAAAGGATTTATCGAAGCCGTTGTTAATAACATTAAAAAATAATAAATTATCACTTTAAAATCTAATAAGAAATTATTAGATAAAGTGATTTTTATTAAAAAAGAGGTGAATATATGATTATTAAAATTGATGATTATTCCAATTTACAATGAGTAGGAATTTTTATTGGAGTTATTTGTTTAATATTTGGTATAGTTCTTTTTCAATTAAGATGATCATATTTAATTTTTAATAAACAATTAAAAGTAAGAAAAAAAGTATTTGATAAATTATTAAAAATTGATGATTATCCGTTATTAAATAAAAAGATTTTAACTTCTTATCTAACTATTTGTGCAGGTTGTATGTTACTTTGTTTATTTTTTGTAATTATAATATTTAACCTTTTAGAAAAAACTTTAATACAAAAAATTTCAGCTAGTTTATTAGATATATTTTTTATTAAACCTAATGGGTTATGATGATCTACAACACTTATTTTTATATTATTGATTTCAGAACTTTTATCTTTTAGTATTTTAGTTTTTTACATAATTAAAGTATTTAAAGATAAAAATATTATTGCTGAAAAAAATCAACAAAAACTTGAACAACATTTTAAACAATTAAAAGAAGAATTTATTTCTGATTCAGAATATAAAGACTTTAAAATTTTATATAATAATCAAAATAAATTTATTAGTTGAAGAACAAAAACATCAGTTGAATATTTAAATAAAAAAATTCAAAAACTAAAAGAAACTTATATTAATTCAGCTGAATACGATTTTAAATTAGCAATATTATTTGTTGAATATATTCACACTTGAACTTTTCTATTTATGATTACTGATAAAAAGTTATTTAAAAAACGTGAGAATTATTCAGTTGTAGTTAACAACAAAGATGTTATTAATTTAGATGATTTACCAGAGATTTTAATTAAAAACTTTTTTACAGTTGCTTATAAATAATTAATTTATTTAGTTAAAAATTTAGATATATTTTCACCATATGAGATGCTAACAATATAGTTGTATAAATGATATTATTATATAGACGCAACAAGGTAAGGAGATTATTACAAAATGCCAAAACTATATCACAACCGTTTAGTTAATGCTAAACAAATGGTAAAAGACGCTCATGCTAAAAAATATGCAATCGGGCACTTTAATATTAATAACTTAGAATGAACAAAAGCTATCTTAGAAGCAGCTCAAGCTTCAAACACTCCAGTTATTTTAGGAACTAGTGAAGGTGCTATTAAATACATGGGTGGAGTTGAAACTGTTGTTGGAATGGTTAACGGATTATTAGACTTTTTAGATATTACTGTTCCAGTTGCTTTACATTTAGATCATGGACAAAGTGTTGAAATGGCTAAAAAATGTATTTTAGCCGGTTATTCATCAGTTATGTTTGATGGATCACACTATCCATATGAACAAAACTTAGAAATGACAAAAGAATTAATTAAATTTGCTGATGAATACGAAGTTTCAGTTGAAGCTGAAATCGGTTCAATTGGTGGAGAAGAAGATGGTGTTGTTGGACAAGGTGAATTAGCAGATCCAAAACAAGCTGAAGAAATTTCAAAAACTGGAATTGCTATGTTAGCTGCTGGAATCGGAAACATTCATGGTAAATATCCAAGTTGATGAGAATCACTATCATTCGACACATTAGAAAAATTACAACAAGCAAGCAATATGCCAATGGTATTACATGGTGGATCAGGAATCCCTCAAGATCAAGTTAAAAAAGCAATCTCAATGGGAATTTCAAAAATTAACGTTAATACTGAATTGCAATTAGCATTTAGAGATGCTACAAGAAAATATGTTGAAGCAGGTAAAGACTTAGATGATAATACAAAAGGATTTGATCCACGTAAATTATTAAAACCTGGTTATGAAGCATTAAAATCAACATTCTTAGAATTAACAGAATGATTTGGATGCAAAGGTAAAGCTTAATAATTTTGATAATTCATATATAATTTAAAATTTTAAAGTAATCTTAACTTTAAAATTTTTATTTTTTTAAATTTTGTTATATACTATATAACGTATCAAATATCGAAATGATAACATAGCGAAAGGAGAAAGACTATGCCAAGAAATGATATTCAACCAAAATACTTTAACGAAGCTAAATTCGTTTGTACAACTTGTTCTAATGAATGAGTATGTGGTACAACTAAAGCAGAAGAAATAAGACTTGATATTTGTTCAAATTGTCACCCATTCTTTACTGGAGCTCAAACATTCGTTAACAATGCTGGTCGTGTTGAACAATTCAAATCTAAATTTGCTAAAAGAGATTCTATTAAAGCTGCTGCTGAAAAACACTCAGCTGATCAAAAAGCAAAAAACAAAGAAAACAAAAAATAGTTTTTTAACAACATTTACTCGCAACTACGTTGTGAGTTTTTCTTTTTTAAAGTTAAATAATTTAAAATATATTTATATAATGGATTGGAGGAAAATTAATGTCATATAAATTCAGTGAGTTAACTTTTCTAACCAAAGATCCTAAAATAGAAAGAATTAACTTTACTGCTGGTGATGGCGAAATAATTAATGTAGTTATTCGTCAACCTAACAAATTCAATTTCTTTAAAAGAGTTTTATTAGGTAAAGAAAAAAATAAAACAGGAAGATATCAAATTGATGAAATTGATATTGTAAATAAAAGATTTGTTAAAAATAATGTTGAATACATTAAAAACAATAACTTTTTCCAACGTTTAATTCCTGCTAAATGAGTTTTAGTATTATCACTACTTTTCAATACTAGATTTTTAAGAAAAGCTTCTGTTTCTTATATTGAAGAAAAATATAATTATTTATCATTTGTTGCTTCTAAAAATGAAAGTAATGATTTAAAAGTTAGAAAAAACATTGATAAAGTAATATCTCAATTTATAACTAACTCAACAACAACAGAACAAAAAGTTTTAAACGATTATCTAAAAAAATTATTAAAATACAATCAGAAAAAACCTTTAGATATTTTTAAAGATTTTCCTGTTCAAATAAGAGTTTTATCTAAATTAATTGAAAACTTAAAAGTAACTGTAAGAATTAATCAATTAATGCTAATGTTTCAACAAATTATGTGAGATAACATTTATGCATTTGATGAACTAAGAGATTCTTGTTCTTGTGAATACAATATTAAAAGATCATCAAATAGAGAATTGAAAAAGAATTGAAGAAAATTTACTTATTCACAGACCAAATATGCAGTAGGTAAACAACTTAAAATAATAGGTTCAAAAATTACTGAATTAAGAATTGCAATTTATAGAGATAATAAAAAACTAAAACAATTTCAAAAACAATTAGATTTTGAATTTAAAAAATATTTTAAACAGTCTGAAATCTCTAAAGAATCATATAACAAAGTTGAATGAGCATATAAAAATTGACAAAAAACAGTCGAAGATCAACTTTCTGATATTGAACATAAACAAAAAGAAGATATGTTAGGTTTACTTCGTCAAGAATGTAAAATGATAGGAAAACAAATCGCATATCTAATTCATAAATATCACGAACAAATTCTTTCTGGTAATGCTAAATATAATAATAAAAATGAATTTTTAGTTTTAAAAAAATATTACAAGGATCAAATTAAAAATATTTTCCAACAAGCTTCAGAATGAATGAGTGAAAACGTTGAAAAATACAACATGAAATTTCAATGATTTATTAAAAGTAGTTTTCAAATATCATCATTAAACATCATCTATATTAAAATGCTAAAAGCTATTAATTTAGGTAAGAGAAATATTGTTTTTTCAAATCTTACTCAACTTTTAAATCCTAAAGATTTTGATAAATTAACAGAAACTATTAAACGTATTAGAGAACTTAATCCTATGTTAACATTTGTATTTTTAAATGATTCATTAAGATATGTTCCTGATCTTTCAAAAACAATTTACAGTGTTTATAACAATGAAATGCAACTTTTATCAGCTGAAGATATATTTGATATTAGTTTAGAGCAAAACATTCTACCTCACTACAACAATTTAAAATATAAAAAGCTAGAAAATAATCAAGTTGAAGTAGAAAATAAAAACTGAAATTTAGAAAATAACGAAATTAGTGATAATGGAACAATCTATTTAAATCCTTTTAGAGTAAATTTAAGTTTCGGTGGAAGAGATAATTTACCAATCATTTTAAGATTAGTAAAATCTAATAGGTTTATTGATAAAAACATTTATTGTGGAGTTACCGAGTATAAAACAAAAATATTTTTCTATAATAAAACAATTCAACTAAAAAATAATGACAAAATAGTTGTTCACGTAGATAGAAAAAGTATAAGCAAAATAATTTCTGAAGAGGTGTAGAATGCTAGATAATAAAAAATGTGAAAAATTAGTTGAAAAAATTAAACAATACGACAACATAATCATCGCAAAACATAAACTACCTGATTGAGATGCTCAAGGTAGTGCTATGGGTCTTGCTTATATAATTGAAAAGAATTTTGAAAACAAAAAGATCTTTGTTGTTGGTGAAAGATTAAATGATGATGTAGATTTTTTAAATAATGAAATTAGTGATGAGTTTGTTGAAAATTCACTATTAATTACAGTTGATACAGCAGTTAAATCACGTATTGATTTTGATAAAGTTGAACTAGTTAAAGAAATATTTAAAGTTGATCATCATATTAATGTTGAAGATTATGCTGATAATGATTTAATTTTAGATTCATCAATTGCAAATACTGAAGTAATCACTTTATGAGCAATGAAAATGAATTTAATAATTCCTAAAAAAGCTGCACATAATTTATATTTGGGTTTATTAACTGATTCTGGAAGATTTCTATATGAAAAAACAGATTCACAAACTTTTATAGTAGCTTCTAAATTATTAGAATTTGGTGCTGATTTTAAAAAAGCAAATGATTATTTATATGTTTCATCATTAAAGATGAGAAAATGAATGAATTTCGCTTTTTCTAAAGTTAATATTACAAAAACAGGTATTGCATATATTGTTTTAACA
This sequence comes from Mycoplasma yeatsii GM274B, assembly GCF_000875755.1. GTDB lineage: Bacteria > Bacillota_I > Bacilli_A > Mycoplasmatales > Mycoplasmataceae > Mycoplasma > Mycoplasma yeatsii. The sequence continues at coordinate 842,495 of NZ_CP007520.1, read as the reverse complement.
AAAGAAGATCAAAAAGGTTGAGATTTAAATTACGAAGAAATTAAATCTTGTTTATCAACGATGGCAGGAATTGAAGAAATTAAAATTTGATTCACTGTTATTGAATATGAAGATCAATTAAAAGTGTCATTCAGAAGCCGTGATTATGAAGTTAATAAAGTTGCTGAAAAACACAACGGTGGAGGACACAAACTTGCATCAGGAGCAAGAATTGAAACCTTAGATGAAATACCAACTTTAGTACATGAATTAGAAGAGTTAATGCAAAATGGAGGGTAGAATTATGAACGATATAAACGAAGTAGAAATGAGTTGTTCAAACAACAAATTAGGTTGAATAGAATTAATTACAGGATGCATGTTTGCAGGTAAAACTGAAGAGTTTATAAGAAGATTAAAAATCATGTCTTATGCTAAGAAAAATGTTGTAGTTTTTAAACCAGGACTAGATCAACGTTACTCAAAACAATGTGTAGCTTCACACGGTGGAACAATGTTAGAATCTAATATTATTCAAAAAAGTGATGATATTAGAAAAATAGTTGAACAAGAAAATTTAATAAAAAAGGTTGAAGTTGTTGGTATAGATGAAGTACAATTTTTAGATGAAGGTGTAGTTGACTTAATCGACGAATTAGCAGATCAAGGAATCATTGTTATAGTTAATGGACTTGATAAAGATTTTAGATGTGAACCATTTAAAAATGTAGATAAACTTCTAGCAATAGCCGAGTTTGTTACAAAACTAAGAGCAAGATGTCATGTATGTGGTAATTTTGCTAATAGATCTCAAAGAATTGTTAATGGAGAACCAGCTAAATGAGATTCACCGCTAATTTTAGTTGATGGAAAAGAAAGTTATGAAGCAAGATGTAGAACTTGTTATGTACTACCTAAAAAAGGAGCTTAATTAATGAATCCAAAAACATATGAAGCATTAGAAACTATGCAAAAAAGACTAGATCAAATTAATGAAGATCTACAAAAAGAAGAAATTCTAAAAGATATTAAAAAATTCACTGAACTAAATAAAGAAAGATCTAATTTAGAAGAAGTTGTTGAAAAATTTATTGAATATAAACAAACTCAACAACAAATAATTGATGCTAAAAATATTTTAGAAAATGAAAAAGATCAAGAATTAATCGAATTAGCTAAATTAGAATTAGAAGAAAACAGTGAAAAAATTGAACCTTTAGTAAAAATAATTGAAGAAATGTTATTACCAAAAGATCCAAACGATGACAAAAACGTTATTGTTGAAATTCGTGGGGCTGCTGGTGGTGATGAAGCTAATATTTTTGCTGGTGATTTATTAAGAATGTATAGACTATATTCTGAAAAACAAGGTTGAAAAATTAATATCATGGAAGCTTCACCTGGAGAAGCTGGAGGTTATTCTCAAGTAGTATTCATGGTTAAAGGAGATCGAGTTTATTCTAAATTAAAATTCGAATCTGGTGCTCACAGAGTTCAACGTGTTCCAAAAACTGAAGCAAAAGGTAGAATTCAAACTTCAACTGCAACAGTAGCTGTTTTACCTGAAATGAGTGAAGTTGAAATCGAAATTAAAGCATCTGATTTAAGAATCGATACTTATCGTTCTTCAGGAGCTGGTGGACAACACGTTAACACTACTGATTCAGCTGTTAGAATTACTCACATTCCAACTGGAGTTGTAGCTGCTAGTCAAGATGGTAGAAGTCAACACGATAATAAAGATATAGCAATGACTATGTTAAGAGCTAAAATTTATGAAGCTGAATTAGAAAAACAACAAGCTGAAGCAGATGCTACTAGAAAAAACGCTGTTGGAACTGGTGCTAGATCTGAAAAAATTAGAACATACAACTATCCACAAAACCGTGTAACTGATCATAGAGTTGGATTAACTTTAAATAAATTAGATCAAGTTATGGAAGGAAATATCGAAGAATTTATAATTGCATTAATAAACGAAGAACAACGCCAAAAAGTTGCTGAGCAACTAGAAAATAATGCTTAATATTTATAAGGTTTTTAATAATATTTTAAATAATAAAAACATCAGCATTTCAAAAGCTGATGTTTATGCTATTTTAGAGTATGTATTAAAAAAAGATTATCAAGCAATTATAACTGATTTAGATTATCAATTAACAAATCAAGAACTAGAACATGTTGATCAAATAATAAAACTATTAGAACAAAAATACCCTTTAGCTTATATTATAAAAAGTAAATATTTTTACAATAATAAATTTTATGTTGATAATAACGTTTTAATACCAAGAGTTGAATCTGAAGAAATCATAAACTTAGTTTATGATTATGTAAAAAAAAATAATAATTTAAAAATAATTGATCTTTGTTCTGGTAGTGGTTGTTTAGGTATTAGTTTAGCTTTATTAAATAAGTTAAATAACGTTTTACTAGTCGATATTGATACTAATGCTTTAAATGTTTGTAAAACAAATATTAATAATTTCAATTTAAAAAATACTGAAATATTACAATCAGATTTTTTAGAAAATATTATTAAAAATAATATCAAAGCCAATGTAATTGTATGTAACCCTCCGTATATTGATATTAATGATGATTCTATTGCTGAAGGTGTTAAATTATATGAACCTAATATTGCATTATTTGCTAAAGATAACGGTTTATATTTTTATAAACAACTAATTAATAATATTGATAAAGTTGTAGATATTAATAATAAATTTATTATTGTTTTAGAATTTGGTTGAAATCAAAAAACAGCAATTGAGAAAATAATTAATGATAATTGTTTAAAATATAATTGAGAATTTAAAAAAGATAATTACAATAATTGAAGAAATCTAATAATTAAAAACTTTTAAAGGAATAAACATATGATTAAAAATAAATATATTTCGAATCTAAAACTCAAATTGATTAATAATAAATTTTCAATGAGAATAAAAGATTCTAATCCAGAAATTCAAAAAAGAAATGCATCGATCTATTTTAGATCTATTTTAGCAATAGTAGTATTTTTATTAACTATTATGCCTTTTTATGTTTATGTTTATATTATTTTTAATGACCAAGGATTACTTTATTATTTTGACCATTTTAAAACTATTTCTAAACATTTAATAGAATTACCAAGTAAAGCTTATATATGAGGTTATGGAATAGTTGGTATTATTTTTACTTTTATTGTTCTTGTTTTATTTGTTCTTTTTAAAGGTATTGTTAGTGTTTCAGATAATAAAAGATATAAACAAGTAGTAATTGTTTCGATTGTTTTTTTAAGTGTTATTACAATTCTTTTTCAAACTTTATCACAATATTATTATGGATTTTATGAAGACTTTTTACATTATGAAACTATTACAGGAAACTCAGATAAAAAAATAGGTGAAATGCAAGACATAGCTAAATGATATTATGATCATTATTCACCTTTAAGTAATAATGCAGAAAAACTAAAAGCATTTTACTGAATAAGTGATGAAAAAATTTGATGAGTAAGTTTTGTTCAATTCTTTTTCATGTTTACTATTAGTATTTCATTACAAAACGTTGTTTTTGCTGATAATTCATCAAATCAAGAAGATAAATATGTAACACACTTTGCTCAAAAAAACTCATTATTTTCAGGATCTAAATTTAAAATTTATGCAAATAAAATATTTTCATATAAAGCAAAAACATTATCTAATTGAGTTTTAGTAACTGTATTTGTAATTTCATCAAGTGTTATATTTTACATAGTAATTATTTCAACTCGTGGACCTATTCAATCATTATTTAAATGAACTTATGAATATCCTAACTTATTAAAAGATATGAACGGTTTTGAAGATAAGGTATTTAATCAATTCAAAAATACATTGAGTTTAGAACAAACTAGTCCGTTAACTATTTTGTCATTTCCTATATTAGTTTTAGGAATAACTTTATCAACTTCATTATTTTTAGTTTCAGTATCAATACGTGGTCAAAACTTTTCTTCATTATCATTTAGATCACAATATATTGTTTTACTTATAGAATCAATTTTATTAATTATAAGTGTTTTTGTATCTCAATTAGAATTACAAAGAATTTCAGTTGCTTGAAATACTGATAATATGGGTATGAATTATTTAAAAGAAACAAAACAGATAATAACAGCAAATATTTATAATCAACTTGTAAATGAATATCCTTTAAATGGTATAGATGAAAAAATTAAAACTATATTTACTAATAACTATGTAATATTTTCTGAGTTTACTATTTTAATTACTTCAACATTAGTTTCATTTGCTATTATTGGTAAAGGAATTTATACTAAGAAAAATATTATTAAAGAAGTTGAACAAGAAATAGAGAATAAAAAATTTAAATTTTTAAGAGGATATACACATGCTAAAAAGTCATGAAGAAAATAAAGCAATAGAACTTTTAAAACAAAATAAAATTATAATTCTACCAACTGATACAATTTATGGATTATCTGCAGTTTATAGTTTAGAAAACGAAAGAGAAATTAATAGAATTAAAAAAGCTGATCTTAATAAAAGATTAATTATCTTAATATCAAATTTAGATCAACTTAAAGATTTAGATATAGTTGATCAAACTGATAAAGAACTATTATTATCTAATGATCCTACAACAGTAATTTTTAAAACAAAAGATTCAAGTATTGCAGTTAGACTAGTTAAAAGACAAGATATAAAAAATATTATTAATAAAGTTGGTCCAATTATTTCAACAAGTGTTAATTTTCACAAATCTGAACCATTAAAAACTAAAATTGATTTAGAAAATTTTAATAAAGATATTGTTGTGTTTTTTGATGAACAATTAAATGGTTTGCCATCTAGAATATATGATTCGATAAATAAAAAATATATAAGATAAAAAGATCTTTACATTTGTAGAGATCTTTTTTTGATTTTATGAGGGGTACTATGCACTGCGAAACCCGAGACTTGTTTTTTTTTTTTTTTTGGAATTACAATAGAATTGAGATTTTTTCCACATTAAAAAGAGGTGAAATGATGAGGTTTAGCAAGAAATTAATTGCAATAATAAGTGGTACGACAATTGTTGGTACAGGTTCTGCTGCTACAGCTACTGTAGTTTCATATAACCAAACTCAAAGAATAGACTTATCATCACTAATTGTTAATAAAGAATTAGGACTAATTGATGAGTCTCCAAAAAATAAAGAAAAGATAATTGAATTAATAATGCAAAATAATCCTAATATTGAGATTGATTTTGATAAATTGGATATATTTTCTAAATTAGGATCAGACAATGAAATTATAGTAAAACCTAAAGATGGTGATAAAACTTATAAAAATCAAATCGAATTATCATTTAAGGTATCTCAAGACTTATCATTTATAATCCTTAATAAAGTATTAGAACAAGTCAATGACTCTCAAAAAAATAGAGAAGAATTAATAGAACTAATTAAAGAAAAGAACCCAAATATTGATATTGATTTTGATAAATTAGATTTAGATATTTATGATGATAAAGTTATAGTAAAACCTAAAGACGGAGACAAAACTTATAAAAATGAAGTTGAAATTAAATTTAATGTACTTTATGAAGTAGATAGAAAAAATATTGAAAAAATTAAATCGATTTGAAATAAGGAATTTAAAAATAGATTTTCAAAAAATATAAATTCAGATAAGAATGAAACAAAACAAAAACTATTAAAATTACTTTTAAACAGGTTAGAAAAGCATAATATAGATGTTTTTGTAACGTTAGCAAATAGTGAAAAAAATAATAAAATATTTCAAGTAATGTATAACAAATGAGAAATAGAATTACAAATAGGAGAAATACCCTCTGAAGGTTTTCACAAATACAATCCCAACAAAACTGAATTAATTGAAATAGGTTATTACATCTCAGAGAATTTGACATTTAAAGCTGAGCAAGTAGATCCAAATGTTATAGTTGTCCCAAAAGTTCTCCCTGAAATAATCAATGATACTAGTTATATGTTTACTAAAAATAAAAATTCTTTAATATATGGTATAGATAATTGAGATACCTCAAATGTTACTAATATGAGTTACATGTTTGCAAAAAGTAGCTTCAACCAACCACTAAACAACTGAAACACCTCAAATGTAACAATTATGGAATATATGTTTTTAAATGCTTTCGACTTCAACCAAGACATATCAAACTGAAACACCTCAAACGTAACAAGCATGGGTGGTATGTTTGAAGGAGCAACACAATTTAATAAACCTTTAAACAACTGAAACACATCAAACGTAACAGATATGTTTGCTATGTTCAGTTTTGCCAAATCTTTCAACCAACCTTTAAATAACTGAACCACTTCTAATGTAATTGATATGAGTTATATGTTTTGTAGAGCCATATCCTTCAACCAAAACATATCAAACTGAGATGTATCTAAAGTAAGATATATGCAAGCTATGTTTTGAGAAGCCACAAACTTCAACCAACCCATCGGAAACTGAAATACCTCAAAGGTAACTAATATGTCAGGAATGTTCACACGCGCAACTAACTTCAACCAAGACATTTCTAAATGAAATGTTGGTCAGGTAATAAGTTTTAATAACTTTTCATTTTATAGCGGAATACAAGAAGATTGAATACCACCTAAATTTAGATAAGTAATTTTTAAATCACTATAGTAGATCTAATTATTTTAGTTACATTATTGGTATTTATATTATCTGCATTGTTAATCTATTTGGATAATAAAGAAATAAAAAAATAAAGTTAGATAAACAATCTAAACTGATTAAATATAACCATAATTAATTTATTCACTTTAAGTTAAAAAACTAAAGTGAATTTTTAATTTCTTAAAACTATAAAAGTTAAAATAATTAAGTAAATAAAAGAGATTTTTAAGTATAAATAGTTAATTATCACCATAAAAACATATCTAAAAATATCTAGTGTGGTAGTATAATCAATAATATAAGAATACATTTAGGAGGGGTTTTCAATGAATCAATATAGTTTAATTTTCAATTATAGAGATAACAAACATTACAACTTAGAACTTAATAGTATTATTAAAAAAAGGGGTTATCAAACATACGAAGACTGAATTCTAAAAAATCAAATAGACCTAGGTTTTACACCAATTTGTGCAGTTAATGATCGTAACGGTGTTTTAGGGGTATGTGGGTTCTTAAAAAATGGAATTACCATTAATAAAACAAGCGTTAATTCATTATTAATAACTAATCAATTTGTAAAATCTAAAGCCGGAAATGATGACATGGTTGATCAAATGATTAAAGGGGTAATTAATAAATATGAAAGAATAGTAGATTTATTCTATACATTCTCAAATAATGAAAATGATCAAACATTAATAAGAAATGGATTTAAAAAAGCTAAAGAATATACTTATTTCATGCAATGAGATCAAAATGTAGAATCTGAATTAGCAGTAGTTAAAAAATTATCACCAGAAAATAATGCTAAAGATTTAGAATTTATTAAAGATTATTTATTCCATTCAGCTAAAGAAAATTCACTATTTTCTGTAAAAGAAGATAAGGATTTACAAATTTATAATCTATTAAAATACTACAAAAACAACATTTATTATTTAGCTAATTTAGATGCTATTGTAATGTTTTCAATTACAGGTCACACTTTCCAATTAATGGGTCTTTATTCAAAAAATGAAATTAATATTAAAACATTATTACAAAACATTGTTCCAAAAGGAATTTCACTAATTGAGTTCTATTTTGTACCAAATATAAAAAATAAATTTGTTGTTAAAGAATTAAGAAAAATAATGGTTGGTGAAGAACACCACAGATCATTTGTTTATATAAGAGAAAACACAACTAATTTAGAAGCATCAAAATTTATTTTTCCATTACTAAATAGATTAAAATAGGCTTATGCCTATTTTTCTATAGTATAAATAAAAGTGAGGTAAGAATTAATGAGTACAAAGTTAACAAAAAAGAATGTAGCTTCTTTTTTAAAAAGACAAAAATACTTTAGAAATTTTATCAATGAAAACGATCTGCTTTATACTGATTTTAAAAAGTTTTTTGCAAAAAGAAGTAGTAATTCACTAGTTAAAAACTATCTTTATATTTTAGGAATCTCAAATATGAAAATTGATACAAAACAACATTGAGATGTTTTTAATTTTATTAATCTTTGTGCTTATTATCTATATTACAATTTCACTAAAAATAAATCTAAAAACAAATTAGAAGATATGCATAAAACAATTATTTTAAATACAGAAAAATTAGAATTTAATGACTTAAATATTAATTATGAACAACAAGCTTTAGAGATATTATCTAAAGAATTTAAAATTAAATTTACTGAGAAACAAATTAAAAAATATTTTAGTTATCACGAGATATATTGTTATATTGCTAATGCATTTTCTAAGTTTTTTTATGACGATAAAAAACAGAATTTATATGATTATATTTATTGATTGACTTTTTATATTTTAGTTAGCAAATACTTTTTTAAAAAAAATCACATTCAATCAAAACTATTTATGCTTCAACTTATTAGTAATCAAAAATTTACTGAAGCAATTGCAAAATTTTCACCTGAATTATTTAACTTATTAATTATTAAAAATAATAGATTTTCAAAAACAAGAAAAAAACATAACAAAGGAACAGAACAATGAAAAAACCGTTAGTAGCAACTTTATCGTTAATATTTATGTTTGGTTTAGCAATTGCTATTTTAGCAATAACAAGTGTTTATGCTCAATGATATAACTGAATTTCATTTTTCATTTTTCACTCTATTTGTTGTAGTTGAGCTTTAGTTGTTTTAGCTAATAAAAAAAGAAGATTTGAAACTAGAATTAGATGATCTTCATTTATAGCGTTTGTACCTATTTTTGGAATTATTTCTTATATCTTTTTTGGAAGACCTTATAAATATAAAACTACTAAAAACTATTCAATTATTGATTTTAAACAAAAACAAACTAAACAAGAACAAAAAGAAATTGAAAGTATTTTAACAAATCAAATACCACAATTTAAACGTTCTTTTAAAACAGGACAAAACAACTTAAATTTAAACTTATATAAAAATAGTGATGTTGAATTTTTAGATAATGGTAATAAATTATTTTTAAGTTTATTTAAAGATATTAGTAATGCTAAAAATTATATTTTATTAAACTTTTACATTATTAAAGAAGGTAGATTATTAGAACAATTAACTAATTTATTAATTAAAAAACTTAAACAAGGTGTAAGAGTTTATATTATTTATGATTTTGTAGGATCATATGATGTATTTTTAAAATCTAAAAAGAAATTAATAGGTCATGGTGCAAATATTGTGAGTTATGCTAAAGTACATTTTCCTTTTATAAAATGAACAGCTAATTATAGAAATCACAGAAAAGATATATCAATTGATGGAAAAATTGGATATGTTGGTGGAATTAATATTGGTGATGAATATATTAATTTAAGTAAGAAGTTTGGTTATTGAAATGACGCTCATATAAGAATAACTGGAAGTGCTGTACAAGGAATTGAAAAGATATTTGTAAGTGATTATGAGTTTTATAAAAATAGTAAATTACCAAGTATTTTAGAAGTTGAAAAAAATATAGGTAAAATACATGCTTTAAAAGAGAATAAAAATTCACTAGTTAGAATTATTTCTTCAGGTCCAAATCATAACGAACCTATTCATTTATCTGTTTTTACTAATTTAATAAATTCGGCTCAAAAACGTATTTGAATTTCTACTCCTTATTTTATTCCTCCTCAAGAAATAACTAGTGCATTAATTTCAGCAGCTAATACTGGAATTGATGTAAGAATTTTAATTCCGGGAATGAGTGATAAACCTTTCTTATTAGATGAAACAAAACAATGAACAAGAGATTTATATAAAGCTGGAGTTAAGATTTATTCAATGAATAATGTGTTTAATCATTCTAAAGTCTATTTAATAGATGATGAAATCAGTTTTACAGGATCAACTAATTTAGATTACAGAGCTTTATTTGCTGATCAACAAACTATGGTATTAGCTTATTCAAAAGAGTTAAATAAACAAATTAGTGATAAATTCAAATGAGATTTTGATCATAGTTTTGAATTTAATTTCACTCCTAATGACGAGATTAATTGATTTAGAAAAATTATAGTTAAAATATTAAATATTATTCAACCTTTACTATAGGAGAAGTATGTTAAAAGAAATATATTTACAAATAAATAATTTATATAACGATTTTAAAATGTGTTCTAGTTTTAGTTATCTACCTATTTATAGTCATTTTATTAAACACAATCATTTAATTAAAAATATCACTCAAGCTAAAGAATTTAAAAAAGTTGTTAATTTAATATATCAAGAAGGAAAAGAAAACAATTTCTTAAATTTAGCAATTTATGATGTTATTAAAATCATATCTTTTAAACTTGATTATTTTTTAAATTATTTATATGTTTATTATTCTGAAATTGAAAATAAATCTAATTACATTAAAATTTCTACTTTAATTAAACTATCTATAATTATTAAATTTGAATATAAAAAATATTTAGTTGAACAAAATAAAATAATAGATCTTTTAAATGAATTTGAACACTTAGATATTAATCAAAACTATGAAACTTTAAATATTAAAATTGAAGAAATTATTAAGTTAATATCTAATGCTTTAATTAAAGATATAAACGTTAAAAATGATAATAAATTAAATAGTTTATATGATTATTTAGATATTTTAAGATTTATAAAAACAGTTTAATTAATATACAAGATATTTCGGACAAAGGGGGTACTATGCAGAGATGTGTATAGTCGAAACCGGGACAAAATTATTAGACTAAATAGTTATGTTTATTATACACACCTCATAGTTCTTGAGGTGTTTTTCATTTGAATTTTTTTAATATTCTTTCATTGTTATATCACTCAATGAAATTTTTAATACATTCTTTTAGTTCACTAAAAGTCATTTCTTTTACTTTCTTTTCAAAGTTATAAAACATTTCTGATTTTAAAATTGAAAAGAAATATTCAGCTTCTCTATTGTCTAGAGAGTTACCTATTCTTGACATTGACACCACTCCACCTCGTTGCTTTATATACTCAAGATATTCATTCGATGAATATGTTACACCATGGTCTGTGTGAATAATAAAGTTTTTAGGAAATTTTGTTTTTCTAATGTGAGTCATAATTAAATTAGTGTCATTATATATGGATAAATTATAACTAACAATTTTCTTTGTTTTGTGATGAATTACGATAGATAAATAAACATGTCTTCCTTCTACATCTATTGGAGCAGGAATGTAACTAACATCACTTGCATAAATATCGTTTTGTAGTCCATTATAATCTCTATTAGCAATATTTGGATAATACACGTTAGTATTTTTTGATTCACGCTTTTTCTTGCACGTTGTTCTTACGTGACAGAAAAGACCTAATTTATTCATTGCTCTTCCTAGTGTTCTAGGGTTAATAATAATGCCATATGTCTTGAAAATATATGCTGATAGCCTTTCTCTACCATATCTTCCGTTTTGTTTTGCAAAAGCTTCTCTAATTATTTCTGCGTGTTCTATAACAGCTTCTTTCTTATCTTTTGATTGTTTCTTGATTTTGTAGTAAAAAGTTGATTTAGGTATTCCAAGAATTTTCATTATTTCCTTGTTAGAAATATTTTCTCCAAATTTTTTCTTAATTTTTTCTATCAGTTCATCTAGATTGTCAACCTTATTTTTCTTTAAAATATCTTCTTTAAAAAGGTCTGTTATTAACCATTCTAAAACTTCGCGATCAATCTCTTTAATCACTTCGTTTCTTTGTTTATCATATTCTTCTTTGTTCTTTCTAGGTCTACCTGATCCTTTACCTTTTTTAGGTGCTTTTCCTGTTTGTGATTCTTTTAGTTCCATACCTAAATTATAATCTTTATATTTTCTAGATAAATATCAGAAGGCTTCTTCTGAAAGTAAATAATTTTCAGAATTTCTAATTTTGCTATAAATATAACAAAATTCTTTTTTAGTAATATTTTGAGATAAATATTCTTTGTAGTGCTTAAATACTTCTAACCACTCACTTACACTTAGTTGCTTTCCTTTTTTCATAAATACTCCTTTTTTGAAAAAAATAGACCCCCTAGGGGGTCTATCCCTTAGGGAGTCTAATAACTTTGTCCTACTCTCGTCCCTTGTTTTTTTTTTTTTTTTGATACGATGAAAAATGAAATTAAAACGCATAATAAAGCAATCACTTTACAACTTTAAATCTAAGTTTTTTAATAGTATAAATATCATTATTTTGGTTAATTAATTCAGATTTTCAGTTTTTATAGTGAGATAATTATATAGGATTGAAAGGGATGAAAGTATGAAGAATTTATTAACCATATTAAAAGCTGTTTTAGCTTTTTCTAGTGCTAAAAATCATAGTCATACAGAACATAATTTAACAACACTTACAAATAAAAGTGAAATAAGTGAAAACGAATCAATTAACTATAATATTCCACAAGAACAAGATCACGAATTTGATCCAGTTAATAAAAATAAAGTTACTAAAATAGGATGAATTCAAGGAAACAAAATTAGACCTTTTCCAGAAAATGTGAATGAAGTTCCAGAAATACTACCAAGTCATATAAGAAACTTAGATAGTGCATTTAAATCTAATGTAAATGTAAAAATCAAAGGAATTGAAAAGTGAGATACTTCAAAAGTAACAATTTTTAAAGACGTGTTTTTCCGAGCAGTAAATTTTAATCAACCAATTACTTGAGATACTTCAAGTGGAGTTAATTTCCATAGTATGTTTCAAGGTACTGAATCATTTAATAGTAGTTTAGGAGACAAATTCGATACATCAAAAGGGACGCAATTTTTTGGTATGTTTCAAGGAGCAAAAATTTTCAACCAACCACTTGGAGATAAATTTGATACAAGAAATGCTAAAAGTTTACATGCAATGTTTTCAATAGCACACGCATTTAATCAACCACTTCCAGAAAAATTTGTATTAAAAGATGGTGTTGAAGTTAAGAATATGTTTTATCATGCACATAAATTTAATCAAGACTTATCATATTTAGTTGTTTCAGATGAGGTTATAGGTTCAATGACAGATAACTCTCGTTCATGAGAACAAAAAAATAGACCTATTCTAAAAAGTGATACAAAATCTGTTCAAGTCCAAACTAGAGTTAAAGAAATTTGAAATAAAGAACTTAAAGATAAAGTTGTTGTTGCAGAAGGAGAAATGGTTAAAAAAACCGAAATCCTAGAAAAAATTAAAGAAGTTTTAAAAACACAAGCAAGTGATTTAGACATACAAGACGTTAAATTATTCGAAGATGAGAAAGATAGACTAATCAATAGAGACCCTGAAGATAAATTAAAACAAACAATTAAAATCAAAATCAATGATAGAATTGGTGTTTTATTAGATGTTGGAAAAACAGCAGAAGCATTCACTATTTATATTGACAATGAAGGTAATGAACAAAAAACAGCAGAAAAAGATTTATATAATATAAAAGCTAAAGAAATTAAACAAATTGGATACTATCATGACGGTAAAAATATAAGAGCTGTTAGAATGCCAAAAACGGTTGAAAAGGTTCCAAGCCAATTACCAGATAAAATAACTTCAATTTCTAACATGTTTGAAGGTTGGGGAAGTGATAATCTTACAAATATCGAAGATATCAAAAATTGAAATACAACTAATATTGTAGAAATGAATGAAGTCTTTAAAGGATCATGAATATACCAACAAGACTTGAAATGAGATACTCAAAACGTAACTTCAATGAAATCGATGTTTGAAAACTCATGATTTGATGGTGATATATCAAGTTGAGATGTTAGAAAAGTTACTGATATGAGTAAAATGTTTCATAGAGCAGATTGGTTTAATAATAACTCAATTTCATCATGACAAATTGATAGTTTAAAAAATATCTCTAATATGTTCAATGGTGCTATAAGATTTAACCAAGATATAAGTCATTGAGATATTAAAAATCAAAGACTTACAAATGTTGATAATATTGATATTAATACACCAGCTTGAGAAGATAAAAATAAACCTTTCCCTAGAACTATTCAGTTAAAAGATATTTCAGAAATTATAAAACAAGATCAAAGAAATATTGGAAGTATTAATATTTCTAATAGTGAAGAAAGAAAAACAAAAATATTAGAAATATTAAAACAAAAATATCCTAAATTAGATTTTGATAGTTTAGTATTAGAAGTCAATTCAAATACCCAAGCCACATTAAAATCTGTTGATGGTGATAAAAGAAGATATAAAAATGAAGTTATCATCAACTACTCAACTAAAGATAATATTTCAAATTTAGGATTAACAACCAACTCTATAATAGTTAACTCAAATGATAAAAATGAAATTATTGATGAATTTATTAAACGTAATGAAGGCAAACTTGATGGTTTAACTAAATCTGACTTTGAAGCAGTAGGTGAACCTAAGGATAATTCAATTACTTTAAAAGTAAGAGAAGGCAATAATAAATATCATGGTTCAATTGTAGTTAACTTTACAATTAGAACTCAAATTAATTCAGTTGCAAGAAATACCGATGCGGGAGCATTTGATGCTTACAATTTTGATCAAATCATCAATGCATTTATTTCAAAAAACCCTCAACTACAAGGTTTAACTAAAAATAACTTTGAAGTTGTTGGACAACCAACTAATAACTCAGTAACTGTTAAAGTAAAAAATAGTGATAAATTCCAAGGTCAAATTACAATTAACTTTACAATTAGAACTCAAATTAATTCAGTTGCAAGAAACACTAATGTCGGAGCTTTTGATGCATATGATAAAGATCAAATCATCAATGCATTTATTTCAAAAAACCCTCAACTACAAGGATTAACTAAAAACAATTTTGAAATTGTTGGCGATCCTCAAAACAACTCAGTAACTGTTAAAGTTAAAAACAGTGATAAATTCCAAGGTCAAATCACAATCAACTTTACAATTAGAACTCAAATTAATTCAGTTGCAAGAAATACCGATGCGGGAGCATTTGATGCATATGATAAAGATCAAATCATCAATGCATTTATTGCAAAAAACCCACAACTACAAGGATTAACTAAAGATAATTTTGAAATTGTTGGTGATCCTTCAAACAACTCAGTAACTGTTAAAGTTAAAAATAGTGATAAATTCCAAGGTCAAATCACAATCAACTTTACAATTAGAACTCAAATTAATTCAGTTGCAAGAAACACTAATGTCGGAGCATTTGATGCATATGATAAAGATCAAATCATCAATGCATTTATTGCAAACAACACTGCATTATCAGGTTTAACTAAAAATAACTTTGAAGTTGTTGGACAACCAACTAATAATTCAGTAACAGTTAAAGTAAAAAATAGCGATAAATTCCAAGGTCAAATCACAATCAACTTTACAATTAGAACTCAAATTAATTCAGTTGCAAGAAATACCGATGCGGGAGCATTTGATGCTTACAATTTTGATCAAATCATCAATGCATTTATTGCAAACAACACTGCATTATCAGGTTTAACTAAAAATAACTTTGAAGTTGTTGGACAACCAACTAATAATTCAGTAACAGTTAAAGTAAAAAATAGCGATAAATTCCAAGGTCAAATCACAATCAACTTTACAATTAGAACTCAAATTAATTCAGTTGCAAGAAATACCGATGCGGGAGCATTTGATGCTTACAATTTTGATCAAATCATCAATGCATTTATTTCAAAAAACCCTCAACTACAAGGATTAACTAAAGATAACTTTGAAATTGTTGGTGATCCTTCAAACAACTCAGTAACTGTTAAAGTTAAAAACAGTGATAAATTCCAAGGTCAAATCACAATTAACTTTACAATTCAAAAACAAAACAACAAAAACATTATAATTGGTTCATCAGCTGCCGTTGGTGGTGTTGGTCTGCTTGGAACAATTATGGCATTTATCAGAAGACGTAAGAGAAAATAATTAAAAACTAATGGATGTGTAAAAACATCCATTTTTTATTACAATAAATCGACTTATTTAGATAAAGAGTTTGTGCAAATTGCTCGGTACCTCTTTTATTTCTTTTTTATTTTTGGTAGTATGAAAAAAGTGAAAGGAGAAAAATAAAAATATGAAGAATAGAAGTTGATTCAACTTTTTAAATCCTAAAATTGTTGACGAAAAAGATAAATTAAGTGAAAAAAATCTTTATGACTTTATCTTAAAAAAAGAATATAAAAAGAGACAAGAATACAATTTCTTAATGGTATTTTTTGGATATATGGTTTACTACTTTACCAGAAAACAATGAACTACATTTGGTTCAGAAATGGCAAACCAACATATAATCACCGATACTCAGTATGCATTAGTTGGTTTATGTTCTTCTGTTGCATATGGAATTAGTAAGTTTGTAACTTCACCACTATCTGATATTAAATCAAATCGTTGACTATTTGGTTTAGGACTATCTATAACAGGTGTGGTTAATATTCTACTTGGTGTAGTTTGATTAGATAATTTTACTTCAAGTATCACTACAACAATTATTTTAAGTTGTATATTTTTAATTATTAAAGGATTTATAGATAGTTTTGGTGCTAACCCGGCATTAAGGCTTATTTACAATTTCTTTAATCACAAATCAAGAAGATACAGAGTAATTGTTTGAGATATTGCTCACAACATTGGTGGAGCATTAGCTGCATTTATCATTACAGGATCTTTTACCATATTTGGAACTCAATTTGGTAGACTAGCATACTTTATTATTCCTAGTGTTATCTCTATAGTTTTTGGAATTGTTATTATTTTAGTAGCTAGAGATAGACCTGAAGAGTTAGGACTACCTTCAGTTCAAGAATATTACAATCTAGAATTAATTGGTTCAAAAAAAGGTGAAGTTGATGATAAACCTTACTCATATTATGTAAAAGAATACATTATTAAAAATCATTATATTTGATTATTAGTTATTGCTAATTTATGTAATTATATTTTAAGAATGGGTATAGGGGATTGATCGTTTAGATTCTTTAAAGAAGTGCATAATTTCGACATTAAAAAAGAAGCTAAATACTTGTATTCATTATTTGAAATAGGAGCAGTTGTTCTTACTTTATCAATTGGATTACCAGTAAACAAATACTTTAAGAAATTTGTCCCAATTATTGTTTTATGTTTATTATTAGGAACTGGATCTATTATTGGATTATGATTAGCTCCTAAAGGGGCTATTGCTCAAATTGGACTTTTCATATTCTTAGCTGGAGTTGTTTATGTTCCACAATGTTTCTTTAAACTATTAGCAGTAGAACTATCTCATCATAGAGTTGTTGGAACGGTTTCTGGAATTTTAGGAATAGCTGGTTATGCTGGAGATGCTTTATTTTCAAAAGTAGTTATCGGTATTGGAATTAAACCTCATTTAGGATTTAATGGTATATTCCCATTCTTTATTGCTGCTGGTATATTAGCTATTTTAGTAATATTACCTATGTGAAATAAAAAAGCTTCACAATAGTTATATCTAAGAATCGTTATAGAGTATATCAAAGGAGACGTTGTCTCCTTTTTTAAATTAAGAAATTTATTTAATAAAAAATAATTTGAATCTAAATTGTGCATTTGGTTCTATTGTGGGGTTAAATTGTAAAAGGTATAGTTATCTTATATAATAAAGTGGAATTATTTTTGGGGACTAACTATATAAAGTTTTATAATTAAAATCTATTAAACTAAATACAAAAACCTTAAAAAATAAATGTAGAAAGGAAATATTAAAATGCAAAAACAATCGCAAAAACCAATGCAAAGTTTTTTCGATAATTTAAAAAAATTCGGTACAAATATTATGCCTACTTTATCAAAATTAAGTAAAGCATTCTTGTTACCAATTGCATTGTTACCAATTGCTGGTGTGTTTTTAGGTGTTGGAGCTACTATTGCTGATAATACAAAAATTCTTGATTCTGCTGGTCAATTAGCATCAGTTCAATCTGCTTTTTACTATATTGGATCAGCGATGAAAGCTATGGGTGCTGTTTGTTTTGATAACTTACCAGTATTTTTCTGTATATCAGTTGCTTTAGCTTATACTAAAGATTCTGGTATTGCTGCACTTACTGCTCTTGTTGGATTTTTAGTTTTAAATGGAATTCAATCAGCTTTAATTCATGATGTTAAAGTTACAGTAGGTAATAAAGAAATCACACAAATTCACTTACTATGATATTATGGAGATTGATCACTTCCTGAAAAGTTATTAACAAGCAACCTAGGAATTAGATCATTAAATACTGGAGTTCTTGCTGGAATTTTTGTTGGAGCTATATCTGCAAAAGTGTACAACAAATTCCATGCTATTCAACTACCATCAGCAATTAGTTTCTTTAGTGGTACTAAATTTGTACCTATTATAACTTTTGCTGCCGTTCTACCTTTATCATTAATATTTGCTATGGCATGACCAGTTGTTGGTATTGGATTTTCATGAGTAGGACAAAATTCAGGAAAGTTACCTTATGGTACAGATTCATTAATGTTTGAAATTATAGAACGTTCATTAATTCCATTTGGATTACACCACGTTTTCTATGCACCGTTATGATGAACCGGCGCTGGAGGTTCTATTGCCGGAGCTTTAGATAATGTTAAAGACGCTGGAGTTCAAGCTCAACAAACTTTTGCTGATGCATATAACAAAATCCATGGAACAGGATTAAATTTCACTGAAATCTTGCAACTTATTCAAAGAAACCCTAAATTATTTGGTGCTGAAGGTGACCAATTTATGGCTCAACAAATTTTAAGTCACGCAGACATATTCAACTTTACTGATGCTCAAAACTTAGGATTAAACGTTGGTAGATTCCAATCAGGTAAATTTGGATTCATGTTATTAGGATTACCTGCTGCAGCACTAGCTATGTGATTAGCTGCACCAAAACAAAATAGACAACAAGTATTTGGTATTTATTTCTCAGCAGCATTTACTTGTTTCTTAACAGGTATTACTGAACCAATCGAATATACATTCTTATTTGTTGCTCCATGATTATTCTATGGTGTTCATATGCCATTAGCATCAATCGCATTCTGAATAACAGGAGCATTACAAACTCACGTTACTCAAACAGTTAGCGGTGGATTTATTGACTATATAGTGTTTGCTATAGTTCCGTACTTTGGTCAAAAAGCAATGACTGCTAAATCAGCATTTGCTGTATTAGGAGTAGCTGTAGGACTAGCACCAGCTTACTTCCTATCATTCTATTTCTTAATCAAATTCTTTAATGTTAAAACACCTGGACGTGATTTAATGGTTGGAGAAACTAGACTATTTACAAAAGCTGATTTTAAAGCTTCTAAAGGATTAAAAGTTGATGGATCAAAAATCGCATCAGTAGATGATAAAGAAGAAACTAGATTAGCTAAAGCGGCTGCTATTATTGAATATCTTGGAGGAGAAGAAAACATTATCGATATTGACTCATGTGCTTCAAGATTACGTTTAACAGTTGTCGATTCATCTAAAGCAAATATTGATGGAATTAAATCTTTAGGTGGATCAACAGGAGCTTTAGTTAAAGGAAATAACATTCAAGTTGTTTATGGTGGAGAACAAGAAGCTATTAAACCAAGAATGATCAAAATTTTAGCTGAACAAAGAGAAGCTAAAAAATTAAACATGAATGTAGAAAACAAAGCTGAAGTAAAAATTAAAGAAAACAAAAAAGTAAAAACAGCACCTGCTAAAAAAGCTACTTCAAAATCTTCAACAGCTAAAAAATCTGCATCATCAAAAACAACTAAAAAATAATAACTAACATCTAACTAAGTTAGATGTTTTTAATTTCATAAATTTAGTGATTAAAGTTTTAATTTAGTATTGTAAAATTTTATAGAAAAACACTGTGAGGTAATATTATGCAATTTAATAACGTTGAACAAATTATAAATTCTTTTATGGATAGAAAATTATTTAAAGGTGCTGTTATAAGAATTTGTAAAAATAAAGAATTAATATATTCAAAATCATTTGGATATAACGATCAAAATAATACTGTTTTATTAAATGGAAATGAAATTTTTAGAGCGTATTCAATGACAAAACCATTAACTGCTTTTGCTGTTTTATTATTAGTAGATAAAGGGTTAATTAGTTTAAATGATGATATATCAAAATATATACCTTCATTTAAAAATAAAAATATTACTGTTTGAAACTTATTAACAATGACAAGCGGGATCACATATAGTGGTAATAAAACTAATACTCAAGTTCAAATCAAAAGCATTTTAAATCAATGAATGGAAGAAAAAAAAGATCTAGAGTGACTGTGTGATCAACTTTCTCAAGTTGAGTTATTATTTGAACCTGGTAAAGGTTGATATTATGGATTAAGTTTAGATATCGCTTCAAGAATAATAGAAATTGTTACAAATAAGACATATAGAGATTTTGTTAAAGAAGAAATTTTTAATAAATTTGAAATGTTTGATTCTGATTTTTATTTATTTGATCCAAAAAGAGAAGCTAATGTTTTTAAATGAAGTTTAATTGATGATAAACCTAATTTAGAGCTAGTTAAAGATTTTAACTTTTTAATTCAAGATATTTATCAACTACCAAATTGTCCTATGGCTGGAGCTGGATTATTTACAACAGCTGATGATTATAGTAAGTTTTTAAATGTTTTATTAGATGGTAAATTTAAAGATCAACAAGTTATTTCACACTCATTATTACAAGAAATGAAAACAGATCAATTATCAAAAAATGACTTAAAACAATTTTTCAAATGAAATTTAAATGCTGATTATAGTTATGGATTTGGAGCAAGAGTTAGAATAAAAAATGAACTTTATCCTTTAACTGAAGTTGGTGAATTTGGTTGAGATGGATTATTAGGTTCATCAGGTTTAGTTGATAGTAAAAACAATATTACTACAACAATTATGTTATCAAGCTTTCCAGGGCACAACTCTACAGTAGAAACTGAGTTTTTTGATGCATTATATAAAGATTTAAGAAGTAATAATTTAGCTTAATTTTAAATTTATAAAAGGAGATTTTATGTTTTATTATGATCAAAATTCAGTTTTAATTGAAATAAGAAAAAAAGATAATTTATATATAATTGGAGATCAACAATTCGATCAAATTCCTATGTATGTTTTAAACAGTATGTACACTTCAGCTAATTGAAATAGAGCATTAAAATATTTCAGTAAAGAAATTGGAGATATTATAGGTTATTATATGTTGAAACTAGATATCTATTTAGATTTTGAAAACAAAGATTTAATTTTATTAACAAAGCAAATGTTTTTTAGAAAAATAATTAATCAAAAAAGATTTAAAAATGAATTTTTCCAAAAAGTTTTAGATCATAAACATAGACATAGATTAATAACAGATAAACATAAAATAATAGATGATAAATTTATTGATAAATATAGTCCAAATAATTATAGTGATATATTAAGAATTCCTTCAATTAATAGATTTATAGTTAATGAAAATATTGATTTAGATAAATATAGATTTAAAGATTTAATTGTTATTTCAGATAAATTTGATTTTAAAATTACTAATAAAAACCAAAGAATTTATTATATAAATAAAAATGATTTATCTAATTATAATGAGTTTGAAAATGCTACATTTATAGATTTAATAAATTATAAAGTTTATGTAAATGCTGTTTTAAATTGAAAAAATAAAATAGTTTTAGAAATAGAATATGATGACTTAAACAATATTGATTTAGTTAAAAATGAAATTATAAGGATTTTTAAAAATAATTTTGATACTAATTTAAATTGACATTTATATAATTTAACTTTTGATAATAAATATTTAGTTGAAGGTATTTTAAAAGTATTTGAAAATAATGATTTTATTAAATCAATTGAGATTTTAGATAATAGTTTTAAAGAATTAAAGTTAAATTATTTTGCAATTATTTTTAAAGATGATAATTTAATTAATTTGATAAGAGATTATATTAAAACTGATGAAGATCTAAATAAATTCAATGAAATTTTTACAAGGTATAACTATTAAAATTTTGATAAAATTATATAAGATAGAACAATTATGAAAACTATCGTATAGGAGTAAAAAATGCATATTAATAAAAAAGCTGATATTGCACAAACAGTTCTAATTGCTGGAGATCCAAGAAGAACTAAATGAGCAGCAGAAAACTTATTAACAGATTATAAATTAGTAAGTGAAGTAAGAAACGCTTTTGTTTATACTGGAATGTATAATGGACACAAGGTTTCATTTGCAACTTCAGGTATGGGTCAACCATCAATTGCAATTTATGCTACTGAACTATTTAATGATCATAATGTTCAAAAAATTGTTAGAGTAGGAACTTGTGGAACATATAATAACGATATTAAAGTTGGAACAGTTGTTGAAGCTGCTAAAGCGTATTCTGAAGTAAATATTTTTGAACCATCAAAAACAGGATGACAAGTTGAAAAACCAAGCTTAAATTTAGGTGCGGGTGTACCTGTATCAGTTCACTGTGCTGATGTATTTTATAGAATTGCAGATTTAGATCCAAAAGAACAAGGACTAGATGTTGTTGATATGGAAAGTTATGCATTATTCTATTTAGCAAATCACTATAATAGACAAGCATCAACAATTTTAACAGTTACTGATAATTTATATGATCATTCTAATGATATGACTGCTGATCAAAGAGAATTAGCGACATTAGAAATGTACAAAAACGTTTTAAAAAAATTATTTAATGAATAAAATAATCCAACCTTAGGTTGTTTTTTGTTACAAAATAATTATTTTTTCTAATAATTATATGTGGATCGATATAATTTCTAAAGATATTTTGAAAGGAGTAAATAATGAAATCAAATTTAATTGAAGAAGAACATGAAATAAAACTTTCTGTAAAACGATGTTTAGAATTATGAGATAAAGATATTCTCAATACTTTTGAAGTAGGATCTTGAAAAGGTTTACAACAAATTCATAAATACATTTTTCAAGATGTATTTGATTTTGCTGGAGAAATGAGAAAAGTTAATATAGCAAAAAATGACTTTATGTTTGCTCCGCTTATATTTTTAGAACAAAGTTTGAAATCAATTGATAAAATGCCAGAAAATACTTTTGATGAAATTATAGATAAGTATGTTGAAATGAATATAGCTCATCCATTTAGAGAGGGAAATGGACGTTGTACTAGAATTTGATTAGATTTAATGTTAAAAACAAAACTAAAACTAGTGATCAACTGAAAAGATATTGATAAAGATAGTTATTTTGATGCGATTATTAGATCAAGCGTTGACGATTCAGATATGAAACAATTATTTAAAGAACATTTAACAAATAAAATTGATGATAGAGAAGTTTTTATTTTAGGAATTAAAAAGTCATATGAATATGAAGGATTTGATATTAAATTGTAAAATTATTATAAATGTATAGACAAATTAAATACATTTATATATAAAAAACATTTAATTGTGTATTTTTAGTAAACAATGTTATCATGTTATAATGAAAAAAAGGTGATAACATGAAGACAACAAATTTAAATATAAGAATTGACAAGGAAACTAAAGAAAAAGCAGAAGCTATATTTCACGAACTAGGAATAACTACCTCGGCAGCTATAAATATGTTTTTAAAAGCGGCAATTAGAAAAAACACACTACCATTTAGTATTGAGTTAGATACACCAAGTAAAGAAACTTTAAAAGCCATAAAAGAAGCTGAAGAACTTTTGAAAGACCCTAATACAAAATATCATTCAAGTCTTAAAGAATTTTTAAAATCATTAGAAAAATAAATGTTTTAAATCTAATTCAATAAAACAAAATAAAACCCCATATCCGCTTTACGGTTTATGGGGTTAATTATTTTAATTTTTATTTAACATCATCAGAAATAATTTTAATAACTACATCTTCAACTGGTTGAGTTTCAACTATTTCAAAAGTTGATTCAGCTAATTTAATTCATTCGTTATTAGTTTCTTTATTTGTAAATAATGTCATAACTACATCATCTTTTTCAACTTTTTGTCCAAAGCTTTTATCTAAATAAATTCCAGCAGCATGATCGATATCTTCTTCTTTTGTAACACGTCCTGCACCTAATTGCATTGACAATAATCCTAAATTTTCAGCATCAGTAAATTTAATGTAACCTGATTTTTTTGCTTTAATTTGAATAATATTTGAACATTTAAATACTTCATCATAATTTTCTAATACTGATCAGTCACCGTGTTGAGTCACAACAAAATCTTTTAAGTAATGTGCAGCTTCTCCTGATTGTAATTTTTTATAAACATCAGCTTTAGCTTCTTCTAAGTTATCAAATATTTTAGCTTGTAATAATGTGATAGCAACTGCAGTTACAACTAATTCGTTGAAATCTTCTGGTCCTTTTCCGTTAAGTGTATCTCAAGCTTCTTTTACTTCAATGGCATTACCGATCGCTTTTCCTAAAGGTTTATTCATATCAGTTATCATAACTGCAATTTTTCTGTTGTATTGTTTTCCAACTTCGATCATTCTTTTTGAAAGATCTAAAGCATCATCAACAGTTTTCATAAATGCACCATTTCCAACTTTAACATCTAAAACTAATCCATCATTTTCAATAATTAGTTTTTTACTCATAATTGAAGCTGTAATTAATGGCATTGAGTCAACTGTTCCAGTTACGTCACGTAATGCATAAATCTTTTTATCAGCAGGAACAACGTTTTTAGATTGAGAAATAATACTCATTCCAACTTTATTTACATTATCAACAAATTCATCATTACTTAGTTCACTTGTTCAACCAGGAAATGATTCTAATTTATCGATAGTTCCACCAGTTTTACCTAATCCTCTTCCAGATAATTTACATACTTTAATTCCATAACTAGCAACTAATGGACTAAATACTAAACTAGTTTTATCTCCAACTCCACCAGTTGAATGTTTATCTACTTTAAAACCATCAATTTTTCTAACATCATAAACATCACCAGACTCAACATAACTTTTTACTAAATTTGTTGTTTCTTTATCTGTCATATCAGTAAAATATGTAGCCATACAAAATGACGCCATTTGATAATCTGTAATAACTCCTTTTACATAACCATCAACTACTCATCTAATTTCTTGTTCTGTTAGTTCAATGTTTTGTTTTTTCTTTTCAATAATATTTGCAAATGTAAGCATAATAAAAATCCTATCTTTCTTGTAGATTAATTAATTTAATTATACTTTTTAGATATAATAATTCAATTTTTGTATATGATAAAGATTCTTATAGACTTAATTTGTTTAAAAATTTATTTTTATTTGAAACATTTTTTCACTTTTTTCTAATACTATATTGAGTAGGTGTTTAGCAATTAACTAATGATGAGATTAATTTGATAAAATGCAATTAATTATAAAATGATACAATATATATTGATAAAGGAGTTAAACTTATGAGCTTTGATAAAACAAATAAAACTTATTTAGAATGAATTGAGAATAAAAATTTAGATTCAGAATTAAAAGAATTATTAGCTAATGCAAGTGATGAAGAATTACAAGCTTCATTTAATTTAGAACTAGAATTTGGAACAGCAGGAATTAGAGGTATTCTAGGAGCAGGTCCTGGACGTTTTAATGTTTATACTATTAAAAAAGTTACTATTTCTTATGCAAAGATGCTTATTGCAAAATACAAAGATAGATTAAATGATGGAGTTGTAATTGGTCATGATAACAGACATAACTCAGCTAAGTTTACTCAATTAGTAGCTGATATTTTAACAAGTTTCAATATTAAAGCATACTTATTTAAAGATAATGCTATGAAACCTACTCCAGTTGTTTCATTTGCAACAAAAACATTAAATTGTATTGGTGGAGTTGTTATTACTGCTTCTCACAACCCAAGTCAATATAACGGTTATAAAATCTATGATCCATATGGTTGTCAATTAATGCCAGAAGACACTGATTTTATAGCAAGTGAAATGGATAAAATCGATGATATTTTAAATTGAGAATTTAGGCCAAACACAAGTTTATTAGAAACTGTTGATCAAAAAGTTATTGATAAATACTTTGATATGATTAGAAACTTAGAGTTCTATAAAAATGAACAAGAATCAAAATCAAAAGTAAAAATTATTTTTTCAGCAGTGAATGGAACAGGAACTGAATTTACTCCAAAAGTATTAAGAGAATCAGGTTATGAAGTAATTGAAGTTGCTGAACATGCATTTGAAGATGAAACATTTAAAAATGTTGTTAACCCAAACCCAGAATTTGACCCTGCATGAAAAATACCTTTAGAATATGCAGTTAAACATGATGCTGATATTGTTATTATGAACGATCCAGATGCCGATAGATTCGGTATGGCTATTAAACACAATGGTGAATTTATTAGATTAAATGGTAATGAAACTGGACCTATTTTAATTGATTGAAAATTATCTAATTTAAAACGTTTAAATAAATTACCAAAAAACCCTGCACTATATTCAAGTTTTGTAACTTCAGATCTAGGAGATAGAATTGCTTGTGAAGGTTATGGATCAACTATTGTTAAAACATTAACTGGATTTAAATGAATGGGAGATCAAATTGCTAAAGAACCAATTACTGGATTAAACTTCGTATTTGCTTATGAAGAAAGTTTTGGTTATGTTTTAGATGATTCAACAAGAGATAAAGATGGTATTCAAGCTTCAATTATGATTGCTGAAGCATGCTGATTCTACAAACAACAAAACATGACTTTAATTGATTATTTAAATTCTTTATATGATACATATGGATACTACTTCACTGATACTGTTAACTTAAACTTTAAACCAGAAGAAAAAGACTTAAAAATTAAACCTTTAATGAAAGCTTTAAGAGAAAAAGGTATTAGTGAAATTGCTGGATTAAAAGTTATTAAATCAGAAGATTACATTAACGGTTTACACAACATGCCAGGTCAAGATCTATTAAAATTCTACTTAGAAGATAAATCTTGATTTGCTGTAAGACCAAGTGGTACAGAACCTAAATTAAAAATTTATTTCATAGGTGTAGATAAATCAATTGATTCAGCTAAACAAAAAGTTCAAGCAATATATAATGAACTAAAACAAATGCTAAACATATAGGAGTAATTATGGAAATTAAATTAAATAAATATATCGATCATACAGTATTAAAACCAGAAGCGACTAAACAAGATATTATTAACTTGTGTAATCAAGCTAAAGAATATGATTTTGCTACAGTGTGTGTTAATACTTGTTGAACTAGTTTTTGTAAAGAATTATTAAAAGATAGTAATGTAGGTATTACAAATGTTGTTGGTTTTCCATTAGGTGCTTGTCTAACTGAAGTTAAAGCTTTTGAAGTTAAAAAAGCTATTGAAAATGGTGCTGATGAAATTGATATGGTATTAAACGTTGGTGCTTTAAAAGATAAAAACTATGATTTAGTTTTAAATGATATGAAAGAAGTTAAAAAAGCAGCTGGAGATCATGTTGTTAAAGTTATTTTAGAAAACTGCTTATTAACACGTGAAGAAATTATTAAAGCTTGTGAATTAGCTGTTGAAGCAGGATTAGAATTTGTTAAAACTTCAACTGGATTTAACAAATCAGGAGCTACTGTTGAAGATGTTAAATTAATGAGTGAAGTTGTAAAAGATAAAGCTCAAGTTAAAGCTGCTGGTGGAGTTAGAACTTATGAAGATGCAATTGCAATGATCAATGCAGGAGCTACAAGACTAGGAACTAGTGGTGGAGTTAACATTGTTAACGGAAAAGAAAACAATAGCAGTTATTAATAATTAAAAAAGATATGTCCGCCGGAGACATATCTTTTATTTTCTATTAAAGAGCTGAAGCTAAAATAATTACCATAAAAATAAATATTATTCATAACACAGCAAATAATAGATATTTGATAGAAGATGATCTTTTCTTATTAACTTTATTTGATCTATTTTGATAATTAACTGCATAATTATTAGTTTGTTTATTTTGATAACTATTAGCAAATTGTTTTTCAATAAGATAATGATCAACTATAGTTTTTCTTCTTTTATTAACATAAATATCTAACGCATCTAATTTTTCTAACTTTCAATATTCAACATAATTTATTGAAGCATCAACAGATAAGGGTTTAATTCCTGCTTTTAGATATCTTTCTAATTCTTCATAATAAAAATCTAGTTTATCTTGATCTTTAATTTCTTCATCTAATGCTCTTAAATATCATTGTTTACCTTTTCAAATTCCATTCTTTTCCATGTAATCTATACATTTAAAATAGTCTAATTTTAGATCTTTTATGGAATGATAAATAAGACATTTACGTTCATCATCAAATTCTTGTTCTGAAAAATAAGTGTTTAGTTTTCTAACTATTAAAAACACTCCATGCATACTTAATCTATTTTTAGTCTTTTGATAGATTTTTATATGTAATAATAAATGTTCAACTAAATTACAATAAACTAATCTATCTTTTGTTTGATATTCAGGATATTTTGTCATATTTTCTTTTGAAGAAAGATTAGGAACTTTGTCTTCATCAATATGATGAATTTCTAATCCATAAAAAGATCTTTTAACATTTAAATTCTCAGAGACAACATCAAAAAATAAAGTACGCTTTGTATAATCACCTTCAGCCATACCATATTTGTATAAAAGAAAATTAACACACTCATAATAATCACACTCTAACATTTTTTCAATATCAGTGTAATTATCATCTAAAAACATTTTTTGAACTTTATCCATAAATTAATTTTATTATAGTTTAGTATTTTTTATTTCAGCATTTCTATTAACACTTTTATTTTGATTATTTTTAAATTTAGTAGTGTTAGTTTTGCACAAAAGTTATATCATTTAATTAAGAGTTAAAAGTTGATTATTTAACACTTTAATAATCTCAATTTAGCTTTAATAATATTGAATATTTTTAGTAAAGGCGGTTTGTTATGAAAAAAGTTTATAAATATTTAACTATCGAAAAAATAGATAATAAAGAAGAATATATTTTAAGACTAAGTCAGCAAGTTAAAGAAGATATTCAAACAATTGGATTTATTCAATTTAAAAATAAAGATAAAACTATTTTAGAAAAAGATGATGAGTTTATGGTTATAGAAGCATCAAAAACTATTTTAAGTTTTAAAATACCATTTAAAGCTAAAGTGGTTAAGAAAAATAAAGATGCAGTTGAAGATCCATCAATTCTAAGTTCAGATGATCAAACTAAAAATTGAATTTTAATCGTAACTGATATTGATAAAGATGCATTTGAAAGTTTAGAAGATTTTTAAAATTAAATTAATTAAATAATTTTTATAAAACATTAAACCATAGTAGTTAATATTGGAGGAAAAAAATATGATTTTAGTAGAACCAATTAGAAATGGACAGTATGTTGATGATGGAGCTTATTGATTAGCAATTCAAATTTGAGCAGCTCAAAATTTAAAATTAGATGACACAATTGTATTTCCAGCAATTAGTGCACCACATATTCAAATGGGATATTTCCAAAATCCTGAAGTTGAAGTTAATTTTAAATATTTAAAAGAACATAATCTACAAATTGTAAGACGTAATACTGGTGGTGGAACAATTTATATTGATTCAAACGCAGTTAACGTTTGTTATTTAATTCCTTATAAAGATCATAAAAAAATTCTAGGTAATTTTGATGAGTTTTATAAACCAACTATTAAAATTTTAAAAGAAATGGGAGCAGTTAATATTACTCAATCAGGTAAGAATGATTTAACTATTGATGGACGTAAAGTTTCTGGTGCTGCTATGATGTTGTTAGATGATGTTATTTATGCAGGTAATTCATTATTATATAGAGTTGATTATGATGCTATGGTTGAAGTGTTAAATCCAAACCGTAAAAAAATTGAAGCAAAAGGAATTAAATCAATTAGACAAAGAGTAGCTGCATTAAGTGAGTATTTAAGTGATGAATATAATAATTTAGATATTTTTGAATTTAAAGATGAGTTTTTGAAAAAATTATTTAATGTTGATGATTTATCTAAAGTTCAACGTTACATAATTAATGAAGAAGAATGAAAACAAATTGATGAATTAGTAAATACAAAATATAAAAATTGAGATTGAAACTATGGACTAAGTCCAAGATATGAATATAACCGTGATGCTAGATTAAAAATAGGAACAATTAATTTTTCAATTGCTGTAGAAAATCAAAGAGTAGATAAACTTAAAATTAGTGGTGATTTCTTTGCTAAGAAAAATATCGAAGAATTAGAACAAGCTATTTTAGGAACTAAGATGACTTTTGAAGATCTTACTCAAGCATTTACAAAAGCAGATCTACAAAGTTATTTCTTTAATGAAATTAGTGTTGAAGAAGTTGTAAAAATTATTTTAGATGAAGAATAATTAATAAAAACATATAAACTTGAAAAAAGTTAGTATGTTTTTTTATTGTAAAATAATTTAAATAGGAGTTTGTATGAGTAAAGTTATTTATGATTATGATTTTATTTTTAAAGATAATAATAATGTTGAACAAAATGTTATTTTTTGTCACGGATTTAACTCATCACCTAATTCATTTAAACAATTTCAAAACTATTGAACTAAAACTAATTATTATGCATTACAATTTCCAACATGTAATAAAACCCCAACTTTAAAAGATCATCAAATAAGTATTTATCAATATGCTAAATTATTAATTGAGTTTGTTAAAAATAATAACTTAAAAAACATAACTTTAATCGGTCATTCTATGGGATGTATGATTATTTCAATAGCTTATATGACTGATCCTGATTTATTTAATAAATTAATTTATATAGCTCCTACTAATGCTTTGAAAAATAGACATTTAAAAAAATATTATTTTCCTAAAGATTTTGATTCTTATTTACAGTTTTTAGATTTACTCTATTATGATAGTAGTATTTTTACTTCTAATAGTAATTGGTTAAATCAAGCTAAACAAAATTTTAATGCTAATGATTTTAATGATGTAGTATTAATTAAATTAAGAGATTCATTAGAAGAAGATCAACTTCAACAAGATATTGTAAAAGCTCATAGTTTAATTAATATTCCAACTTTACTAGTTTTAGGCGAAGATGATAAATTAGTAAATCGAGCTGAGTGTTTAGATTATTTTAATAAGCAAGTTAAAAATGTTAAAACTTGTTGAATAGCTAAAACTGGTCATATGATATTTGATGAAAACTTTGATGAATTTATTAATGTAGTTGAAGATTTTATATTAGATTAATTTATTGAATTAACAGCTCTAATATTAATATTTTAAAAATTTAAAAAAATTTAATTTGATAATTGAAAACTAAAAATAATAGTGTTATTATTTTATAGTCGTTCATGACTCGTTAGCTCAGCCGGTAGAGCAACTGGCTTTTAACCAGTGGGTCCGGAGTTCGAATCTCCGACGAGTCACCATTGTTTGGGGAATTGGCGGAATTGGCAGACGCACTAGACTTAGGATCTAGCGCCTTTGGCGTAAGGGTTCAAGTCCCTTATTCCCCACCAACTTGGACAATAAATCGACCGGATAAAAACCGGTTTTTTATTTGAAAATTGTTAAGTATATATCAATACTTTTATAAGTAAAAAAAATTAAAAATTTTTCAAAAAAGCACTTGTATTCAATAGTTAATCGTTATATACTTAATTTTGTCACTGAGAGAACAAGAAATTAAAAAAGTCTTGATAGTGAGTATGATCTTTGAAAACTAAATAGAACAAATTATTGTACAAATCTTGTCAAAAAGATGAATTTGAGTAATACAAAATACTTATATTAAAACAATAATAAAATAGTCAGAATCTAACTTAATTTATAAAACAATTTTAAAATGAGAGTTTGATCCTGGCTCAGGATAAACGCTGGCGGCATGCCTAATACATGCAAGTCGAACGGGGGTGCTTGCACCCCAGTGGCGAACGGGTGAGTAACACGTATCTAACCTACCTCATAGCGGGGGATAACTTTTGGAAACGAAAGATAATACCGCATGTGAATCTTATTATCGCATGAGAAAAGATTGAAAGGACCGTTTGGTTCACTATGAGATGGGGATGCGGCGTATTAGCTAGTAGGTGAGGTAATGGCTCACCTAGGCGATGATACGTAGCCGAACTGAGAGGTTGATCGGCCACATTGGGACTGAGATACGGCCCAGACTCCTACGGGAGGCAGCAGTAGGGAATTTTTCACAATGGACGAAAGTCTGATGAAGCAATGCCGCGTGAGTGATGACGGCCTTCGGGTTGTAAAGCTCTGTTGTAAGGGAAGAAAAAATAGAGTAGGAAATGCCTCTATATTGACGGTACCTTACCAGAAAGCCACGGCTAACTATGTGCCAGCAGCCGCGGTAATACATAGGTGGCAAGCGTTATCCGGATTTATTGGGCGTATAGGGTGCGTAGGCGGTTTTGCAAGTTTGAGGTTAAAGCCCGGAGCTCAACTCCGGTTCGCCTTGAAAACTGCATTACTAGAATGCAAGAGAGGTAAGCGGAATTCCATGTGTAGCGGTGAAATGCGTAGATATATGGAAGAACACCTGTGGCGAAAGCGGCTTACTGGCTTGTTATTGACGCTGAGGCACGAAAGCGTGGGGAGCAAATAGGATTAGATACCCTAGTAGTCCACGCCGTAAACGATGAGTACTAGGTGTTGGGGTTATCTCAGCGCCGCAGCTAACGCATTAAGTACTCCGCCTGAGTAGTATGCTCGCAAGAGTGAAACTCAAAGGAATTGACGGGGACCCGCACAAGTGGTGGAGCATGTGGTTTAATTCGAAGCAACACGAAGAACCTTACCAGGGCTTGACATCCAGTGCAAAGCTATAGAGATATAGTGGAGGTTAACATTGAGACAGGTGGTGCATGGTTGTCGTCAGTTCGTGCCGTGAGGTGTTGGGTTAAGTCCCGCAACGAACGCAACCCTTGTCGTTAGTTACTAACATTCAGTTGAGGACTCTAACGAGACTGCTAGTGTAAGCTAGAGGAAGGTGGGGATGACGTCAAATCATCATGCCCCTTATGTCCTGGGCTACACACGTGCTACAATGGCTGGTACAAAGAGTCGCAATCTCGCGAGGGGGAGCTAATCTCAAAAAGCCAGTCTCAGTTCGGATTGAAGTCTGCAACTCGACTTCATGAAGCCGGAATCACTAGTAATCGCGAATCAGCTATGTCGCGGTGAATACGTTCTCGGGTCTTGTACACACCGCCCGTCACACCACGAGAGTTGGTAATACCAGAAGTGGGTAGCTTAACCGCAAGGAGAGCGCCTCCCAAGGTAGGACTGGCGATTGGGGTGAAGTCGTAACAAGGTATCCGTACGGGAACGTGCGGATGGATCACCTCCTTTCTATGGAGATAAAACATTTATTATTGACTATTTTAGTTCTATTTAGTTTTCAGGGATTGTATAAATCTCTGAAAATGATTGTTCTTTGAAAACTGAATATTAGATGAAATGCAATTTTCTGATTATAACAACATATAATTAGATAATTATTACGAAATTATTCGTAATGACATCAAAACAATTAACTAAAATTAATTGAGTTACAAATTGCTAGAAAGATTTTCTAAAAAAATAGTAAGGGCATATGGTGAATGCCTTGGAAAATGGAGCCGAAGAAGGACGTGATTACCTGCGAAAAGTCTGGGGGAGCTGGAAGTAAGCTGCGATCCCGGAATGTCCGAATGGGGAAACCTAACATGATTTATCTCATGTTATCTATAAGTGAATACATAGCTTATAAGAAGGGAACCTAGGGAACTGAAACATCTTAGTACCTAGAGGAAAAGAAAATAATAATGATTCTGTTAGTAGTGGCGAGCGAACGCGGAACAGGCCAAACCGCTCTACGGGGCGGGGTTGTAGGACTTTTGTTAGAGTTACAAAGTTATTGTATAGTAGAAGCTATTGGGAAGTAGCGGCATAGAGGGTGATACCCCCGTATACGAAATGCAATGACCTCGAGAAAGTATCCTGAGTACGGCGAAACACGTGAAATTTTGTCGGAATCTGCCAAGACCACTTGGTAAGCCTAAATACTACCATTTTACCGATAGTGAACCAGTACCGTGAGGGAAAGGTGAAAAGCACCCCGAGAGGGGAGTGAAAGAGATCCTGAAACCATATGCTTACAAGAAGGTAGAGCCCGTTAATGGGTGATACCGTGCTTTTTGTAGAAAGAGCCGGCGAGTTACTATTGCATGCGAGGTTAAGTCGATATAGATGGAGCCGTAGTGAAAGCGAGCCTTAATAGGGCGTTTAGTATGCAGTAGTAGACACGAAACCGGGTGATCTAGCCATGAGCAGGTTGAAGTTAGGGTAAAACCTAATGGAGGACCGAACCAGTATTCGTTGAAAAGACTTTGGATGACTTGTGGCTAGCGGTGAAATTCCAATCGAACCCGGAGATAGCTAGTTCTCCCCGATATATCTTTAAGGATAGCGTTATGTGAATTGTTGTGGAGGTAGAGCACTGAATCTATGATGGCTGCACCTAGCGGTACTGATTAGAATTAAACTCCGAATGCCATAACTTGTGCATAGCAGTCAGAACATGGGTGATAAGGTCCATGCTCGTGAGGGAAACAGCCCAGATCGTCAGCTAAGGTCCCTAAGTGTAAACTAAGTGTGTAAGGATGTGGAACTGCACAGACAGCTAGGATGTTGGCTTAGAAGCAGCCATCATTTAAAGAGTGCGTAACAGCTCACTAGTCGAGTGATTCTGCGCCGAAAATGTACCGGGGCTTAAGTTTACCACCGAAGCTACGGATTGTACGCAAGTACAGTGGTAGGGGAGCGTTCCAAGGGCGATGAAGTCAGACCGTAAGGACTGGTGGAGCGCTTGGAAGTGATTATGCCGGCATGAGTAACGTTTGGAAGTGAGAATCTTCCATGCCGTTTGACCAAGGTTTCCTGGGCAAGGTTCGTCCACCCAGGGTTAGTCAGGACCTAAGGCGAGGCCGACAGGCGTAGTCGATGGACAACAGGTTGATATTCCTGTACCAGTTAATTAGTGATGGAGTGACGGAGAAGGATAGTATATCCCGGGCGTTGGTTGTCCCGGGCTAAGCACAAAGACGGCAACATTGGCAAATCCGTGTTGTATTAACGTTGAAGTGTGATGGGGAGTGAACGGTTCGCCTAGTAACGAAGTATATGACTCCACGCTTCCAAGAAAAGCTTCTAACTTAATAATTAACTGCCTGTACCTAGAACGAACACACGTGGTCAAGGAGAAAATCCTAAGGCAAGCGAGATAACTGTAGCTAAGGAACTCTGCAAAATAACTCCGTAACTTCGGAAGAAGGAGTGCTCATCTTTGATGAGCCGCAGTGAAGAGGGAGGGGCAACTGTTTAACAAAAACACAGCTCTCTGCTAAGTCGCAAGACGATGTATAGGGGGTGACACCTGCCCAGTGCCGGAAGGTTAAGAGGAGAAGTCAGCGCAAGCGAAGCTTTGAATTGAAGCCCCGGTGAACGGCGGCCGTAACTATAACGGTCCTAAGGTAGCGAAATTCCTTGTCAGGTAAATTCTGACCCGCACGAAAGGTGTAATGATCCCTTCGCTGTCTCGGCTGCAGACTCGGTGAAATTTTAGTACCGGTGAAGATGCCGGTTACCCGCAACTAGACGGAAAGACCCCGTGGAGCTTTACTATAACTTGATATTGAAATTTGGTGTAACGTGTAGAGGATAGGTGGGAGACTATGAGACCAGGACGCCAGTACTGGTGGAGTCAACCTTGGAATACCACCCTCGTTACATTGGGTTTCTAACTTCGACCCGTTATCCGGGTTAAGGACAGTGTCTGGTGGGTAGTTTGACTGGGGCGGTCGCCTCCCAAAAAGTAACGGAGGCGCTCAAAGGTATCCTCAGTATGGTTGGAAATCATACATAGAGCGCAAAGGTAGAAGGATGCTTAACTGCGAGACTTACAAGTCGAACAGATACGAAAGTAGGACTTAGTGATCCGGCGGTCCGAGTGGAAGGGCCGTCGCTCAACGGATAAAAGTTACCCCGGGGATAACAGGCTTATCTCCCCCAAGAGTTCACATCGACGGGGAGGTTTGGCACCTCGATGTCGGCTCATCGCATCCTGGAGCTGTAGTCGGTTCCAAGGGTTGGGCTGTTCGCCCATTAAAGCGGTACGCGAGCTGGGTTCAGAACGTCGTGAGACAGTTTGGTCCCTATCTGTTGTGGGCGTAGGAAAATTGAAGAGAGCTGTTCCTAGTACGAGAGGACCGGAATGGACGCACCCCTGGTGCTCCTGTTGTCACGCCAGTGGCATAGCAGGGTAGCTATGTGCGGACAGGATAATCGCTGAAGGCATCTAAGCGAGAAGCCCCCTTTAAGATGAATTTTCCCATTCGTAAGATGTAAGATCCCATGTAGACCACATGGTTGATAGGATGGATGTGTAAGCGCTGTGAGGCGTTAAGCTAACCATTACTAATAGATCGAGTGAATTTTTAGAAAATGCAATTTATAACAATACATTTCAAGCTAGTATTCAGTTTTCAAAGAACAATCCAAAAAACTAATCTGGTGGTTATAGCATAGAGGTCACACCTGTTACCATGCCGAACACAGAAGTTAAGCTCTATTACGGTGAAAATATTGCGTTAGCGAGAAGATAGCGAGCTGCCAGTTTAATTAGAACCTTCGGGTTCTTTTTTTGTTATTTAATTCATAACTTCTTTTTTTAATATTTAAATATAAAATTATAATATAATTTAAATACGGATAGAAAGTGGTGCTTAAATGAAAGATAAAAAATTTATAATATTTTCCGATTTAGACGGAACATTATTACATGACGATCATAAGTTTTCAGACAAAACTATCGAAGTTGTTAATAAACTATACGATAACGGAATTTATTTTGTTCCAGCAACAGCTAGAACTCTTAAAGACTTAAAACAAAAAGCTGCTATGTTAGGAATAGATAAAAAAGGTGGTATTATTGCTGCAAGTAACGGAGCTCAAATTTATGATTTTAAAACTGACTCTTTTATTGTTAATAAATATTTACCAAAAGAATTAATTGAAGAAATTTTTGAAAGATACTATAATAAGTTTTTTGCTAAATTAAATTTCTATTCAACTGATTCATCATATGTTTTTGCTGAAGGAAAGAACAGTAAGTTTTGAGCAGATACAATGGGATTAAGATATGTTGTTGCTACTTCTCCAGATGAAGTTGATGAACCAGTAACTCACTTATATATAGTTACAAATCACAAGGCAACTGATGAAGAAAAATTAAACGAATACAACTATTTAAAAGAGAAATATTCTGATCGCTATAAAGTAGATAGTTATCATAACAACAGAGTTTTTGATATTTCTACTAAAGGTCTTGATAAAGGAAACATTGTTAGAGAAGTTAAAAAATACTTAAACTTAGGTGATGATGTTCATTCTTATGGATTTGGTGATGGACACAATGATATTCCATTATTAAAAGCTTGTGATACAGGTGTTGCTATGAAAAATGGTTTTGAAGACATAAAAGCACAAGCTGATGATGTTACTGAGTTTACAAATGCTCAAGATGGAGTTGCTAGATATATTATTGATAAAATTATTAAAGAAGATTAAGAGGTTATTATTATGGCAGAAATGATTAAAATTACTTCAGTAGAACAATTTAACGAAGAAATCAAACAAGGAAAAGTATTAATTGATTTTAATGCTACTTGATGTGGACCATGCAGAATGTTAATGCCACTAGTTCATGACTTAGCTTCAAAAACCGAAGGTGTTAAATTCTTAGATGTTGATGTTGATATCAACCGTGAAATAGCTAAAGAATACAGTGTTATGTCAATTCCTATGTTAGCTGTTTTAGAAGATGGAAAATTAGTTAACAAACACGTTGGATTTGCTAGTCCAGAAAAATTACAAGAATTAATTAAATAAGTAAAAAAGTCAGATTAATCTGACTTTTTCTTATTTTTTAGAAACGTTTAAAGCTTCAAATCCTTTTTGACCTTTTGCTAGTTTATAACTAACTTTATCACCTGAATTAATATTTTTAATATCTTCAGAGTTGATATTTAAATAATAAACAAAAACATCTATTCTCTCAACATCATCAACTATAAAGCCAAAACCTTTTTCTCTATCAAATCATTTAATAGTACCTGAATTCATACATTTACCTCCAATCCGTTTTATTAATTTAAGATTGTAGTAAATATAAATATAACGTAAATCTTTTAATAATAACTTGATTATATATTAGTTATAAAAATATAATTGATAATTACAGAAAATAAAAAACACCTTAAGGTGTTTAATAATTACATTGAACAATTATTATTTAAATTTTTATAAGCAATTACTTCAATTTCTATAGCAGCATCTTTTGGTAAAGCTGCAACTTGAAAAGCACTTCTTGCTGGTTTGTGGTTTCCAAAGTATTCTTCATAAAGTTCATTAACTTTTGAAAAACTATTAATATCTTTTAATAAAACTAAAGTTTTAACAACATCATTTTTTGTATATCCTGCTTCTTTTAAAATAGCATCAATGTTTGCAAAAACATTTTTTGTTTGTTCAATTAAACATTCTGGTAATTGCATTGTTTTTGCGTCTAACCCCAATTGCCCCGATAAGTATAATGTTCCGTTACAAATTTGAATTGCTTGTGAGTAAGGACCAATGGCTTTTGGTGCATTATCTGTATGAATTACTTTCATTTTCATATCCTCCTAGTTTAATTTTAAAACTTTTTTCAATCTATTTACTAAGTCGTTAAGTTCTTCTTTAGGACAAGCTATGTTCATTCTAAATCAATTTTTTTCAGCATTATAGAAGTCTTCACCTATGTTTACAACTAAATTCTCTCTTGAAAGATTTTCTTTAAATTCTTCAATAGTTACTGAATTAAATTGAACTCAAACAACATATGAACATTCCATTTCTACATAATTTAATACATCACTATATTTATCTAATAAATTTTGTTTTACATAATCAAAGTTTTGCATTATATGTGTTTTAAATTTTTCAACCCAACTTAAAGTTTCATCTTTTGTATAAGCAGCAATCATTGCTTGTTGAGAAAAAACATTTGGTAAATATAGTCCACTTTTTGTATAAGCTTCATTTATTTTTTCATAAACTTGAGCATTTTTTGTAATTATAAATGAACCTTGTAAACCTGCTAAGTTAAACAATTTACTTGGTGAAGTTGCTACAACAAAGAAATCATTTTTAACATCAAATCTAAGTAGCGATAAGTGTTGTTTATTATTTAAAACTAAATCACCATGAACTTCATCAGAAAATATAAAAACATTATTTTCTTCACAAATTTTAATTATTTTATTAATATCTTCTTTACTTCATCTAACCCCACCCGGATTATGAGGATTACAGAACATAAACATTTTTACATTATTAGTTTTGATTTTATTTTCAAAATCATCAAAATCAATTTTATATGTTTTAGCTTGTTGGTCAAAAATAAGTTTACTTTCAACTACTTTTCTTTTGTTTGATAATATACTTCTTTCAAATGGTTTATACAATGGTGATTGAATTAATACTGAATCATTTTCATTTGTCATTGCAATAATTGCTTGATGCATTGCGTTAACTGTACCATTACCCAGTCTTATTCATTTTTCTTCTAATGAAATATTGTGAAATTTTTTATATCATTCAATCACTGCTTTTATTGATTCGTTAAATATGTATGTATAACTATAACTTCTTTTATTAGCTCTGGCTATTATTTC
The DNA here is from genome assembly GCF_000875755.1 of Mycoplasma yeatsii GM274B. Classification (GTDB taxonomy): domain Bacteria; phylum Bacillota_I; class Bacilli_A; order Mycoplasmatales; family Mycoplasmataceae; genus Mycoplasma; species Mycoplasma yeatsii. The sequence continues at coordinate 802,620 of NZ_CP007520.1, read as the reverse complement.
ATCTGATATGAATGTTGGTGTTCCAAAGTCAGTATCTGCTATAGAACAATTTAACACTTTACTATAATCATCTAATTGATAATTAGCTTTTAAGAAAGTTTCATCTCATCTTCTTTCTTTTGTTTGCTTTCTTAAATCAATTTTTAGTTTATCTAAACAATTAAAGTTATCTGAGCAATTTGATTGATCTTTCATTCAAAGCCCTCCATTTTGCTTCCTATCTTTATTATAAATTTTTAAAAACAGTTTTTTATGTAAAAATTATTGTGAGAAATATTGTTTAGTATGAAAATTTATTAGATATCTTATAAAGATTAACTTGTTATAATTATTTTAAAAGGAGTGTTTTACTATGTATAAAATGATTGCAATTGACTTGGATGGAACAGTTTTATCACACAAAGCAGGTATTAATAAATTAACTAAACAAGCAATAAAAAGAGCTAAAGAAAAAGGTATTAAAATCGTAATCGCAACAGGAAGAAATATTAACACAACAAGAGTTGTAGCTGAACAATTAGACTTAATGAATACAGGAATTCCATTCGTTAGTTTAAATGGTGGACAAGTATTTAGTTATGAAACTGATGGTAGTGTTAAAGTTAGATATACTAAACATTTTACTAAAGAAGAAAGTAAAGAAATATTTGAGTTAGCTATGAAACACAAAGCTCATGTTTTTGCTTACGCATTAGATGAAAATATAGCTTATAAAAGTAAAGGATTTTCAATATTTGCTTTATGAATGAAAAGAAGAGTTAAAAGAGTTGTTAAAACTTATGACCCTAAAAAAGATCCAGATGCAATAATCACTAAATATATTTGTTTTGGTAAACGTCAAAACATGAGAGCTTTAAGAAAAGAAATTGAAGAAAGAGGTTACAGTATTTATTCATTTAGTTACATTACTAACGCTAAAGAAAATGTTGAAATCAATCCTAAATCAATTAATAAAGGTTATGGATTAGAATATATTGCTAATGAATTAAATATTAAACCTGAAGAAATTATTTTCTTTGGTGATGGAGAAAATGATATTGAAGCATTAAAATTTGCTGGAACTGGAGTTGTAATGAAAAATTACTATCGTGACAACGTTAGAAAAGTAGCAAATGATATAACTGAATTAAGTTGTGATGACGGTGGAGTTGGACACTATATTTACAAACACGTTTTAAAAGAACCAATCCCTAAAAATTAATATTAAAAACAAATAAAATTATTAGAAAAAATATTTTATTTGTATTTTTTTTAAAACAATTTACAATTAAAAGTATTGTATTTAAAAATAAAATTATTTATAGAAAAGAGATGAGAAAATGTTAAAACAAATTAATTACATAATTGTTGAATGACTAGACGTTATTTTTTCTCATTCTCAAATTAAAGAAATTACTTTAGAAACCGAGAGCCTCTCCCTTAAGTAGGAGTCTTTTTAGACTTCTGTTATTGTATTTAAATTATTAATATTCAATACAATGAATATAGGAGGAGAACTGTGAAAAATAATATATTAGAATTAAGAAACGTTACCAAAGAATTCGATGGCAGAGTTGTTTTGAAAGGTATTAGTTTCAATATTAAAGAAGGAGAATTCATTACTTTTCTAGGACCATCTGGATGTGGTAAAACTACAACATTAAAAATCATAGGTGGATTTGAAAAACCAAACAGTGGTGAAATTTTATTTGAAGACAAAAACTTATTACCTATTCCAATTAACAAACGTCAATTTAATACTATTTTCCAATCATATGCTTTATTTCCACATTTAAATGTTTTTGAAAATATTGCTTTTGGATTAAGAGTTAAAAAAACTAAACAAGATATGATTGAACGTGAAGTTGCAAAACAAATTCGTCAAGTTGGTTTAGAAGGATATGAAGAGAAAAAAGTATCTGAACTATCTGGTGGACAAAAACAACGTGTTGCAATTGCTAGAGCACTTGTTATGAAGCCTAAAGTTTTATTATTAGATGAACCTATGGCTGCATTAGATGTTAAATTAAGAAAAACAATGCAAGAAGAATTAAAACGTTTACAACGTGAAATTGGAATTACATTTATCATGGTAAGTCACGATCAAGAAGAAGCATTAAGTATGAGTGATCGTGTTGTTGTTATGAATGATGGAATTATTCAACAAATCGGAACACCTGAAGAAATTTATAATGAACCAGAAAATGCATGAGTAGCTAACTTTATTGGTAGTTCAAATATCATAACTGATGGAACTTTTATAAAAGATAATTTAGTTAAATTTGATGGTAAAGAGTTTTCATGTATGGATACAAACTTCGGAGAAAAAGAAAAAAATATCGATATTGTTATAAGACCTGAAGACATAATTATTGATAAAGTAGACAAAGGATTTTTCAATGCAACAGTTATAAACACTACATTTAAAGGAAATCTTTGAGAAATCATTGTTAAAACTTCAAAAGGTAGAGAATGAATCATTGATACAATTGATGAATATAAAGTTGGTCAAAAAGTTTCTATTAAATGAAAATATGAAAGCATTCACGTTATGTGAAAAGAAGTTGAATAGTTTATGAAAGAAAAAAACATAAAAGACGTTCAAGTTAACTTAAATGGTTTTAATCAAGAAGAACTTGAAGAAGCTATTGATGATCAAAAAGAACAAATCAAACGTGAAAATTTCAGATTAAAAATAAAAGAAATTAATAACCGACTTTCTCAAACTAAAATGTTTAATTTTGCAAAAGGAAAAGTATGACCGATATTATTACCATTTTTTGTAGTAATGTCATTTTTAGTTGTGCTTCCTTTAATTCTGATTGTTATTTATGCTGTTGTTCAACCAGCTGATGGAATTAAACTTTTTAGAATATCTATTGAAAAATTCATTACTTTATTTACTGATAACGATCTTATGATTTCATTATTACTTTCAATTGCTTACGCATTTGCTGCAGGACTTATGTGTGTTTTAATGGGTTATCCAATTGCATTAATTATGTCTAAAATGAGATCAAAAATTCTAGCAAGAAACATGTGAGTAATTGTTACAATGCCTATGTGAATTTCTATGCTTTTAAAAGTTTTAGGACTTAGATCTTTATTTTACTTATTTGCAGCATCTTCAATTGGTACACCAATTGCGATGGTTATTGGTATGACTTATATGTTCTTACCTTTTGCAATAGCTCCAATTTATGATTCACTAGAATCAAGACCTAGAGATTTAGAAGATGCAGCTCAAGACTTAGGTTGTTCACCTTTTAAAACTTTTTGAACTATAACATTACGTTCATCAATGCCAGGAGTTTTAACTGGATTTAGTTTAGTTTTAGTTCAAGCAGCAACTAGTCTGATAGTTGTTCATTATATGGGTGATGGAAAAATTAACTTAATTGCTCAAGCTATTGAATCATACTTCTTCCAAGGAAGTGATTTTGGATTTGGTGCAGCAATTTCAGTTGTTTTAGCTATCATGGTATTTGCTATTATTATAATTATGAAATTATTAAGTAATAAATTTGAAGTAAGGGGTGGTAAGAAAAATGAAAAGATTCTTAAAAAATAGTTACTTTGCAATAATTATCGCTTTTATTTATGCACCGATTGTTGCAATGGTTGTACTTTCATTTAGTGGTGGAGAAACTACTTTAGGATGAGGTGGATTTTCATTTAGATGATATAAAGATATGTTTTCTAATTCACCATTTTTAAAATCAATTTTTACTTCTATATTTGTTGCAGTTGTCTCAACAATCGTTTCAGTAATTATTGGAACACTTGCTGCTATTGGTTTAAGTAAAACAAAAAGAGCAACAAGAAATAAATGATATTCAATTGCTAATGTTCCATTAATTAATGCTGATGTTGTTACTGCAGTTTCATTGATGATTGTATTTTTATTAAGTGGATTAAAATTTGGGATCTTAACATTGATTATGGCTCATATTTCATTCAACGTGCCTTATGTATTAATTACAGTTATGCCTAGATTAAGAAAAATTGATCCAAGCTTAATTGATGCTAGTTATGATTTAGGTGCTAAGAACCATCAAGTTATGTTTAAAGTTATTATTCCTATTTTAAAACCAGCTATCATTACTGCAAGTGCAATAGCTTTTGCAATGAGTTTTGATGACTTTATTATTTCTTATTTTACTGGTGGAGATCAAACAAACATTTCTACATTCATTTATACAGCTAAAAAAATTAAACCTTTTGTATTCGCTTTTGGTACAGGTCTAGTTGCAATAATTGCTATTTGTATTATTACTTGAAATGCAATTGTTATTTATAAACAATATAAAACTGAAACAAAACAAAAAATTCAAAACAATACTTATAAATTAAAAGAATTATCTAAATTAAACAAAGAATTAGAAAATTTAAAAGATACTTTAAATAATAAAACTATAATTAAAACTTCATTTAGATTAAGTTTATGATTTAAATACTTTATTTTAAAATTTAGATTATTTATTTTCAAAGCTAATAACTATGATAAAAAGATTTCTAAACTTCAATGAAAGCAATATAAACTAAAATCAAAAATAGGTAAAGAAAAACGTTATGAAGCTAGATTAAAAAAAGCTAATAAAAAATTAAACCAATTAAACAAACAGTTATCAAAAACAACTGATGTTAAAAAAGCAGCTAAACTAACTTTACAAATTCAAAACTTAGAAGAAAAGATTGAGTTTTTAGAAGATAAAATTGAAGTTATTAAAGAACGTGAAAAAACAGCTAGTTTAAAAATTAAAAAAATTAAAGCTAAAATTAGAACTCTAAAAAAAGAACTAAAACAAGAAAAAGATCCATCTAAAAAACTTGTTGAATGATATAAAAATAAAATTAATTATCTTGAAGAATGAATCATAGAACTTGAAGAGGGAAAAGATCACTACAAGTTAAGAATGGTTGTTGAAAAACTACATGACTTTCAAGATGTTAGAAAAAATAAAATTAATGAACTAACAGATAAAATTGATGAAGTTCTAACTAGAATTTATAAAAAAGTTTTAATCACAAATCAAATTGATTTAAAAATTCAAATGTGTGATGATCAAGATCAAATCCAACATTTAGAAGAAGAAAAACAAAAACTAATTTCAAACTTTGAAACTAAATATCAAAATAAAATTGATAAAAAACAAATCCAACTTAACAAACTAAGTGAACACGTAATTAATTTACAAAAGAAATTATTAATTAAAAATCAATCAAAATATCATGCTCAATCATTTATCGCAAGAACTTGAAAAACTTTTTCAGTTGTTATTTTAACAGCTGGTGCATTTTCAGGATTAACTACTGCTTATGTTTTAAACAATACTTATGATTTAATTGTTGCTAACTGAGGAGAGTATATTGATGAAGAATTGATTGAAAAATTTGAAAAAGAACATAAAGTAAAAATAAGTTATCAAACTTATGACTCAAATGAGAATTTATACAATAAAATTCAAACAGTTGGTTATGATGTTATGGTTCCTAGTGACTATATGATTCAACGTTTAGCTAACGAAGGAAGAATTCAAAAACTAGATTATTCTAAATTAAATGTTTGAGGTACTTTTAAAGATAGAAATGGAAATGAAATTTCTTTTAACAAACCTGAAGATAGTACAGAAGAAAACAAAGATGAAAATGTAACTTTAATGTCTACTGAAGAAAACACTGACCAAGAAAATAACTCAAATTCCGAGTCAACTGAAGAACAAGAAAAACCTAAACAAATTCAAACTCCATTATTAGAAACAATGGTTAAATCAGAAGTTAAACTTATTGAACGTGAAGTAGAAGAAAACAAAGATGATAAAAAAGAAGATTCAGAAGCGAAATACTTAAAGACTGATTCAATTATAGATTATGCAGTTCCTTATTTATGAGGAGATATGTCAATCATTGTTAATCCAACAAAAGAAAACAAACAATTCTTAAAAGAACAAGGTGTTGAATTTGTTGAAGAAACAAATGAAACCGAAATAAAAAATTCAACTTTAAGTTGAGAAATTTTATGAGAAGCAGCTAAAGCTGGAAAAAACGTTGTTTTAAATAATGACCCTAAAAACATATTTATGATCGGTGCACAACGTGTTGGTCAAATTGTTAATATTGAAAGCAAAGAAGTTGTAGATCAAGCTGCAAAATATGTTCAAGAGTTAGTTAGAAATCCTAATGTTTCATTAAACGGTGATGATCTAATTGATAAAGCTACAATTGGTAACTTTGATTTCGCATTTATGTATAATGGAGATGCAGCTACTGCTAACACTCTAAGAGATGAAGAAGGTGATCCAATTGGTGGAACAAAAGGTTACATCTTTGGAAGACCAAATAAAGAACACAAAGTTCAAGTTGATGGTAAAACAGAAATAAGATACGAAACAACAAATATCTATTCTGATAGTATGGTTATTTCAACAGAGTGTAGAAACTTAAAGTTATCATACGATTTTATTAACTTTATATATGAAAATGCTCTTGCTGTTTCTGAATATGTAGGTCAAGCTTCTCCATTAGTTTCTGTTGATGAAGAAATTACAAGTAGCGAAGGTGAAGACAAAGGATTCTACTGAGAATCTAAAAATCTATATCTTCCAATAACTTCTCAAGAAGATAAATTCAAACTAAATGGTAATGAAAAATTAGCTTATACATATAACGGTAAAGTTGATAATTATTTAGTTAATAAATTTACAAAAATAGTTGCAGGAAAAATATAGTCTTTTTAGACTATTTTTTATTTTATTTATCTCATTTTTATTGACTATTTATCTTTTGAAAAATAATGAAAAATAGATATAGCATTTTCATATAAATAGTGTAGAATATAAATTGCATGTATATTTTGTGTGCTCTATTACAACACACTGGTAAGTGTTGTTGATAAAATGATAAAACAGGAGGTTAGCATGGCAGAACAAAAAATGAGAATTAAATTAAAAGGCTATGATCACGCTATTGTTGATCAAAGCATCGCTAAAATAATTCAAGCCGCTGAAGGTACTGGTGCTAAAGTTCGTGGACCAATCCCATTACCAACAGAAAAACAAATTATTACTATTTTAAGATCTGTTCACGTTTACAAATACTCAAGAGAACAATTTGAAATGAGAACACACAAAAGATTATTAGAAATTTTAAACCCAACACCAGCTACAATGGATGTTCTAAAAAGAGTTCAATTACCTAGCGGTGTAGATATTGAAATTAAATTATAATAATCTTCTTAAATTCATTAGAAAATACAAAATATAAAATTTGCCCGAATATACATGATTATCAATTAGGAGGAAAACAATGAAAGGAATCTTAGGACGTAAATTGGAAATGACTCAAGTATTTACTGAAGCAGGACAATTAGTACCAGTTACAGTAGTTGAGGTTCAACCAAACACAGTTTTACAAGTTAAAACACAAGAAACTGACGGATATACAGCTGTTCAATTAGGAACTGTTGATAAAAGAGTTAACTTAGTAAATAAACCTGAATTAGGACACTTCAAAAAATCTAATTCAGCTCCTAAGCGCTTCGTAAAAGAAATCAGAAACATGACTGGATATGAACTAGGTCAAGTTATTAACGCTAGTGATGTATTCGTTTCTGGTGAATACGTTGATGTTACAGGAATTACTAAAGGTAAAGGATTTGCTGGAGGAATTAAAAGACATAATTACTCACGTGGACCAATGGCACACGGATCAGGATACCACCGTGGAATAGGTTCAATGGGAGCAATCATTAACCGTATCTTTAAATCTAAAAAAATGGCAGGTCACATGGGACATGCAAAAAGAACTATCCAAAACTTAGAAATCATTGCAATTGATTCAGCAAACAACTTAATGTTAATTAAAGGATCAATTCCAGGACCTAAAAAAGGATTTGTTCAAATTAAACAAAATGTTAAAGGACTACAAAGCAAACAAGCAGCAGAATTATTAAATAGAAACGCAAAAGTTGAAGCAGAATCAACTGAAGCTTAATTAGAGAGGTAACAGATGAAAATACAAGTTTTAAATATTAAAGGTAATGAAGTTAAAGAAATTACTTTAAATGATAACGTATGAGGAATCGAACCTCACCAACAAGCTATTTATGACACTGTTGTTGCTCAACAAGCTGCTTTAAGACAAGGAACTAGAAAAGTTAAAACCCGTGCTGAAGTTTCTGGAGGGGGACGTAAACCTTGAAAACAAAAAGGTACTGGACGTGCTCGTCAAGGATCTATTAGAGCACCTCAATGAAGAGGTGGGGGAGTTGTCTTTGGTCCAACACCTGATATTAATTACACAAAAAGTGTTAACAAAAAAGTTAGAGCTTTAGCATTTAGATCAGCATTATCATTAAAAGCTAAAGAAAACAATCTTGTAATCGTTGACAAATTTGAATTTGCAAAACCATCTACAAAAGGTATGGTTGAAGTAATGAAAGATTTAAAAATTGATGATCAAAAAACACTAATCGTTACTAAAGAAAAAGATGAGTTAGTATTAAAATCAGCAAACAACATTAGTAAAGTTAAAACATTAGCTGCTAACCAATTAAATGTGTTTGACTTACTAAATGCAACTAAATTATTAATTACAGAAGAAGCTGTTTTAGCAGTTGAGGGGGTATACGCATAATGCATTTAACAGAAGTTATTAAAAAACCTGTGTTAACAGAAAAGTCATACCTAGGACATCAAAATGGTGTGTATACATTCTTAGTAGATAAAAAAGCTAACAAAGTTCAAATTAAAAAAACTTTTGAAGAAATCTTTGAAGTTAAAGTTGCATCAGTTAGAACTATGAACTATGACGGAAAAGAAAAAAGAGTGGGAAGATTTGTTGGAAAAACAAATTCATTTAAAAAAGCAATCATCACTTTAAAAGCTGGTGAACAATTAGAAGTCTTAAATGACTTAGCAGAATAAGCGACTTATAGATAGATCTACCCGGATAAATTATTGTAAGCGCATTAAATAGAAAGGGAAAAACATGGCAATTAAGAAATATAAATCAACAACTAATGGTCGTAGAAATATGACTACAATTGATTATTCAAAAATTCTTACAACAGATACACCTGAAAAATCATTAGTTGTTTCAAAAAGTTCTAAAGCCGGAAGAAATAACCGCGGTTTAATTACTACTCGCCATAAAGGTGGAGGGCACAAACAAAAATACCGTGTTATTGATTTCAAAAGAAATAAAAGAGATGTTGTTGGAACAATAGCATCAATCGAATACGATCCAAACAGAAATGCATTCATCTGTTTAGTAAACTACTTAGACGGAGAAAAACGTTACGTATTATTTGCTAAAGGAATGCAAGTAGGAATGAAAATCGTTGCATCAGAAAATGCTGACATCAAAGTTGGTAATGCTGCACCATTAAAAAACATTCCTGAAGGTACTTTAATTCACAACGTTGAATTAAAACCAGGAAAAGGTGGACAAATGGCAAGAAGTGCTGGTTCATCAGTTCAAATCTTAGGTAAAGATGATGACGGTAAATATGTAACTTTACGTTTATCATCTGGAGAAGTTAGAAAAGTTTTAGCTGAATGTTACGCAACAATCGGTGAAGTTGGAAACGAAGAATACAATTTAGTTAACTGAGGAAAAGCAGGACGTAACCGTTGAAGAGGAATTCGTCCAACTGTTCGTGGATCTGTAATGAACCCTAACGACCACCCACACGGAGGGGGAGAAGGACGTACTCCAATTGGACGTAAATCTCCAGTAACTCCATGAGGAAAACCTGCATTAGGAGTAAAAACAAGAAACACAAGAAAAGCTTCAGAAAAACTAATTGTAAGAAGACGTAATAAAAAATAATAGAAAGGGAGAATAAATAATATGGCAAGATCATTGAAAAAAGGACCATTCGTTGATGAAAGCTTATTCAAAAAAGCTGAATCAGCTAAAGATGGAGAAGTAATCAAAACTTGATCACGTAGATCAACTATTTTCCCTGAATTCATCGGTAAAACATTCGGTGTTTATAACGGAAAAGAATTTATCCCAGTTTATGTTACTGAAGATATGGTTGGAAACAAATTAGGTGAATTTTCTCCAACTCGTAAATTCGGTGGACATGGTGACGATAAGAAAAAAGGTAAGAAAAAATAATAGGAAGGGATAAGAATTAATATGGAAGCAAAAGCAAAATTATCTATGATTCGTATCTCTCCTAGAAAAGTTAGATTAGTAGCAGATACAATCAGAAACAAACCTGTAGCAAATGCAATCGCAATTCTACAAAACACAAACAAAGATGCAGTTGAACCTGTATTAAAATTATTAAACTCAGCTATCGCTAATGCTGTTAACAACAACGGTATGGATGCTGACAAATTATTCGTTAAAACAATCTTTGTTAACGAAGGACCAACATTAAAACGTTTTAGACCAAGAGCTCACGGTAGAGCATATGAAATTCTAAAAAGAACTAGCCACATCGTAATCGTGGTAAGTGACGAAAGATAGAAAGGACAAGTAGAAAATGGGACAAAAAGTATCACCAAATGTTTTACGTTTAGGAATTGTTAGAGATTGAGAAAACAGATGATATGCTGAAAAAACTCAATACGTTAAATGATTAGATCAAGATATTAAAATTCGTAACGCTGTATTCAAATTATTAAAAGATGCTGCTGTATCAAAAATTGATATCGAAAGAACTACTAAAGATTTAACTTTAATCATTAAAACTGCTCGTCCAGCTATCGTTTTAGGTCAAGAAGGTAAAAATGTTGAAAATATTGCTTTAACTGTTAAAAAAACAGTTAAAAACAGAAACTTAAAAGTTAATGTTAAAGTTGTTGAAATTTCAAACCCTGATGCTGATGCAACTTTAGTTGCTAGATGAATTGGAGAACAAATCACAAACCGTGCTTCATTCAGAACAGTTCAAAAATTAGCAATTAGAAAAGCATTAAAAGCAGGAGTTAAAGGAATTAAAACTGCTGTAAGTGGACGTTTAGGTGGAGTTGAAATGGCTCGTACTGAAGGTTACTTAGAAGGTTCAGTTCCTCTATCAACTTTAAGAGCTAATGTTGATTATGCTTTATATGAAGCTCCAACTACTTATGGACAAATCGGAGTTAAAGTTTGAATCAACCACGGTGAAGTTTTAGGAAACATGAAAAATTCTAATAAATCTTCATCAGTTATGGAAAAACCAAAAGCTAACAAAGGAGGAAAAAGATAATTATGTTAATGCCAAAAAGAACTAAATATCGTAAACCTCACAGAGTTAGTTATGAAGGAAAAGCTAAAGGAGCTAAAGAAATCAACTTTGGTGAATTTGGATTAATGGCTTTAGATGGTGCTTGAATTGACAACCACCAAATCGAAGCAGCACGTATTGCTATGACTCGTTACATGAGACGTGATGGAAAAATTTGAATGAGAATTTTCCCACACATGTCAATGTCTAAAAAACCTGCAGAAGTACGTATGGGATCAGGAAAAGGGAACCCAGAAAAATGAGTAGCAGTTGTTAAAAAAGGAACAGTTATGTTCGAAATTGCTCAAGTTAGTGAAGAAGTAGCAAGAGAAGCTTTAAGATTAGCTGCTCACAAACTTCCAATTCGTTGTAAATTTGTTAAAAGAGGTGAAAATTAATGGCTAAATCAAAAATGACAGATATTAGAAACTTATCAGTTGATGAATTAATCAAAGCTGGTGAATCTAAAAGAGCTGAATTATTTGCTTTAAAATTCCAAGCAGCAGTTGGAAGTTTAGAACAAACTCACCGTATTAAAGAAATTAAAAAAGAAATTGCAAGAATTGAATTAACTTTAGCTGAAAGACGTTTAAGCGGAGAAAACACTAACAAAGTAATCAAAGCTGATTACAACGCAGCAGTTGCTGAAGCTGAAAAAGCAGGAAAAGAAGTTAGAGCAAAACAAAGAAAAATGATCGAAGAACAATACAATCAACAATTTGGAACTGAAGTAGAAGAAAACGACATGCAACAAGCTATGGCTGAAGCAATGGCTGCAGGTCAAGAGGAAAAAGCTGAAGTTAAAGCTGAAGAAAAAAAAGAAGCAAAAAAACCAAGTCCTAGAAAAAAAGTAACAAAGGAGAACAAAGACGATGCAAAGAAATAGTAGAAGAACATTAATCGGTAAAGTTGTTTCTGACAAAATGGACAAAACTATTACTGTGTTAGTTGAAACTTACAAAAACCACCCAATCTACAAAAAACGTGTTAAATATTCTAAAAAATATAAAGCACACGATGAACAACAAATCGCTCAAATGGGTGATAAAGTTGAAATCATGGAAACACGTCCTTTATCAAAAACTAAAAACTTTAGATTAGTTAAAGTTATTGAAAAAGCAACTTTATAATAGGAGATAAAATTATATGATTCAAACATTATCTAAATTAAAAGTAGCAGATAACTCAGGTGCTAAAGAAGTTCGTGTTATTCGTAACTTAGGTGGTTCAGTTAGAAAATTCTCAGGTATTGGTGACATTATTGTTTGTTCAGTTATTTCTGCAGCTCCAGGTGCAGTTGTTAAAAAAGGTCAAGTTGTTAAAGCTGTTATTGTTAGAACTACTCGTGAATTAAGAAGAGAAGATGGAACATACATCAAATTTTCTGAAAACGCAGCAGTATTAGTAAAAGATGATAAATCACCACGTGGAACTCGTATTTTCGGTCCAATCGCACGTGAAATTAAAGAAGCAGGATTTGCAAAAATCGCATCTCTAGCTCCAGAAGTATTATAGGAGGAACCAGCAAATGGCAAAATCAAAAATCTTAAAAGGTGACGTGGTTAAAGTAATCGCTGGTTCACATAAAGGTGAATTAGGACCAATCATCTCATTATCAAAAGATAAACAATGAGTATCAGTTCAAGGAATTAACGTTAAAAAACACGTTAAACCTTCAAACCAAGATACTGAAGGTGGAATTAAAGAAATTCCAGCAAAAATCCATATTTCAAACGTAGCATTACAAGATCCAAAAAACAAAGAAGCTACTACAAGAGTTGGATTTGAAATTACTGATGGTAAAAAAATTCGTGTTGCTAAAAAATCAAAAACACAAATCAAAAGCGCTAGATAATTAGAAGGGAATAGATAAGTTATGAAATCAAGATTAGAAATCAAATACAAAGAACAAATCGTTCCTGAATTATTTAAAGAATTAAACTACAAATCAGTAATGCAAGTACCAAAAATCGAAAAAATCGTTATAAATATGGGAATCGGAGATGCTACAACTGATACTAAAAAATTAGATGCAGCAGTATCTGAATTAGAAAAATTATCTGGTCAAAAACCATTAATTACAAAAGCTAAAAAATCATTAGCGGTATTCAAATTAAGAGAAGGAATGCCAATTGGAACTAAAGTTACTTTAAGAGGTAAAAAAATGTATGATTTCTTAGATAGATTAATCAACGTTGCTTTACCACGTGTTCGTGACTTTAGAGGTGTGTCAAAAACTTCATTTGATGGATTTGGAAATTATACAACAGGTATTAAAGAACAAATCATCTTCCCAGAAATTGATTATGATAAAGTTCAAAGATTACGTGGTATGGATATCACAATTGTAACTTCTGCTAAAACTAATAAAGAAGCATTCGTATTATTAGAAAAAATGGGAATGCCATTCGAAAAATAATAAAGGGAGAACTGTATAGATGGCTAAAAAATCATTAAAAGTAAAACAACAAAAACATCAAAAATTTGCTGTTAGAAATTACACACGTTGTAATAACTGTGGTAGACCACACGCTGTGCTTAAAAAATTTGGAATTTGCCGTGTTTGCTTTAGAAAATTTGCTTATGAAGGACAAATTCCTGGTATTAGAAAAGCTTCATGATAGAAATTAAGAAAGGAATCAATTAGATATGACTACAGATGTTATTGCAGATATGTTAACTCGAATTAGAAATGCTAACCAAAGATACTTAAAAACTGTAAGTGTTCCATCAAGCAAAGTAAAATTAGAGATAGCAAAAATTTTAAAAGAAGAAGGATTCATTTCAAACTTCACTGTTGAAGGTGATGTTAAAAAAACTATCACTATCGAATTAAAATACCAAGGAAAAACTAGAGTAATTCAAGGATTAAAGAAAATTTCAAAACCTGGTTTAAGAGTTTATGCACAAGCTAACGAAATCCCACAAGTATTAAACGGATTAGGTATCTCAATCGTTTCAACATCACAAGGAATTATGACTGGTAAAAAAGCTCGCCTAGCAAACGCTGGTGGAGAAGTATTAGCATTTATTTGATAATAAGGAGATAGAAAATATGTCACGTATAGGAAACAGAATATTAGCTATCCCTAGTGGAGTTGAAATTACAGTATCAGCAGATAATACAGTTACAGTTAAAGGATCAAAAGGAACATTATCAAAACAATTTTCACCATTAATCTCAATCGAAGTAGCTGATAATCAAGTAGCTACAAAAAGAGCAAATGAACAAAAACACACAAAACAATTACATGGAACAACTAACTCATTACTTTCAGGAATGATCACTGGAGTTAATGAAGGGTTCAAAAAAGAATTAATAATTACTGGGGTTGGGTATAAAGCTGCAGTTAACGGACAAAAATTAAACTTAAGCTTAGGATACTCACATCCAATTGAATACATCATTCCAGAAGGTGTAACTATTCAAGCTGTTAAACCAACTGAATTAGTTATTACTGGAATCGATAAACAATTAGTTGGAGAAGTTGCAGCAAACATTAGAGCATATAGAAAACCTGAACCATACAAAGGAAAAGGAATTAAATACAAAAACGAAATTATTATTAGAAAAGAAGGGAAAGCAGCTGGTAAATAGAACCAGAGCTTAAGGTTATAGGACATGAAATTTACTAAATCAGAAGCAAGAAAACGTAGACACTTTAGAGTAAGACAAAAAGTTAGCGGAACAGCTGCAAGACCAAGATTAAACGTATTTAAATCAAACACAAACTTTTATGCTCAAATAATTGATGATACTAAAGGAGTTACATTAGTATCAGCTTCAACTTTAAAAATGGACTTAAAAAACAAAGCAAATAAAGAAGCAGCTCAAATGGTTGCTCAAGAAATTGCTAAAAAGGCTTTAGCTGCAAATATCAATGAAGTAGTATTCGACCGTGGTGGATACTTATACCATGGTAAAGTAAAAGCTTTTGCTGAAGCAGCAAGAGAAGCGGGATTAAAATTCTAAGAAAGGGTGGAAGAAAAAATGACAGCAGAAATGAACGCAGTAGAATTAAACGAAACTAACGTTAATGTTGAAAAAGCTTCTACTCAAAAACCAGAAAACAAAAAATTTGATAGAAAAGCTAAGTCAAATAATAAACCAGTTAGAACTGTAAAAGACGATTTCGAAGAAAAAGTAGTAACAATTAGACGTGTTACTAAAGTTACAAAAGGTGGACGTCACTTCCGTTTCGCAGCAGTTGTTGTTGTAGGAAACAAAAAAGGTCTAGTTGGAATGGGAACAGGAAAAGCTAACGAAGTTCCTGAAGCAATTAAAAAAGCAATTAAAGAAGCTAAGAAAAACTTAATAGCTGTTTCATTAAGAAATGGAACAGTTCCACATGAAGTTTTAGGTACTTTTGGAGCTGGTAAAATTTTAATTAAACCAGCTAAAGTTGGTACTGGAGTTATTGCCGGAGGACCAGCACGTGCAGTTATTGAATTAGCAGGTATTTCAGACGTTTATGCTAAATCATTAGGAAGCAACAACCCAATCAACATGATTAGAGCTACAATGCAAGGATTACAATCAATGCAAACTTTAAAAAGAGTTCAAGAATTAAGATATGGTAAAGTTGCTAAAGAAGCTAATCAAGAAGTTGCAGAAAAAAAAGCAGTTAAATCATCAGCTAAAAAAGCTTCAGCTAAAAAAGCAGTAGAAGAAACAGTTGAATAATAGAAAGGAGCCGTAAATTATGAAATTAAATGAATTAAAATACACTCCAGGTAGCAAAAAAGAAGCTACTAGAGTAGGTAGAGGTATGGCTTCTGGAAAAGGTAAAACTGCTACTAGAGGTCACAAAGGACAAAACTCACGTTCAGGTGGTGGAGTTCGTCCAGGATTCGAAGGGGGACAAACACCATTATTTAGAAGATTACCTAAAATTGGGTTCACTTCTCCTAACCAAAAAGAATACGTAATTTTAAATCTAAGCGATTTAGAAGCGTTAAACTTATCAGCAATTAATCATGAAACTTTAATTGATGCTAAAATCATCAAAAACAACAAAACTTTAGTTAAAATATTAGGTAAAGGATCATTAACTAAAAAAGTTGATGTTAAAGTTAATAAAGTTTCAAAATCAGCACAAGCTGAAATTGAAAAACTTGGAGGAAAAGTAGAGGTGATGTAATTATGGCAAAAAAAACTGTTAAGGATAAAACTAATCAAAACAGAAATTTTGCTTTAAGATCACTCAACAAAAAAAACGATTTTGTAAAGACAAATTTCTTCATTAAAAACAAGGATTTGGTTTATAGAATCGTTTTTACATTATTAGCACTTTTAGTAATAAGAATTGGAGTATACATCACTGTTCCGGGGGTTAAATTAAATTCTAACTTTGCTAGTGAAACTGCAAAAATCCAATTCTTCCAATTACTTTCTACTCTAGGAGGAGGAAGTATTGGTAAATTCTCAATTCTTTCATTAGGGGTTTCACCTTATATTACAGCATCAATTATTGTTCAATTACTTTCAACTGATGTAATTCCTGTTTTAACTAGATGAAATAAATCAGGAGAAAGAGGAAGAAAAAAACTTGATAAGTTAACAAAAATTATTATGATACCGTTTGCAATTATGCAAGCTGAAGCAACAATTTTTACACTATCAAGTCGTGGTGATTTAATAATACCTGGTTGAGACGATCCAAATGCTTTAGCTAGTGCGGCATTTTACTACGTATTAGTTCCGCTAATTATGTTAGCAGGTTCATTCTTAATGTTATGAATATCTGATCAAATTACAATTAAAGGAATTGGAAATGGTATTTCTATAGTTATTTTCTTAGGAATTGTAGTATCAATGCCTTCTAACTTAATAGCAACATACAACTTCTGAATTTCAGATACAGGAGAAGAAGCTAATATATTCTTCTCAGGATTCTTAAACTTCTTAATTTATATTGGAGTGTTCTTCTTAGTTATTTTTTCAGTTGTATTAATGAATGAAGCCGAAAGAAAAATTCCTATCCAACAAACAGGATCAGGGTTAACTGATTCTCAAGAGCACACACCATACTTACCACTAAAAATAAATAACGCAGGAGTTATTCCGGTAATCTTTGCATCAGCAATTATCTCAACTCCAGTTACTATTTCTCAAATTATAGAAGTGGTTAATCCAGACAGTGGTTTTGTTCACTTTACTAAAAATTATTTAGGATTTGATACTTGATACGGTATATCAATATTTGGTGTATTAATTATATTATTCACATTCTTATATTCTCAAGTGCAAATAAACCCTGAAAAAATATCTGAAAACTTCCAAAAATCAGGAACATTTATTCCGGGAATAAAACCAGGAAACGATACAATAAAATATCTATCATCAACAATTAATAGATTGTCTGTTGTGGGATCGATTTTCTTAGCAATAATTTCTATTCTTCCTTATGTTATTTCAAAATTAACTAATCTGCCTTCTAACTTAGCGATTGGTGGTACAGGATTAATTATTTGTATATCAGTAGCAATTCAAACTACTCAACAATTAAAAGGAAGACTTATTGAACAAAATTTCATTGAAAAGAAAAAAGAAAAATTTACTGAAGAATCATCTTCAGGTCAAACTTCTCACATTTGATAAAAGGCTTATATGCCTTTTTTTATTGCTTAATTTCTATAATTATAATAATATTAATATACTTAGATTTAGGAGTAGTTATGCAATTAGACAAAGAAATTATTTTCAAAGAATTAAAACAATTAGCTACTAGAGCTTATTGTCCATATTCAAACTTTAGAGTTTCATGTATAGTTTATTTAAAAAACGGTGAAAAAATACTTGGTGTTAATGTTGAAAATGCAGCATACAATCCATGTATTTGTGCTGAAAGATGTGCGCTACCACAAGTATATGCACAAGGTTATGGTAAAGATGATGTTGAATTACTAGCACTTTACACTGATAGTAAATCATTCGGTTCACCTTGTGGAACTTGTCGTCAAACAATGTCTGAACTTTTAAATGCAGATCAAAAAACTTATATGTTTAATCAAAATGGTTTTATTGGTGAATATTTAGTTAGCGATTTCTTACCTCATGCTTTTAGTGATAAGAATCTTTAATTTAAATTTATCAACTATGTATTAATAGGTTGAAACTAAGTAAACTTATTGTTTTTAGTATTATAAAATTAATTTAATAGTAATTAAGAAAGAGGAAATGTCATGAATATTATGTTATTAGGAGCTCCAGGATCAGGAAAAGGAACTCAAGCTGAAAAATTAGTTAATCAACTTGGTTTTATTCAAGTATCAACTGGAGATTTAATGAGAAAAGAAATTGCTGATAATTCAAAATTAGGTCAAGAGTGTGCTACATATATGAATGCTGGTAAATATGTACCAGATAGTATTGTTAATGCTATTGTTGAAGAATTTTTAAAAAAATCAAATGATAAATTAATTTTTGATGGTTATCCAAGAACTTTAGATCAAGCTAAAGCATTAGATGAAATGCTAACAAAATTAAACAAAAAAATTGATGTTGTATTTTATATCGATGTTAATGAAGAACTTTTAATTAAAAGAATTAGTGGAAGATTAGTATGTCCACAATGTAAAGCAAGCTTTAACACTATTTTTAGAAAACCTAAAGTAGATAATGTTTGTGATTTTGATAACACAACTTTAGTAAGACGTGCAGATGATGAACCTGAAAAAGTTAAAGTAAGATTAGAAACTTACTCAAGTCAAACTCTACCATTGATTAGTTATTATAAAAATGCAAGTAAATTTGTTGAAATACAATCTGATGACTTATCAGCTGATCAAGTATTTGATGCTATTAAAGGAGAATTAAAATAGAATGGTAACTATTAAAACACCAGAACAAATTCAAAAAATTAGAACAGCTTGTAAAGTTCTAGCACAAGGTTTAGATATGTTAAAAAAAATGATTAAACCTGGAATAAATTGTTTAGATTTAGATAAAGCTTTTGAAGAATTTATAATTTCTAAAGGATGTAAATCAAATTTTAAAGGATATCATGGTTTTCCTAAAACAATTTGTATTTCAATCAACGATCAACTAGTTCACGGGATTCCTCAAGATAGAATTTTACAAGACGGAGATATTGTAAGTATTGATGCAGGATGTACTTTTGAAGGTTGACATGCAGATAGTGCATTTACTATGCTTTGTGGAATTGCAAAAGATAAAAAAAATGATATACTTATATCGGTCACTGAAAAATCACTAGAACTTGCCATAGAGCAAGTCAAACCAGGAACTAGACTTGGAACTATAGGTTACACTATTCAAAAATATGTTGAATCATATGGTTTTAGTCTTCCTAGAGATTACACAGGTCATGGAATAGGTCAATCATTGCACGAAGACCCTTTTATTCCTAACGTTGGTGTAGAAAATACTGGAATGAGATTACAAGCAGGAATGGTTATTTGTATTGAGCCAATGGTTCAAATTGGAACTCATAAAACTAAAACTGCTGCAGATAATTGAACGGTATATTCAGCTGATCACAGTATGGCAGCACATTTCGAGCATACAATACTTGTAACTGAAGACGGTTGTGAAGTATTAACAAAATTATAAGGAGGTATAACCAATGGCTAAAGAAACTGAAATGGAATTTGAAGGTACTGTTGTTGAAGTACTTCCTAACGCTCAATTTAGAGTGCAATTAGAAAATGGAATAGTTATTAATGCCCACGTGTCAGGTAAAATCCGCATGCACTACATCCGCATTTTACCTGGAGATAAAGTAACTATTGTAATATCACCATACGATATGACACGTGGAAGAATTACTTATAGAAAAATTGCAAAGTAATTAGTTTTATAGGCAATATTATTTGAAAATCAGTGAAAACTGATTTATTGTCTTTATTTAATATATAAAAATACGGAGGTTTAAAGATGAAAGTTAGATCATCAGTCAAACAAATTTGCGATAAATGTCGTGTAATTAGACGTAAAGGCCGCGTAATGATTATTTGTGTAACACCAAAACACAAACAAAGACAAGGTTAATAGTTTAATTAATTTTTAGAAAGGATACGTTAATATGGCTCGTATTAGTGGAGTAGAAATCCCAAATGATAAAAGAGTTGTTATTTCATTAACATACATTTACGGAATCGGATTATCAACATCTCAAAATGTTTTAAAAGCATTAAACATTTCTGAAGATATCCGTGTTAAAGATTTAACAGAAGAACAAATGAAAAATATCTCTGCAGAAATCTCAAAATACAAAACTGAAGGAGAATTACGTAGAGAAGTATCATTAAACATCAAACGTTTAATGGAAATTGGAAGTTACAGAGGTTTAAGACACCGTAAAGGATTACCTGTTAGAGGACAATCATCAAAAACTAACGCAAGAACAGTAAAAGGTCCAAGAAAAACTGTAGCTAATAAGAAAAAATAATAGGTAGAAAGAAGGAAAGTTAAAATGGCAAATCCAAAACCACAAGGTAAAAAAAGAATTAAGAAAAATATTCCTAAAGGTATTGCTCACATTCATTCTACTTTTAACAATACCATTGTTACTATTAGTGATGAAAAAGGAAATGTTCTTTCTTGATCAAGTGCTGGAGCATTAGGATTTAAAGGTTCTAAAAAATCTACACCTTATGCAGCTCAATTAATTTCTGAAGCTGCTGCTAAAGGTGCTATGGATAACGGAGTTAAATCTGTTGCAGTTGAAGTTAAAGGTCCAGGACCAGGACGTGATGCAGCTGTTAGAGCATTACAAATGGCAGGATTAGATATTAATTCAATCAAAGATACAACACCAATACCACACAACGGAGTGCGTCCAAGAAAACGCCCAAGAGGTTAATAATATGAAAAGATTTATGAGACCAGAATTCACTCTTCTAAAAGAAGGGCAAGATAAAAATTACGGAAAATTCAGTGTATCACCTTTAGAAAGAGGATTTGGTACAACTTTAGGTAATGCTATTAGAAGAACTTTATTAGCAGCAACCCCAGGAGCTAGTGTTTACGCAATTAGAATTGCTGGTGCTGCTCATGAATTCACATCAATTCCAGGAATAGTTGAAAACGTTACAAGAATCATCTTAAACATTAAACAATTAGTTTTAAAAATTGATTCAGAAATGTACAAAGATGAAGAAAATGTTGAAATTAAAATCAAAACTAACGTTGAAGGAGAAGTTTATGCTTCTGATCTTGAAGTTCCTGCAGGTGTAGAAATTTTAAGTAAAGATTTATTAATAGCGACTGTTAGTGAAGGTGGAGTTTTAGATTTAGTATTATATGCTAAAAACTCACGTGGATACAAATCATTCAAAGATAACAAAAACGAAAGAAATATTGAGCCAGGAATGATAACAATTGATTCAAATTACTCACCAATTGTTAAAGTTGCTTATGCTGTTGATTCTACAAAAATTGGTAAATCAATTGATTTAGAACAATTAGAATTAGAAGTTGAAACTGACGGTTCAATTACAGCGGTTGAAGCTGTAAGTATTGCAGCTAAAGTTTTAGTTGCTCACTTAGAGTTCTTTGTTAACTTAAATCATGAAATTAGTGATGTTGAAATTATCGGTTTAGAAAACGATGAAGAAAAAGAACTAGATAAAACTATTGAAGAGTTAGACTTAACTCAAAGAAGTTTAAACTGCTTAAAACGTGCAGGAATCGATACTTTAAGAGAATTAATTTCTAAAAATGAAGATGAAATTGGATCAATCAGAAACCTAGGTCGTAAATCATTAAAAGAAATTAAAGAAAAAGTTGCTCAATTAAGATTAACTTTTAAACAATAATAATTAATTAATAGGAGGTAAACATGTCATACATTCAAAAACGTGGTCAAAACACAGCATGAAGAACTAGCTTAATGCGTAATTTAACAACTGAATTAATCGTTAATGAAAGTTTAGAAATTACTGAAACTAGAGCAAAAGAATTAAGAAGACATTTTGACAAAATGATCACTTTAGCAAAACGTGGTGATTTACACGCAAGACGTCAAGCTGCTAGTTGATTAAGAGATACTCAAGCTAACAAAAAAGAAACAGCATTACAAAAATTATTTAATGAATTAGCAAAAAAATACGAAAAAAGAAATGGTGGATACACTAGAATTCTTAAATTAGATAACCGTAAAGGTGATAATGCACCTATGGTTATTATCGAATTAGTCTAGTCTCAAATAAATAAGGTTTTTAGAAAACCTTATTTTTTTATTTCTATATAATATATTTAAAATAGTAATAAAGTAAAGAGAGATGGGAATTATGGCAGACAAATTAGCTACAGTATATCACGTAACACCATATGAAGGAAAATGACAAGTTAAAGGTGTTGGAAACTCAAGACCAAGTAAACTATTTGATACTCAAAAAGAAGCTATTGCTTATGCTAATGAACTAACCAAAAAACGTTCTGGTTCTGTAATTATTCATAGACCAAGCGGTAGAGTAAGAGATAGTATTAGTAATAAAAATAAGAAATAGTTTAAGCTAAAAATTAAAAGTATCAACTGATACTTTTTTATTATAAATTTGATATTTTTTTAAACTTGTTAGAAATATTTTCTGATTGTGTTTTATGTTTAATTTTTAATATGTTTAATTTATAATTAATATAAACATGTCTAAAAATAGAATTGAGGTTTTTTGGATGGAAAATAAAAAATTGTTTGATGAATTTGACGCTAGCAAAATTACTGAAAAGAACTTAAATGACTTTAAAATTTCAATAAACAAACTATATGTAAAATTGTCTGAATTAAGTCACAAATACATTAATTTAATAAGACAAAATGAAATTGACAAAAACGAAAAAAAAGTTTTAAAAGAAAAGATTAAAAAAATAAAAGTTGAAATCCGTGAATTAGCCTCAACTAAAAGTTTTAAAGATAATCTAAAAAAATCTGAAAATCTATTAAAGCAAATTAAAAAATCAAACAACCAAGAAGATATTAAAAGAGCTAAAAAAGAATATGAACACGCACAATATATGTACAACGAATTTAAAGATGCTATTAATGAACAAGGGCGTGGAATTAAATTAAAAAAAGAAAACAATATAGCTGTAGAAATTAAGAATTTATCATTTAGATATGGTGCTAATTTCCCAAAAGCTGTTGATGATGTTAGCTTTACAATTAATGAAGGTGAATATGTAACTATTATTGGTCACAACGGTAGTGGAAAATCTACTTTATCTAAAATTTTAATTGGTGTTTTAACAGCTAAAGAAGGAGAAATTAAAATATTTGGAAATAAAGTTACTGATAGTAACATTGAACAAATTAGAAAATTCTTAGGTATTGTTTTCCAAAATCCTGATAACCAATTTATTGGTTCAACAGTTGAAGCTGATATCGCTTTTGGTTTAGAAAATAAAAGAGTTGATCCAACTAAAATGCCTGAGATCATTTTAGAATCTGCTAAAAAAGTTGGAATGGAACATGCATTAAAAAAAGAACCACTAAACTTAAGTGGTGGACAAAAACAACGTGTTGCAATTGCTTCAACTTTAGCTTTAGATCCTGATATTATGATTTTTGATGAAGCAACAAGTATGTTGGATCCAAAAGGAAAACGTGAAATTAAAGAAATTATGGTTCAGTTAAGGGGAACTAAAACTATTATTTCAATTACTCATGATATGGATGAAATTTTAAATGCTGATAAAGTTGTTGTTCTAGATCATGGTAAGTTAGTTAAAATTGGTAAACCACTAGAAATAGTTGGAGATAAAGATTTTTTAAGAAGTATTCAATTAGACATTCCTTTTGTAGCTTTAGTAAGAGAAGAGTTAGAGAAAAAAGGATTAGTTGTTCCTAATACTCAAAATATGGACGAGTTGGTGAAAGAAATATGTGAAGTTTAAAAAAGAAAAAAGTAGATGAACAAAATTTTGATTTTAGTAAAGATATTGTTTTAGAAAATGTTTCTTACACTTATGCAAAAGGAACACCATTCGAACATAAAGCTTTAGAAAATACAAATTTAACATTCAAAAAAAACAAAATAACTTGTGTTATAGGAACAACAGGTAGTGGAAAATCTACTATGATTCAGTTAACTAATGGATTAATTGTTACTGAAACTGGACAAACATTAGTTGGAGATTATCCAATTCCTGCAAAAATTAAAAAAATTAAAGAAGTTAAAAAATTAAGAAAAGAAATAGGTTTAGTTTTCCAATTCCCTGAATATCAATTATTCCAAGAAACAGTTAAAAAAGATATCGCTTTTGGTCCTGTTCATTTAGGTGAAAACAAAGAAGAAGTTTATAAAAGAATTCCTGACTTATTAAAATTAGTTGAACTACCAACTGAATATGCTGAACGTTCACCTTTTGAATTATCAGGAGGACAAAAACGACGTGTTGCTGTTGCTGGGATTGTAGCAATGGATGGAAGCACATTAGTTTTAGATGAACCTACTGGAGGATTAGATCCAAAAGGTGAAGAAGACTTCATGAATTTATTTGAAAGATTAAATAAAGAATTCAATAAACGTATTATTATGGTTACTCATAACATGGATCACGTTTTAAGAATTGCAGATGAAGTAATTGTTATGCATAACGGAAAAGTTATTGACATTGGAACACCTTTTGAAATCTTTTCAAATATAGAACTTTTAAAGAAAATCGAAATTGACCCACCAAAACTTTACCAATTAATGTACAAGTTAAAAGATAAAAAAATTAACTTACTAAATAAAGAAATTAGAACAATTGAAGATTTCGCTATTGAATTAGCTAAATTGAAAAAAGTAGAAGGGAAGTAGATAATATGAGGATATCATTTGGTAGATATATTCCAAAAAATTCTTTGATTCACAAAATGGATCCAAGACTTAAAATGTTTATGGTTATCTTTTTAATCGTATCTATTTTCTTTCCAATTAAATTTACTGGTTATTTAATCATTGGAGTAGGAATTTTAACTTTATTTTTCTTATCAAAACTAAATTTAAATTTACTAGTTAGATTATTAGTTCCTGTATCGTTTATTTTTACAATTATTTTAATTATGAATTTCTTTTTCATTCATCCATCGCAAAGTGATATTAGTAAAATAACTGATTACTATAACGATAACAAAAACAATTTACCATCAGGGTTTCTTTGATTTGTAACTTCAACTTTTAGAAGCGGAAGATTATCAGCAGAAGGTGTTGCTAGTGCAGGGTTAAAAGTTGATCCTATCGGTTTCTTCTTTAACTGAAAAATATTCTGATTTAGTGAAAAAGCTTTATATAGTGCAATTGTTATGGCGTTTAGAATTTATTTAATGATTACATTAACTTGTGTTTTAACAGGAACTACTCCTTCATTACAATTAACACTAGCGATTGAAGATTTATTATCACCTTTAAAAATTATTAAATTACCAGTTTATATTTTATCTATGATTATCTCTATTGCACTACGTATGATTCCTACTTTAATTGATGAAGCAGGAAGAATTATGAAAGCCCAATCTAGTCGTGGTATTGATATTAAAAATGGTAAGTTTAAAGATAAAGTAAAAAGTTTAACATCATTAATCATTCCTTTATTAGTTTCATCATTCCAAAAAGCTGAAGATTTAGCTTATGCAATGGATGCTAGAGGTTATGATCCAAATGCAAGAAGAACTAGATTTATTCAATTTAAATTAAACTGAATTGATATTGCAATTTTTACAATAGGTATAGCGTTTGCAACATTTATGATAGTTTATGCATCTAGTCCTGTAGTATTTGCAAATTGACACATTGCTCATATTGATTCATTAATAGGGCGTTAATATGTACGGAATTTTATTAACTTTATGTTATGATGGATCTAATTATCATGGTTGAATTCATCAAAACAATGCTGTTGCTATTCAAGATGTATTAGAAAGTGCAGTAAAAAGAGTTACAAAAAATAAAAATTTCAAAACAATTGGAACAAGTAAAACTGACTCTGGAGTACATGCTTTAGATCAAAAAGTTTTACTTGTTATTCATTTTAAACCTATATTAGAAGTTTTTATTAAAGCTTTAAATAAAGCATTACCTAGTGATGTTCAAATACTTGATGCTAGTTTTGTTGATGTTTCATTTAATTTAAGAGAAGTAAAACAAAAAACTTATAGTTATTATATAAATGATTCTGAATTTGATATATTCAAACAAAGATTTGAATATTATTGAAAACATGATCAAATTGATATTAATAAGCTACAACAAATATTTGATTTATTTGTAGGTGAACATGAGTTTAAATTATTTTCAGGATTAAAAGATGACGAACTAGAAAACATAAATACTAAAAGAACAATTGAATCAATAAAAGTTTTTAGAAATAAAGAAAATAGAGTTCAAATTCAATTTAAAGCATACGGTTTTATTAGATATCAAATTAGAATGATTGTAGCTAATGCTTTAAATTGTTATTTAAATAAAAAAGTAACAATTGAACAAATAAAAGAAATGCTAAAAGGAAATGGTAATAAAAATCCTTTTATAGCAGAAGCAAAAGGTTTAGTGTTAGAAAAAATCCAATTTAATTAATAAATATATTAGAATAAAAGTGTAGTGATAAATATAAATTTAAAACAATGTCACTTTTAGATTGATATATTTATAAATTGGTCAACTTTTGCATATACCAAGAAGGAAGTTGAAAAGTCTATATTTAATTAATCACTTTCACTACACAATCGTGCTAATAAACAGCACGATTTTTGTTATTTGATATAATTAATCTATTAATTACTAGGAGGTAAAACAATGAAAAATAAAGATAATTTTATAAACATTCTTTGTTTTATTTTCCTATTGACTTTTACTTCTTTTTTAAAGCCTTTTTTAGGTTTTTATAATTTCAGTTTATTTGAAAATATTATATTTGTTTTTATCTATATTATTTTAAGTATAACTATATTCACCAGAACTATTAAATTAATTAAATCATTAAATTTTAAACTAGATAAAAAAACTATTTTTAAAGAAATTAGACAACATACATTAAATATAAACTTATTAAAAATTATTAGTGTTTTTATAATTTTAGCTATTAGTATTTTTCAAATTATAGATTCAGCTAAAGTATTTAAATTAGTTAATCTTTTTTACTATAACAAAATAACACTACCTTTTAATATTAAAAATGAGTTTGCAAGAAATTTATTAATATTACAAATATCATTAAACTCTATTTTACTAGCTATTATGCTATTATTTTTAGTTTCTATTTTCATATTAGTTAAAACTAGAAAAGTGATTGTTAAGTATGAAAAAAATTTATTTATCAATTTAGATTTTATTAAAATTAAAAAACAAATAGATGATGAAACTGAAGAAACTAGTTTAGATGATGTTAAGATATCAGATAATTTTAAAATTAAAGCTAATTTAGATATATTCTTATTAAAAATTAGTTATTTTAAATATCTAGAATTAAAACAAGTTAAAAAACAAACAACGCCACCTCTAATTTCTTTCTAATTTAAAATAGAAAGGAAGAAAGGTATGCAAAAATTAAAAAATAAATATTCATCTCGCAATTGATTTTTCTTGATGCTTAAAAACTCTTTTAAAAACTCTTTTAAAAACAAAGCTCAATTATTTGGATTGACTATTTTAGTGTCTTTAATGGCTCTTGTTATGTCATTAATTTCTTCAATTGATAGCAATGTTTTAAATAGATATGATTCTTTAGTTTCTAATTCAAATCAACATAATATAGTTTTAAAATTAAACCCTAAAGATAGTGTTGAAAATAACCAAGAAAATGTTCCTAATAATTTAGTTGAAGCTCAACAATATTGAATAGATCAATTAAATATTAAATATAAAGAAAAGTATAATCAAAGTTTTGATTGATCTAGAACTGAAGCGAGAGAATTTAGTCAGGTTTATTCAAATAATAATTTACAAACATTAAAAGCAATAGCAAAAACATCATCAAAAACTGATCAAGTTGATAAGCTTGTAATTTCACAAGGAAATGATATTAACTCTATTAATCAAGTTGTTTTAGATTCAATTTATGCTCAAAAACACAACATAAAAATAAAAGATATAATTAGAATTCAAAAAGATAAATTAGGCGATCAATTACTAGTTAGTTCGAATAAAAACGCTAGTACAAATGCTGAACAACATAGAGATATTGAATTAATAAAACAACAAGGACTAGATGATAAAAACGGAATCTATCAATTAAAATATGCTGGAACTTATTCTTGATTTCAAGTTGTTGGATTTGGTGAATCAGCTGATTTTATTGCCCCTATAATTAATCAACATTCACCAATTTCTAACCGAAATACTCAAGGATTAATTTATGTTGATCCATTCCAATTTGGATTAATTAAACAAGAAAATAATTTTTATAATTATGATGAAACAATTGGTAAATTAGTTGTAGGATCAGATAGTGAAATTGAATCATTTTATTCAATAAAAATAAATGATTTTATAGATAATGAAAAACTAAATTTTTTAAATAATACTTTTAAACAATTAATTAAAAATAATACAGACAAAACATTCTTTTATGAAATTGGTGATAAAAATTATATCTTTAATAAAAGAACATCGTTAATTAATAAAACAATTAGAATATATAACATTACTTCATCAATACTGTTATTTTCTATATTGTGTGTTGTTTTATATACAACAAGTTTAATGACTAAAAAACAAATAGAAAATTCTCGTTCTCAAATTGGAACAATGAGAGCGTTAGGATATAAAAAACAACAAATCGTATTTAATTATGTTGTCACCCCTTTAATAACTTCATTTGTTGGTGGAATTATTGGATATGTCGTTGCAGTTGGAGTTTCTATTGTAATTTTAAATAAGTTACAATCTTATTTCACATTATCTTATGGAGTTGCTTCATTTGATTGAATTGGATTTCTATTTGCATTTATTTTCATTTGAATATTAATGTCAGTTATATCATTTTTAATTGCCTATTTAATTATGAAAACTGGAGCGTTAAATTTAATTTATGCTCAACGAACTAAAAAACTATCTAAATGATCAATGATGGTTAAAAGAAATGTTCAAAATAAATCATTTAATAAAAAAATGAGAACAGCTTTATTAATTGATGCCGGACCTAAAATGTTTGGTGTAGGATTTGTTGTTTTATTATCAACTATTATGTTTACAATTTCTTTTTCTGCTCCTTATTTATTAAAAAGAAATCAAGCATATACATATAATGGAATTAACTATAAACAAGTAGTTGAATATTCTGAACCAAGTTATAATAATCCATTTTCATTTTCTAGAGTATTTAATCCTGAAAATGATTATGATGAATATAAAGTTATTAAAAAAAGTGAAGATAGTTTCGCTTCAACTTCTCTACCTGTTAAAGATAATTCTTATGATATAGAACAAATAATAAGTCAATATTCAAATCAAACTTATGGTAGTTCATATTATAATTTAGCAATTCCAACTATAGACAAGTCAGGTGATGCAGAACCGTACAGTTTGGGTGTTTCAAATATAAGAATGTTACAGGCTCAAGATACATCTATATCAACAGGTTATTTCAGACAACTAGCAAAATTATCATTATCTGAAACTGAACCATTTTTTGCTAATGCAGTTTTAAATAACTGATTTGATTATAAAAATTTAACATCAGAATTATTGGTTGATAAAAAAGATGATTTCAAAACTTTATTGAATCAATTTAAACATTTACAACGTTTCTATTCAATTTATTTAGATAGTATTGCATTATCAATTAATAGAGATTATTACTTAAATGATAATGAGCAATTTGATATTAATTTAGATGAAGAAAAAAGAATTGAAAAGTTTAACTCAATAGATAAAAAACAACAAGCTTTATTAAAATTTGCAGATGAATCGGTAGTTAGTGCATCTATTGCAAAACAATTACAAACACAAACAATTAAAGATCGTATCAATAACTTTAAATTATCTTCATCAAGTTCAAAAATGGGTAAATATCATATAATAGATGGAATTTGAAATAAAGATGATTCAGTAGAAGATAATATTTTAAAACTAAGTGAAAATGATTTTAAAGATGATTTAATCGATGAAAATAAATTATTAGATCTTGTTGCAAAACTAGGAGTTTGATGAACGGTATTATTTAAAAATAGAATGGAACAAGGTATAGTTCAAGCCGCTTATTCTAGAGCGCCTTATTTTGTAAGACAAAATTTAAAAATTGCTTATGATAATAATAAACAATACACATTAGGATTTAACTTAATTCCTTTTACAAAAGATAAAGAACAATTAGGAACTTTATTAAATGTTGAAACATTAAATAAAAAACATAATTTCAAAATTTATGGAATAAAAAATAATAATAAATTTATTAACTTATTTGACACTAATAAAAATAATTTAATTTCAAAACTTTATAATACTGAAAAAAACACAATCATAATAAATCAAACTATTTCAAAAAGATTGAACTTATATAAAGGTGACGAAATTGATTTGAATGTATTACAAAATGAATTACAAAAAATAGACAATAATAACATAAAACCATATAACACTTCTGATTGAAAAGATCAATTTGATTCACCAACAAGTGACTTTATTCAAAGAAGTGATATATCAACAGCGTCTACATCTGTTAAAAATCCTTTTAACAACAATGTTGAAGCCTTAACAAATGGTATTCCCGTTCCATGAGATGAAAAAGACAAATCACTTGATCCAAATCCATTTTATAAAGAATTTTTACAAGGTAACACAAGTGTAAATAAAATAAATAAACAACATAAATTCAAAGTTGTTGGAGTTCATGATGCTTATGGACAAGGTGCCGCTTGAATTAAAGAAGATAATGCTCAAGAAATTTTAAACTATAAACAAAATAAAGAAGTTTGATGAGAATTACTATTTAAAAAACAATGAAACAAAGTTTTTGATAAACAAGGTTATGTTGTTGATCAAATAAATACTGGATTAAACTTAACTGGCAATGATTCATTACAAAATTATAGTTATCAAGATTTTGTAAATAAATTAATTAAAGAAAATAAAAATGAAAAACAAAAACAAGCTGCACAAAATATTTTAAAAATCTTTGCTAATACATTTCCTATTTTTAACTATAAATATTCATTAAAAGATGATATTGGTGATCTAAGTAAATCTGTTTCAACTTATTCAAAAACAGGTGATTATAATCCAGTTACATTAAATGGAGTTCATGTTAAAGATCATCAAGTGTATGATGGAATTGGTCAAGGTTCAATTAATTTAATAGTTCCGATTAAAATTTCACAAGCTATTTTAAAACAAATTTCAGCATTGATCATATTATTACTAGCACTTGGTATTGTCGCTATTTTATCAATTTCATTTGTAATTATTTTATTAACAACTTCAGTTATTATTTCAGATAACAATAGATTTATATCAACATTAAAAGTATTAGGATATTCTAATTCATATATTGCTTTAAATATATTAGGAATGTATTTTATTGTGATAGCTTCAATGTTTTTAATTGGGATTACTAGTGGATGATTTATATTTTCAACAATTATAAAAAGTATTTATCACATAGTTGTTTTACCACTAGCGTTTCCTATTTGATTACCTTTTGCTGTAGCTTTAGGAGTTATTGGTATTTATATAATTACAATAGCTGTTGGATTTAATTCAATATCTAAAACTGATGCAACTCTAACTTTAAAAGATGTAAATATTTAATTGATAATTTTAAAAAGTTTTATTATAATATAAATTGCTTACGACACTTTATAGACCCCGGACAAGTCAAGTAAAGGAAAATAGCAAATATGAAACAAACTACATTAATTTCTGCAAAAGATATTAACAAAAAATGATATATCGTTGATGCAGAAGGACAAACTGTGGGTAGATTAGCAACTCAAGTTGCTCTTGTTTTAAGAGGAAAACACAAAGTTGACTTTACTCCACACATCAATAACGGAGATCACGTTATTATTATTAACGCTGAAAAAGCAATCTTCTCTGGTAAAAAAGAATCTAACAAAGTTTACTACCACCACTCAATGCACCCAGGTGGATTAAGAAGAAGAACAGTAGCAGTTCAAAGAGAATTAGACGCAACTAAAATTCTTGAAAGAGCTATCAGACTAATGTTACCTAAAAATGTTCAAGGTGCTAACCAATACAGAGCGTTACATGTATTTGAAGGTTCAGAACACCCATACGCTGCACAAAAACCTGAAGTTTTAAACATTCAAACTAAAAAAGGAGAAACTAAATAATGAACAACAAAGTTATTTATAGAGGAACTGGAAGAAGAAAATCTTCAATTGCTCAAGTTATCTTAACTCCAGGAACAGGTAATGTTATCGTTAATGGAAAACCTGCTTTAGAGTTTTTCCCATACGCAACATTAGTGCAAGACTTAGAACAACCATTAGTAGCTACTGGAACTTTAAAAGACTTTGACATTACTGTTAAAGTTATTGGTGGAGGATTCACTGGACAAGCTGGAGCAACTAGATTAGGAATTGCTAGAGCTTTATTACAAGCTAGTGAAGATTACAGAAAAGCTTTAAGAAATGAAGGATTATTAACTCGTGATGCACGTATCAAAGAACGTAAAAAATATGGATTACGTGGAGCACGTAGAGCACCTCAATTCTCAAAACGTTAATATGTATGAATCAACACGTATGTGTTGATTTTTTATTTAAAAATTATAGAAGCACAAAATTTAAAAAAATTTATAAATTATATTGATTTTATAAGTAAAAACATATAATATTACTATTGTATCGTTTCGGAATATAGCTCAGCTGGTTAGAGCACTCCGCTGATAACGGAGAGGTCGTTGGTTCAAGTCCAATTATTCCGACCATTAAGAAAACAAACAACACCGTAAGGTGTTTTTTTTATTTTTTTACGTATAATTTTAACTATTATAGGAAATAAAATATTCAGGATATTACACACTTTAAAGATGTATTTTTTAATTAGAAATTGTAAAATAAATATTATATTAAAGGAGAGAAAGTATGGATTTTTCACATAAAGCAATAGAAAAGAAATGACAAAAATTCTGAAAAGATAATAATATTTATAAAACTACAAATAATAAAGATAAAAAATCATATATTTTAGATATGTTCCCTTATCCAAGTGGTGCAGGACTACATGTTGGTCACGTTAAAGGTTACACTGCAACTGATGTTTTTGCACGTTTTAGAAGAATGCAAGGATATGATGTACTACACCCAATTGGTTGAGACGCTTTTGGTTTACCAGCTGAACAATATGCTTTAAAAACTGGAAATGATCCTAGAGAATTTACTTTAAAAAATATTGATAACTTTAGAGTTCAATTACAAAAAATGGGATTTAGTTATGATTTTGATAAAGAAGTTAACACAGCAGACCCAAACTACTATAAAATAACTCAATGAATTTTTAAAAAACTATATGAAAATAATTTAGCTGAAAATAGAGATATTGAAGTTAATTGATGTCAAGAATTAGGAACAGTGTTAGCCAATGATGAAATCATAGAAAAAGATGGAATCATGGTAAGTGAGCGTGGTGAACACCCTGTTACTAAGAAAAAAATGCGTCAATGAGTTTTAAAAATTACTGATTATGCTGAAAAATTATTACAAGGTTTAGATGAATTAGATTGACCTCAATCAGTTAAAGACTTGCAAAAAAATTGAATAGGTAAATCAGAAGGTGCTGAAATTATTTTCAAATCAAATGATATTGATATTCCAGTTTTTACAACACGTGCTGATACTATTTATGGAGTTAGTTACATTGTCTTAGCTCCTGAAAATGAATTAGTTTTAAAATTAACTAGCCAAGATAAACTAGAAGAAGTTAAAAAATACATTGAATTAACAGCTTCAAAATCTGAAATTGACCGTAAAGATGAATCTAGACCAAAAACTGGAGTTTTTGTTGGAAGTTATGCGATAAATCCTGTTAATAATCAACCTGTTCAAATTTGAATTAGTGATTATGTATTAAATGATTATGGAACTGGAGCTGTTATGGCTGTTCCTGCTCATGATAAAAGAGATTGAGATTTTGCAACTACATTTAATTTACCAATTAAATTTGTTATTAAAGCTAAAGATGAATCTAAAGCATTTGTTGGTGAAGGAATTCATATTAACTCTGAAATCTTAGATGGATTAGATAGAATACAAGCATTAGAAGTAATTTATAAATATATAGAAGAAAATAAATTAGGTACAAGAAAAGTTAATTACAAATTAAGAGATTGATTATTCTCAAGACAACGTTTTTATGGTGAACCATTCCCTGTTTTATATACAGAAAACCAAGAGATAGTTTTAGTTGAAGATGATAATCTACCAGTTACTCTACCTCAAACTGAATATATTAAACCAACAGGAACTGGAGAAAGCCCATTAGCTAATGTTGATAAATGAGTTAATGTTGAAATTGATGGTGTTAAATATAGAAGAGAAACTAATACCATGCCTCAATCTGCTGGATCTAGCTGATATTTCATTGCATATGTTTTAACAAACATGTCAAATGATTTAATTGATATAAATTCAGAAGAAGCTTGAAAAAGATTAGAAAAATGATTACCTGTTGATCTTTATATAGGTGGACAAGAACATGCTGTAGGTCACTTATTATATGCAAGATTCTGAACACATTTCTTATATGATATAGGAGTTTGTCCTGTTAAAGAACCGTTTAAAGACTTATTTAACCAAGGTATGATTTTAGGACCGGATGGTAGAAAAATGTCTAAATCATGAGGAAATGTAATTAATCCTGATGATGTAATTGATACACATGGAGCGGACGCTTTAAGATTATATGAAATGTTTATGGGGCCATTAGATGCTTCTCTTCCTTGAAGTTTTGATGGATTAGATGCTAGTTTAAAATGATTAAATCGTTGTTATAGAATGATTAATAAAGTTGAATTTTCAGATACAAACAATTCTAATTTAGATTTTGTTTATAATGATGTAGTTAAAAAAGTAACCGAAATGATCAGTTCATTAAAATTCAATACTGCAATTAGTCAATTAATGGTTTTAGTAAATGCAATTTACAAAGAAAAAGAAGGAACAGTATATAAACCTTATGTTGAAGGGTTTGTAAAAATGTTAAGTTTATTTGCTCCTCACTTAGCTGAAGAATTATGAGAAAAATTAGGACACAATTCAAGTATCACAACTCAACAATGACCAAATTATGATTCATCTAAATTAGTTAAAAACACAGTTGTAGTAGCAATTCAAGTTAATGGAAAACTTCGTAGTACTGTAGAAGTTGAAAAAAATACTGATAAAGAAACTCTACTTAAATTAGCTAAATCTGATGAAAATGTTATGAAATTTATCAATGGACATGAAATCGTAAAAGAAATTGTTGTAGTTGATAAAATTGTAAATATTGTTGTCAAGTAAAAGGTTATAAAAACCTTTTTTCTTTTCCAAAATTATATAATTTAATATAGAAAGGAAACACAAATTATGAGAAAGACTGTCAAATTAACAATTTTATTATTAGTAGTTGCAGTGATTTATTTCGGTTATTCAGCATGAATTGATAGTGTTGCTATTTATGCGATTAGAAATACCGATGCTAACGATCCTACAAAATCATTCTGATCATCAATGACAAGTTCTCCAGCTTGAATTAGTCAATGAAAAGCTATTTTAGAAGCTAGATTTTCTTCTGATGGACCTTTTAAAAATCCAGATCTTGTTAAACAAGTTCAATCTTTCAACGGTTCTACTGCTTGAAGTGCATGACAAGAAGTAATTGCTCAAAGTGGTTATAAATTAACTGGATTCATGGCGCCAGACTCACTACTATATACTTTACTAAGTCCTTTCAAACTTATTTTAGTTGGGGGGGTATTTGCAATGTTTATCCCTCTATTAAAACAACTTTTATTTAATACTATTATAGGAATTAAAGCATATATTAAAAATCGTGATATGAACGTTTTATTTAACTATAGTAAAACTATTGATTATGTTAAAGATTTAAAAACTAAAATTGAAGCAAACGATTTTGAAGGTGTTAAATCAGCTTATCTAAGTTATTCAGGATTAGCTTTTAAACCAATGTTTCTAACCAATTTAATGGATGAAATATATAAAAAATTAATTAAATTTGGCGACATTTCAATATTTGCAAGTGGATGTGATTCAGTATTAGAATCAATCAATGAAATGTATACTAAAGAAAAAAGAAGAGCTATGAACAATGGTAGGGGAGATGAAATGTTTTATGATATTAAACGTGGATTTGAGTACTCATCACATAGTTCTAAATACTTTGTTAAATACTATGAAGCGATGTCTAAAAATAATAAAGATTTAGGATGAAGAATCTTTAGTATTGAAATATCAAGATTCCCATTATTCTTATTATTTTCAGTTTTACCTTCTGCTTTATTATCTGGTATTTTAAGTACAGTAATTTTAAAATCTATTTCTTCACCATTAACTGCTAGTGTGGTTACATTAATAACTTTTGGATCATTTGTCCTTCCTTGAGTATTATTTGCGATTATATTACATTGATTCTATGCAATTTTAAAAACTGATTACAAAATAAACAAACGTTTATTATTCAAACCTGCATTAGTTTGTTATTCACTATTATTACTAGCAGCAATTACTGTAACTGCTGGATGTATCGGTATAGCTCAAGTTGGAAATATTGCTGAACCATATACTGCAGTTTTAATGACAAAATGATTCAGTGCATTAGCTTATTTAGTTTTAACTACATGTTTAGTAATGTATGTTTTAGCAACTTTAGTTGATAATCATAGAAAAGGAAAAGAATTAAAATTTAATGTAATTATTAGTAACATTGTTGCACCATTATTTATTTGAGTAATAACAACAGGAGCTAACTTCTTTGCTATTTTTGCAACAACAATTGCTGAAGATATTACTAATTGAATTTCAGGAATCAACATTATAATTATGGTTCTATTCTGAATTTATCTATTTACATCTAACTTCTTAATTAATAACTTAATCACTAATAAAACAGCTAAAAGATTAAGTCAAACTAAAATTATAGAAGCAGCAAAAACAAGAAAAACTAAAAAACAATCAACACAAAAATAATTGGCTACAGGCCAATTTTTTAATATTTTAAGATATTTTTTGAAATTCAATTTTTAATTTTTTATAATTTTTTACAGGAGGGCGTTGAGATATATGAATACATTTACAAACATTATTGAAAAGAAAAAACATAATATTAAATTAACACAAGATGAAATCAATTGACTTATAAAAGGTTATGTTGATGGATCTATTACAGATTATCAAATGGCCGCATTTTGTATGGCTACTTATTTTACTGATATGAATGATTTAGAAACTTCATATCTAACAAAATCTTATATTGAATCAGGATCACAATATGATTTAAGTTCAGTTAAAGGTTTTAAAGCTGATAAACACTCAACTGGTGGAGTTGGAGATAAAACTAGTTTAGTTTATGCCCCACTTGTAGCTAGTTATGGTATTAATATCTGTAAACTAACAGGAAGAGGATTAGGTAAAACTGGTGGAACAGCTGATAAATTAGAATCATTTCCTGGTTGAAAATGTGAATTAGAAAATGATGAATTTACAGGTGTAATTAATAAAACAGGATTAAGTATTATTTGTCAATCTGATGATGTTGTTCCTGCTGATAAAAAAATCTATGCATTACGTGATGTTACTGGAACAATCGATTCAATGCCATTAATTACTGCTTCAATTATGAGTAAAAAACTTGTTGTTGAAAACGATGGATTAGTTTTAGATGTTAAAGTTGGAAACGGTGCATTTATGACTAATTTAGATGATGCTATTGATCTTTCTAATAGAATGATTGATGTTGCTAAAAATTATAATAGAAAAATTGGTGTCATTCTTTCAAATATGGAATGTCCACTAGGAAAAGCGATTGGTAATGCTAATGAAGTAAAAGAAGCTTGAGATACACTTAACGGAAAAGGGCCAAAAGACTTTGTTGAATTAATTACTACAATTGTTGGTGTAACTTTATTACAAGCTAAAATGTTTAATACTTTAGATGAAGCTAAAGCTGATGTTTATAAAAAACTTCAATCAGGAGAAGCTGCACATTATTTTAAAGATTTTGTTATCGCTCAAGGTGGAGATTGATCTGTTTTAGAAAATTATGATAAAGTATTTAAATGTAAAAATAAACTTGAAATCAAAGCAACAAAAAGTGGTTATGTAAAATACACAAGAGCTGAAGAATTAGGTTTAATTTCAGTTCAACTAGGAGCTGGACGAGCTAAAAAAACTGATACTATTGATCATGCTGCTGGAATTTATTTAGATAAAGAATATGGTGATCAAGTTAATGTTGGTGATGTAGTTATGACTTTATATACTAATAAAGAAATAAATCCATTGTGAGAAAAAGAAGTATTAAAAACTTTTGAAATAGTTGAATCTCAACCTACAAAACAAGTTATTTTCAAAATCATTTCAGATGATGTTAAATAATAGAAAAAAACACAAGCAATCAAAGCTTGTGTTTTTATAATGGTAAATCTTTTTTGATATAAACAATTGATGAAACAGAATAACAAACAACACTAATAGAAGATAAAACAATAAAATTATAAATAAATTTAGAAACGTCTTTTGATTCTATTTTAGTGTAATCAAATAGTGAAAATAATGTTAAATATTTAAGGTTTTTAAGTAGTTTAAGATTTTCAGCATCAGTTTTTGCAACAACTGAAGAAGTAATATAAAGAGTGTAAAATAAAACAATTAATATAGAACTAAAAAGTAGTGTAAGTGATGATTTATTAAATATAGAACTAAACATAAAACATATTGAGCCAACAGATGATAAAAACAATCAATAACCTAAACATTGCAGTGTTCAACTTGCTGAGTTTATATAAGTTGGTTTTTTGATAAGTATAAAAATAAAAACTATTAAAAAATTAATAAATACATAACTAGTAATGCAAAATATAAAATAATTCATTTTATTTAAAATTATTTTTAACCTAGATAATTTTGTTGATAATGTATAAGTTAAATAACCTCTATCAATTGGTCTTGTGTTTAACACGTTAGGAACAACAACAAAAAATATTGAAATAGCAACAATGCTTAAACCAGCTATATTTGAAAAGAATAAAAGTTGAATAGTTGAAATAGAATCATCAATATTTTTATTAAATATTAAGATTAATAAATTAATTAAAAATATAAAAGGTAAAATTAAAAATCAAAAAGATTTTGTAGATCTAAAAGAATCTTTTCATAATTGAAGATTAAACATTGTTTTCAACCCCATTTCTTTTATAAAAATTCAAGAAATATTTTTCAAGTGAAAAAGGTATTTCTTTCAACATTTCAATTTGATAATTTTTTAACTGTTCAAAAAAGTTATTAACATGATTTGTTGGAACAATATATAACACTTTATTATCATTAACTTCTTTTAAAAATTTAGATTCTAAAATCTGATTATTTTTAAAACTAATTTCATATCTTCTATCACTTATTTGTTTTAAATTTTCTAAATCAATATCAGCTACGATTTTTCCTGATTTAATAATCGCAACTTTATTACAAGTTTTTTCAATTTCTTCAAATATGTGTGAACTTAACAAAATAGTTGCACCATTATTTTTACATTCTAAAACTAAATTAATAAATTTATTTTTCATTAAAGGATCTAATCCAGTTGTTGGTTCATCTAAAATAAGTAATTTAGGATTATGCATAAAAGCAATTACTAAAGCAACTTTTTGTTTCATACCTTTACTCATTTTTTTAATTTTAATATTAGGATTAAATTCAAAATAATTAATTAGTTTTTCAACATAATCTCAATTAGTTTGATTTCTTAATTTAAAGATTTGTTTAATAAAATCTAATCCATTAACATATTCTGGTAAATTAATTTCTCCTGGTATATATCCAACTTCTGATTGAATTAGATGAGATTGTTTTCACGCATCTTTATTCATAATATTAACTGAACCTTTTAAAGGTTTAATATATCCCATCATATGTCTAATTGTTGTAGATTTACCAGCCCCATTTGGTCCTAAATAACCATAAACATCACCTTGTTTAACAACTAAATTAATATCAAAAATACCATATCCTGATTTAAACTTTTTAGTTAAATTATTTATTCTAATAATTTCTTGATTCATTTAATTATCTCCTATCTTATCTAGTTTTAATATTAAATGATAATATAATATTATATTGTTAAATAAATTATGT
Organism: Mycoplasma yeatsii GM274B; assembly: GCF_000875755.1. Lineage (GTDB taxonomy): Bacteria > Bacillota_I > Bacilli_A > Mycoplasmatales > Mycoplasmataceae > Mycoplasma > Mycoplasma yeatsii. The sequence continues at coordinate 762,162 of NZ_CP007520.1, read as the reverse complement.
GTTTATATTGACATTAAACATTGTTTTTTAGATAATATATAAGTCACGGCGTCGGTGGTGAAGTGGTTAACACATCAGGTTGTGGCTCTGACATTCGCGGGTTCGATTCCCGTTCGACGCCCCATTTAGAAAATAACAACAACACTTAGGTGTTGTTTTTTTATTTTTTCCTAATACTTTAATAGAGGTGAGAATATGAATATAGTTCATAAAGAAATTGAAGTATCAAATAGACAAATTATTGCAAAGCCAGATTATTGTTGTGATGTAATATTTTCTAAGAAAAAATATCAAATTAAAAATGATGAGTTTTATAAGTTAAATCTAATCATATCTAAAAACTATAAAACTAAAAGAAATTTAGATTTTATATCTAATACATTAAATAACTTTAAATACAAAATAGGTTATAAATTAGATAATCAAGAAATTGAATTATTTAATAATTTTAAAAATCCAATTAAATATCGAGTAAGTGATGATAAAAAAGAATTTATTGAAATTTTATTACCAGTAAAAGTATTTAATAAAGATGTGATTGATTTAATTTTTAGTTGTGAGTTTGAAGCTGATCATAAAGTTCAAAAATTTACTAGTGATATTAAATTAAATACTTTAGCTAGTGATAGTAAAGATATTTATCAAAATAATTTAATTAATTATTATAAAAATTATGATAAATATTCTGGTAAAACAAATACAACTTTTAATCTTTTAAATTACCAATTAAAATACATTATTAATAAATTTACTGTTAATAAAATATATGATAAATTAATGAAATTTAACTATGCTTTTAAAGTTAATTTAGATAGAGAATTAAACAATAATTCAGAAGTTAATAAACTGATTAATGATGTGATGAGTCAACAAGTTAGAAATTATTTTAAAATTGAGAATTTAAAACTAAATGATCACGTAAAAGCAAATAAAGAATATAAACAATTACCTGAATTATCAATTGGACATGATGCAGTTTATTTTGTAAATAAATTAGAAACTAATTCAGATAAAGATTTAGTAATTGAAAATAATAATCAAGCTAGAGGTTTTATTTTTAATCCTGAAGTTACAAATAAATTAGCTTTTGACTTTAAAATTTTTAACGATACTTTTTCAGTTCAAACTAAAGTTAAAGATATTGATATTATAAGAGTTAATCAAATGAAAATTAAAAACCCTACTATACAACATTATGAATTTTCAAAAGAATTCTTTTCAAGTTTAAATTTAATTGAAGATGAGAAATTAGAAAGAGAGATAGATAAATATGAAGTTGAGTAAAAGATTAAGAATTTCAATAATTACAGCACTAATTGCTTCTTGTATTGCTTCAACTTCAGCTTCAATTTATTTTTCTAAAGTTTTTACAGTAAATACTAACTTAGTTCAAAATTATCAAACCATTAACCAACCGATTATTAATAAAAGTCATATTAATAAATTATTAACAGATCAAAACCAATTAAATATTAATAATTTTAAAGTAACATTTTTAAATGAATTAAAAAAACAAAATAAAGATCTAAAGGTTTTAGATGATTTAGTTAGCTTTACATACAATAAAACTGAAGTTTGTGTGAATTATAAAAACTATAAATGGTTCTATAAAATTGTATATAATTAAAATAGAAAGACATTAATTGGTGATTGTATGAACATTTATGATGAAATTGTTAAAAAATTAAAAAGTAAAGGTGCAAAAGGTAGTATAAACATTAACTCTGAATTTAAAAAAATGGGTCTTGATTCTTTAGATTTGATGGATTTAATTGTTGAGTTAGAAGATAAATTAGATATTAGAATTGATGATGATGCATTATTAAGTATTAAAACTGTTTCTGATTTATTAAATGTAATTGAAGAGTTGAAAAAGTAATGATAAATTTAAACCAAACTCAAAAAGAAAAGTACGAAAAAATAATTAAAAAATTCAAAAATAAAAAGATAAGATTAACTGAAGTAAGAACTGCAATTATTAAATTATTAATAGCTTCAGAGCATCTAACAATTCAAGATATAATAACAAGTTTAAATAAAGAACTTGGTAATATAAATGTTATGAGTGTTTATAACACAATGGACTTATTATTAAGTGAACATATAATTTTTGCAAATACTTTTAATGGTAAAACAATTTGATATGAAATTGCTACAGAAAAATCTGTACATTTAAAATGTGATAATTGTTCAAAAGTAATTCATTTAACTGATAAACAAACTGATAATTATAATTTTTTAGAGTTATTAGAATTATGTCAAGCAAATGGAATACAACTTGATCACTTTAAAATAGAAGGTCATGGATATTGTAAAAGTTGTCTGAATAAAACCGACCAATAATTTATATATTTAGATAGGAAAAAAATATGATTAGAATAATTTTGAACGTATTCAGATTATTAGTCTGAGTTTTACTGTGTGTGCTTATACTTTTTATTGGTGTTGCACTTTTAAGTTTTTCAACAAAAGCAGATTATATAACAAAGTTAGTTAATGCATTAAAGGAATCTAATCTTAAATTTTTTATTGATTCAGCAAAAGATACTTTAGCAGGAAAATCACTTATTGATATATGATCTTTAGATTTTCAATTATTAAATCATAAAATAGGTGCAATATTAATTTTCTACGCATTACCAATAAGTAACATAATTTATATAACGTTAGGGAGCATATCTTTATTCTTGTGAATGAAAAAGAAGAAAAAGAAAACAAAAGAATAGAATATAAAATAAATCAAAGTTAAACGGAGATTGCTTTAATATGAAATTGAAAAAGATTTTACCATTAATATCAGTTGCATCATTAATTGTACCCATTGGATATGGGGTATGAAAAGGCGAATTATTAACAACCCCTTTATTTACAAAAAGACCAGTTCCGCCTATTGATGATCCAAAGGCTAATAAAGAAATAATCACAGAAAGATTTAATGGTTTAAAAAATTTAGCTGAAGACTTTATTAATGATGAAAAAAGTGGTTTATCAGAAGAAGCGAGAGATTGATTTAATCATAACAAGGATAAAATAGAAGAGCAGATTTCAAAGTTAACTGATGAACAGTTAAAAGATATACGTGTTTTGTCTGACGAAGTCCTTAATGAAAATATACTCGACTTAGCTCAACAACCCGAACGAATAAGTGAATTAATTGATAAGGTTAAAAATTTTTTAGATAAAAATAATGTAAACATACCATCTGATATACATTTACCAGATAACATAATAGACAAATTTTATGATTAAAATAAAACTTAAATATTGAAAAAAAATAAACATTTCTTTATAATAAATAAGGTAATCTTATAGGGGCATAGTTCAGTTGGTAGAACATCGGTCTTCAAAACCGAGTGTCACGAGTTCGAGTCTTGTTGCCCCTGCCATTATAGAGAAAAAGGATCACACTATGTGTGATTTTTATTAGGAGAGTAGTTCAACGGTAGAACATCGGTCTCCAAAACCGAGTGCTGAGGGTTCGATTCCTTTCTCTCCTGCCAACGATAAGAGAAAATTAAAAGCTGGTTATTACAACCAGCTTTTATTTATTTTTTAATAGCTATAAATGCAATAGTATCAATCCCTGCATGAACAGTATAAATATTTGGAACAACGTCATCACTAAATTTAACTTTTGCTTCATCTAATGTTTTTTTAACTATGCTAAATGTTTTTTCATTTGTCAGAGGAGTTTTTAAAACAAATAATTCAAATTCAGAATCGTTATATTTATCTTTTAAATTTTTTATAACTCTTTCAGTTAAACTTGAATAAGTTCTACCGAACGCTTCTTTTTTAGGTTCTTTTCCTCAAACCATTAATAATTTAGTTTTTAAAATATTTAATACACTTGTTAGTATTCCGAGTGCTCTCCCTCCACTTAACAATCTTTTTAGATCACCAGGAATAATTGAAACATAAACTCTAGATTTATTTTTATCAATAAATTTTATTGCTTCAGTTGGAGTTTTAATTTCATTGTTTTGAATAGCTTTGCTTAATTCAAGAGCAATTAAACTAATACCTTGTGCAGCTAAATCAGTGTTTTCATAAACTGTAACTTTATCTACGAATTTTTCGTCATTACTTACTAATAATGCAGTTTGTAACATAGAAGATAAGTTTTTGGTGATTGGAATGTGAATGATATGATCGTATTCTTTTAACATTTCACTATATTTTTGTTCTAACTCACCCGGACTAGCTTGACTAGTTTTTATGTTTTCACCATCATCAACTCTTTTTAAAATATTGTTTTTAGTAACACCAGATTCAGAATCTAAAATTTCACTATTATCTGGCATAACTATATGTAATGGTAATAAATCAATGTTTGTATCTTTTAATTTTGATACATCATAAATTGATGAACTATCTATTAAAATTCCTATTTTCATAATATGTTCCACCTACTTTTTTCATGCAACTAAAGCAATAGTTTCTTTTCCTGTGTGAGCGGCAATAACGTTTGTTAGTTCAGATTTAATTCTAATTTCTAGATCATATTCTTTTATTATTTCTTCAATTGAACATAAGCATTCGTTATCCATTTTTGAATATGAAATATCAATATGTTTTAAGTCTTGTATTTCATCTTTTAATAGTTCTAAAGCAGTTTATATAGCTTTTTTAAATGTTCTTGCTGTAGTTTCTTTATCGATACTTCCATCATATCTTAAAATTGGAGATATCTTTAACATTTTAGCAATTGCAGCGGCCGCAGGTTTAATTCTTCCACCCTTTTTTAAAGTTTCTAAATTTTTTGGTATTATAAATGCAACAAAATCATTTGAAGCTTGTTTAACTAGTTCTTCAATTTCTGATCCACTTTTATCTTCTTTAATTCATTCTGATACTTTTCTAACCATTTCTTGTAATACTACACTTACTGATTTTGTATCACAAACAAATACTTTATCTTTATATTTGTCTTCATTTTGACTTAGCATTTTAAAAGTGTTATATTGACCGCTTAATTGACTTGAGATAGGTAAAAATACAATTTGATCATATTTTTCTAATAAGCTATCTCAAATTTTAAACATATCACCAGGTGCAGTTTGACTAGTTTTTAGTGTTTGATTTTCTAATAATTCGTAAAAATAATCCTTTGTTAAACTTTCGTTATCATAAAAAGTTTGACCATCTTCTGTTGTGATCATCAAAGGAATTACGTATAAATTTTCATATTTTGAAACTCTTCCATCAAAAGAAGAATCTGTAAGAATTGCTACTTTAATCTTACATCACCTTTTCTATACATATTTATTTAAATTATATAAATTGGTATAATTAAAATCAATTAGATAGGGGAATTATTTATAATGAATAGTTTAAAATTTGGGGTCTTTTATAACAAACAATTTGATACATTATTAGTTAGTTTTTCAGACAAACCAGCAACTGAAACAGAAACAATCAACAATGTTGTTGTTTTAAAAAATAAGAATGAAGTAGTTGGTGTAAATATCTTTGAAGTTTCAAAAGATATACAAATCCAAGATTCATTTTGTTCTGAAAAACAAGAAGTAGTTGAATATGTAGAAAACATTTTAAAAGACATTTATCCAGTTAAACAAGAAAAACAATTTTTAATAGGTAAAATATTAAGTTGTGAGGCTATAGAAGGTACTCACCTTCATTTATGTGAAGTTGATATAAAACAAGAAGTGCTTCAAATTGTTTGTGGTGCTTCTAATGCTAGAAAAGGTTTACTAGTTGTTGTTGCAACTTCAGGTAGTTGAATGCCTAATGGATCACTAATAACTGAAGGAAAAGTTAAAGGAATAGATTCCTATGGTATGTTATGTAGTGCTAGAGAATTAAAATTAGAAAAAGAAAGTCAAGGTATCATTGAACTAGGCTCTGAATATTCAAACAAAATAGGTCAGAGTTTTTGAGGTGTTTATTATGATGAACAAAAACAAGTTTAAATTTGATCAAAAAGTTAAAGAAAAATATTATGTAGCTGACTATTTTAAAAAAACAATTCAAATCATGGAAGAATTTGAATTGAAACATAGAATAACTATGCAATTTTTCCAAAGAAACGATAATGTAGTTTTATGTGGAATTAAAGAAGTTTTAGATCTATTAGAATTTGCGTGTCCTAATTATAACGATTTAGAAATTTGATCATTAAATGATGGAGATATCATTAATTCAAAAGAACCAGTTTTAAGAATAACTGGTCTTTATAAAGATTTTGGTTGATTAGAAGGAATGATTGATGGTATTTTATCTAGAAATACTTCAATTGCAACTAATTCTAAAAAAGTTATTCAAGCTGCAAAAAATAAAATAGTAGTTAGTATGTTAGATAGAGCAGATAGTTATAAAACTTTAGCAAATGACGGTTATGCTTGTTATATTGGTGGATTTAAACATTTTGTAACTCAAGCCGCTTTAGAATATATAGATGATGAAAATGTTAAACAACCTTTAGGTACAATGCCTCATGCTTTAATTCAAGCTTTTAATGGTGATACTTTAAAAGCTGCTCAAGCTTTTTATAAAACTTTTCCAAATAACAATTTAACAGTTTTAATTGATTATAATAATGATTGTGTTAATACAGCAATTGAAGTAGGGAGCTATTTTAAAGATAAATTATATGCTGTTAGAATAGACACTTCTCAAGCACTTGTTGATAAATATTTACAAGAAAATAAAGATAAATATCCAAAAGATGCAAAATTAAATGGAGTATCACTTCAATTAGTTCAAGAAGTTAGAAATGCATTGGATAAAGTTGGATGCAAACACACTAAAATAATTGTTTCTTCAGGATTTACAGCAGAAAAAATTAGTGAATTTGAATCTTTAAATGCTCCTGTAGATGTTTATGGAGTAGGTAGTGCTTTATCTCAAATAAATATTAATTTTACTGGAGATGCAGTTTTAATTGATGGAAAAGAACAAGCTAAATTTGGTAGAAAATATATTGAAAATCCAAGATTGAAAAAAGTTAAGTAGGAGAAAAAATGAAAAATAACATTATTAATGAATTAACTTGAAGAGGACTAGTAAAGCAAATAACAAATCAAGAAAAAATCATATCAGCACAAAATAATCATGATTTTGTTTATTGTGGTTTTGATCCTACTGCCGATTCTTTACATGTAGGTCACTTAATGATGATTGTCACTTTAAAAAGATTTGGTCTAGCTGGATTTCAACCAATTGCTTTAATTGGTGGAGCAACAGGAATGATCGGTGATCCTTCTTTTAAATCTTCTGAAAGAGTTTTACAAACTGATGAACAAGTTAATCAAAATATTAAAGCTATTAGTAAACAGTTACAAAGAATTATTCCTAATGTTACTTTTGTAAATAATGCAGATTGATTAAAATCTATTAGTTTAATTGATTTTTTAAGAGATGTAGGAAAACATTTTAATATAAGTTATTTATTAGCAAAAGAATCAATTGCAACAAGAATTCAAACAGGATTATCAGTAACAGAATTTTCGTATACTATGTTACAAGCTTATGATTTTTATCATTTATATACAAACAACAATTGTACAGTTCAAATTGGTGGATCTGATCAGTGAGGTAATATAACAAGTGGTATTGATTTTATTGCAGATAAAATTGGTCGTGATAATAGTAAAGCTTCAGGTTTTACAATTCCATTATTAACAAAATCAGATGGTAAAAAATTTGGTAAAACTGAATCAGGAGCAGTTTGATTAGATGCTAATAAAACTAGTGAGTATGATTTTTATCAATTTTGATTGAATCAAGCTGATGAAGATTGTGAAAAAATGTTAAAATTCTTAACTTTCTTAAATGAACAAGAAATTAATGATTTAATTGAAAGTCATAAACAAGAACCTCATAAACGTGTTATGCAAAAAGTTTTAGCAACTGAAATTACAAAATTTGTTCATGGTGACGAAGGATTAGAAAAAGCTATTAAATTGACTGATGCATTTTTCAAAGGAGATTTATTTTCTTTAACAGATGACCTTTTAAAAATGGCTATAGTTTCATTACCTTCTATTGAACTAGGAAATTCAACAAAAATCATCGATGCACTAGTATCAGTTTCAGCATCAAGTTCAAAACGTGAAGCAAGAGAATTTATTAATTCAAAAGCAATTTATGTAAATGGAGAACTAGTAGTTGATGAAAATCAATTATTAAGTGATTTTAAAACTATTGAAGAAAAATATCTTCTAATTAAAAGAGGTAAAAGAAAATATTTCTCAGTAATATTAAAGTAAAAAAAAGTATGCAAAAAAATCATAGGGCTGACCTATGATTTTTATTTTTCTATTTTGATAATTTTTCTTCTAGAATTTGTAATCTACTTTCAATATTTGCCATTCTGTTTTGGTGTTGTAAGACGAAATGTAGAATAATTCCTGAAATTAATCCAAGAGCTGCAAATCCTAAAACAACAGCAAGAATTAATTGGTTACCATATGTATCAGCAACAGAGCTGAAACCATCTGGCTTAGTACCTTTTGTATCTATAATAAATTCAATTATATTATCTGCAGCATCTTTTTTAATTCACATGTGGTGTTTTGCTTCGATAGCCGCTCTTATTTGTTTAAAGAATGCATCTGGAGTGAAAGCAATAACACTAACTATATTAACTGCAGCTGCATAATTATCATTTTGAACTTTTAAGTCTGTTCCAATTGGAGATCATCTAATTGTAACAACTGCTCAAGTTACCGCTCCCATTAATATTAGGTTAAATGCAGCAGCAATTTGTAAAATGATAACCGAAGCACTGTTTTTATTTAAATTTGCAGGATTACTAATATTATCTGATGTAAATGCTGGTAATAAAATACCTATTGCAATTAAGATCATACCAATAAATAATCCGACACAAAGTAATGGAATGTATGATTTTCTAGTATCTGCTCATTTTCCGAATCATCCTGATATTAAGAAACGCATTGCATAAGTTCTAAATATACCAATAATCATAACAACAATAGCTGGAATTCAGAATACGTTACTTAAGTAGTTAACATATGAACTTAATCCCATTTGTAACATATAAACACCTAAAACTAAAAGAGATAATAAGATAATAGTTTTTTGTTTTAATACGTTAACAAGAGCTTTAATAGAGAATGATAAAGGTTCTTTAACTTTAGGTTCTTTAATAAAGAATAACGCAAGAGCAGCAGAAGTTAAAATAATTCCTGCATAGATAGAAATTAATATTAGGAAAGAAACTGCAACACCGTGTTCTCCACCAATTTTTCCTAAAATTTCATTTTTTTGTAAGAAGAATAATAGTGTTCCAAATAATGCGATTAATAAACCTGTTAAACCATTAATCATTCCTTGGATACCATTATTTTTTCCAACTTGTTTTTCTTGTAATTCAGGTGGAAGTCCTTCAGTATTAACGTTTTTAACCAATTTTCATAATGGAGCTCAGAATAATGCGGTTGTTGAAAACGCAAATCCAGCAAAGATAACACATAATTGTGTTAGCATAACATCTCTTGCTGATCCTGTTAGTTCAGCAACACCTCCATTTCCTGACATCATAGGAACGAATGGCAGAATAACATATCAAACTCCTAAAATACCAGTGATGACAACCCCTAAAACAACTAGAGATTTAGCTCTAAATTTGTCTCCAAATCAAGCACCAAGTATATAACAAGGCAATGCCACATATCCATACACAGCACCAGCTTGTGAATAATCTCCTTGAGCTAATTTAAAGTTTGTGTTCATGTTAGGTATAAAGTTATCCATATAAAATGGAATAGCGAAAATTGCAACGTCAGCGATAGCTAATATAAATAAAACAAAGTTACGTTTGAAAAACATCGGAATGTCTTTTATTGTTGTAAACACTTTATTTGATTTACTTTTATCCATGTACACAACTTCCTTTCTATTTTTTTGTTCAAATTAAATTAACATATTGTCGTATTTATTTTGAAGGTATTAAATGAATATTTAATACAACTTTATATTATCATATATAAAAATTGTTTTATAAATCGCCACTTGAGAACAAGAGCTTAGAACTTTCAATTATAATTTAAAAAAATTACAAATTAAACAAAAAAATATTAGTCTAAAGATAGGAAATAAAAACATAAAAAAAGATCTCTTGTGAGATCTTGATTTATTAATTATTTTTTAATTAAACGGTTGTATCATTCAACGATGAATGCTTCGTTGATTTCAGCATTTAATTCTTTTCTTTCTGGTAATCTTACAAATTCACCTTTAACGTTGTTTTTGTCAACTTTAACAAATTCAACAGTTGATTCATTGTTTTGTAATGCTTCAAGAACTTTTTCATTTTTCTTAGTTGCTTCTTTAACTTCAACTACATCTCCAACTTTTAATTGGTATGAAGGAATATCAATTTTTTTACCATTTACTAAGATGTGACCGTGGTTTACTAATTGTCTTGCGCCTTGTCTTGTCATTGCAAATCCTAATCTGTAAACGATGTTGTCTAATCTTGATTCTAATAATACTAAGAAGTTTGTTCCTAAAATTCCTTGTAATTTTTTAGCTTTAGCAAAAGTGTTTCTGAATTGTCTTTCACTTAAACCATACATGAATTTAACTTTTTGTTTTTCTTGTAATTGTTGTCCGTAACCAGATAATTTAATTTTTGATTTATCTTTTCCGTGTTGTCCTGGAGTAGTTACTCTTTTTTTACCTTTTAAAAATTCTTTACCAGTTTCAAGAATTGAAAAACCATATCTACGAGCTTTTTTGAATGTTGAGCCTGTGTATCTTGACATATGTAATTCTCCTTTTATATAGTTATTAAAAATATTTTGAACAGTTCCTAAACTAACCAGTCTATTAATTCGCTCTTACTGCTAAGAGTTACTATTTTTATTTAATATAGACAGAATTTAATCTATAACTGAATGCAGAATATAGTTAAATAACTTTAATATTATAAACTTTTTTTGAAGATATTCAACTTATTTAAAAACAAATCCCAATTGGTTTGTGCAATATCAGCGGTTGACACTGTTATTTATTATGATTTACAATAAGTTTACTGCATCGAAAAAAATAATAATATTATAGAAAGGATTTTGCATATGACTAAAAAAACTTTACCAATTTTAATATCATCATTGACTGGAGTTTCTGCAGTTGGGGCTGTTAGTGGAGTTGTCGGTCATAGAATTATGAACAGGAATATAGATAAAGAGTTTGAACGTGAGCGATTAGAATATATTGACAAAATAATTAGAGAAAATAATATTTCTCAAGATTCATTTAAACCAGGACCTAATGGTCTATTTCGAGTAGTTCATACAATACAATATTCTAAATATATTAGAGATGAACAAGGTAATCCGATTGAATGTACTCAACTTGGATATTCGTTGTTATCTGATAAACATATTGCATTGCACCGTATGCCTGAAACTGTTAAAAAAGTACCTAAAAATCTTCCAAAATTCATATCAGCACTAATCCTTACTTTTTTTCATAATAAGAATGAAACTATTGAAGGTATTCAGTACTGAAACACTAGAAATATAACTAAAATGACAGCAATGTTTTGAAGAGCTCACAATTTCAATCAAGATATCTCTAATTGAGATACAAGAAATGTAAGACATATTAATGGAATGTTTTATGGTGCCAAATCCTTCAACCAACCTATAGGAAACTGAAACACGTCAAATGTAGTTACTATGAGCAATTTATTCGCAAATGCAACAAGTTTCAATCAAGATATATCAAATTGAAATGTTTCAAATGTTAGATTATATAAAGATTTTAATGTTAATGCCCACCCTGAATTCACAGGTAGCAAACTCCCAAAATTTCCTAAACAAAAACAAGAATAATATTAATAGTAAGCTCTCAATCCATGAGAGTTTTTTATTAGAAAATAGTAGTTGGTACAATTTTAGATATTTAGCTATTTTTAAGAAAAACTAGATTAAAAAGTGTTATATGTTATTAAAAAATACAAAAATACTATAAAATCGGTAATATATATATATATATATATATATATATATCAATTTAAAAAAATCTATATAATATACTAAATGATAAATAAAAATTAATTGAGAAATTTATAGATTAATAAATATTGGTTGATTAAAGAATGGAGAAAATAAATGATGCATATTAAAAAGAAGAAAAATAAGACATTACTTTTATTAATAATTGGTCTTGTTACTTCTTCAACTGTTTTATCTGCAATTGTATATAATGCTGTTTCAGATGGATCTATTGCTAAGATCACTTCAACAATCGGTCAAACTGATGCTGAACTTCAACCGGTTAATGGTAATGTTAATGTCAATGTAGCAGCTAGAGACACTAATATTGATAAAATTCCAAAAGAAGAGTTAGTAAAACCAGAACCAACCAGAAAAGAAGAAATTGAAACCGTTCCAACTCCAGAAGTTCCAAGAGTAGTTGAAAACGAAACTAAACCAAAACCAGAAATTAAACCAGGTGAACATGAAACAACAATTGAAATCGCAGGAACATCAGTAAGAGCCATTGTTAGTGGTAGACCAACTTTTACTCCAACTACATATGATACAACCAATGGTATTGCTAATCCTAGTGGTTATACAAACATTACAGTTGATAAAATCGTTAGTGTTAATGTAACTAAAGAACTAAGAGATGCAGTTAGAAACCAAGCATTAAATGCACAAGGTACTGGATTGTTAAATGACAGTGCTTTTAAAGTTATTACCGATACTTTTGCTAGAAATGAAGGTCCTGAAACTGCTGGAGCAATTTTAAGAAATAATAAAGATACTTGAGAGAATTTAGTTCAAAGATTTGGTAAATTATTTGATTCTCCAAATGTAAAAAAATTCTTAAAAGATGATGCTCAAAAAATATATGATCAAATGATAGCAACATTCAAAACTAAAGAAGCAAAATACGCATGATTATTAGTTAATTTAGATAGTACAAAATTTACAACAATTGGACCAAGAGCTGAAGCTTATTTAAAAGAAGGTTTAGCTTTAGATCCTAGAAATGCATATATTAATGAAGATGGAGTAATTGATTCTTATGCATATAATATTCCTGATAGATATAACACTGTAACTAGCCGAATTACTAGAGATAATCTTGAAAGAAGAGTTTTTAACTACAACTCACCATATACAAGATCTGCTGAAGATGTTAGAAATGGTACTTATCCAGGATGAACAAAACAAAAAATTGATGTAAATACCGATCCAACATTTAATAAATACAATATTGAACCAAATTCAGGGATAAACGTTTTTGAACTAACAAGAAATCCAAAAACTGAAGGTTTATTAAATAAGGGTTATGTTATTGAAGTTGATGCTGCTAATACTAAAGGGTATGACAAAATAGAAGGATTAATTAAAGAATTACAACAAGATGGTGTTGAAATTACTTCATATAGAATTTTTAACATGGGAAGAGATGATGGATCTCAACCATTTAGACATATTTTAAGAGCTCTTCCCGAAAACTTACCACAGCTAGAATTATTCTTTTCAGATAGACAAACAAATACCTCGAGTTTAATAGCTTTAGAACATAAAAAAATTAAAGAATTATCATTATATACAACAGGAAACTCATTAAGAGACAGTTGATCATTTAACCCTTGATCTCTAAGAAATACTTCATTTATAAACACTTTAGATTACAACGTAAGTTCTGATTATGCTAGAGGATTAGAAATTTCAACAAGAATTACATTTGATACAATCGCTTTTGATGAAGAAGATTATAGTAATATAAACGATTTTAGAAGAATTAATTTAGGATTAAGAATGGTGTATTACGCTAGAAATAATGAACCATTCTTCCAAGGAAGACATGGATCAGGACTAAATCCAGATCAACAACAAGGTGATAATAGTTATCCAACTGGTTTAGATTTTAGTCGAGTTACAAAAATAAAATCTTTAAGAGGTTTAGAGTTCCATGATTCGCAAAACACAACTAATAAAGCTAGATTAATTAAAAGACTGACTTTATTTAATAACCAAGAAGCATTTGAAATTTCAACAGATGAATTAAATAACGCTAACTTACAACACTTAGATACTAATAATCCTTTTGAAAAACCTAAAATAATGTTTAGCAATGGTGCTGGAACAACAAAAATAGAAATAAAAGGAACTGATAAATTAGAACGTTCTGGTTTAGATAATTTAGCAAAATATTTTGAATATAATGAAATCTTAAAATCAAGAAAACAAATTGTAGTAGACCCTAGTGCTAATGGTTTAATACAACAGTTAAAAGAATTTGGTTATGATGTTATAACTGAAGATTACAGTTTCAGTTAATTGTTTTTAAAAAGAAAGGAAATTAAATATGAAGTTACTAAATAAACTACTGATGATAACAGGTGTATCATCAGTGGTTGTTCCCAGTTTATTAGTTGTTTCATGTAATAAAGTTGTTGATAGTTCACCAAATTCTGAACTAACAAATGAACAAATTAATGATTTTATAAATTCAATAAATTCAGAACAAAAATTAAAAGAAGTTGCTGATATTACTTTTAAAACAAAATTTGGATCAGAAAAAACTTTATCAAATACACTTCCTAGTGAAGTTGAAGAAAGTCCATCAAGTTTAAAAATTAGTTTTAAAGAAACTAAATATAAAGAAAACATATCTGTTTCTGTTAATAATGCAAATACAGAAAAAAATGCTTCAACAAACATTTCAAATACAAAAGGTGAAGTTACTATATTTATTGAATTTTTAAACAGAAAAGAAAATAAATCTCAAAATAAAAAAATGCTTCTAACGGGTTTAATGAGAAACAGTGGATTTGATCATAACAATAGACAAGAAACAGATCCTACTGCTTCTTTTGGTGGGAGAGAAGGATTAGAAAAATACGATAAAGCAGATCAAAAACAACGCTTTAATATTGATAATGAAAAATACATAAAAATACTTGAATCTATGTACACTCAAGGTTTAAGTAAAAATGTTGATATTAAAAAAGAGTTTGGTTTGGATTTAACAGAAGAACAAATCGAAGAATTTAATAAATTAGCTGAAGAAGTTAGTTTTGATAGCTATTACAATTCAGCGTTAAAAGGATTCACACTTCCTGTTTTTGAAGACAATAAAAAGAAATTAAAAATTAATGATCGAGCTGAAGTTAATAAAGGACCATCTTTTACCGATTCACTTGGTTCAGATCATGTTAAATCACACGGTCTAGCTAGAACTTTAACAAATCAAACTTATAAAACAATGGCTGAGCAAACATTCCAAGTTAAATTTACATATAAAAAAGACTTTAGTGTCGAGATTGCAAACTTAAAGAAAAATATAGAAATAATTAGATCTTGAGATGAAAATAAATTTAAAGAATTTAAAGATGGTGAAGTCAGAAAACTAGAACTTCAATATAATTTTGAAATTCAAAAATTACAACAAGAAATTAATTCTATAGATAGTAAAGAAAAAGCAAGAAAAGCAGAAAAAGAAAATGAACTACAAGATCTAAAAAATAAACTTGAAAAAGAAAAAAGCGAAATACTTGCTCACACAAAAATTTCATTAATCAAATCACAACAAGATGAATTAAATAAACTAATTGAAAAAAGAGAACAAGGTAAAGAGCTTGCTAATGAGTCTGGAACAATGTGAATAATGGATTATCAATTAGATAATGCTAATAGCCCAACAACATTTTATTTTGGAACTAACTCTCACGTTGCAAAAGCTATAACAGATAATTTAACAAGAGTGTCAATTACTAGAATTAAAGAATCTGTAAAAATTGGTCAAACTCTTAAATTAAATTCTTTTGATCCAAACTTTGAAACTTTTACTTTTGAAATAAATGATCAAAATAGAAACGCTGTATCAGCGATTTTCCATGCAACAGATTTTATTGATAAAAAACCAGCTGATTATTTAGTTGAACAACAAGCAGAAAAATACAAAGATGCAGGATTTTTTGCAGATTTTGCAGTAGTTGAATTTGATTTTAATAGTTTATTAAATAATAGTAATTTCACTGCAGTTAGTGCTAGAAAAGAAATTGATCAATATAAATCTTTAGATGCCAAAAAACTATCAGCAATAATTACAAACAATTATGCAACAAAAGGAAATTATGTTAAATTTAAGTCCGATTCATATTTAACAGATTATGAAAAAGTTGATAGACCTATTCTAATTAAAAAAGATAGAAATGATAAAGAAAAACTTAATAATTTAGAAAGTATATATGTTTTAGGATATCCAACTTCAGAAAGTGATTATTATTTAAGACAACATTTAGATGATGATCAAATAAGTGAAAAGAAAAATGATTTTTCACTTTGAACAAATTCTGATAGTAAATATTTTGATTCAGTTTCTAAACAAGAAGGATCTAGTAGTCTTTATTCAGATGAAGAATTAGCAAGAGGTAATTTCTTATCATATCAAATTGGTTATCGTTCGTTTACAAATAAACCAGGACTAACTGATGCATTTTTAGCAACTCATAGAGTAGGAAATGAACTTTACACACTTACTTTAGGTGGAAAAACTAAACAATATTTCAACTTTGGATTAGAATTAATGCCAAGATTTTATTCTCCTGCTGGAGGAGCATCTGGATCTAGTGTTAGAAATAAAAATAATGAATTAATTGCAGTTTATCACGCTTCAAATGGTAGTGCAAAAACTGGTTTAGCAACTATGTTTAGATCACCAGGATATAATTACCAAGGACTATTTGGTGAATATAATTTACCTGAATATGATCTAATTTATGGTAGTGGACAAAATCAAATTAATTCATATAGACATGCATTAGAAAAGAAATTTAAAGACAGCAACATAAAAACAAAATTATTTGAAAATGGATTTAGTATAAACAATATACCTGATGATTTCAAATTTGATAAAAAAACTAACTAAAATAAATAACAAAGGTGATAAAGCAATAGCTTATTACCTTTTTGTATAAGGAGCAAAAATGATACAAAATTCTATCAAATTAACTGATAGTAAAAGTTATGAAGAAATAACTAATTTAGTATTAGAAAAAGATAAAAATAAAATTATAACGATCTATAAATTTATATCATTAATATTTTTTTCTACTACGTTTATTTTATTGTTATTTTTAATTAATAAAACGGTCTTTTACAGTAAAGATTTACTCTCTATAGCTTTTAACTTTTCAACAGATAAATTTAAAGAAATAAACTGAACATTTTTATTAAGATTATTTACTTTAAGTTTTTTATACTTATATGGTTTTAAAAAAGCGTACTTAAATATCTATCAAAATAAAAATCATATAAAAATATATGCAATATGGTTTGTATTATATTTATCTATTTCTTTATTTGGATTTATTATGTTTTTTGCATTTAAAGATATTACTAATTTCTATAAAACTTTTAGTCTTTTATACAGTTTGATTGTTTTATTAGTAGTTGATATATTTTATGAAATATTCAAGTTCTTCACAAAAAGAAAAACAAATCCTTTAATTTATTCAAATAAAAAATTATTAGTAATAAATATATTATCAAGAGTTATTTTAGTTAGTTTAGTATTAGTATTTTTCACTTTATGAATTCAAGCAGCATCTAAAACAGGATCATTAATTATTAATAATTCATTTTATAATTCAATTTATAAAATCTTTAAATTTAAAAGCTTATTAAACTTTATGATTATTGTTTTTAGTTTCTTAGTTTTAATGATATTGTTAGTCGGATTAAATATTTATTTAGTTTATTCAATAATTTATAAACAATTAAATATAAGTAATTTAAAAAATAGATTTGATTTTTATTTAGTATGCTTAAGTGTTATTGTTATTTGACTTATAAGCTTAACAGTTTTAAAAATAAAACCAACTCATAATAGATTTAGTGATGATGAATCTTTAGATTATTTAAATTTATTATTTTCAGTATTTAATATCTTAATATTTATGATTTTTATGTATTTACACTTTTTAAAAAAACATAAAATAGTAAACAATAAATTATTAAATAATAATTATTTAATTAGTTTTTTATGAATTATTTGAACTATGTTTATGATTTCAAATTTTTTAACAGATCAAGTATTAGTTTCTTTAATTAATTTAATAGTTAATATTGTTTTAACAGTTATTAGTTTTAAACTGTATTATATAAAAAATAAACTTAATAGTTATTCTAATTCATTACTAATAGTTATTAACGTCAACATATTATTTATTGTTGGATTAATTTATGGATTAAACCACATATTACTAGCAAATCAAAACAGATCTTTATATATCTTAAATAGTAGTTTAAATATTAATCAGATCATTTCAATAACTATAGTTTCAATACAAACAATTTATTATCTTTATTATTTAATTAGTTCAACAATTTCAATAAATCAAATTAAAAAGATTAACATATAGTTTAAGGAGTAATTATGAAAAAAAATGACAAAAATTCAATTATAAACTTAGAGACATTTGATGTATTTGATTTGTTTAAAAAAACTAAAGCTTCACAAAACTATATTAGTTATAAAAAATTAATAGCTAGTGTTTTATTAGAATCTAATTTAGGATTTAATTCTGATCAATATCTTGAATTTGAAAAAATGACAAATAAAGCATTAGAAAATAAATTTGATTTGTTATTAAAAGATTTTGTAATTTCATTTAATGTTGATCTTAAATACGGTTTAAATATTTTAGTTCCAATTTTAACTGATAAAGAATCAACAAATAATGAAGCAATTAGTTTTATAAAAAGTAGTGATGAAAAATTAAATAACTTTTTAAATGTATTTAACTTATATATTTCTAAATTAATTAATGATGATAAATATCTTGAAATTTTTCCTGAAATTATTGTTTATAGATCAAAAAATACTGGTTCATTAAAAATACTTTTTAATGAAAAATATTTAGTTATTAGAGGTAGTTAATGGATTTAAAAAAAGTTGAAAGTAAGTTAAATAATTTTAAAAAAATTCAATCAAAAGTTATTAATGATAAAAGTATTTTACAAATTGAAATTATTAAACAAAATAGTTTATTAACTCATTATTTAGATAATGCATTATTAAATCAGTACTTGATATTATCAATTAAACAACAATATCAAATTAAAAATAATTTAATAAGTTCTACATCTAAAACTAAAAATAAGTTTAAAAATTTTTTAATAAAACCTAAACAACTATGAATTTATTTAACTGAAGAACAAAAATATCAAACAGATTCTTATTCAAGATATGAAAATCATATTTTAAATAATATTAAAACTAAAAATATAGACTTTATAACAATAGGAAAACGAGCGCTTGAGTTTTGTTTAGATAATAAATTAAATGCTATTTATAATTTTGATTTACATGAATCTAATTTGTCTTATAAATTAACTGAAATAATTAAGTTATTATTTAGTCAAAAAAATTATCAATCACTTTGTTTTGTAATTAACTCAAATAAAAATAAAACAAATCAATTTACAATTTTACCTTTATCTGAATTTGATATAACAGCATTAAGTGAAAAACAATTAGATTATGATTTAATAGATATTTCTAAATTTAGAATTTATCCAGATATTGACACTTATTTAGAAATTCAAGTAGATAATTTTATTAAAAATTCAATTGAATCACTATTAGTTGAATCATCATTTTATAAAGCCAAAAATGAATTGATTAGAATTAATAAAATCATTAATGAAGTTGATGAAGAAATCCATAATTTAAATAAAAAAGTTATTAGAATCAAACGAGAAAAAGAAATTGAAGAATTAGTTTTATTAGCTAGTGCAAATAAACATTTTTTCAAAAAGGAGTAGTATGTTTAATCTATCAATTAATTTTATAGAAAATAAAAAAACTATTAATTTTAACAATGTATCAGTTTCTTTTAATGTCGATCAACAACAAGAGTGAGTTGAATTATCTAATAACTTTTTAGTAGGATATGAAATTATTTTATTAAGAATTTATGATTATAAAACTAGAGATTATAAGTTCTTATTTTGTAAAAATGCTCATATTATAGTTAAAAATAATCACATAACTGTTAATACTTTTTCATCAGATGAATTTTATATTCAAAACAAATTTAAAAAACAAAATGATAGTTTATTAAAGCAAGTCAATAAAAAAATATCAGCACTACTAGCAATTGAAAAAATCGGATTAGATATAGAAAAAATATTTGAACTTAAGAAATTAAAACAAAAACAATATGTATTAAAAATGATTAAAGAGTTAAGTTTAAAAAAGGAGAATTATGAAGAAATTTAAACCAAAATTCATCTTATTATTTAACATAACTTTATTTTCAATAATAACTCCTATTAGTTTATCTTTGATAAATCAAAATAAAGTAGTTAATAAAAATATTCTTTCTTTATATCAAAAAGATTCAACTAGTGAAAACTTAGTTGATAGTTCAACAACAAATCAAACTAATCCAAAACCTGATGCACCTAAAAAACCTGAAGTTGACAAATCATTTAATACTTTTAAAAATACTTTAGATAATAAGTTAAAAGAAGAATTATCAAAAATATTTGATAAAATTCAAAAGTTTATTAATGATGAATTAGAAAAAGATAAAGACAAGTTAAAAGAAGAATCTAAAACTGAAGAATATACAGCAAATATAGAAAAAAGAGTATATTTAAATTCATTAAAAAAACTTTATGATAGTTCTAAAAAACATGACTTTATATCAGATCCTTCACAATTTGGATTTCATATAACTTTTCCTTACATTTTAGCTGTTAAAAAAGAACATAATACAGGAACAGTAATTTTTAATAATAAGAAATACGAGAACGTTAGATTAAGTTTAGATGATGCTTATGATTATTCAAAAATTATAGATAAAAAATTAAAAGAAGAAGTTATAAAAAATAAAGATCAAATTGTTAATACTATAAGTTCACATATTTTTAATGTTGAGTTAGATGAATATTTTAAAAAATTTGATAAAGAAGTAATTGGTATGATCTTTAATGAAAAAGAATTACCAAAACTTGGACAAGATTTTATTTTAGAACCAATTAAAAATGAAGATAATGATGAAATTTATGTTGGATCTGCAAAAATTTTAGATAAACATAAATCTTGAAAAGATTATGTTATTAATAAAATAAAACCTAAATTTATTGATTTTGATTTAACTAAAAATCAAGAATATAAAGACAATAACGAATCAGAACCAACTCCATCACCAACTCCAACTATTCCTGATCCATTAAAACCAGTCGTTCCAAATGATAAAAGACCAAGTAATATTAATCCAACTCAACTAATCCAAGCACTTCCAAAATTAAAACCATATGTAAGTTATAAATATGCAAACACCAATTCAATTAGTGAGATTATTAATAGATTTGAATCAGAAAATAATCAAGAAAATAAGAAAAACTTTTTCTTTTTTAAAAATCCAATTAATACAAGATTTGAATATACTGTTGAATCAAAAGCACAATCAACTTCATCAGACAGTCAATTTGTAACTGTTAAAATAAGAGATCTATTAAATGAAGCTAAATTTAGAACTTATCAAACAGAAATCATTAATCCAAATAAAAATGTAAAATATAGTTTTTTATTAGAAAAACAAAATAAAGAGATTAGTAAAACGTTTTTAAAACTATATAAAGCACTAATGTTAGATGAAAAACTAAACTATAAAACTATAGGTCATGGAGATTTACAATCAGCTGTTTTAGGTTTTGTTGAAAGTGCGAATAAAATAATTAATGATCAAAATTTTAACAACTTGTGATCTAAAGTTCTAAACAATTATTACAATTCAATTGATACTAATCAAATTAATAATCCAAATTATAATCCAAAAGCAATTTGGTCAAGCTCAAGAATTTTAATTGATAAAATTTTAAGTTCTTTAATATCATCTAATCTAAACAATCAACCTGTGTTTCATAGTTTATCTAATGCATTTTTAGTTTTAAAATCAGATCTAGATCAATTTACGACTCACACTGCTTCTAGAGAAAAATTTCTTCAAAAGGCTAAAAAGCACAACATTAATCTTAAATATGTAGATAATGTTTTTATAAATTTTGATAAATCTAACACTAGGTTAATATCTACTGCAAATGATAAATTCAAAAACTTTAATACAATAAAATGATTTGATGATTATATAAAGAATGTTAAAGATAGTAGAGAATATGTTGAAATAATTAAAATTTTATTAGCTCCGGTTGATTTACAACCAAACTCAAAAGAGTATGAAGAATTTAATAAATACTATCAATTAGCAATACAAAAAAACAAAGATGAACAAAAAATTTCAGATAACTATTCATTAGTAATAGGAATTAGTTTATTAGCACTAAGTACTTTATTTTTAATAATAAATAGTTGTGTATACTTGTATAAAAATAAAAATAGAAAACAATTAAAATCAACATTTATCATTTTAACAATACTTAGTTCAAGTGTTATGTTAATCTCAACAATCTTAATAATAATAGGAGCGAAAGGATAAAAAAATGAACTCAAAAATAAACAAAAAAGTTTCAAATACTAATCCTAAAGTTGTAGCAATTTATGATTATATTGTTCAAGTTGAAGGAAGTTTCGATTATTGTCAACAACAAGTTTTTACCTCAGTAAAAAATAATGATGTTAGGTTATTTTTAATTAGTGCTTCAGAAAATTTTGCATATCTACTAGCTAATTTAGAAGGTCAAAAATTATCTATTGGTGATGAAATAGAATTATCAGATCAATCAGATGAAGTATTTACTAGTAAACAACATTTTAATAAAGTAATTGATATTTATGGAAATGCAATTTTACCTGCTAATGAAGTTATTAAAAAAGATAAAAACGATGCTTCAAGTAAAATATTTAAAGTAAATCAAGATTTAATGAGAGTTCAAAGATTAAATGAACAACTTTATACCGGATTAACTGCAATTGATTTATTGATTCCTATAGGAAAAGGTCAACGTGAATTAATTATTGGAGATCGTCAAACTGGAAAAACTCATATAGCATTAAATACAGTAATTAATCAATCACAAAAAGGTGTTAAATGTGTTTATGTTGCAATTGGTCAAAAAAGAGAAACTATTTCAAGAATTTACAATACTTTAGAAAAGTATGATGCTTTAAAAAATACTATTATTATTGATGCTCCTGCAACTAGTGCATATGAACAATATCTAGCTCCTTATATCGGAATGGCTCATGCTGAAAATATCTCACTTACTGATGATGTGTTAATTATTTTTGATGATCTAACAAAACATGCCAATATTTTTAGAGAAATAGCATTACTAAGTAATAGACCAGTAGGAAAAGAAGCGATGCCTGGAGATATGTTTTTTTCTCATTCTCAATTATTAGAACGTGCTGGATCATTTAAAAATACAAAAACAATTACTGCACTGCCAATTATTCAAACTACTGATAATGATCTAACTAGTTTAGTTGCATCAAATGTGATTTCAATTACTGATGGACAAATTGTCACAAGTAGTAAGTTATTTTCTCGAGGAGTACTTCCTGCTATTGATATTGACTTTTCAGTTTCAAGAACCGGAAGTAGTGTTCAAAATAAATCAATGACAAAAATTGCTAGCGATATTGGTAAAACTTACAGAAAATATAAACGTCAATTAAAACTTGCTTCATTAGATTATAAGTTAAATGATCAAGTTGCTGATTTAATGTATAAAGGAAAAATGATAGATAAGCTATTCTTACAAAAAGGATATTTGTTATACACTTACAATTTCATTTTAATGATGAGCAAAATTATTCAATGATCATTAATTAAAACTATTAAAGACGAACAAAAAGCATTATTATTTTTAGATTATTTTATTAATAATCACAACGAAGGACAAAGACAATTTGAACTTATTAAATCAAGTGATCAATATGATGAAGAAATGACAAGAAACTATTTCTTATTTGCATTAAAACAATATTCTGATTATTTAGATTTAAATTGAGATATAGAAAATGATTATGATTTTTTAGAAATAGATAAATCATTTTTAGAAAAAGCTGCACAGAAATTAGGTGATAAATAATGGATGGAAAAATTATTAGTATATCAGGAGATGTTATAGATATCGAATTTGATTCTAAACATTTACCTTTAGTTAATCATTTACTAACAACTCATAATAACACTACATATTTACTAGTTAAAAGTATTATTAGTAATACTCATATTAGAGCGATTGTTATTTATTCATCTAGATCTATTTCAATAAGTGATGTAGTTAAAAACACAAATAAAAGTTTTATGGTTCCAGTTGGAGATAAAGCAAAAAATAATATTTATAGTTTTTCAGGAATTTCATTAAATAATGAGAATAATAAAGATGTTGATTTAATTGAAATGAATTCAATTATTAATAATAAAAGACAGATAAATGTTGAAAATGAATTTATTGAAACAGGAATTAAAGCAATTGATTTTTTCATACCTATTTTTAAAGGATTTAAATTAGGTATTTTTGGTGGGGCTGGTGTTGGTAAAACAGTTCTTATGAAAGAGATTATTTTTAATGTAAATAATAGATATAAAAATACTTCAAATATTTTTATTGGTTCAGGAGAACGTTCTAGAGAAGCGATTGAACTTTATGATGAATTAGTTCAATCTGATCTTATGAAAAATTCAACAATGTATATTTCAAAAATGAATGAATCTCCAGGAGCTAGAATGTCGATTGTACCAATTGGAGTAACTGCTGCTGAATATTTAAGAGATTATAAAAAAGAAGATGTTTTACTATTTATAGATAATATTTATCGTTTTATTCAAGCAGAAAATGAAGTTAGTGCAACACTTGGTAAAAAACCTTCAATTGGAGGTTATCAATCTACATTAGAAAGTGATGTAGCAAATATCCAAGATCGTTTATTTAAAAATCAAAATGCATCAATTACTTCATTTCAAACAGTGTTTTTACCAATGGATGATTTAAGTGATCCTTCAGCTGTTGCAGTTTTTAATCACTTAGATTCAAATTTAGTTTTATCAAGAGATCAAGCTGCAAAAAATATTCTTCCTGCTTTTGATCCGCTAGCAAGTTCATCAAGTTCATTAGATGAATCTCTTATTGGTAAAAAACATTTTGAAGCTATTTTAGAAGTTAAAAAAATCTTAAAAGCATACAAGGATTTAGAAGATGTAATTTTAATTTTAGGATTTGATGAACTAGATGCTGAAAATAAAATTATTGTTAAAAAAGCTTTACAATTAGAAAATTTCTTTACTCAAAACTTCTTTATGACTGAACATTTCACAAAAAGTCCTGGTCAATATGTACCGTTAAAAGATACTATTGAAAGTGTTATAAGAATATTAGAAGGCAAATATATAAAACAAAGCCCAGAAATATTTGCTTATATTGGTTCAGCTTTAGAATTAAAAACTGATGAAGAATTAGGGTTATAAAACTATTAAAAAAAGACTCTCATGAGTCTTTTTTTACATATTACATTGCTCGGTACCCCGAAATCCGGACTTTTTTAAGCGGTGTCCTGTCTTGCATATTCAATAGGTGTTAGTCTGTTTAGTTTTAAACTAATTCTTATTATTTAAACGTGTTATTTAATAGTGATATAATAAAAAACAAGTCAACTAATGTTGTTCTTAAGTTTTTGTTGTAGGTAGAAAGAAATTATTTAGCAAAATATCTATGACAACTTAAAATAAAATCTATGAGAGATTACTCAAATAAGGAGTCGCAATGAAATATAATGTAAAAGATAATCTATTCAAGGCTATTAATAATGAATGATTAGAAACAGCTAAAATTCCATCAGATCGCTCTTCAATAAGTGAATTTGATGAACTAGAAATTCGCAATGAAAAAATAGTTACACGTATAGCAAAGAAAATTTTACAACAAAACAAGACAAACAAATTAAGTGATGTTAACTTAATTAATTTTGCCAATTTCTACAAATTAACAAGTGATATTGAAAAAAGAAACGAGTTAGGTGTAAGTCCACTAAAGCCTTATTTTGATGAAATTTTAAATCTTTAATCACTAAAAGAGCTACAAGACAACTATGTGAAATTTATGTTAAGAGGCTATGAGCTACCTATTAGTTTTGGTGTTTTTTTAGACTTTTTAGATCCATCAATCCAGACTCTTTATGCAAGTATTGCTAATCATATTCTTCCTGACAAAAGTCACTATGATACAAAAGAACAAAAAGCAGTGTTTCTAAAATCATTTAAAGCAATGGCTAGAAAGTTATTAACACTATTTATTAAAGACACTTCTGAAATTAATAAAATCATTCACAAAGCTTTAAAGTTTGATGAAATTATTGCTAAATACTCACTAACTTCGCTACAAAAAGTTCGTTATACTGAACTTTATAAACCTTATGATTACAAAAAAATTGTTGCTAAGACCAAGCATTTTAATATTGCTAGCATAGTAAGTAAAGTAATTAATGATGAAGTTGATAAAATAATTTTTTCAGATGATAATTTTGCATTAAATATTGATAAAATCTTAAACGAAAAAAACTTTGAATTAATTAGGGCTTGAATGCTTATTAAATTAGTTTTAACTTTTGCACCATATCTAGATGAAAAAACTCGTACTTTAGCATCTAAATATTCGCTATTTGTAAGTGGTCAAGACAAGGTTGAAAATAAAAATAAACATGCCTTAAATTTAGCATTAAAATTCTTTTCTATGCCAATAGGTGTATATTTTGGTAAAAAACAATTAGGTGCAAAAGCTAAAAGTGATGTTGAAAAAATGGTTAAACATATGATTGAAATATACAAAAAAAGATTGCAAAAAAACACCTGATTGAGTCAAAATACAATCGATAAAGCAATTTTAAAATTGAATACTTTAAATGCACATATTGGATATCCTACTGAATTAAGACCTTATTATAGTGAACTAACAACATCATCAAATTCATTGATTGAAAATGTTTTAAAATTTAATGAAATATTACATAAATACAATTTAAATCAATATAAACAACCAATTAATAAAAACTATTGAATTATGACCCCATACCAAGTTAATGCCTACTACCACCCAATGTACAATCACATTGTTTT
The DNA here is from genome assembly GCF_000875755.1 of Mycoplasma yeatsii GM274B. Classification (GTDB taxonomy): domain Bacteria; phylum Bacillota_I; class Bacilli_A; order Mycoplasmatales; family Mycoplasmataceae; genus Mycoplasma; species Mycoplasma yeatsii. The sequence continues at coordinate 735,113 of NZ_CP007520.1, read as the reverse complement.
TCCAGCTGGAATATTACAAGGTACCTTCTATTCAATTAAACATACAACCTCAGAAAATTATGGTGGTATTGGAGCTATAATTGCTCATGAAATTTCACATGCATTTGACAATAATGGTGCTAATTTTGATGAAAAAGGTTGTTTAAAAATGTGATGAACACAAGAGGATTTTGCTAAATTTACCAATAAAATCAAAGCAATGATTGATCTTTTTGACGATGTTGAAACTGATTATGGTAAATGCAATGGTCAACTAACTGTTAGTGAAAATATTGCTGATGCTGGTGGTGTAAGTTGTGCATTAGAAGCTGCTAAAAGAGAACCTGACTATAGTGCTGAAAAATTCTTCATTAATTGAGCAAAAGCTTGAAAAGCTAAATTTAAACCTGAACGTGCTAAACGTTTACTAGAACAAGACCCACACGCACCTGCTGAATTAAGAGCTAACATCCAGACAGCTAATAATGAAGAGTTTGTTAAAGCTTTCAACATTCAACCAGAAGACAAAATGTATATTTCTCCTAAAAAAAGAGTTAAAATTTGATAATAAAAACAGATCTATATTTCTTTTTAATATTAAAGTCAGAAATGTTTTTTGATTTTAAAAAGCTGTATGAAAACCAACTTTCAACCAATTAAAAAATGAAATCAAATAATTTATTAAATGATATAACAATAAAAAAAATAAAACATTTAAAACGAAAAACTCCTAACAGATGTGAAGTACTTATATAAAAAACCAACATAACTATTTTGTCTTAAAAATTGTCTTAAAAATCTTAGTTTTTTATTTGGCTTAGTAATTTTTCAACCATTACTATGACTTCAAATATTTAAGTAGGTATTTACTTTTATAGTTAAGAGCTTTTGTTAAATTTTGATTTTAAAGTACGGTTTTATTTTTTTACTAGTTTAATGTTTGCTAAAGTAAGTAAGAATCAAATGCTATCAACAATTATCGTCATCAACAGTATTCATCATGTTTATCAAGTGGTTTAAATATCACGTATAAGAATATTAATGATAAATGAAGTGAGCCTATTAACATATTTTTATATGAATTATAAACTACTGAAAATCATTATATTATCCATACAAATACAAAAAGTATTGATAAAAATTACACTATAAATTATTAAAAGAAAAAGACTCTCATGAGTCTTTTTATTATGTATTACATCTTTTCTAGTCTTTTTAAAAGAGCAACAAACTCTTTATCATTTGCAACTTCTTCAGCCACTTCTTTTGCACGTTTTAAAAGATCTTCTTCAGGAATTGAATCTCATGGTATGATTCTGCTATTGTGTTCTATATTTTTCATTAGTTGTCACTCCTTTTCTATAGTATTAATGATAATATTTTAAAATTTTAATCCAATTGATAATATCGAAAAAGGTTTAATATGAAAAGTTATTGTCAACTGAAAAGACGAACCCAATCCAATTGATATCAAAACTGGTGTTAGATCAATCTCACAAAACCTTTCATTAAAATGAAAGGATTAGAAATGAAATAAGATACATCTAAACTCTAAAACAATCACCAACAACTTTATTTTCACTTATCTTAATAGTTAGTCTATTTTGGTATAATTTATTTTAGAAAAAAGGAGCAAAAGCAATGAAAATGATCATAAATCCTATATTTATTTTTAGTTCAAATAGAATTATTGAGCTTATTTCATATGTTGCTTTTGGAATAGGTTTTTTTGGTTTACTTATTAGTGTATCAATGTTGACAATTTATAAAAATATTATTAGTAAAGCTTTTAAAACAACAAATATTATTGAAAGAATTTTAAAACACCCGCTACCTAATCGTTTAAATAGAATGAATTTTATTGTTGAAAATTCTAGTAATGAAAATTTAAAACAAGATATTGAAATATGAAAAGTAAAATACTATGAAATTTATAAAATTCAACTACCTGAATTAATTGAAAATGTAAGTCAATATTTTGGTGTCAATAAATGAAGTTTTAAATCAAAAAGATTTCCTTCTATAAAAAATTTACACAGAGCAAATAAACTTTTAGAAGTATCTAAAAACTTAGAATTAAATGTTAGAGATATATATTATGAAACTCAAAAAGTAACTGAAGTTGAGTTTTTATTAAGAGATACTAAAATTATTATTCAAGAAACTGCTAATGAAATTTTTGATTTTGTAGATCTAAAAAAAGAGCAAAATGAATTAAAAGTTAATGTCTCAATTATTGAAGAGTATAAACAAGTAATTAATAAAAAAATTACTATTTGCGATTATTATATCAAGATAGGTAAGTTTGAAGAAGCGTTTAAAAAAATCATTAATTTATCTGAAGGAATCTCTAGATGTATTAAGTTTATTGATAAAACTCACCGAATAGCTATGTCATTAGAAAAAAATGGTACTTTATATCAAAAACTAGAAGAAATTAATAAACAATTAATTCTTAAAAATGATAAAGATCATAAACTTGATGATATAAATAATAATTTTAAAGAACATAAAGAAAAAATATCACAGTTTATATATAATGGAAAAATTGATTCAGCGACAAATCAATATCAACAATTATTTAATGATATTGATAGATTAAGTTCTTATTTAAAATTTGAAGATAAAGTTTTTATATTCTTTGAAAATAATATTGGAAAAATTCAAAACATTATAAAAGAGTTTGAAAATGAAAGTAAAAAAATAGAACAATTAATTCTTTTAAATACTTCATTAAAAAACGACATTGATATAGCTAAAGGAAAATACTATGCTATTAAACCTTTTATTGATTCAATTAATGATGAATACAAAATTATTTGTTCTAAATTTATTAAGTTTAAATATTCAATAGAAGCTTATTCAGTGTTATATAAATGTGCATATCAAATAAAAAATATTTTAACCAGATTAGAAAGTTATTATAATGACTTTATAGAAATTTATTCTATTTTAAGAACTAAAGATTCATTCTTAGAAGAAGTTGAATCAAAACTAGACAACATTAGAACTACATTATTGTGTACTGAATCAATTATTTACAAACATAGTGATATTAAAAACTTACAACAATATAAAAATAAAATTAAAGCTAGATATCAAGATTTAGAAGATATTGAAAAGAAAAATAATGCTATTTTATCTTCACCAGATAATTTTGATGCAATGTTAAAAAAATTAGATGTTCAATTAAGAAAAACAATTTATATTAAACATAATGTTATTGACGAAGTTATGTTAGATAAATTAGCTCAGTATGTTGTGACTTATGCTAATCGTTATTTAGATTATAAAAATAATTCTAATAAGAAAATAAATGAAATAATGAATGCTTATGAGTTAAAAGATTATAAAAGAACTATTGAGTTAGGTATAGATTTATTTAATGAAAATAAAATTTAGAAGTTAGGAGAAAACATGAAACACATTTTAATAAGATATGGTGAATTAACATTAAAAGGAAATAACAGATTCAGATTCGTTGATAAGTTAATTTCTAACATTAAATTTAAGTTAAAAAGATTTAATAAAGATGATATTGAATATATTAAAGATAATAATTCTTTAATATTAAAAGTTAATGATGAAATTTCAAATGATGTTTTAGAAGAATTAAAAACTGTTTTTGGAATTTATTCATTATCAGTTATTCAACACACAAAAAAAGATCTTGAAGATATTAAAAATGCTATTTTAAAAATAGTTGAACAATCTAATGCAAAAACTTTTAAATTAGAAGCAACTAGAAAAGATAAATCATTTCCGTTGACAAGTATTGAAATTAAACAAAAATTAGCTCCAGAAATTTTAAAAGCTTGTTCTAATTTATCTGTTGATGTTCACAATCCTGATTTAAAAATAGAAGTTGTAATTAAAAAAGATCATGCTGAAGTTTTTGATAATAGAATTAGTGGTTTAAAAGGATTACCAGTTGGAATTAGCGGTAAAGGTTTAAGTTTATTAAGTGGTGGAATTGATTCGCCTGTTGCTTCATTTTTAACTTTAAAAAGAGGTATGCATGTTGATTTTATCCACTTTATGACTCCACCTCACACTTCAGCTGAAGCATTAAAAAAAGTTTTTGATTTAGCTAAAAAATTATCTAAATATAATTCATCAACTTTTAGATTATATGTTTGTGATTTTGCTTTAATGTTACAAGAATTACAACATATTCCTGAAGAAAGTTATAAGATAACTATTATGAGAAGAATGTTTATGAGAATAGCAAACGCTATTGCTGATAAATACAATTACAAAGCTCTAATTACAGGTGAAAGTTTAGGTCAAGTAGCTAGTCAGACTATTGAAAGTATGGATGTAATAAACAGAACAAGTTTAATACCTATTTTAAGACCGGTTATTACATATGATAAAGAAGAAATTATTGAAATTTCTAAGTTTATTGATACATATGAAACTTCAATTCTTCCATTTGATGATGTATGTAGTATGTTTGTGCCAAAACAACCTGTTACAAAACCTAGACTTCACACAGCAATCGCTCAAGAAGATGCTATTTTATGACCTGAACTTTTAGAAGAAACAATTCAAAACCATATAACTGAATTTGTATTCAAAAATGGAGAAGTCCTAGAAAATAAAGAATAAAAATTAAAACAAAGGAGGTAAATCATGAATTTTACACCACTGTTTACAGTTAAAAGTGAATATAATTTTTTAGATTCATTAATTAAAATTGATGATTACATTTCTTTTGTTAAAAAGCATGACTTTGATTATGCTTTTTATTGTGAAAAAAACACTATGTTTGGTGTTGCTGAATTTATTAAAAAATCTCAAAAAAATAATATTAAACCAATTGTTGGATTAAACATAGATTTTGACGATCAAACTAGATTATGTATTTATGCAAAAAATAGATTAGGTTATCAAATTATTTGTCATATATCTAGTTTTTTACATGACGGTTTTACTCATTCTGATCAAGATATTAAAAATTATATTTATCAAAATATAAATACAAATGTTGTAGTTATAGCTAATTTTACTGATCAAGAATTTAAAACTAATTTAAAAATAATTTTAAATGATGATTTATATGATGCTGATGAATTGAAATTATACTTAGAACCAATTAACTATTTAGATCCTGATCAAAAAGATGTTTATAAAATTTTAACTGCAATAAGACAAACTAAAACTCTTGATGAAATAAACATTGATTCTTTTAATTGTTATCCTGATATAACTTTTTTAGAACAAAATAATTATTCGGTAAAAAATATTTTAAAAGTAAGTATTGAAATACTTTCAAAAGTAAGTTTTGATCTTTTTGACAATGATACAAAATATTTAATAAAATACAAAACACCAGACAATATTTCAAGTAATGAATTTTTAAAACAAAGATGTGAATTATCTTTAAAAGCATTTATTAAATATAACCAAAAAAATAATCAACAAATTAATGCAAAAGAGTATTTTAAAAGATTGGAATATGAACTAAATGTCATAAAAAACATGGGATTTAGTGATTATTTTTTAGTAGTTGCTGATTATGTTAATTTTGCTAAAAAACAAGATATTATGGTAGGTCCTGGACGTGGTAGTGCTGCAGGTAGTTTAGTTAGTTTTTTATTAAGAATTACTGATGTTGATCCTTTAAAATATGATCTATTGTTTGAAAGATTTTTAAATCCTGAACGTCAAACACTTCCTGATATTGATGTAGATTTTCAAGATAATAGACGTGAAGAAGTTTTAGAATATTTATTTGAAAAATATGGAAAATATAATGTTGCAACAATAACAACTTATCAAACAATTGGTTATAAAATGGCTTGAAGAGATGTATGTAGAGTTTTTAAAATTGAAATGAATATTGTAAATAAAATATCTAAACTTTTAGATCATGATAAAGATATTAATTTTTTAGATTTTGTAAATGAAAACAAAATATTAAAAGATTATTATCAAGATGAAAATTTTAAAACTATTTTTGATGCTATGAATATGATTGTTGGACTACCTAGACAATCTGGAACTCATGCTGCTGGAGTTATTTTATCTGATGTTGATTTAAGACAAATTGCTCCAATTAAAATCGGTTATAATGGTATTTTTCAAACTCAATATGATATGAGTTATTTAGAAGAAATAGGTTTAATTAAAATGGATATTTTAGGTTTAAAAAATCTAACAACATTACAAGAAATTAAACATTTAATACAAAAAAATTACAATATTAATGTTAAATTAAACCAAATCCCATTAAATAATTGAAAAACATTTAATCTTTTACAAAAAGGACATACTTCAGGTATATTTCAATTAGAATCTAAAGGAATGACAGATTTAATCGTTAAGATGAAAGTTGACTCTATATCAAGTATTTCTGATGCTTCTGCTTTATATAGACCTGGTCCTCAAGAAATGATTCCACAATATTTATCTAATAAAAAATTACCTAATCTGAAAGTTATTGATGATAGTGTTTATGATATTTTAAAATCAACATATGGAGTTATTGTATATCAAGAACAAGTTATGCAAATGCTTAAAAAAGTTGGTAATTTTTCACTAGCAAAAGCTGATATTGTAAGAAGAGCTATGAGTAAGAAAAATGCTGATTATATGCATCAAGCAAGAGAAGAATTTGTTGATAATGCAATAAAACTAAACAACTTATCACCAAATAAAGCTAATTTAATTTGAAACTGAATTGATAAATTTTCTAATTATGGATTTAATAAATCTCACTCAATTTCATATTCTTATGTAAGTTATTGATTAGCATATTTTAAAGCTAATTATACTTGTGAATTCTACAGTAGTTTATTAAGCGGAGTGATTGGAAGTGAATTAAAAACACACCAATATATTAAAGAGTTAAATGAATATAATATTAAGATAAATAAACCGATTATTTTAAATACTTCACTAACTTATCAAATAAGAAATAAACAAATTTATATGCCACTAACAACAATTAAAGGAATAGGTATAGAAATTGTTAAAAAAATATCACAAGCAAAAAAAGAAAGTAAAGAAATGTTTAAAGACATTAATAGTTTTGTTTTAGCTATGATTAATCAAAAAGTATCAATAAGTACAATTCAAATTTTAATTAGAGCTGGAGCATTAGATAGTTTGTGAAACTTAAATAAACAAACTATGTTAAAAAATTTAGATATTATTTATGATCAAGCAGTTGCCTTTAAAGATTTAAAAAATATAAGTGATGAAGAAAAAGTTATTCTAATTGATTATGATGAATTTGATGATGAAACATTAGCTATGTTTGAAAAAGAATTATATGGATTTTTTATTGATTCAAATCCTATTTTAAAAATTAAAAACTCTAATTTAAAATACAACCCTGTTGATATTTCAAAATTAACAGTAAATCAAAATCAAATTATTGTTGGATTTATTTCAAACATTAAAGAAATTAAAGATAAGAATAATAATACAATGGCATTTGTTTCAATATTTGATAGTACTTCAGAAGTTGATGTGACTATTTTTGCAAATGATTATGAGCAAGTTAAAGATAAACTTATTGTTAATAAAGCTTATATTATTGAAATTCAACCTAACACAAGACAAAATAAAATATCAGCAAAATTTGTAAAACTAATTAAACAAATCTAAGGAGAAAATTATGAAAAAAATATTAATAATAGATGGTAACTCATTATTATTTAGAGCATATTATGCAACGGCATATTCATCAAGTCCAATTATGAGAACAACAACTGGAACACCTACAAATGCAGTTTATTCTTTTATAAATATGATGTTATCTGTTTTAAACTCGCGAGGTCCTTATGATTGTTTATTTATCGCTTTTGATAAAGGCAAAAAAACTTTCAGACATGAAATGTTAAAAGATTATAAAGCAGGAAGACAAAAAACACCTGAAGAGTTAATAAAACAGTTACCAATAATTAGAGAGTTTTTAACTTCTGCAAACATTTGTTGATTTGAAAGAGATGATGTCGAAGCTGATGATATAGTTGGAACTATTGCAAAAGTTGCTGAACAAAAATTTGATGAAGTTAGTGTTGAAATATTAAGTAGTGATAAAGATATGTATCAACTAATTAGTAATAAAACTGTGTGTGTTGTACCAAAACAAGGTATTGGAAATCCGGATGTAATTAATGAACAAGAATTGTTTAAATTATGAGAAGTTTTACCAAAACAAGTTCCAGATTTAAAAGCTATTATGGGTGATAGTTCAGATAATTTAAAAGGTGTAAGTGGAATTGGTCATAAAGGAGCAAGCAAATTAATAAATACATATGGTAATTTAGAAAATATTTATAATAATATAAATCAAATTTCAGGATCAACAAAAACTAAATTAGAAAACGATCAAGACTCAGCTTTTTTATGCAAGAAATTAGCAACAATTAAAACTGATGTTAATATTGAAGAACTTGAATTTGATCCAATAAATTTAGATCCAAAAAATATTAAAAAATTCTTAACTAAATATGAAATGTTTTCTTTAATAAATAAATTTAATTCTCTTTGTGATATGGATAAAGAAAATGAAACAAAAGAAGAAAAACCAAATATCACTATTTTAAAAAAATGATCTAAAGAATATAATGATGAGAAAAATTATATTTATGTTGAATCACTAGAAGAAAATTATCATTTAGATAATATGATTGGAATTGGTATTTCTAATAGTAAAGGAAATTTTTATATTGATTTTAAAAAACAAGTTCAACAATTGAGTATTTTTGATGATTTTGTTGATGGTTTAATTGATACTGAGTTAGAAAAATTCTTAAAAGATGATAAGTTAGAAAAAATTACATATGATATTAAAAAAACAACTTATTTATTAAAAAATCACGGTTATGATGTTTATGTAACTGATTTTAGTTTTGATTTTATGGTTGCTTGTTATTCATTAAACGCTTTTGCTAAATCAGAATTAGAACATCAAATTAAAATGATTGATCCAAAAATATATTTAGAAAGCAAAGAAGATATTTTTGGAAAAGGTGTTAAGAAAAATCCAAATATTGATTTAGATAAAAAATCTGAATATATTACTAAAAAAGCAATTATTTTAAAAAACAATTTTGATAAATTAATCGATCAATTAAAACAAACTAATACATTAGATCTTTATTACAAATTAGATCATTTATTAATTGAAGTATTATATGTTGCTGAACGTCAAGGAATTTATATTGATAAAAAAGAATTAAAAACTCAAACTCAAAATATTTTAATTAAACTTCAAAACATTGAAAATGATATGAAAGAAATTTTAAATGACATTATAGATGATGATTTTAATTTTGCTTCTCCAAAACAAGTTCAAGAATTATTATTCGATAAACTTAATCTTCCAAACCTAGATAAAAATGCTACATCAAAAGATGTTTTAGAAAAATTACAAGCTTATCATCCTATTGTTAACCTATTAATTGAACATAGAAAATTTCATAAATTATATACAACTTATTTAAAAGGTTTTGAAAAATTTATTTATGATGATAATAAAATTCATACAATTTTTAATCACACTTTAACAAATACTGGAAGATTAAGTTCAGCTTATCCAAATATTCAAAATATTTCTATTCAAGATGAAGATCAAAAACAAGTAAGAAAAATATTTACAACTTCAAGTGATAAAACATTTTTAAGTTTTGATTATTCTCAAATTGAACTAAGAGTTTTAGCTCAAATGTCAAAAGAACAAGTTTTAATTGATACTTTTAATGCTAATAAAGATATTCATGATCAAGCTGCTAGATTAATTTTTAATATATCAAAAGATCAAAAAGTATCACCTGAACAAAGAAGAATGGCTAAAGTATTTAATTTTGGTATTCTATATGGTTTAACTGATTATGGTTTAGCAAATGATTTAAATGTTGATGTTAAAACCGCAAAGCAAATGATAGAAGACTACTATAAGTCATTTCCTGGATTATTACAATTTAAACAAGATCAAATTCAAAAAGCTAAAGAAAATAAATACTCTTCAACATTAACAAATAGAAAAAGACATCTTTTAGAATTAGAATCTAAACAATATTTAGTTAGAAAATTTGGAGAAAGAATTGCTGTTAATATGCCAATTCAAGGAACTGCTTCAGATATTTTAAAAGTAGCTATGATATCTATTTTTAAAGAATTAAAATTAAATAATTTAAAAACTATTATGATAGGTCAAATTCACGATGAAATTATTTTAGAAGTTCCTTTAAATGAATTAGATCAAGTCAAACAAATTGTAGTTGATAAAATGGGTTCAGCTTTAGTTGATATGATTAAATGATTAAATATTGATGATAAAGCGATTATTAATTTAGAAGTGTCACAATCTCAAGCAAATACTTGATATGGATTAAAATAGGAGTTTATATGCCAGAATTACCAGAAGTTAGTACAGTTGTAAAAGTTATCAAACCCAAAATTACAAACAAAATAATTAAAGATGCAAACATATTTTCAGAAAAAATTATTAAAACTAAATCAGCACTTGATTTTAAAAATCTAGTTAAAAATCAAAAAATAAACGAAGTTTTTAATAAAGCGAAATATATTGTTATTGAACTAGATGATTATGTAATTATTTCTCATTTAAGAATGACTGGAAAATGAGTAGTTGAACAACAAAATAATTACAGTTATAAACAATCTTGATTAAGAGCTGAAATTTTATTAGATGATGATATGGTGTTTAGATTTTATGATGCTAGAGGTTTTGGAACTTTAGATATTTATAATAAAGATAATTATTTATTAGAATCTAAATTAGATAAATTAGGACCAGTTCCATTAAATGGACAAACCACAGTTGAGTATTTATATTCAAAAACAAAAAATAGTAATAAAGCAATTAAAACTTTATTACTAGATCAAAATATAATAGCTGGATTAGGAAACATTTATGTAAATGAAGTTTTATTTTTATCAAAAATTTTACCTAATAAAGCTTCTAAGTTATTATCAAAAGAACAAATAAAAGATATAATATACAATGCTGAACAAGTTTTACAAAAAGCTATTGAAATGAATGGAACTACAATTAATGATTTTGAATCTTTACCTGGAGTTAAAGGTCAATATCAAAATGAATTAAAAGTACATTTACAAAATAATAAAAATTGCAAAGTATGTGGATCAAAAATTTTAAAAATTCAAGTAAATCAAAGAGGAACATACTATTGTAATAACTGTCAAAAATAACTGTTGTTGAAAAGTGGAAAACATATATTAAACACTATGTTAAATAGTTATTTTTAATTGTGTTATAAAACGAAAATAACATTGAAAAATATTTAAATCTTTTAAAAATATTTTAAGGTTAAAACATATTAATATTATTAATATAAAAGCATTAGGGGGATTATTATGGAAGTTTTAAAAAAAGGCTTTAAATATTCAGTAGATAGTCCACCAATTTTGGATGCTGAAGAATACAAAACCTTAACATGTTTATATCAACCATTAATTGGAGCTAAAACAGTTAGTTTATTTTTAACATTGATTCAAGAAAATATCATCACTTCTAAATTAAAAAACCAAGGATTAGATGAAGAAAGACTATGTAGTATTACTCAAATGACTCATAAAGAAATTGTTGATGCTTTAGATATTTTAAATGCATTAAATCTTGTTAAAGTTTATGTTAAAAAAGATCAATCAAAACTAGTTAAATTTCAAATAATTTCACCTTTAAAAAGCAAAGACTTTTTTAATAATGATTATTTAAATAATTTATTAGAAAAAACTTTAGATGAACAAAATTATGAAATTACTAAGTTTATGTTAAAAGGTGTTAATAAAATTAATCAAGATGAATTTGAAGAAGTTCATATTGATTTTGCTGATATCATTGACTATTCATTTATGAATGATTCTAAAAAATACAAAACAAGCTTAAAAGTTAATTCATCAAATTGTGAAAAATTAAAAGAAGTTTTAGATGTAAATTACATTGATACTAAATTAAAAGAACAAAACATTACTATAGATCTATGTTCTGAAAATCTCGCAAAAATACTTGTTGATGTTTTAATTATTAAAAAATTAACTGAAAATGAAGTAATTTTATTAATTAATAATTCATATGATTTTGATAAAAAATCAATTGATTTAATCTTACTTGAAAGAGAATTAATTTCTTTAGTTACAAGTGAAAAACAAAAAAATAAAACTAATACTAAAAAAACTCAAAATCAACAAAACATGATTCAAATTATTGATAACATGCATTGAAATGATTATTGTAAAGCTAAGTATAATATTGATTTATCAGCTTGAGCTCATGCGATTGATAATATTAAAAACACATACAAATTTAATGATGGAATTATTAATTGTTTAATTGATTTTAGTTATAAAAAAAATAATGGATCTATCGTAGTTAAATATATTCAAAAAATAGCTAAAACTTTATATGAAAAAAATATAAAAAGCACTGAAAAAACAATGACTTACTTGAAAAAGATCAAAAATAGTTCAGCTCATGTTGATAAAATAATTCAAACAAACGATCTATTAGAATCTAATTTAGCAAATGATTTTTTAAATGAACAATTATCTCAAAATACAACTATTTTTGAAGAACTTGAAGCACTTTTATAGGAGAATAATATGCAACTAGAAAAATATAAGAATAATAAAAAAATAAATAGTTTAATCATTGAATCACAAAAAAGTCAAACACCTATCACCGATGAGGTGCTTTTAAAAAATCAAGATATATTAGATGATTTTTTATTATTTTATAAAGAGTGTGATATTAACAAAGAATGTGTGCAAAACCCTAAGGGTAATCAAGTAAATATTGTTTTTGAAAATGGTCGTTTTTATATTCAAAATACCGCTTGTGTTCATAAACTTCAACAACAAGAATTAGATAAAATTATAAACAATTATTTATATACTGATTTTGATGTTAAAGATTTTTCTATAGTTGCAAAAGATTATTATTTTAGTGAATTAACAAATGAAGAATTTAATTTATTAACTAATAATGAAAAAAAAGAAAAAGCAAAGATTTTAAAATACGCTTTAGAAAATCAAAAAAAAGGGAATCATAAAGGTATTTATTTATATGGTCCTCCTGGAGTTGGTAAAACTTATATTTTTAAAATTCTAGCTAATACTTTTTCATCTAAAGATTATAAAGTTGTGTTTTGTACATTAAGATCAGTTATTGATAAAGTAAGAAGATCTTTTAATGGAACAAGTAAAAAAGGACTAGAAATTGTTGAAAATTTAAAAAACGTTGATGTGTTATTTTTAGATGATATTGGTGGAGAAAACTTGTCTTCTTGATCACGTGATGACTTTTTATTTGAAGTATTAAATTATAGAATGGAAAATAAAAAAATGACATTCTTTACTTCTAATTTTTCAATTAAGCAACTAAAAGAAAATTTAAGAATTAAAACTACTAATAAAAAATATGCTGATAATATAGATCCATCAGTTGAAGAAATTAAAATTGAAAGAATTATTTCAAGAATTAAAACACTATCATTTGAAAAAGAAATTAAATGAAAAGTTAAGAGAAATTCTCAATAACTTTTCTTTTTTATTAAAAAGAAAAAACCAAGCATTTGAAACCGGGACAAAATTATTAGACTAAATAGTTATGTTTATTATACACACCTCATAGTTCTTGAGGTGTTTTTCATTTGAATTTTTTTAATATTCTTTCATTGTTATATCACTCAATGAAATTTTTAATACATTCTTTTAGTTCACTAAAAGTCATTTCTTTTACTTTCTTTTCAAAGTTATAAAACATTTCTGATTTTAAAATTGAAAAGAAATATTCAGCTTCTCTATTGTCTAGAGAGTTACCTATTCTTGACATTGACACCACTCCACCTCGTTGCTTTATATACTCAAGATATTCATTCGATGAATATGTTACACCATGGTCTGTGTGAATAATAAAGTTTTTAGGAAATTTTGTTTTTCTAATGTGAGTCATAATTAAATTAGTGTCATTATATATGGATAAATTATAACTAACAATTTTCTTTGTTTTGTGATGAATTACGATAGATAAATAAACATGTCTTCCTTCTACATCTATTGGAGCAGGAATGTAACTAACATCACTTGCATAAATATCGTTTTGTAGTCCATTATAATCTCTATTAGCAATATTTGGATAATACACGTTAGTATTTTTTGATTCACGCTTTTTCTTGCACGTTGTTCTTACGTGACAGAAAAGACCTAATTTATTCATTGCTCTTCCTAGTGTTCTAGGGTTAATAATAATGCCATATGTCTTGAAAATATATGCTGATAGCCTTTCTCTACCATATCTTCCGTTTTGTTTTGCAAAAGCTTCTCTAATTATTTCTGCGTGTTCTATAACAGCTTCTTTCTTATCTTTTGATTGTTTCTTGATTTTGTAGTAAAAAGTTGATTTAGGTATTCCAAGAATTTTCATTATTTCCTTGTTAGAAATATTTTCTCCAAATTTTTTCTTAATTTTTTCTATCAGTTCATCTAGATTGTCAACCTTATTTTTCTTTAAAATATCTTCTTTAAAAAGGTCTGTTATTAACCATTCTAAAACTTCGCGATCAATCTCTTTAATCACTTCGTTTCTTTGTTTATCATATTCTTCTTTGTTCTTTCTAGGTCTACCTGATCCTTTACCTTTTTTAGGTGCTTTTCCTGTTTGTGATTCTTTTAGTTCCATACCTAAATTATAATCTTTATATTTTCTAGATAAATATCAGAAGGCTTCTTCTGAAAGTAAATAATTTTCAGAATTTCTAATTTTGCTATAAATATAACAAAATTCTTTTTTAGTAATATTTTGAGATAAATATTCTTTGTAGTGCTTAAATACTTCTAACCACTCACTTACACTTAGTTGCTTTCCTCTTTTCATAAATACTCCTTTTTTGAAAAAAAATAGACCCCCTAGGGGGTCTATCCCTTAGGGAGTCTAATAACTTTGTCCTACTCTCTTTGCTTGATTTTATAAAAGTATTCAGTCATCTTTACAAAACATAGGATCTTGTTTGTTAATTCGATCATAATATAGTTTTCCAATGTTATGTTCCATTTCATGTTGAAACACTATTGCATGATACCCTCTTAAAGTTAAAGTCACATATTGTTTAGTTAATCAATCATAACCTTCAACAACTATTTTATAAGATCTAGGTACAATTCCAGTGTGATCTTGATCGACACTTAAACAACCTTCTCCATCTTTTAAAGCTACAATTTGAGATGATTTTGAAATAAGTTTTGTATTAATCATTGCATATTCTTCAATATCATTTTCATCTCAATTAAATCTAACATAAAACATATCAATATTTGATCCGATTTGAGGAGCAGCTAATCCAACTGCTGGTCTTAAATAATCATCTGAATCTTTTTTATTTTCATTTTCATCTTGACTAACTACAACAAAATCAATTAATTTTTTCATAACTAATTCTTCTTCTTGAGTTAGATTTGTAGGATCTTTAATTTGTTTACAAGTATTTCTAATTACTTCTTTATTAGTATCTTTAAATAGTCAAGAATTTGAAGGCCTATCGTTTTGTAATAAACCCTTTTTAATATCCATATTTACACCTCATTTATTCATATTATAGCAAACTAGTATTTGTTATAATATTATAAATTATCTATAGGAGAATAAGTATGCATATAATAGCTGGTAAGTATAAAAAGATGAAACTTAAAACTTTAGATTCTCGACAAACGCGACCAACACTTACAAGAATAAAAGAAGATATGTTTAACATTTTAAATAACTATTTTATTTTTGAAAATAAGACTAGTTTAGATTTATTTGCAGGTAGTGGATCGTTGTCAATTGAATCTTTAAGCTGAGGTGTGAGATATGCTATAATCAATGACAACAGCAAGCACGCAATTGAGATAATAAAACAAAATTTATCTAGAATTGATAAATCAGATTATGTGTTATATCAAAATGATTACCTACAGCTTTTAGAATTATTAAAAGTAACGAATCAAAAAGTTGATCTGGTGTTTTTAGACCCACCGTTTGCTCATGAAAATTACATGGATTATTATTATGAAATTATTAATTATTTAATAGATAACAATATTTTAAATCCTTGAGCAATTATAGTTTGCGAAGCTGGTGAAAAATTAGATTTAGAAAAATTATCTAAATTAGAATTATTACGTTTTAAAGATTGCAAAAATAAATTTTTATACTTTTTAAGATGAGGAGAAGAATAGAATTATGGCTAATAAAAAAGGTAAAATGATTATTATTTCAGGACCAAGTGGAGTTGGAAAAGGTTCAGTTAATTCAGTATTATTAAACAATCCAGATTTAAAATTAAAATATTCAGTTTCAATGACAACACGTCAACCTAGAGTTGGTGAAGTTGATGGAGTTAACTATCACTTTGTTTCAAATGATGAGTTTGCAAAAGCAATTGTTAATGATGAATTAATTGAATATGCACATTTTGTAGGTAATTCTTATGGAACACCTAGAAAATATGTAGAACAAGAACTAGAAAAAGGTTATAACGTAATTTTAGAAATTGAAGTAGATGGAGCTACTCAAGTTTTAAATAAAGAAGGAAACACTTTATCAATATTTTTAATGCCTCCAACATTAAATGATTTAGCTCAAAGAATTAGAGGAAGACAAACTGAAACTGAAGATAAAGTTAAAGCAAGATTAGATAAAGCTTTATTAGAAATTCCTTTAAAACACAATTATCAATATGTAATTGAAAATGATAGTGTTGATAATGCCGTTGCTAAAATTACTGATGTTTTACACTTAGAAGGATTAACTAATATTAAAGGTCCTACAGTTTATGAAAGATTAGAAAAAATCGTTGAAGAAATTGTAAAAGAAAACTACATGTATTTTGTAAACAACTGAGAAACAAACGTTAAATTACTTGCAAGAAATGAAAAAGAAAAACAAGAAGCTAAAAAATTTGACGCAGAGAAATATTTAATCAAACTTCTAACTCGTAAGGTTTATCATAAAGTTTTAGGTCATGGAGATTTTTCTAAACTATTAGATAAAGATTTTGTTGATTTTAAAATTCAAAAATTAATGTTTAAAATTAATTTCTTTAGTATCGAACAAAAACACCACAATCATGAATTCTAGACAAATAGCTTTTAATATTTTAAAAAAAGTTTTTATTAATAAATCTTATTCTAATATTTTATTAAACTCTTTATCAAATCAAACCAATATTTCTAAACAAGATAAAGATCTAATTTTTAATATTGTTCACGGAGTTATTTCTAATCAAATTTATTTAAAACATATTACCGATAAATTAATTGATAGTAAAAAAACTAGTAAAGAAATTCAAATACTTTTATGACTTTCGATTTATCAATTTATCTTTTTAGATGCAATTCCTAATTATGCAATAGTTAATGAATCAGTTGAAGTAGCTAAAAAAATAAATCGTAAAACTTCAGGTTTTGTGAATGCAGTTTTAAATAAATTTAGTAAAAATATCACTGAGTTCAGCAACGTTAATTTAAAAAATAAAGACTTAGAATTATGTATTAAAAATTCTTTTCCATATAGTTTATATTTAATGTTAAAACAACAATACAATAAAGACATTTTAGATCAAATTGTAGTTGATAATATTAAAATTCCTAGAATTTATTTTAGAGTTAACACTTTAAAAATTTTAACTGATGAGTTTTTTAATAAGTATAAAGATGAATTTAGTTTAGAAAAAACCGATGTTAAAGATTGTTTAATCGCTAATAAATCAATTGTAAATACTGAAATGTATAAAAACGGTTTAATTACTATTCAAGATAAAGCTTCGATTTTAGTTGCAAATATTTTAAATCCAAGCTTAAATTCTAATGTATTAGATATGTGTTCTGCTCCTGGTGGTAAACTTACTCATATTAGTAGTATTTTACAAAATACAGGTAGTGTTATTGGTAATGAAATTAGTGAAAATAAATTAAGTTTAATTAAAGATAATATTAAACGTTTAGGATGTAATAATATCGAACTAATTAATATGGACGCTCGAGATATTAATAAACAAGAATTTTTTGATTATATATTATTGGATGCTCCTTGTTCAGGATTTGGAGTTTTTAAAAGAAAGCCTGAAATTAAATTAAATTTAGATTTTAATCAATTAAAAGCTACTGTTAAACTTCAAGAGCAATTACTTGAAAATGCTTATAAAAATTTAAAAGTTAATGGTGAAATGGTTTATTCTACATGCACAATTAACAAACAAGAAAATGATAATCAAATTACTAAGTTTTTAAACAAACATAAAGATATGATTAAAGTTTTTGAACAACAAATTTTTGGTTTTGAATCAAACACTGATGGGTTTTATATATGTAAAATGAAAAAATTATCATTTAAAGGGTAATTTTTTTCTTTTTTATCTAACACTTTAATGAGGGGTGTGAACATAAATATGAAATTCTTATTACCATTACTTTTTACAACTAGTCAAATAGTTCCAACTTCAATAAATTATAGTACTAATCAAAATATCAAAATTGAATCTGAAAAAAATAGTTTTGAGTTTATTGAAAAATTAGATCATAAAAAAACAGTTTTATTTGATGATAATGCTAGAGTTGATGAAAACACATACAAATACAGCAGAGAATGACTAAGAAATAGAGCTTTATTAAAAGACTTCTTTTTAAAACATTTTACTTTTAAAATATCTGACAAATTTTTAAATTATCTAAATGATGGATTAAATATGAAAATATCATTTGATATCGATATTGAAAGACATTATTTATATCAATATAAAGATAAAAAGATTCAAAAACAAACTAAAAAAGTTGTATGTAATTTTTTAGATGAATTTAATTTTGGTTGTGAGAATCAAAAAGAATACGAAGGAATTGTGCGTATGGACTTTTTTAAAGATCCAAAAGATTTAAAAAGTATAAGATCTGCTTTTTATGACTTTAATACACAATGAAAATGTGGTTATGATAAAAATCTAAAACTTTTAAATATTTATGAAGCAATGGATTTTGAAGTTTATAGAAATTGAGAATGAAATCATAGCAATTTTCCAGTTCCACCATTTTCGCAATTAAAATATTCAGTTAAAGAAGTCAAATACGAGTTTTTAATCCCTAAAGCCGTTTTAAATTCAATTAAAACAATCCCTTATCAAATAAAAGATTATAAAAATATCGATCAACTTGAATATCTTGTAGCTGATCTTGAAAATGAATTCAAAAAACAATTACAAAAAACAAATAAAAATTATTTAGATAAAATTAATAATATTTTTGGTGCTTGAAAATTAACAGATTTTTCAAAAAGAGAATTTGGTAAGTTTAAATGAAGCGATAAAAGTGAAATTATTATAGAAATTCCTATCAGTAAAAAATATGAAAAAGATATTAAAAGTCTATACTTAAAATTACCAATTATTCAAAGAATTGATGTAAGTAATCTAATTGAAATTAATGAGTTAAATATTAAAAAAGAAAATATTAAAAATATTAAAAATTTCATACCAGATCTATCATTTTGATTAAACACCGCTTTAGATTATAGAATTGAAAAAGACGATTTAATACTTACTGTAAAAGATAATTTCAAAACTAAATTTTATGGAGAGAAAAGAATTAAACTTAATATAAAAGAAGAAAAACCGATTAATTACTCAAATCAAAATCAAAATACAAAAAATCCTCAAATAAATAATTATAAAAAACCAAGAAATAAAAATTTATATTCTCAACATAAAGCTTTAATAACAAATCCATATCTTTACATGACAATATCTTTAGTTTTAGCACTTGTTATATGTAGTCTGTACTTTTTAAAAGATAAAAAAGAAAGTACAAAAGACTAAAGAATCTTTTAGATTCCAAATAGAGATAATATAAGAAATAAATATCAAATCAAATAAAAAGAAATGATATATTATACATAAGACGTGGATCAGGGCGTAGCAAAGGTGTGAGAGCAAACGGGGCTGTGACACTACTATCCATGCAAGAGAATCTTGGGTTCTCTTTTTAATTTATTCTAGAGTATTTCTATTAAAAATTTAAAGCTTCATTTTGTTTAATATTCCATGCGATAAAAAACATTGTATTTAATAATTATAAATGATATATTATATTTAAGACGTGGACAGGGCGTAGCAAAGGTGTGTGAGCAAATTTTGCTGTGACACTACTATCCATGCAAGAGAACCTTGGGTTCTCTTTTTAATATATAAAAAATGAGCATTCTTTAATTGCTCATTTTTTTATTTATTCTAGAGTATTTTTGATTAAAAATTTATAATCAATTTTTAATATAATTTTTTCCTTAATATTTATCGTTTCTATGTTGTTTTCTTTCAACTTGAGTCAATCAACGCTTACGTAATCTAATATCAGTTGGTGTTATTTCAACTAACTCATCAGCTTGAATATATTCTAAAGCTTCTTCTAGAGTTAATTTTCTAGGAGGAGTTAATTTAACTGCATCATCACTTCCACTTGCTCTAGTGTTTGTTAACTTTTTACCTGTTGTTGGGTTAACATCTAAATCATTATCTCGTGAGTGTTGTCCAATTATCATACCTTCGTAAACATCAACTTGTGGACCTATAAATAAAATTCCACGATCTTCTAAGTTATTTAAAGCATAAGGTAAACTTTTACCGTTAGCCATTGAAACTAACACACCATTTTGTCTTCCAGCAATTTCACCTTTGTAAGATTGGAACCCCATAGAACTTTTAACCATTATTCCTTCACCGTGAGTATCGTTTGTAAATTCACTTCTAAATCCAATTAATCCTCTTAAAGGAACAGAGTAAACTATTTTATCTCTAATTCCATCAGAATCCATATCCATCATGATACCTTTTCTTAAGTTTAATTTATTAATAACAGTTCCTGAATATTCAGTAGGCACATTTATAATAACTTTTTCCATAGGTTCTAATAGTTCACCGGTCATTGGATCTCTTTGGAATAAAACTTCAGGTTTGCTTACTGCAAGCTCAAATCCTTCTCTTCTCATAGCTTCAATTAAAACGGAAATATGTAATTCACCACGTCCTAGTACTTTAAATCCTTCAATAGTTGAATTTTCTAAAGGTTCAATTCTTAAACCAACGTTAACTTCAGTTTCTTTTTCTAAACGTTCTTTAATATTTCTTGAAGTTACAAATTTTCCTGCTTTTCCAGCGAAAGGTGAAGTATTAACTAAAAAGTTCATTGACATTGTTGGTTCTTCAATAACAATTGGTTTCATTGGTTTTACTACATTTAATTCATTAATAGTATCTCCAATTGAAATATCTTCAATTCCTGCAAAAGTAATAATATCTCCAGCACTAGCTTGTTTTACATTAACACGACTTAAACCTTGATATACCATTAATTTTGCAATTTTACCTTGTTTAATTGAACCATCATTTTTTACAATAGTAACAGTTTGATTTTCTTTGATTGTTCCTTCAAAAATTCTTCCAATTCCTAATCTTCCAACAAAACTGTCATAAGCTAAAGTTGAAACTTGCATTACTAAATTATTATTAGCTAACTCTAATGGATAACTTCCTACTTGATTTACAATTGTTTCAAATAAAGGATCTAAATTTTCTGATAATTCTTCTAAGGAATATTGAGCAATACCATCTCTTGCTATTCCATATAATGTAGTGAAATCTAGTTGTTCATCAGTTGCATTTAATTCTAAGAATAGTTCTAATACTTCTTCAACAACTTCTTCTGCTCTTTGATCTTTTTTATCAATTTTATTAATAAATAAAATTGGTTTTAATCCCACTTCTAATGCTTTTTGTAAAACAAACCTTGTTTGAGGCATTGGTCCTTCACTTGAGTCGACTAACAGAATAACTGTATCAACTGTTTTCATGATACGTTCAACTTCACTTGAAAAATCAGCATGTCCTGGAGTATCAACTATATTAATTTTGATATCCTTATAATTAATTGAACAGTTTTTAGAATAAATTGTAATTCCTCTTTCACGTTCTTGATCGTTTGAATCCATAACTTGAGCTACAACTTCTTGATTTTCACGAAATGCTCCACCTTGTTTTAATAATGCGTCAACTAATGTTGATTTACCTGCATCAACGTGAGCAATAACGGCTATGTTTATTATTTTTTGATTATTCATTAATACACCTCTACTATAATTTATTATTTTTTAGTTTAGAAAAAATTCCATCTTCTAAGTCTTTTATATTGTATAAATGTTCTCACTTATAATAGATTTCTTCCAATTCTTTTGCTGAACTCGCTCAACCTTGTCCGTCAGTTACTCATACAAAATTGAAATTTTTTATATCTTTAGAATCTTCAAGTATTTTTTGATAACTTCTTCAAGTTTCTTGAATTTTAGAACCAGTTGTTCCATAGTAATTACATTCAATTGCATAAATATTAGATCCTACAACAATTACAAAATCAAATCTTTTATTTTTAGATACTTTTGATAAATCTATATTAAATTTTTTTGATATTTGTTTTATGGTCATTTGAGAAAAGTAATCTTTATCTTTTTGATAACCCGCTTTTATTATTTGGTTCTCAACAATAGATTCCATTATCTTTCCTGATCTATTTTTTCTTGCATTAGTATCCATCCCAACCTCAACACCTAATATGTAATCGTTTAAGTTAGTTATACGATTATCTTTAAATAATCTAATTAAACCAGTGTTTATGAAAAACTTTAAATACTTATCTTTTGTTAAATATTGTCCAACATCAAATTCTAATTCCAAAATACTATCTTTATTCTCTCTTATAAATATCTTATTTTCAGACTCAGTATTTCTTATTGCTATTAATATAGGTAAACAATTTACAACACTTGGGTGTTTGTCTATTAAATTTTCAAAATCATTTTCTATATCATCTGAACCAATAATAGAACTTAAAAGTTTTAATTCTTCTTTATATTTATCAGCTTTTTCAAATACCTTGTCAAAATCTACAAAATATCCTCAGTTTACTATTGTTTTTTGTAAGTTACTAATTCAGTAATTAAAATCTAGCTTTTCCACACTAACCTCGCTATTTAATCAATATAATTTCTAATTATAACCTCTTTAACATTACCTCTTTTCAAAGCATTAGAGTTAATGTTTCTTCTGGCTTCTACTTCTATTATCTCAAAACCTTTGTATAATTCTCTTATAAATTTTGTGTCATGATTACTTAGCATTACTTTAACGTTCTTTTTGTCTAGTTCTTTAAAAAGATCTGCTAATCTAATTTGATCTTGTTTAGAAAAACCATCTTTATTATATGAAGTGAAGTTCTTTTGTTCTTCATAATTATCATAAGGTGGATCGAAATAAACAAAGTCACCACTTTGAGCAGTTTCTACAGCTTTGCTAAAATCAAGAGATGTTATTTTGCATTCGCTGTTTTGGAAATAATTTCTTATGCTTTTAAAATTGTTTGGATCATAACAAACTACATTTGTTTTTTTAGCTGACGGAACATTGAAAAATCCGTTTTTATTAACTCTATATAAACCATTAAAACAAGATTTATTTAAATATATAAATCTTGATGCAATTTGATCTATACTTGCATTAGCAAAAGATTTTTCTCTATCCAAATCTCTAATTTTATAAAAATATTCTTCTGAGTGATTTTGTTGATGTTTTTCAATTTGTTCTATCATCTTAACAAATTTATCATTATCTTTAAAACATAAAAATGCACTTACAAGTTCTTTATTAAAATCATTTATTCAAAAATTATTTGGCTTTATTTTAAAAAGTAAAGCTCCTCCTCCAATAAAAGGTTCGTAATATCTATTGAATTCTTTGGGAACGTATTTTAATAATGTATTCAACAACTGAGTTTTTCCTCCGGCTCACTTTACAAAAGGTTTGATATCTTGTTGCCCTGGTTTAATTTGTGCAGGAAATAAAGACAGATTAAAAGTGTTAAAAATACTTTCAATAGTATGTAGGTTAACTCCTTTAATTGTTCCTTTTTCAATTTTAGATAACTGAGATCTTTGGATATTAGACATCTTAGCTAATTGTTCTTGAGACAATCCGGATTGAATTCTATTTTCTTTAATTAAATTTCCTATTTTTTCTAAATAACTCATAATAATCACCAACTAAATTATAATATTATATGTTTAAAATGTATATAAAAATATACAAACATATTTAATTTTATAAAAATACTTTCAATAAAAAATGTAGCAGATTTTTCTACTACACTTATAAGAGTTGTTTTTAAACAACAGCGACTTCTTTAATAGATTCTCCTCTTACAACAAGAATTTTTTCTCCAGAAACTGCTCCTCAAGATTTAGCGATTTTAGATAATTGTTCAACGTTGTTTTCTAAATTATTAACAGAATCTACTTTATTCATAAAGATTGAGTGTCAAATACCAAATGCAGTTCACATTCTTTGGTTAGCACTTACACCTAAAATAGCTAAGTTAGGTCTGAATTTAGAAATTGTTTTCAATAATTGACCTGTTCTTGATAGAACAATAGCGTATCGGTAATCTCCATCTCTTGATTTTTCAGCTAATGATAAAGCGATATCTGCACGAGTTCCTGAACTTGATTTAATAGCATTATCTAATTGTTGTTGGTAATAAAGTTTATTGTAGAATTCAACTTCAGCACGTTTATTAATTGTAGCCATTGTTTGAACTGTAATAAATGGGAAATCTCCAGTAGCAGATTCACCTGATAACATAGTAGCATCAGCACCTAATTCAGTTGCTAAGTAAACATCAGTTACTTCAGCACGAGTTGGAGCTGGATTATTTGTCATAGTTTCTAACATTTGAGTTGCAACAATTACAATTTTTCCTGCTTCACGACATTTTCTAATAATTACTTTTTCTCAATACGGAACATCATAGTAAGGAATTTCTAATCCTAAATCCCCTCTAGCGATCATAATTCCGTCACTTTCTTTTATTATTTCATCAATATTATCAATTCCTACTTGAGATTCAATTTTTGAAATAACTTGAATATCAGTTCTATTACCTTTTGCTAGAATATCACGAATTTGTTTAACATTTTGAGCACTATTAACAAATGATGCGGCAATATAATCTACACCTTGTTCACAACCAAATAAAATATCTTTTTCATCTTTTTCAGATAAGAAATCCATTGAAAAATCAATACCTGGTAAGTTTACACGTTTATTTGTTTTAACTTCATGATGATTGAATGCAGTAGCTTCAATAACTTGATCTTTTACTGAATCAATAGTTAATTCTAATTTACCATCATCAATTAAAATTACATCTCCAGGTTTTAAATCAACTGACATATCATAAGAAACAGTCATTTCTCCTTGACCACATTCTTTATTTAGATATGATTCTTTATCTGTATAAATTGTAACTTTTTGTCCTCTTGATACTTGTTGTTTTCCATTAACAAATTTTCCAACACGAATTTCAGGACCTTTAGTATCTAATAAAATTGAAATAGGTTTTTGAATTTCTTCTCTAATTTTTTTGACAAATTCCATTCTTGAACCATGTTCTTCATAATCCCCGTGAGAGAAATTTAAACGAATTGATGTCATTCCTTTTTCAAATAACTCTTTAATTGCTTCAGCAGAGTGAGTAGAAGGACCAATGGTTGTAATTATTTTAGTTCGCTTAATTCGCTTTTCTAAAAGTTCTTTTTTCATTTATTTATCCCCTTATTAATATATATTTAAATTATAAATTCTTGATCTATTGATTTCAAAAATTATTTACTAAATTGTTCGTTAGCTTCTCTTAATTTTCTAATAAATGGTTTTTTATCAATAGCTTTCATATTTAAAGTTTGTTGAATATCTCTTGCTACTAATTTATTGTTTTCTAATCCAATAAATAGTCCACCTTTTCCTTCAACTAATTGATCAACTGCAAACATAGCTGCAGTAAATGCTAAATATCTATCCATAGCAGTTGGTTTTCCACCACGTTGAATGTGCCCTAAAATTGTAGCACGTGTTTCAAATCCACTGATTTGTTCAATTCTTTTTGCAATTTCACTTGATGAAACATCATAAGATTTTTCAGAAATTAAAATAATAAGACTTCTTTTACCTTGTTCACGTAATTTTTTAGCTCTTTGACCCATTTCTTCAATTGATAATAAATCTTCAGCAGGACTTACGATTTCAGCTACAGTTCCAACTGCTGCATAAGTAACTAAATCACCACAACCATTACCCATAATTTCAACAACACAAGCCCTATTGTGTGATTGCATTGTATCTCTAATTCTGTCAACTGCTTCAACTACAGTATTTAAAGCTGTATCAAATCCAATTGTAAAATCACTTGAAACAATATCATTATCAATAGTTCCTGGTAATCCAACACAATTAATTCCCATTTCAGTTAATTTTTGTGCTCCCATGTAACTTCCATCTCCACCAATAACAACTAAAGCTTCGATACCTTCTTTTTTAAGATTTTCAATTGCAACTTTTCTTATTTCTTCTTCTTTAAATTCAACAAATCTTGCTGAACCTAAAATAGTTCCACCTTTTGACATGATATCAGTTGTTTGTTCTACTGTAATTTTTTCAAATCAAGCATTATATAAACCTTTATATCCATCTCTAATACCATAAACTTCAATACCTTTTGCATGAGCAGATTTAACTACTCCAGCAATCGCACAGTTCATTGCAGGGGCATCTCCTCCAGAGGTAAGAATCCCTATTTTTTTAATCATAAAATAAACCTTCTTTCTAATCTAATATTTATTATATAGTAAATATTTTTTTGTTAATATACATAAAAAATAGCTTTTGAAAAATTTAAAATTAATCAATTTTTATCAAAAATAAACTATTTTAATAAAAGATAAAATTAATCTATAAGGTATGAAAATCAAGTATAAGGAATCCAAATAATAATATAAAATTAAATTAACTGTGGAGGAAAATATGTCTAATATTAAATTTAAAATTATAGATAAAAATACTATTGAATTATTAGAAGATGCAAAAAAAGGAGATATGATAGATCTATCAAATGCTGAACAAATAGATTTATCAAATATTCAACAACAAATTGTTGATCATAAAGATCAACTTTATTTAGAAAAATTAAATAAAGAAAAAGAAAAATGACAATTAGAATCAAATATTGAATTTGAAAAATATAAAAATCAATTAAATAAAGAAAACGAAGAACAATTCAAAGAGAACACCAAATTAAAACAAGAAAATCAAAATTTAAGTCAAACAATTGAAAAACAAGTTTTAGATTTTGAAAAACAATTAAATGATAATAAAACTATTTGACAATCAAACACAGATACTCAACTTGCTAATTTAAAAACTAAATTATTAGAAGAAAAACAACAAGAATTTGAACAAATTACAAAAGATAAATTAAAACTAGAATCTGATATAGATTCATTAAATAAGCAATTAGCAAATCAAGAAAAACTTATTAAATTAGAAGCTGAAAATAATTATCAAAACCAATTAAATAAACAAAAAGAAGAACTAAACAATAAAATTAACGAATTAAAAGAAAGTTTAAAAGATAAAGAAAATAGTTTAAACACTATTGATTTAAATTATAAAAATCAAATTAATGAAATAACTAATAACAAACAAAATGAAATTAACAATCTTATTAAAGATTTAGAAATTATTAAAAGAGAAAAATTAACTAAAAACATTAAATTAATAGGTGAAGAATTAGAAAACTATTGTTTTAATCAGTTCAATGAAATTTCAACATTTGCTTTTAAAACTTCAACTTTAATAAAAGATAATCAAGTAGTTAAAAGTGATGATGATTTAAAAGGAACTAAAGGTGATTTTATTTTTAAAGTTTATGCTGAAGAAGAAAAACAGAACTTATTATTAAGTGTAATGTGTGAGATGAAATCAGAACAATTAAATTCACAAAACAAAAAGAAAAATAGCGATCATTATAAAAAACTAGATGATGATAGAAATAAAAAGAATCTAGATTATGCTTTATTAGTAAGTGAATTAGAATATGAAACTAATGATAGTTTAATTTACAGAGTTAGTGATTATAAAAATATGTTTGTAGTAAGACCGATGTATTTTATTACTATGTTAGGTGTTTTAGAAACTATTGCATTAAAATATAAAGATCTTAAATTAAATAGATTACAACAAGAATTATCATTTAAAGAAAAACAAGATATTTTAGATGAGTTTGAAGAGTTTAAAAATAACTTATTAGATAATGCTTTAACAAATATAGATAATAAAGCTAAAGAAATTTATAAATCAGCTGAAAATATTAAAAATGAAGCAACTAAAATCATTAAAAATGTAGATATAATAGTTGATAGACACTTAAATACTGTTAAAAATAAAATTAATGGATTTAAAATAAATAAAGTAGTAGAGAAAATAGGAGAGATCAATAACGGAATATAGATGAATAAAAACTGTAAATAAGACAAAAATATTAAAAATTAGATAAAAACCAAAAGAACAGTATAAATATTTCTATTCAACCAATATTTATTGATTGTATTTTATAAAATCTAGAATTTTAATATTCTTGGTCTAATAAAATAGTATATGTTATTCTCAAAAGGAGCTGTAAAATCTCTAGTTTAAATTTAGAATTTAAAAAGAAGAGATTGGTTATGTAAAACAAAAAGTTTAATTTAAATCCATCGATAAATACGTTTAATTGATTGTATAGACACTTTTTTAATAGAAACAAAGGAAGAAAACTAATGAAAAAAGATTCTTTTCAAGATTTTGAAGTACACATTGTAGAAGATAGATATTGTTTTTTACACATTAACTTTAATGATGAAAAAAAATTTTTATTAGATTTTGCAAGTTATATTTTCGATGAAGATAATTTGTATATTTACTCTAAAAATTTTATAGAAGTTGATTGGATACCTGATGATAACACTTATGAAATCTTGTATAACAATATAAAATTTTTTCTAGATGAGGAACTTATAGATATAGATAATACTAAAAAAATTGATGAAAACAAAATACCACGAAATGATAAAATTGGTAAGCTAGGCGAATATATTTTGCACATCACCTTAATGAAATATTTTAAATACTCATGTGTCATTCCTAAATTCACAAACATTACTTCACACAATAAGAGCGCTAATGGATCTGATACCCTATTCTTTGATGCTATAAAGAATGAGATAGTTTTTGGCGAGTCTAAGTTAACTAATGATATAAATAGTGGTATTCGAAAGGCAAATAAATCATTAAACAATTATCCAAAGCTAGTGAAAAATGAGTATAAGTATTTTATTAAACGAATTGTTGCAGATTATTCTATGAATCTTAATAGGATATTTTTGAGTAATTTTGGTAAAAATATAAATGAATTTGATGAAATTAAAGACTTTCTAGAACACACAAATACTAAATTGGTTATCCCCGTCTCCATAGTTCATGGTAATGGTAAAAAAACATCTGCCGAAGAGTTCATTAATGAACTGAATAAAATTAAAAGAAAAAGTATTAATAAATCAATTGATGCAAAGTTCTTGTTGTTATCATTTCCTATAATAGATAAAAATAAATTTTTAAAAATTGCTTTCGAAGTGGCGGTTCAAAAATATGAAGAATATAAAAATAAGAAAAGATCAAGAAATTAGAGATAAATATATTAAAGAACTAAACAGTTCGTCTAACAAAGATTCTTATAAAAAAGAAAATTCAGATGAATTATTCAATTTAGGACTAACAATGTATTCTAAAAATTATTCCTTTCAATCAGCTGTTTATGGTGGTTTTTTCTCAAGTAAAATAAAAAAAGATATTGCTCTACATCCTGAGCAAATAAATGTATTAAATTTATTAAAAAAAGAAAAGGCTATTATTTTGAGTGCTCCAACCAGTTTTGGTAAAACATTTATTATTTTTGAGTATATTGTGAGAAATAAACCGGAAAATGTTGTTATAGTTGTTCCAACATTAGCATTAGTGGATGAATATAAAATAAAAATTTTGAGAGAATACAAAGATTCATTTTCTGAATATAAGGTTTTCACACACATTAATTTAGAAAAAGATTACAGCAAAACAAAATACAAAATATTTATATTAACACATGACAAAGTTGTTATAGATTATAAGGTTGCATCGATATTTAAGGAAATAGATTTTTTAGTTATTGACGAAGTCTACAAACTTAAAAAAGATGTTAGCAACGAGAGAATTTTAATTTTAAATTTAGCTTATAAATTTTTAATGGAAAAGGCAAAAAAACACGTTTTATTGTCACCATTTTTAAAAAATATTGTAAATGTTGATAAACTTCCAATTCAACCTGAGCTAATTTCTACCGATTTTTCTGCAGTTGTAAATGAAGTTAAAGTATATCCTGTTAAAAATAACGACGAAAGAATCAATAAAACAATAGAAATTATGGATAAAGAGAAAAACTCAAAAACTCTAGTTTATTTTCCAAGCATAACAAAGCTTAATAATTTTGTTAAAAAATGTGAATGATCGAATCCTGCAAATGAAATGAATAAATTTGCTGATTTATTATCAAGAGAAGTTCATGATGAGTGAAATGTTGTTAAATGTTTAAGGAAGGGTATCATGGTACACCACGGCCAAATTCCATTACCTTTTAGAATTGTATTATTAGAACTTTTTAATAATAAAAATTTCTGCAATTTAATGTTATGTACTTCAACTTTAAGTGAAGGTGTCAACACTAAGTGCAAAAATATAATAATAACAGAACCTAAAGTAGAAAAACAAAATTTAGACACTTTTGACTTCTTTAATTTGGTGGGTAGAAGTGGAAGAATGGGGGAATATTATCTAGGAATAGGACACTACATAAAAGGACCTAAGGACCCTAATTATTCAAAAGACATGGCATTGAAATCTATAGAGTTTGAATTAACATCAGATAGTATTGATATGAAAATTAATTCTGCTAACTATAAGGAATCTAAAGAATATTTACTTTTTTTAAGCGAATTAAATATAGAGCATAATGATTATTTGCAAAATATAGCCTCTAAGATCAGATTTCAAACAACGAAAAGTATGTATAATAGATTTAAACAAAATTTAATAAAGCTTAAAGATGAATTGAAAACTTTATCTGGTGAAGAAAAAAAGTCTAAATATAAACTTGTTGAAATTTTATTTAAGATAATCAATGAAAAGAATAGAAATTATAAACTTTGTTCTTATATAATACACAAACTCACTTACAAGAAGTATTTAAGTGTAAAGGAAATTGTAGATAGTTGTAACTTTAAGAAAGTAAATGTTGATGAAAGAATAAATACAACATTAAGAATGAGAAATTCATTTTTAGAGCATGAATTTTATAAAAGAGTTCAAATAGTTATATATTTCTTAGAATTAGAAGGTATTGATTCTAAATATATAGAGCTAATAAGAGATAAAATTCTTTCTCCAATTGAAAGCAAGTATTTCATGAATAATGAAGTAAAAAAGACATTGAAAGACTTGGGAATATACGAAAAAGACATTGATACTATTAATAAGTTCTTGAATTTATCTCAAAATTTTTCAGTTAATGAACTTTTAGAAGAAATCAAAAATAATATGCAACGTATTAATAAAAGTGACGACATTACGCCAATCACTAAATTTGTAATAAAAAGATTCACTAAATAAAAATGTAGAATTGTTTTCCTGGGAAACCGGGACAAAATTATTAGACTAAATAGTTATGTTTATTATACACACCTCATAGTTCTTGAGGTGTTTTTCATTTGAATTTTTTTAATATTCTTTCATTGTTATATCACTCAATGAAATTTTTAATACATTCTTTTAGTTCACTAAAAGTCATTTCTTTTACTTTCTTTTCAAAGTTATAAAACATTTCTGATTTTAAAATTGAAAAGAAATATTCAGCTTCTCTATTGTCTAGAGAGTTACCTATTCTTGACATTGACACCACTCCACCTCGTTGCTTTATATACTCAAGATATTCATTCGATGAATATGTTACACCATGGTCTGTGTGAATAATAAAGTTTTTAGGAAATTTTGTTTTTCTAATGTGAGTCATAATTAAATTAGTGTCATTATATATGGATAAATT
This sequence comes from Mycoplasma yeatsii GM274B, assembly GCF_000875755.1. Classification (GTDB taxonomy): domain Bacteria; phylum Bacillota_I; class Bacilli_A; order Mycoplasmatales; family Mycoplasmataceae; genus Mycoplasma; species Mycoplasma yeatsii. The sequence goes on along the minus strand of NZ_CP007520.1, from coordinate 703,067 downwards.
ATAACTAACAATTTTCTTTGTTTTGTGATGAATTACGATAGATAAATAAACATGTCTTCCTTCTACATCTATTGGAGCAGGAATGTAACTAACATCACTTGCATAAATATCGTTTTGTAGTCCATTATAATCTCTATTAGCAATATTTGGATAATACACGTTAGTATTTTTTGATTCACGCTTTTTCTTGCACGTTGTTCTTACGTGACAGAAAAGACCTAATTTATTCATTGCTCTTCCTAGTGTTCTAGGGTTAATAATAATGCCATATGTCTTGAAAATATATGCTGATAGCCTTTCTCTACCATATCTTCCGTTTTGTTTTGCAAAAGCTTCTCTAATTATTTCTGCGTGTTCTATAACAGCTTCTTTCTTATCTTTTGATTGTTTCTTGATTTTGTAGTAAAAAGTTGATTTAGGTATTCCAAGAATTTTCATTATTTCCTTGTTAGAAATATTTTCTCCAAATTTTTTCTTAATTTTTTCTATCAGTTCATCTAGATTGTCAACCTTATTTTTCTTTAAAATATCTTCTTTAAAAAGGTCTGTTATTAACCATTCTAAAACTTCGCGATCAATCTCTTTAATCACTTCGTTTCTTTGTTTATCATATTCTTCTTTGTTCTTTCTAGGTCTACCTGATCCTTTACCTTTTTTAGGTGCTTTTCCTGTTTGTGATTCTTTTAGTTCCATACCTAAATTATAATCTTTATATTTTCTAGATAAATATCAGAAGGCTTCTTCTGAAAGTAAATAATTTTCAGAATTTCTAATTTTGCTATAAATATAACAAAATTCTTTTTTAGTAATATTTTGAGATAAATATTCTTTGTAGTGCTTAAATACTTCTAACCACTCACTTACACTTAGTTGCTTTCCTCTTTTCATAAATACTCCTTTTTTGAAAAAAAATAGACCCCCTAGGGGGTCTATCCCTTAGGGAGTCTAATAACTTTGTCCTACTCTCTGGTTATTAAAGTGCCATCTTTTTATAATAAAAAACGACAAAACGGTCATTTTAGAAAACAGATAATAACTTATAGCAAAAAAACGTGCAGCAAAAGACAAAAATGATAGATATATCTTAGTTCAAAACTTTATCAAAAAAATGAACAAAGATAATCTAGTTTCTTATGAAAATTTAGCTGGTTCCAAAAAATATAAGTTTTTCAAACCTATAAACAAATGTGCTTTTTATGAATTGGATTTAGCTAAAATACAAGAAGATGAAAAATACGATGGATATTATGTTTATGAAACAAATAGAACTGATTTATCTGTAGTTGATATTGTGAATCTATATTCAAAACAGTGACAAATTGAATCTAATTTTAAAACATTAAAAGGTAAGTTGTCACTTCGTCCAATGTATCTATGAACTTGAAATCATATTGTTGGACATATATGTCTATGTTTTGTATCTTTAGTGTTATTAAACTATGTAATTTATCTTTTAAATTCTAGATTAGAATTGCAAGGTAAAAATAAAATTACTGAACATAAAATCATTAACGTTATTAAAGATGTCAAAGAAATTGAGGTATTTGTAAACAAACAGAAAACAGAAACAATACAAGTTTTTAATGATGAGTTAAAAGAAAGTTGAGATACTTATCACAGTATTTTAGAAGTTTTAAAAAAATAACAGTTGGCTTATAAATTATCGTTTATTACATTATTAGTTATTTGAGAGTTATATTACAATAAAAACGGCCTTATCCTGGTTTAGTTTTCATATGCACAAGTTTTATAACACAAGCACTCTGATCTGCTTTTCTTAAAAATTAAACTGATATAAAATAGATTTATTAGCACTAAGAGGATTTTTGATATGTCACATATAGGTTATATAAAAAAGTTTATTTCTCAAAAGAAAAATTGATTCATAGCTGAATTCTATATTTTAAAAGATAAAAAAACTATTATCTTTGAAAGAAAAAGTAATGATATGTTATTAAACGTTTTATATTCAATAAATATTACAGAAAAAAACAGTAAAAAAGAATGTGATTCATGGACTTATCATATAATTAATGATAACGATTTACTTTATCAATATTTAAGTTCTGATCTTTTTAAAATTGTAAATGAAAAAACAGCAGAAACAATTAGTAGACACTTTGTGAAAACTTCAGATATCTTAAATAAAATAATTAGAAACAAGGACAATTTTCTAAGTATTCCTTCAGTTTCAGAATATATTTTAAAAAACATATATAAAAAAATATCTAATATACAAGAATTTGTTCCATTACATTTAGAATTTATCAACGAAAATTTAGATTTAGAAATATTTAATGAATTACTACAGTTTACTAAGCCTAGTAAAGAAAATCCAGAATTAATTAAGTCTAGTAAAGAGATGTTAGAACTGATTAGAAATGATTTATATTACTTTAATCATGATAAAAAAATAACCAGTTTAGAAGCTGTTGATAAGATTTTTCTACATTTTACTAACGATAAAAACAATATTAAAAGAATAGCTCATTATTTATATGAACACTGTAATAATGTATTGAAAAAAACGTCAAGCACATATACACAAATACCAGCTGTTTTATATGAATTTAATAATGATGAGAACTTCTATATTCCTTTTGATGAAAAAGAAGAGTTAATAAACCAAGCTTTTAATTATGCATTTGAAAAGAAATTATTAGTTTTAATTGAAGAAAAACTATACACCAAAGAATCATATGAAGATGAATTAAATATTGCATACTGTTTATCTAAAAAAGATAAGGTAAATAAAATATGTTCATTTAAGATTAATAGATTTATAAAACAAATTGAAAAAGAAGTAAGAAAAGAACTTAATAATCCAAAATTTAAATATGATAAAAGTCAGATTAATGCCTTAAAAAAATTTATTAATAGCAAATTTACTGTAATTACAGGTGGGCCCGGAACTGGTAAGACAACTTTAATAAAAGCTGTAGTAAAACTATTTCAAAAAGTATATAAAGATAGTGAATTTAGAATAGCAACACCAACCGGAAGAGCTGCTGCTAGAATAAAAGATAGTTTTATAGAATCAGATGCTACAACTATTCATAAATTACTTGAATATGACTTTGAAAAAGATGAATTTAATAAAAATGAATATAACTTATTGAGTCTTGATTTATTAATAATTGATGAATGTTCTATGGTTGATAATAACTTATTTAGTCGTCTGCTTTTAGCTAGTCAAAATGCTAAGAAAATAGTTTTTGTTGGTGATACTGAACAATTACCAAGTATTGATATCGGTAATGCTTTTGAAGATATTATTAATTCTAAAAAAATCACAACAGTACATTTAAGTAAAACTCATAGACAAAAAGATAAAGATCCCAACGAACAGGATAAAATAGGAATTGTAGATTTAGCTTATATGATTAGAAATAATCAATTTGATATAAGTAAATTAGATAATGTAAATGACTCTTTAAAGTTGATTTTTGTAAATGATCAAAATAAATGTTTAGAAGAAGTAGAGCGAAATTATATAAATAAAAATGGTTTCAATGAACCTTACGCTATTCAAATAATTAGTCCAACTAATAAGAATGAATTAGGTGTAAAAAATATCAATAGAAAAATCCAAGATACCTACATAGATAAAAACAACAAAAAGGTAATGCAAATTAATTCTGAATTTAAAATCGCAGAAGGCGATAAAGTAATGTATTTAAAAAATGAAAGAAATTTATCTAACGGAGATATTGGAACAATAAAAAGTTTAACTGCAAAGAAAGGACCTATAAATGCTCGTTTCAATGATAAAGTAGATGAGGTTCTAGATTTCAATCAATTTAGTAATTTAACATTATCTTATGCATGTACTGTTCATAAAACTCAAGGAAGTGAATTTCAAAAAGTTATCTTGGCAATAGATCCTGAAAATGTTAGCCCATTTGTTAGCAAAAAATTAATCTATACAGCAATTACAAGAGCTAAACAAGAGCTTACAATAATAACTAGTCAAAACTCTCTTATCAAAAGCATTAAACAAAAACCTCCTATTAGAAATACAACTTTAAAAGAACTTATAAGACTTATGTATAAAAAAAGATAATAGAATATTTTAAAATTTAATAAGTTAGAAATATCTAGAATTATCTAGATATTTTTATTATTTCGAGACCAATAAAATTTTTAAAATTTTTGTGAAAAAACTATTGCATTAATATCAGAAAAATATAAAATATATATTGTCCTTGTGTTAGGCGAAGTACAAAAACGCTGACTTAGCTCAGCTGGTAGAGCAATTGACTAGTAATCAATAGGTCGAAGGTTCAAGTCCTTTAGTCAGCACCAGTATAACGGAGGGGTAGCGAAGCGGCCAAACGCGGGTGGCTGTAACCCACTTCCTTTCGGTTCGGGGGTTCGAATCCCTCCCCCTCCACCATTCATTGGGCTATAGCCAAGCGGTAAGGCAAGGGACTTTGACTCCCTCATGCGCCGGTTCGAATCCTGCTAGCCCAACCAACTCGACTCGTTAGCTCAGCCGGTAGAGCAACTGGCTTTTAACCAGTGGGTCCGGAGTTCGAATCTCCGACGAGTCACCACTTATTTATATATCCCCAGGTGGCGGAATAGGTAGACGCATTGGACTTAAAATCCAACGGGCTTTATCTCCCGTGCCGGTTCAAGTCCGGCTCTGGGGACCATCTAGAAAACAAACAGACATGTTCAATACATGTCTTTTTTATTTTCTGTTTTTTTAATTTATTAATATAAAAAAATGAATTTTAAAAGATTCATTGCTATCGCTTTTTATTTAACTTCATTAGTTTTGAAAAGCCTGTTTGTTCGAACACTAATTGTTTAGTGGGATTTTAAAATTTTAGATTCATCTTTTAATACGTCTATTTACTATTAATAAAATTGTTTTATCTTTCATGCTATACGAATTGTAAAAAAATAAAAATTGATACTATTAAAAAACTAAGCAAAAAGTTATTTTATCCAGCAAATAACACCATGATTTATAGATATCAATAAAAGTATTTTCTTCCAATTTCTTATTTTTAAGTAATGTTTAATTCACTAAAATGCAAAAAAATTAAAAAAAATTAAAAAAACTCTTGCAACTTAAATTTTCTAATGTTATTATCTTTATTGTCTTAGATAAGACGTTGACCAAACATTAAGTAAGATTATGGCTTTTTAGCTCAGTTGGTAGAGCAACCGGCTGTTAACCGGTTTGTCACAGGTTCAAGTCCTGTAAAAGCCGCCATTATCTGGCCTGTTGGTGAAGCGGTTAACACACACGGTTTTCATCCGTGGACACACGGGTTCGAACCCCGTACAGGCTACCATATTTTTGGAGTGTTAGCTCAGCTGGGAGAGCTCCTGCCTTACAAGCAGGCGGTCATAGGTTCAAGTCCTATACACTCCACCATTTTTTTATTTTTGCTGACTTAGCTCAGTTGGTAGAGCAACTGACTTGTAATCAGTAGGTCGTAGGTTCGACTCCTATAGTCAGCACCATTTGAAAATGAACAACACCCGCAAGGGTGTTTTTTGTTATTTGCTTAATATTTTAATTAGAGAAAGGTTCAAGTTATAAGCTCTTTTACTATATTCAAGTACAATTAAAGTAAGAGTAGTATATCTTTTTAATTTTTATATAGTTTTTATATAATCAAATTAGAGATTATCTAACAAACGAAAGGAAATAGTATATATGAAAAAACTTTTAACAGCCTTAACTGCGCTAGTTTCAACAGCTGCGCCGATCTCTGCTACAGTTTCATGTAAGAAAACTGAACCTGCAGAAGGAGTTCTTGGACAAAGAGTTGTGTTGGTTACAGATGGTGGTAACATCCGTGATCACTCATTTAACGAAGGTTCATGAGAAGCTATCTTACAATATGGTATGAATATTCATAAAAAATTTGGTGTTCAAAAAGAAGAAGAAGCTAGAACTCTAGACTATGCCTCATCAATAGGTGAAAACCAATGAGATGATAAAAATAAAGATTTTGGTGAAATAAATTTTGAAAAAGCTAAGCTTAAAAATAATAGCTTCGTAGAGGCAAGAGAAGGTGCAAGTGCATCAGATTTTAGAAACGCTTATCGTACAGCTGCTTCTACAAAACAAGCTGATGCATTGTTTTTAGCAGGATTTAAACACGCTAATACAATTGATGATGCAATTAAAATTATGAAAGGTAAAACTGTTGTGTTCCTAGATTTTGCTTATAAAGCAAAGAATGTTATTTCAATAGTTTATAAATCAGAATTAGCAGGATTTAACGCAGGATGAGACGCGTTAATGTGAGCTAACTTGCCAAAAATGACTAGTCTAAACAGTGGTGAATTTGCTCCAGAAGTTATTGAAAAATCACAAGCAAAAAAACTAAATGAAATACCAGTTCAAGGATCTATAAGAGGTAAAAACTATGTATCAATTGGTATGTTTGGTGGATTAAGTAATAAAAATGCTGTAGATAACTTCTTATGAGGTTTATTGGCTGCAATGAATTTATATAACAATGTAATGGCAGGTCAAACTGTTAAATTGACAGACGTTAAGGGTAATGAGGTAGAATATACTTTACAAAAAGTTGCATTTGCTAATGGAAAAGGAAATGAATCTCAAAGACAAAACGTAAATAGTATCGATGGACTTGGGAAGGTTGACTGATTCTCTGGTAACTTCGAAGCCGGAGGGGCTACAAGATCAACTGTAATGCCTAAATTATTTGAGAATGAAGCGGATATTATTTTCCCAGTTGCAGGACCTCAAACAAACGATGTTTTAAACTACAAAGAAGGAAAAGGTAAGAATTTTAAACCATATGTAATTGGAGTTGATGCCGATCAAGTTACTTCAATTGGTGATGACAGAACAGGAACAAACAAGAGATTTATTACAAGTGCTAAGAAAAACATCATTTCAGCATCTATTTACGCACTAGAAAGAGCAAAATCATTACAAGAGGCTATAGTTGGCGATAAGAAATACGATAACTCTATATATAAAGATGATATAAAAGATGACAACATTTTAGATGCAGTTGGAGCTGATTGGTCTGTTTCATCATCAAGAAGTTCAAAACAGAAATGAGATGCAGGAACAGATAAAATTACAAATTCTGCAAACCTTGCAGTTCAATCTATTAACTATGAAAAAGAAAATTCTAAAACTATATCTGATAATCTAAAAAGTGTCCTAAGTGAAACTGGTGGAGAATTTAATGATTACCTAAATTCAAATTCATTAAATAATTTTGTAAACCAAGCAAAAGATATACTAGGAAAAGATAAAAAATGAACTCAATTAAAATTAAATGACAATGGAATAGCAGGAATTGAAGATTACATAAACCTTTTAAATCAAACTAATATGCAAAAAAATAATAAATAGAAGTATTTTTATAAATGAAAAGATTAAATAACGAAAATTTATATGCCATAGAAATGGAAAACATAACAAAAACATTTCTAAATGGTGCTATTGTTGCAAATGATGATGTAACAATTAGAGTTAAAAAAGGTGAAATTCACGCTATCGTCGGTGAAAATGGTGCTGGCAAATCAACTTTGATGTCAATTCTATTTGGTTTATATCAACCAACAGAGGGGACAATAAAGGTTAATGGAAAAGAGGAAATCATTTCAAACCCTATTAAAGCTAATAGATTAGGTATTGGTATGGTGCACCAACACTTTAAGCTAGTTGAAGTAAATACGGTTTTTGAAAATATCATTTTGGGTGTTGAAGAAACAAAAAATAAGATTTTCTTAAATAAAACAAAAATGCGTGCAGAGCTAATAGAAATTATGGATAAATATGATCTACACGTAGATCTTGATGCAAAAATTCAAAATATTTCTGTTGGTATGCAACAGCGTGTTGAGATATTAAAAATTTTATATAGAAAAGCTGATATTCTAGTTTTTGATGAACCTACTGCTGTTTTAACACCTCAACAAATCGATGGTTTATTAAGGGTTATGCAAAATCTTCAAAAATCAGGAAAAACAATTATTTTCATTTCACATAAAATGGATGAAATTAAGAAAGTGGCAAATACTGCAACTGTTATTAGATTAGGTAGAAAAATAATTGATTTAGATGTTTCTAAAGTAACTGGTAATGAAATTGCTGAGGCGATGGTAGGTAGAAAATTAATTGAAGTGAAAAACGAGTACACTAAACCGTTATCAGATCAACCTATTCTTGATGTAATAAATTTAACAGTCAAAAAAAATTCAAATCCTAAAGTATTTGGGTTAGAAACTTTCAATATAAATGTAAAACCTGGTGAAATTGTTGCGGTTGCTGGTGTTGAAGGAAATGGTCAAAAAGAACTAGTTGAAGCTATTACTGGACTAACTAAACCAGTATCTGGTGGAATATTATTTAAAGGTGTAAACATCGTTAACCATAGTATTAAAAAAAGATATGATATGGGATTGGCTCATATTCCTGAAGACCGTCATAAACATGGTCTATTACTAGACTTTACTGTTCAAGAAAACGTTGTAAGTCAAGAATTGGATAAAGAACCATTTTCTAAATTAGGATTCATAAACAGAAATGCAATTTCAAGATATGCTCAATCAGTAATAAATGATTTTGATGTTCGTGGTTCTAGAAATGGAACAGCCAATGCTAGAGGACTATCTGGCGGAAATCAACAAAAAGTTATAGTTGGTAGAGAAATTAGAAAAAAACATGATTTATTAGTTGTAGTTCAACCAACCCGTGGTCTTGATGTTGGAGCTATTGAATATATTCACTCTGAAATATTAAAAGAAAAAGAAAGCGGAAAAGGTATCTTACTAGTTTCATATGAATTAAATGAGGTTATGGCATTAGCCGATAGAATTGTTGTTATTAACAAAGGAAGATTTATAGGTGAAGTTCCTGGAAAAGGAGCAAAAAAAGAAGAAATAGGATTACTGATGACTGGTCAAACACTAGATAAAATCAAAAAGAAAAAATTAAAAATGGAGGTAAATGCATAATGTTTTCTAAATTTAAATGAACATTTTCAAATAGATTAAAGTATGTAGTTACTTCAGATCATTCAAAAGAAAAAAGAAAAGTTTTTAAAGGTTCTATTTTTTCAATTTTAGCAGGGTTATTGACTGCGTCTATATTATTAATATTCTTATCAGTTAATCCTTTTCAGTATTTCTACTATGTATTTTCATATAGTTTTGACAGCGACTTCTTACCAGAAACTTTAAATTGAACTGCAGTTTATATAATAGCCGCCATTTCTATGGCTATTGCATTTAGATGTGGGGTATTTAATATTGGTGCTTCTGGACAAATACTAACATCAACTTGTTTATCAACAATAGCTCTTGTCTTATTAAAAGGAAAAGACGTATCAGTTGTAGACTCAGGGACTATATTCTTATTATTTATAATTTGTGTTGTATCTGGTGCAATATTAGCATTTATAGCAGGTTTATTAAAAGCATTATTCAATATACATGAAGTTGTTTCAACAATTTTATTAAACTGAACTGCATTTTTCACTTTAAAATGATTATTTGAATTTACCGGAAATAAATTTATGAGTACAACCCCTGGTACTACATTAAATATTCCTTCTGATCAACTAAATATAGGAGATAACCATTGATTACTTCCTATTATAATTGCAAGTATTTGTGTTATATTTGTTTGAGTACTATTTTCAAAAACAACTTTAGGGTTTAAACTAAAAGCCGTTGGTTCATCTCCATCTGGATCACAATACGTTGGAATTAATGTTAAAACACAAATTGTTGGGGCGTTAACATTATCAGGAGCATTCGCTGGCTTAGCTGGATTTGTTGCAATGTTTACTGTTACACCAAATACATCATTTTCAATCGATGCTTTACCTACTTTAGGATTTGATGCAATTGCGGTTTCTTTAGTTGCATTTAATAATCCTATAGGAATTGTTGGTACAGGTTGATTATGAGCTACTATTAAAACTGGTACAGGACCTGCTTCAGGAGCATATACAATTTCAACTCAATTAAGCTCATTAATTTCAGGTATATTAATCTACTTTACTGCTATTTCTTCAATATTTATTAGACTTGAGCCTTGAAAAACAATTAAAAATAAATTCTATATATTAAACTCAGGAATAAATCTAAAAATTATTAGAAAACTAAGATCTCATATTAGAAAACTAAAATCTAAAAAACATTTCTTATGTTTATCAAGTGAATATAAAGAAAGACTTGAACAAGAATATATAACTTATTGTAAACAAAACAATATAGATATTAATAATGAACAGGTTAGCTCACTTGCTAAAAAATGAAATGGTAAGAAAAATCTTAAGTTAGTAATGAAAAAAGAAATTGATTCATTAATTAGCTTATGTAAAAACAAATTAGAAGAAGTTAAAAAACATGTTAAAGAAGAAAAAACAGAATTAAATGTTTGTGGATTAAAAACAGAATTATCAAAACAAAAAGCTTTAATTATTTCTAACTTTATTAAAAAACAAAGAAACTTAAATTTAGAATTTTCTACTCAAAAAGATAAAGTGAGAAAAACTAGAGATTCAATTTTAAATTCTTATAAAAACTTATTAGAAAAAAATAAAGTTGAACACAAATCAATACTTCAAGCGATCAAGATGAACAAAGAAACTGAAATAAGTGTGTTAACTTGAGAGTTTGAATGCCGTGATAATTTAATTCAAATAAAAGCTGAAAAATTAACAACTATTGATAATATCAATGAGCACATTAAATCAGCAAAATCTGAATTTAAATTACAACGTGAAATTCTGAGATTAAATAAAGAATTAACTTCTGAAGATAAAAAAGAAAAATATGATGAAATCAGACAAAAATTTAATGATTTAATTTCTCAATTAAAACAGGATAAAAAAGAAGTTATTTTAAAAGCTAAACAACAATCTCAAGATTGAAAAGATAAATTTAAAGCTCAAAAACTAAAAGTTGAACAAGAAAAAGTTGAACTACAAGCAATTTTAGACAAAGCTCAACGATTAGTTGAAGAAGAAAATAAACGTTTTGAACTAGCAAAACAAAAAGCTTTAGAATTTAAGCAAGAATTTGATTCAAAAGTTGATATGAATCGTTCTAAACAAGAAGTTGAACAAGCAACTATCTTATTAAATGATTTAAAAACAATCTTTAAAGATCAACTTGTAAGAGAAGTTACTAATGATGCTTTAATTACAAATAATAAAGTCTTAGCAAAAGCTTTAGAAATTAAAAATAAAATTGATGAAATTTTAACTCAACAAGTAGTTAATGCATATGATGCTGCTGAATATATGAAAGATAAAATAAGAATCAATTTAAGTTCTTTAAAAGTAATAATTAATATTCAAAAAGAAATCAATTATATTCAGTCTAGATTAGATGAAAACAAAACTATTAGTATTTTCAAAGATTCTATAACAAAAGCTAAAGAGTTAATTGACTCTCAAAAAGAGCAATACTTAGAAACTATTAATTCTGTTCAAATTGAAACAATTCAAGATTTAGATCAATTAATAAATTTTGAAAAATCATATAAAGAAAATATGAACTCTCAAATTATTGAAATTAATCAAAAAATAGCAAAGGAAGGTGTGTAATATGTTAAATTCAGTTACAGCTCAATGAGCGTTTGGGTTTATTGCTATATTATTATTCGCTTCCTTATCAGCTCTTGTTTCAGAAAAAGCAGGAATAGTTAACATTGCTGTTGAAGGTATGATGACAGTGGGGGCTTTAGTTGTCTCTATACTAGGAACCATTGTAAATACTCATCCAAATGAAGCATCTTCACAATACACTCAAATTTGAGTTATGTTGCTTGCAGGAGTGATAACATCAATATTTGCACTATTACATGCATTTCCTTCAATTTCATTGAAATCGAATCAAATTGTTTCAGGAACTGCTATTAACATTTTAGCTTTAGGAACAGGTATATTCTTAGCTTCATCAAACTACTTTGGAAGACAATCTCAAATTATTGCAAGTGGTTACATAACATTAAAATTTGGACCATTCCCTGTTTGAACAATCGTAGCAATCATTTCAGCTATTCTATTATTAGTATTTTTCAAATACACAAAACAAGGTATGAGATATGCGATGGTTGGAGAAAACCCAAATGCAATTGATGCTGCTGGAATTAGTGTTGCAAAATATAGATATATTGCAGTAATGTTTTCAGGATTTCTTGCAGGAATTGGTGGTGGAGCATTCATTCTAACAATTGTTGGTAGTGGTACATTTGGTGGATCATTAAATGGATATGGATTCTTAGCTATTGCGATTATGATTTTTGGTCAATGAAAAATACCGTTTATATCAATTGGGGTTATTCTATTCTCAGCGATATTTGCAATGGCTCAACAAATTTCATTGCTATTTGATCAAAGCTTAATAAAAAGAATGGCAACCTTATTCAAAGTAACGCCTTTCGTATTAACTATCATAGGTATGATTGCATTTAGTAAAACATCACGAGCACCAGCTGCGGTTGGAGTTCCGTTTGATAAATCAAAAAGATAAATCATTTATAATTTCAAACAAGCACATTTGTGCTTGTTTTTTTGTTTAAAACTATTTAAAGTTATAAAAAAATCTATTATAATTAAAAAGTAACATTTTTGGCAACATAGCCAAGTGGCTAAGGCATGGGTCTGCAACACCCTGATCGTCGGTTCGAATCCGACTGTTGCCTCCAATATGAAACAAAAAAATCTCTCTAAACTTCCTTTGGGAATAGAGAGATTTTTAAAAAAGTATAAAAATAAAAAAAATTAACTTTTTATATTGTAAATTTTGTTTTGATATTCTATAATAAAAAAGTCACTTGAGAAAGTGACAAGATAATAACATAGCAAAAACCTTTACATGCGCCCGTAGATCAATTGGATAGATCGCTTGACTACGGATCAAAAGGTTGGGGGTTCGAGTCCCTCCGGGCGCACCATTTAGAAAGCTAATTGTTATTATCGTAAAACATAATAACAATATATTTCGGGAAGTGGCTCAGCTTGGTAGAGCATTCGGTTTGGGACCGAAGGGTCGCAGGTTCGAATCCTGTCTTCCCGACCATTAAATATGGGCCCTTAGCTCAGCTGGGAGAGCACCTGCCTTGCACGCAGGGGGTCGACGGTTCGATCCCGTTAGGGTCCACCATATTTGGCGGGGTAGCTCAGTTGGTTAGAGCGTTCGGTTCATACCCGAAAGGTCGAGAGTTCAAATCTCTCCCCCGCTACCATCATTATTATGGACCTTTAGCTCAGTTGGTTAGAGCATCCGGCTCATAACCGGACGGTCATTGGTTCAAGTCCAATAAGGTCCACCATAATTGAAACATAAAAATGGTCGATTATGAGGTAAAATGGTAACACGGAAGATTACCCAAGTCCGGCTGAAGGGATCGGTCTTGAAAACCGAGAGTCGGGGAAACCCGAGCGGGGGTTCGAATCCCTCATCTTCCGCCATTTATTGAAAACAAAATAGTGTCGCGGGGTAGAGCAGTTGGCAGCTCGTCGGGCTCATAACCCGAAGGTCGCAGGTTCGAGTCCTGCCCCCGCAACCAATGGCCCCATAGCGAAGTTGGTTATCGCGCCTCCCTGTCACGGAGGAGATCACGGGTTCGAGTCCCGTTGGGGTCGCCATTATGGTTGTGTAGCTCAGTTGGTAGAGCAGCAGACTGAAGCTCTGCGTGTCGGCGGTTCAATTCCGTCCACAACCACCACTCAAGAGAATGGAATTAAGTAGCTTACGCTACTTTTTGTTTATTTTTAGATAAATATTAGATAAAAAGAATATCAGATTAAAGTTAGTTTCAAAACTAACTTTTTTATTATAAAAAAATCGCAAAAAATTTATTAAAATTTAATTGTTAGTTATTGGTTGTTAGTCAATATATTATTAATTGATAAAACACAATATTATTTATATAATTATTAAAAAATTTATAAGAACTGGAAGGTATAAAAATATGAGAAAAAAAGTTATTTTTGGAAATTGAAAAATGAATGGATCAATCAAAAGTGTTAAAGATTTTTTAAACACAGTTGATAGTTTAGCAACTAGTACAGGTGTTGTTGCTGGTTTAGCTGTACCATTTACTTTATTAAGCACAGCAGTAGAAAATGCTAAGAATGTAAAAATCGCTGCACAAAATGTTCACTTTGAAGAAAAAGGAGCATTCACTGGTGAAATTTCTATACCAATGTTAAAAGAATTAAACGTTGAATATGTTGTTATTGGTCACTCTGAAAGAAGAGAAATGTTTGCTGAAACTGATCTAACAGTTAACAAAAAAGCTAAAGCATTATTAGCAAACAACATGACTCCAATTATTTGTTGTGGAGAAACTTTAGAAACTAAAGAACAAGGAAATACAATTAGCTTTGTAAATGATCAAATTTCAAAAGCTTATGAAGGTATATCAAGTGATGACGCTGTTAAAACAATTATTGCTTATGAACCAATTTGAGCAATTGGAACTGGTAAAACTGCAACTAGTGATGATGCTGAACAAGTATGTAAAGCAATTAGAGAAAATTTAGCAAAAATTTATGATCAAAATACAGCAGATCAAATTTCAATTCAATACGGAGGAAGTGTTAAACCTTCAAATATAAAAGAAATTATGGAAATGCCAAATATTGATGGTGCTTTAGTTGGTGGAGCTTCATTATTAGCAGATGATTATCTAGGTTTAGTAAATTACAACAAATAAAAGGAATAAAAATATGAAAGATGTTAAATTACTAATTTTAGATATGGATGGGACTAGTTATAAAAAAATGGGTCCTATCATAAAAGAAAACGTTGAACCATTAAAAGAAGCTATTAAAAATAATGTTGAAGTTGTGTTTGTCACAGGAAGACCGGTTAATTCTAAACAAAATAGTTTAGTTGAACATGGATTTACTTCAAATCATTCATTTATTGCTGGGTATAATGGTGCTTGTATTTATGATTTAGTAACTAATGAAATTTTAGCTTCTAATCCAATAGATTGAGCAACTGCTAAAAAAGTTTATGATCTAGCAGCAAGTGAAAGATTTAAAAAAGATGATATCAAAATTTGAGGATATTCAACTGATTTAAAAACTTCAATTTTAAATAAATGAACTAAAGATCCAGTTGATTACGGATATGAAGGTAATTTATTTGAAGGAGAAATTGTAGAATTAAAAGATATTAATCAAGAGCACGACTTTTTCAAACTATTAGCATTTAATGCAAACAAAGAATTCTTTGATATTTTAAAAGACGAACTTAAATTAAATGTGTCAACTAATGATTATAGAGTAATTGAAATTAACAAACAAAACGTTAATAAAAAATTCGCTGTTGACTGATTTAGTGATCACTTTAACATTAGTTTAGAAAACATTGCCGCTATGGGTGATGGAATGAATGATTATGACATGATTGAATATGTAGGAATTGGTGTTGCTTTAAAAAACTCAGTTCAAGCAATTAAAGATATAGCTCAAGTTTATATTGATAAAACAAGTGAAGAAGCAGCTGTTAAAGAATTTGTAGAACAATATATTTTAAATAGAAAGAATTAAAAAAAATGATTACAAAAAGACCTGTATTATTAACTATTTTAGATGGTTGAGGAATAGCTGAACCAAGCGAAGGTAATGCCGTTTGAAATGGACACATGTCATTTGTTGAAGAAATGAAAAAACAATATCCTTGAGTTAAAGCTCACGCTTCAGGAGAATGAGTTGGTCTTCCTGAAGGACAAATGGGAAACTCAGAAGTTGGACATATTCATTTAGGTGCTGGAAGAATTAATATGGAATCTCTAGCAAAACTAAATTATGAAGTAAAAACTAATCAAATAGCAAATAATCAAGAAATAATTGATGCTTTTGAACAAGTTAAAACTAAAAATAGTGCATTACACTTAATGGGATTGTTTTCAAATGGTGGAGTTCACTCTCATATGGATCATATGATTGCTATTTATAAAGCTGCAATCAATTATGGAATTACAAATATTAAATTTGATTTAATTACTGATGGACGTGATACTGCTCCTAAATTAGCTGATCAATTTGTAAAACAATTACTAGAAATTATTAAACAAAATAACAATATAGGAGAAATTAGTTCAATTAGTGGACGTTATTATGCAATGGATCGCGATAAAAGATTTGAAAGAAGTGCTCAAGCTTATAATGCGATTGTTACCAGAAAAGATGTTGATTCATTTACTGATCCAATTAGTTATATTCAAGAACAATATAAAAATGATAAAGATGATGAAATGATTGTTCCTGCATTCAATTCTTCAGCTGTTGATGCTAATTTAAAACAAGATGATGTAATGATTATGACTAACTTCCGTCCTGATCGTGCTATTCAAATTTCATCAATCATGACTAATAAAAATTACATCGCTTGAAATGATGAAGCTTTTAAAGATATTTACTTTATCGGAAATGATATTAGATTTGTTTCAATGATGAAATATTCTGATTCAGTAACTTCACCTCATATTGCTTATCCACCAAAACCTTTAGAAAATACTTTAGGTCAATGAGTTTCGAAACTAGGATTAAAGCAATTAAGAATTGCTGAAACTGAAAAAATTGCTCACGTAACTTTCTTTTTCGATGGTGGAAATGATTATTTCAAAAACGGATTAGCAAAACCTGAAGAAGTTAGTTTAAAAAATGCTTCAATTGATTTAATTACTTCTCCTAAAGTTGCTACTTATGATTTAAAACCTGAAATGGCTGCTGTTGAAATTACAGATAAATTATTAGAAGAAATACAAAAAGATGAATTTGATTTAATTGTTTTAAACTTTGCAAACTGTGATATGGTAGGACATACTGGAAACAATGAAGCTACAAGAGTTGCATGTAAAGTATTAGATGATCAATTAAAACGTATTCATGATGAATTTGTATTAAAACACAATGGAATTATGGTAATTACTGCTGATCATGGTAATGCTGAAGTGATGATTGATGAAAATGGTGGAGTTAATAAAAAACATACAACTTCACCAGTTCCAATTATTATTACTGATAAAAACATTAAATTAAAACAAAATGATGCTGCTATTGCTAAAGTTAGTCCAACAATTTTAGATATTATGAATTTAGAATTGCCAAGTGAAATGACTTTAGAATCAATGATCGAAAAATAATTCAATCAGATTTGGTTATAAAAAACTATTTGTATAAGTAAAAAAACTCAGATGAATCGACACTCATTTGAGTTTTATGCACGTTATTTAATAAAAATATGAATTTTAACTGATGAAAATATTTGATATTAGGAGGGTATTAAATGGGAAGAGAAACGAATTTGAATAGTTTAATACTTTGTTTAGATAGATTACAAAAACTAGTTAATACTAGAAATAGTTTAAACTTGTACGACTTGAACACACAGTGTGAAACTATATATAAAGAAATTCTTAATGTTCTTTTTGGTTGAGAACTAGAAAATGCAAACATAACTATTCAACATAATTGCCCAGGATTCGATTTAATTGATATAGATAAAAAAATACTTATTCAAGTTTCTTCGGAAGTCAAAAAGGACAAAATCGAAAAATCACTAAACAAAAATATATATAAGAAATATGCTAATTATTCTTTTAAATTTTTAGGAATAATAGAAAAAATTGATTCTAAATTTAAAAATATAGAATATGAGAATCCTTATAATTTAAAATTTAACCCAAAAAATGATATTATAGATCATCATTATTTAATTTCTCAAATACATGATGCTTCTATTGAAAAACAAGAAAAAATTATTTCAACTCTATCAGATGAAATTAGATCATTAATATTATCAGATACAAGAAAAGTTACAACAATTCTAGCGGATCTGATTAATCATATTCATCAAACAAGTCTAGCGGAAATTGATGAAAGTGAATATCAAACAATTTCTTTTGAAATAGAAGAAAAAATAAGTTTTAACAAATTGAAAAATAAAGCTCATTTGGTCAATGACTATTTTATTTATCATAATGATATGTTAAATATTTATGAAGATTTAGATATTCAAGGAAATAATAAAAGTAGATCTGTTTTACAAAAAATAAGAAAAGTTTATCATGATTCAAAAAAAGATAAATTTAGTCCTGATGAGATATTTGGTGAATGCTCTAAACAAATTAAAAAGGTAATAATAGAAAGCGAAAATTGAATTCCAATAGATGAAGAACCATTAGAAATGTATATTGATATAATATTAGTAGATGCATTTGTAAGATGTAAAATATTTGAAAATCCGGAGAAAGCAAAAGATGTTGTTACCAGATAATATAAACCCAAAATTATGTATTTATTATAATGCTTCAATAATTTTAGAAATATTAGAAAAGAATGAAAAATCAGACATTGTTTTTTTATACGAAAATGTAAGCAAACAAAATGGTATGTCATTTCCTATTTTTCTTTTATCTTTAGATTGATTGTATTTAATAGATGCTATAAATATTAATGAGAAAGGAGTGGTTTTATGTTTATAAAAAGTTTAACTATTTCAACAGACAAAGAAGTTATAAGAAAATTAGAATTTAAAAAAGGTTTAAATTTGATAGTTGATAACACTCCAGAATCCGACAAAACAAAAACCGGTAATGATGTAGGTAAAACAACTGTCTTAAAACTAATAAATTTTTGCTTAGGTGGAAAAGAAGATGAAATTTATAAAAGTCTAGAAAGCAAGACAATAAATGAAAAAGTACAAAACTTTCTTATTGAAAAAAAAGTTCTTATTAAATTGCATTTGGTCGATGATTTAAATGATCCTGAATCAAAAAGTATAATAATCGAAAGAAATTTTTTAAAAAAAGATAAGAATATTACTATAGTTAATGGAGAAAAAATAAAAGATAAAATATTATCTGAAAAACTATTATCTCTTATATTTCCTGATCACAAAGCAAATAAACCATCATTTAGAGAAATAATTTCTCATAACATAAGATATAAAGAACAAAGTATAAATAATACATTAAAGACAGTGCATTCTAGTTTTAAAGATAGAGATTATGAATTTTTACACTTATTTTTATTTGGATACAGTTTTGCTGAATATGATGATTTAAGTAAATTAACAAAAGAAATAGAAATTGAAAAGAAATATAAAGCTAAACTTAATCAAAAAGAAAAAAATGCAGAAAAAGCATATCAATCAAGTTTAGATTATATAAATGCTAGAATTAAAGATCTTAAATATAAAAAAGATAATTTAAACATAAATGAAAATTTTGAAAATGACTTATCTAATTTAAATAATATAAAATATGAAATATCTAAGTATACTAGCTATATAACTAGAGTTAAATTAAGAAAGAGAAGTATTGATGATTTTATAGACAAAATGAAAAAAGATAAGTTTTCTATAGATAGTAAACAATTATCTGATATCTATCATCAAACAAAAAAATTTATCCCTAATTTACACAAAAGTTTCGATGCTTTAGTCAAATTTCATAACAGTATGATAGATGAAAAAGTTAAGTTTATTTATAACGAATTATCTAAAATAGAGTTAGAAATTATCAAATATGAAACTAAACTAAATCAATATTTAAAAGAAGAAAAGGAACTGTCAATTAAGATATCGAAATATGATACTTTTGAAGAACTTGATGATATAATTTCTCAATTGAATGACATGCACACCCAAAAAGGAGAATATGAAACTAAAATTAAGGAAATAAAAGACACAGAAGAAAAAATAAATTCACTAGAAAATAGAATTAAAAACATCGGTAAATCAATTTATTCTGAAGAATTTGCAACAGAACTAGATAAGAGAATTAAAAAATTCAACACCTTTTTTAGTGATATTTCAAAAAAACTGTACAATGAAGCCTATATTCTAACTTCTAATAATGAGATGACAAAAAATAATCTCCCAATTTACAAGTTTTACATTCATGCTGTAAATCATAGTTCAGGTAAAAAACAAGGAGAAATAGTATGCTACGATTTAGCCTATATAGAATTTGCGGATTCAGAAAATATGAAATGTTTACATTTTTTATTAAACGATAAAAAAGAATTAATGGCAGATAATCAATTAACAGTAGTTTCTGAATATTTATTGGACAAAAATGCTCAACTAATATTATCTGTTTTAAAAGATAAAATGCCAAATGAAGCGTTAAGAAATGCAAATATAGTTGTTGAATTATCACAAGAAGAAAAATTATTTAAAATTTAACTCTAAAGTTGCTCCAACAATTTTAGATATTATGAATTTAGAATTGCCAAGTGAAATGACTTTATAATCAATGATCGAAAAATAATAGTATTTAAAAGAAGTGTCTTAACACTTCTTTTTGTTTATCTAGTCATTTTGTCAAGTCTTGTTTTTTATTAGTTTTTAAAATAAACTTAATTAGGATATAAAAACTTATCTGAAAAATATATATAAAATAACTTAAATTATAGACAATAAAGTGAGGCGTATTAAATGAAAAAATTATTAACTATTTTATCTAGTTTTTTACTTGGAGCGAGTGTTGCAACAGCCACAACTGTATTTTTTACTAGAAAATATGTTTTTTCAAAAGACTTAAATAGTGTAATTAAAATTAAAGATAATACTTTAAAAGTTAAAAGAGCTAGTACATTATATGTTAAACAAGCATTATTAGATCTTGATAAAGAAATGTATCAAACTGTATTATCAAACGTTAGAGTTGTAGTTACAAACAATCATAGAGCTATTATTATACCTTCAGAAACAACTAAAGATGTTATAGATAATTTATCTACTTTAGTGAATAATGAAGTTATGAATAAAATCAAAAAAATAACTTCATTTACAAAGAAATTAGGTATTCCGCATTACAGAAACTTTAAAATTATTGATCTTGATGTATCAGCTGCAAAAATAGATCTAAAAGATGTTTTAGAATTAAGAAACTTTACTATTGATAAAATTGGTGAAAAACGAGAAGAAGAGCTTGCAAATATAATTAACAACAGATTAGAACTTACTTCACAATCTGAAAAAATTACTACAAATAACATTAAAAAAGAAAACAATAAAGTGACAGTAACTGTACCAGATAATCACCCACTATTTTCTGGTTCTAAAGAAATTACTGAATCAAACGCTAATTCAGAAAGTGAAACTAGAATTGATGATAGTACTACTCACTCAAAACAAGATGTTAGTGAAATATTTAGTCAAATAAATCAACCTGTAAATATTTCAAATGATACCAAAGATGAATTTGTTAGGAAAATAAATGAAGAATTAAATAAAATAGCATCAGATCTACAACTTAATCCGGATGAAATAAGCATCGAAAACAATATTGCTAAAATAAAAATCAGTGATGAAAATCCTGATTATCAAGGTGAAGCTTCTATTCGAATCAATGTTCTTCCAGTTGTTAAACCAGAATTAAGTTCAATTATTGACCAAGCTTTTAATAGCGTAGAAAAAGTTTTAGAAGTTGATGAATTAGATCAAACTCATACATTATCTGCAATTGAAACTTTAATAAAAACTAAAGATAGTGAATTTGATAAACAACAAATTGAAATAACTAGATTTGAAAATAAAGAAGTTGATATTAAAGCAAAAGATAATTCTAAATATACAGGAACAGCTAGCTTTAAAATTAAAATTAAAAAAATCGGTAGATTACAAGATTTAATAACTGATGAAACTATTTCTAAAATGAATATTACAAATAATTTTGACCAATCAATTTCAAAATTCTTAAATGAATTATCAAGCCAAAACTCTAATTTAGATTCTAATAAAATTGCTGTATCTATTGATGAAGAAAGTGGAATAGTAACTTTAATAGCCAATGAAGACTCTAAATACGAAGGAACAGTTGAAATTTCACTTACAAAGTATGCAATTCTTAAAATAAATCATATTTGAGATGAAAAAATCAAAAATACTTTTGATGCTATACATACTTTTGCAGATGTAAAAAAAGCATATGAAGAAGAGTTGAAAAAAGTATTAATTGATAGAATTTTCGGACAAATTCATTTTGATAAAGCAAACCAATCTAGCGAAAAGCTAAAACAAGATTTAGAATCACAAAAAATTAATGGAGAATTTATAGTTACTTATAAAGATCAAGAAATTAAGCTTGACTATGGAATTGTTCACGATTTTGGACAAAGAAGTGAAGGTGAACATAAATATAGATATGAAAAGATTGGTAATGTAGATGTCCCTGTAGAATGTACTCAAATAGGTTATTTCTATGAAGAGGCAACCCACACATGAAGAGTTAAAAACTTTGCCAATACTATTAAAAAAGTTCCTATTAGCTTACCAAGAAGAATAACTAGTTTAAAAGCTGCTTTCCAATTTAATGAAAATGAAAAAATCGAAGGAATTCAACATTGATCAACTTCAAATATTGTAAACATGGAATTATTATTTGCTCATACTGAAAAATTCAATCAAGATTTAAATACTTGAGATGTATCTAATGTTAAAAATATGCAAGATATGTTCCATGAAGCAAAAATATTTAATGGTGATATTTCTAATTGAAATACAAAAAGTTTAGAAAACGCTCAAAGTATGTTCAAAAAAACTGAAGCATTTAATCAAGATATAAATACTAAAAAAGTTCGAAAAGAAGGAGAAGAAGAATATACTGCTTGAGATACTTCTAATATAAAAAATATGGGTAATATGTTTGAAGAAGCAAAAGTATTTAATACTTCAATTTCAAATTGAAATACTGAAAATGTAACTAGAATGAATCATGTGTTCAGACTTGCTTCAAATTTCAATCAACAAGTTTCTCACTTCAATACTTCTAAAGTAACTAATATGTTACAAATGTTTGATGGTGCTCACAGTTTTACTGATAGTAACATTTCTAGTTGAAATACTTCGAATGTAAAAGACATGGATTCAATGTTTAGAAACGCTTTAAGCTTTAGAGCTGATTTAAGTAAATGAAATACAGCAAGCATCGAAAACAAGGTTGTTAATGTTGGTAGAGACAAAAAAGTTGTTATGAGAAATATCAACTTTGCAAGATTAACAACAACTAAAAAAGATAACCCACATATTATTCAACCACTTTGAGATAAAAGAGCAGATTACTTAACTGCTAAAATATCAAACTTTGGTGAAGCAAAATTAGTTGAAAGCACTATTAATAAAGATTCAAACTCAGTATTTGTTTTTGATAAATTATTCAACTGAACAATTGCTCATAAAGAATTAAAATCAATTAAAATTGATGGTGTAGAACAACAATTAACAAATGAAATTATTGATCAAGTTGAAATTAACAAATTAAACTTTGAATTCAAAACAAATAAAAAATACACAATCGAAATAAAATACGATTATATTTCTAAACCTGTAACTATTACATTTAAATTTCAATAATCTTAATTAAAACCTAAATTCTATTTAGGTTTTTTTATATAGTTGCACTTTTTTAAATCTATAAGAAACTATAACTTAATTTTTAGAAATTTTTAAAGTATAATTTAAGAAGCAAAGGTGGTGGACTTTATTATGACTATTTGTATTAAATTAGATGAAAATCCCGAGTCCCATAGTATCAACAAACTAAAAAATATAAAGCTAAGTTATGTTATAAGTTATGCCACTTTTAATGTACAGTAACTGATTTATAACATAGTTTAGCTAACTTTGAAAAGGAGTAGAAACATGTTTAAATTTACAACAAAAAAATACTCTCCTAGAAAGCTAAAAAATCAAAAAAAACCTGCTCAATTTAGAAATGAAAGATTTATAAAAAACGTTTCATCATTAGATCAATCTGAAATTTTACAAGTGATGAATTTAACACACTTTGGATTAACTAATGATGAATATGAAGCAAGATTAAAAAAATACGGAACTAATGAATTAAAAAGAAAAGATTACAGTATTTTTAGAGAATTTATGAGTGCGTTTTTTGGTCCATTTAATATTGTTTTAATTTTAATTGCATTATATAACTTTATTTCATATGGAACAAATGGTTTTGGACAAGATACAGATAATAGTTCAAGCTTTGATCTAGTAGGAGGAATCATAATAATTTCAATGGTTGTAGCAAGTGGTATTGCTTCATTTATTCAATCATTGAGAAGTCATTTTGTAACTAAAAGAATTGCTACTATCGTTAGAAGTACTACTAACATTATTAGACATAAATATGACGATGAGTTAGATGAATATTTAAAAATTACAAAAAGAAATCAATTAGATTTAATTAAACTAGGTGAAGAAATCGATGTAAGACAAGTTGTACCTGGTGATTTAATTTATCTTTCAAGTGGAGATATGTTACCAGCTGATGTGAGAATTATTCAATCAAACGACTTATTTATTAATCAATCTTCATTAACAGGTGAATCTATGCCTGTTGAAAAACATGCAATAAATAGATATTCAACAAATAATATTTTAGATTTAGAAAATATTTGTTATACAGGAACTAGTGTTGTTTCTGGTAGTGCTATTGCTATTGTTTTAGCAACAGGAAATGACACATACTTTTCAACAATTAGTAAAACTATTATGGAAAAACGTCCGGATTCAAGTTTTACAAAAGGTATTAAAAGAGTAACAAGACTATTATTAATTTTTATGTTAGTAATGGTTCCAACAGTATATTTAACAAAATCAATAATTGGAATAGTTGCTGCAAAAGGTACTTTTGATACTATAAAAGATAATCCATGATTTGAAGCAATCTTTTTTGCAGTTGCTGTTGCAGTTGGATTAACTCCTGAGATGCTGCCAATGATAGTTACTACTAATTTAGCAAATGGAGCTTCTAGAATGACTAAACAAAAAGTTGTTGTTAAAAGATTAGAAGCTATTCAATCTTTAGGAGCAATTGATGTATTATGTACTGATAAAACAGGAACACTTACAAATGATAAAATTGAACTTATTGATTATTTAACAGTTGATAAAAAAGCTGACCCATTATTATTAAAATATTTATATATTAATAGTTATTATCAAACAGGATTAAAAAATCCTATGGATAAAGCTATTGTTGATTATGTTAAAAAACATATTCACGATTTTTCTATTGAAGATATAACTAAAATAGATGAAATACCATTTGATTTTAATAGAAGAAAATTAACAATTATTTTTGATGATGACAAAGATAAAAGAACAATGGTTACTAAAGGTAGTGTTGAAGAAATCTTAAACTCATGTTCTAAAGTGTTACAAGACGGAAAAGTTGTTAATTTAACAGAAGCTATTAAAAGACAAATTCAAACATATTATCAAAAAATTAATAAACAAGGAAAACGCTTATTAGGTGTTGCTTATAAAGTTATCAGAAAAAATCAAAATAGATTTTCTGCTGATGATGAAACAAATTTAACATTCATGGGATTTGCATCATTTTTAGATACACCAAAACCTTCAACAAAACAAACTATTAAATTATTAAATAAATACGGTGTTGAATTAAAAATTTTAACAGGAGATAACGAACCTATTACTAGAGCTATTTGTAAAATGGTAGATCTACAAATTAAAGGTTTAGTAACTGGTGAAGAAATTGATGCAGCAACTGATTATGAGTTAAAAAAAATCGTAGAAAATAATAATATTTTTGTAAAATTAAATCCATTACAAAAAGTTAAAATTATTCAAATTTTAAAACAAAATGATCATGTTGTTGGATATATGGGTGATGGAATTAATGATGCACCTGTTTTAAGACAAAGTGATGTTGCAATTTCAGTTAACAATGCAACTGATATTGCAAAAGATGCAAGTGATATTATTCTTTTAGAAAAATCACTTCTAGTATTAGAAAAAGGAATTATCCAAGGAAGAACAGTTTTTTCTAATATTTTAAAATATATTAAAATTACAACCGCTTCAAACTTTGGTAACTCTTTATCAGTTTTAATTGGTACAGTTTGACTACCATTTGCTCCAATGGCTCCGGCTCAAATTTTATTACAAAACTTAATTTATGACTTTTCTCAATTTGGAGTATCTATGGATAATGTTGATGCATCATTCTTAAAAACGCCGCAGCGTTGGAATTCAAAAGATCTCTTACCATTTACGATCATAAATGGGTCAGTCAGTTCAATATTTGACCTTATTACATTTGCAATAGCTGGATACGCTCTAGGATTTGTAACTGGTTATAACAATGCAGTTGCTAATAATACTGGTGATGCTAATATGTATATGGCTCAATTCCAAGCTTGTTGATTCTTAATTGGATTATTATCTCAAACTTTAGTATTCCAAGTTTTACGTACAGAACACTTAACAATAGTAAAAAGTCGTTCATCATGACCAATTTACACTATTGCTGGACTAGTAACTGCTATAGCAATATTTATTACATTTGTTGAACAATCAAATTTAGGAAGCTTAATTCAATTAAAAACACCAGGTTGAGTATTCTTGCCAATTGCAGTAGCAATACTTAGTGGATATTTCATAGTAGCTGAATTAACTAAGATGGGATATAAAAAAGTATTTAATAAATGATTATAAAATTAAAATCTTTTCTAATTTAAACTTAGAAAAGATTTTTTATTTAAACTATAAACTTTATTAACTATATTAATATTAAATATTGATATAAAATCAATAATATAGTCAATCATAGGAGTTATTATGAAAGAAATTTGTATTAATAATTTAGATGAAACAAAACAATTTGCTAAAACTTTAGCTTTAGAAATTAAAGATAAACAACTACCTTTTTATATTTTATTAAATGGTGATTTAGGTGCGGGTAAAACAACATTTACAAAGTCATTATTAAAAGAATTAGGTGTTAGTGAAAATGTGTCATCTCCAACTTTTGTAATTATGAATCAATATAAAACTGATAAATTTAATATTAATCATGTTGATGCTTATAGATTAAGTAATGATTCTGAAATAGATATGTACTTAGATGAGTTTGACAATAGTATTAATGTTGTTGAGTGATATGAAAACTTAAATTTAGATTTTAATAAATTAAATAAAATAACAATTGATATTAAAATAATTGATGAAAACAAAAGAATATTTATTATAGGAGAATAATTATGAACCTTTTTATAGATACTACTAATTGAAAACTTGTTTATATTT
Organism: Mycoplasma yeatsii GM274B; assembly: GCF_000875755.1. Classification (GTDB taxonomy): domain Bacteria; phylum Bacillota_I; class Bacilli_A; order Mycoplasmatales; family Mycoplasmataceae; genus Mycoplasma; species Mycoplasma yeatsii. Next base: position 676,007 of record NZ_CP007520.1, on the reverse strand, counting down.
TAGAAAAGAATAATAAAATAGTAGATAAATTAATTGTTGATAATAATAAAAAAATATCAGACATAGCTATAGAAAAATTAAAAGAATTTTTAACTAATAACAATTTAACTATTAAAGATATTGATTCATTTTATTTAACTAAAGGTCCTGGTAGTTATACTGGAGTTAGAGTGGGATTAACTATAGTTAAAACCATTAAAGTTTTAAATAATAATATTAAAGTTTATTTAATTGATTCATTAATGTTTCAAGCAGGCAAAAATAAAGCAATTTCTATCTTGGACGCTAGAGGAAATAAGTACTATTTTGCAGTTTATGATCAATTTAAAATTTTAGAAAATGTTCAATTAATTGAAGCTGATCAATTAGATTTTTATATTAAAAAATACAACGATTTTAAACTTGTAAAAGATTATGAGATAGATTTTGCTAATACTTATTTAGAGACTAAAGAAATGTTTGAATTAGTTGATGATGTAAACAGCATTAATCCACTTTATGTAAAAGGATTTATTTAGTCTTAGAAAAGGTGAGTTATGTTAAAAACTATAACAAAAGAAAAATATGATGAGATAATTTCGCTTTATCCATTATGAAAAGAATTAAATAAAAAAATTAAAATATCATATACTCGTGGTGTTAACTTTCATGAAATATTTTCTGAATTTATTGTGTGTCATATAAATGATTATCAAATTAGTCACAATGATGGATCTGAAGATGCGATTTCTAAAGAAGGGTTAAAAGTTCAAATAAAATCTTCATCTAACTATAACATAGATCTAACTTCTTTTGGACCTAGAAGTGAATTTGAGATACTAGAATTTGCAAGATTAGATCAACAAGATGATTTGTTGTATTTATATAAAATTCCAATACAAAATTTAAAAAGCATTGAAGTTAAACAAGGTCAAACATTTGCTCAGCAACAAGAAGAAAAGAGAAGGCCTAGATTTTCTATAATCTCTAAAATTATTGAAAAAGATAATCTAAAACCTTATGCAAAAGTAAATATGATTACAGGAGAATATGAATTTTATAATAAAAACGATTAGGTTTCCTAATCGTTTTTTTAACTTTCTAATGCCTTTAAAATGTTTTGAGCAATTTTATTAATAACAGGAACTACTACAGAATTTCCTGCTTGTTTATAAAGATGAGATTTTGCTAATTTTGGAAGAATAAAATCTTTTGGATATCCCTGAAAATTGAAACATTCTCTAGGGGTTAGTTTTCTTATACCAAATTGAGTTTTTATCAATGGTACATTATGACCACCTGTTCCCATATTAGCTGTTAAAGTAGGACAAACGTTGCTCTTATTTTCTCTTACATATTTTCTTCTTCATTGATAAATAACATTTGTTTTAATCATACTTTCTTCTAAAGTTTTATAAAATACATTCTTATCTTTAGAATAATAGAATTCATCACTCACACTTTCTTTTTCTAGCATATCAGGAATGAATTTTGTTAGTTTTTCTGGGTTAGGAAATTCAAATTTATTTCAACTTTTTTCATCTTTAAAACCAACAATGTAAATACGTTCTCTATTTTGAGGTATGTTTGCATAATCTTTTGCATTTAACACTTTATACTTAATCTTATAACCGTTTTCTTGTAATGAATCTGTTATGATTTTAAAAGTTTTTCCGTTATCATGAGTTACTAAATTTTTAACATTTTCTAAAAAAATTACTTTTGGTTTTTTAGCTACAATAAATCTTAATGTTTCAAAAAATAGATCACCAGATTTTTCGTCTTCAAACCCTTTTCTATATCCTGCGATACTAAAAGAAGTACAAGGAAAACCGGATAATAATACATCAATTTCAGGAACAGTTTTAGTATCAACACTTCTTATATCATCACCAATAACTTTAATATCAAAGTTACTTTCATAAGTTATTCTTGCATTTTTATCATATTCATTAGCTCATATTGTTTTAAATTTTTCAGTTGATTCAAACCCTAAATCAATACCACCAACACCAGCAAAAAGACTTGCCATTTTATACATTTTTTCACCTCTTAATATTTTAATGTTATCATTCAATATTTAAAAATGAAGTTATATTAATCCATATATTTTAGATATTTACATACATAATTATTGAATATTTTATTAATTATTGTTCAAGACTTCTATTTTTTTTTTTTTTTTGCAATAATAAAATTGTCGTCATCTTAAGATTGATGATCGGGAGGTATGTATTAAATATGGAAAAGAAAATAAACGTTTTTTCTGAAATAGGAACTTTAAAAACAGTTCTTGTTCATAGGCCAGGAGATGAAGTTGAAAACTTAACTCCTGAACTTTTAGAAAGATTATTATTTGATGATGTTCCGTTTAAAGACGTAGCTATTCAAGAACATAACGCTTTTACTCAAATCATGCGTGATAATGGAATAGAAGTTTTATATATTGAAAAATTAGCGGCGGAAACTTTAGATCAACACCCAGAGCTAAGAGATGAATTCATTGACCAATTTATTTCTGAAGCTAACGTTGAAGAAAAATACAAAAAACAATTCCGTGACTTTATCAGTAGTTTAGACAACTACAGAATGATCAAAAAAATGATCGCTGGAACTAAAAAACTTGAATTAGGAATTGATGAAGGATACAAAGCATATCCATTCATAGCAGACCCACTACCAAACGTGTTATTCCAAAGAGATCCATTCGCAAGTGTTGGAAACGGAATAACAATGAACAGAATGTGATCTGTAACAAGAAACAGAGAAACTATTTTCCCTGATTTAGTGTTCAAACACCACGAAAGATTTGCAAATCAAGTACCTTACTACTATGAAAGAGATTGAAAAGATGAATCTATCGAAGGTGGAGACATTCTAGTTTTAAACAAAGAAACTTTAATTATTGGAGTTACTCAAAGAACTACACTAAAAGCTATTGAAAAATTTAGTGAAAGATTATTTAATGACCCAGAATCAAACTATACTAAAGTTATTGTTTTAGATTTACCAAAATCACGTGCGTTCATGCACTTAGATACAGTGTTTACAAACGTTGATTATGACAAATTTATTGCTCACCCATTAATTTTCGATCACATTGATGAATTTAAAATTTATGAAGTTTCAAAAGAAGGAACTAAAGAAATTAAAAAAACATTAATCGAATTATTAAATGATGCAGTAGGTAGAGAAGTTCAAATCATTAGATGTGGTGGAAATGACTCAATTGCTGCAGGTAGAGAACAATGAAATGATGGAACTAACGTTGTAACAATTAGACCAGGTAAAGTTATTGCTTATGACAGAAACTGAGTAACAATTGACTTACTAAGAAAAGCTGGAGTTGAAGTATTAACTATTCCTTCATCTGAATTATCACGTGGTAGAGGTGGACCAAGATGTATGACTATGCCACTATGAAGAGAAGACTTACAAGAAATTAAATAATAGGTAGGATAGAAATATGGCTTTAAATTTAAAAGGTAGAAGTTTTTTAAAATTATTAGATTTCACACCAAGAGAAATAAGATACTTATTAGATCTATCTAGAGACTTAAAAAGAGCAAAATATGCTGGAAATGAAGTAAAAACAATGGAAGGAAAAAACGTTGTTTTACTATTCCAAAAAGACTCAACAAGAACTAGATGTGCATTCGAAGTAGGTGCTTTAGATCAAGGTGCTCACGTTACATATTTAGGACCATCAGGTTCACAATTTGGTAAAAAAGAATCAGTAGCAGATAGTGCTAGAGTTTTAGGTAGAATGTATGATGCTATTCAATTCAGAGGATTTGATCAAAAAGTTGCTGAAGAATTAGCAAAATACTCAGGTGTTCCTGTTTATAATGGATTAACTGATGAATTCCACCCAACTCAAATTCTTGCTGACTTCTTAACAATCGAAGAATACAAAGGTAACTTAAAAGGATTAAAATTTGTTTTTGCAGGAGATGCTAGAAACAACATGGGAAATTCTTTAATGGTTGGTTGTGCTAAAATGGGTATGCACTTTGTTGCTGCAGCTCCAAAAGAATTATGACCAAACGAAGATCTTGTAAAAGAATGTAAAGAAATCGCTAAAGAAACAGGTGCAACAATTACATTAGTTGAAGATATGAAAGTTGCATGTAAAGATGCTGATGTAATTTACACTGATGTTTGAGTTTCAATGGGAGAACCAGCAGAAGTTTGAGAATCAAGAATTAACTTATTAAAACCTTACCAAGTAAACATGGATGCTATTAAAGTTGCAAAAGATGATGTAATTTTTATGCACTGTTTACCAGCGTTCCACGATTTAAATACAGAAGTTGCTCAACAAATCCATGAAAAATTTGGATTAACAGAAATGGAAGTAACAAACGAAGTATTTGAATCTAAACATTCAGTAGTTTTCGAAGAAGCAGAAAATAGACTTCACACAATTAAAGCTGTGATGGTTGCTACAATAGGAAAATAGTATGACTGTTGAACAACAAAATCACGAACAAGTAGTTAAAAAGAAAAAAAGACAGTTTAAAATGCTGTCTGCATTCTCAATACTACTTATCATAATTGCTGTATTGGTTTTAATATCATGAATACTTAAATGATCAGGTGTTCAAGTAAAAGTTGAAGGAAAAGAAACTGCAATCGTTGCTGTTGGTATATTTGATTTATTCAAAGCACCAATGCAAGGATTTATAGATAGAGCAGAAATCATAATCTTCGTTCTTTGCTTAGGGGCATTTATTAATATAGTTGTTGCTTCACAAGCCTTAGAAGGATTCTCTCAATCAATAGTTGCTAAAATGAAAGGTAAAGAAATTTGAGCAATTATTCCATTGATGTTATTCTTTGGTATTTGTGGAACAGCAGAAGGTATGGCTGAAGAATCACTAGGATTTTACATGATATGTATTCCTTTAATGGTTGCAGCTGGATTTGATAAATTTACAGGATTATTAATCGTTTTAGTTGGTGCTGGAACTGGAGTTTTGGCTTCAACTGTTAACCCATTCTTAATCGGTGTTGCTGTTGACAGTTTAAATAAAGCTGGAAGTAAATTAACAGATACTGGTGATGGATTAGTATGACGTTTAGTATCATTCATAACTTTAATGAGTATCTCAATCACAATGGTTATGCTTTATGCTAAAAAAGTAAAAAACAACCCTGCTAAATCAATAGTATTCAAAACTTTAGAAGAAGATAAAAAATTCTTCTTAACAAATTCTACTGAAAAAATCGAAATGAACTGAAGAAGAAAATTAACAATTTCAGTTTTTGGTATCGCATTCTTAATAATGATATTCTATCTAGTTGGATGAGATAAAATATTAGGTAACAGAAATGCTGAAATATTTGCTGATTGAATTAAACTTCATATTCCTTACTTAACAGGAACTGATGCCGGATTTGGACACGGAGGATTAGAATCTGTGGCTGCAATCTTTTTAATCAGCTCAATAGTACTAGCTATTATCAACTCTTTAGGAGAAGAAAAATTCATTAAAGAATTTATGACTGGTGCTTGTGATCTTTTAGGAGTATGTTTAGTTATTGCTGTTGCTGGTGGTGTTACTTGAATATTAAAAGAAACACACATGCAAGAATTATTCGTAACAGGTTTAGAATCATCAATAGGTGCAATTAAATCACCAATATTAATTCTTTTAGTAATGTTTATATTATTTATTCCACTATCATTCTTAATCCCTTCAACTAGTGGATTTGCTGGAGCTGTATTCCCATTATTAGCTGGTATTGTTGTAAAAGATAAAGATGTACTAGCTTCAGGATCAATTACAGCGTTCTCATTTGCATCAGGATTAGTTAACTTAATTACTCCTACAAGTGGAGTTGTTATGGGAGCTGTAGCTATTGCTAGAATGGATTATGCAAAATTCTTAAAAGGTATTGCACCATTCTTAGGAGTTCTTGCAGCAAGTTCATTAACATTATTACTAATTGGTGGAGCAATTGGTGGAACAATTGCCTAATAGGAGAAAAAAATGGCAAAAATAGTTATTGCAGTTGGTGGAAACGCTTTAGGAAACACACCAATAGAACAAAAAGAAATAGTTAAAAACACAGCTAAATCACTTGTAGATTTCATTGAACAAGGTAATGATATTGTAATAGTTCATGGAAACGGTCCACAAGTTGGGATGATTAATAATGCTTTTGATATCGCTAATAAAAACGATTCAAAATCTCCAATTGTTGATTTTCCTGAATGTGGAGCTATGAGCCAAGGATACATTGGATATCACTTACAACAAGCAATTGATAATGAAATAAAATCAAGAAAATTAAACAAACACATTGCAAGTATAGTTACTCAAACTTTAGTAGATAAAAACGATCCTGCATTCTTAAAACCAACAAAACCAATCGGTTCATTTATGAGTGAACAAGAAGCTAAAACATTAGCAGAACAAAACTCATGAACTGTTGTTGAAGATGCTGGAAGAGGATGAAGAAGAGTTATCGCTTCACCAAAACCAATTGATATTGTTGAAAAAGAAATTTTATTACAGTTAATCAACAATTCATTTATTACAATCGCTGGTGGAGGTGGAGGAATACCTGTTTATCTAGAAAATGATAAATTAACAGGTATTGCTGCAGTTATCGATAAAGACTTCGCTGCTGCTAAAATTGCTGAGATAATTGATGCTGAAAGTTTAATTATTCTAACTGCTGTTGATAAAGTTATGATTAATTACAAAAAACCAAATCAAGAATCATTAGATTCAATAACATTACAACAAGCTGAAGAATATATTTCACAAGGTCATTTTGCAGCAGGTTCAATGCTTCCAAAAATTGAAGCTGCTATGTCATTTGTTCAACAAACTAAGGGTAAACCTGCATATATAGGTTCACTAGAACAAGCAGACAAAGTTTTACAAGGATTAAGTGGAACAAAATTTACTAAATAATATAATAAAAGTTCAAATTTAATTTGAACTTTTTATTTTGAAAAATTAACTTATTTAACACCATCACTTTGCTTGTACTTACTACAAAATTAAAAACTTAGTATTTTATAGTTTTATTTAATGCTTTTTTATGTAATAATTATAAAGTAACAAAAAATATGGGTTAATACTCAAGTTGGTGAAGAGGACACCCTGCTAAGGTGTTAGGTCGGTTACCCGGCGCGAGAGTTCGAGTCTCTCTTAACCCGCCATTTTAGAATAAAAACAAGACTGCTTAGCAGTCTTTTTTATTTTTTAAATCTTAAAAAAATATTATAATTAATAAAGAAAGAATCGGTAAAAACAAATGGATAAGAAAAAAGGTCGCTTTAAATATAAAATTAAAGAATTTAATAAAGAAAAAACAAAAGAACTTTTATCAAGATTAAAGATTTGAAAAACTAATAGTGACCTTATTAGACATAATTACTTTGACAATCTTTTAAAATCTTTTTTTATCTCAAAAGAAAGTGAAAAGAAAACTATTATCGATTTATTTGAAAAGAAAAATATTGAATATTTTTTATTCTATACTGATCATAAAAATTGACAAAATATCTTAGATTATGGTATTCGTCCAGTTAGACAATTGATTTTAAAACCTAAAGAAGAATATGTTGTATGAACTTATCAACAAAAAGAACATACAATCTCATTAGAATTTGATGTTTCAACAAGAGCTCACTTTTGAAAATGAATGAGCGATTCTGGATTTAACCCTAAAGATGTTATGATAATAGGAATCAATCCTAAATATTTAGCTAAAATAACTAAAAAAGATTGAATTTGAGATAGATCTAAATCTATGGCTATTATTTCAGAAGAAATTCAAGTTGAAGCTATAGATTGAATTATGATTAGAAACTATGAAATTTATAGAAAAGCACAACAAGCAATTGATAAATCAGGATTAAAAATCACATTATATTTTGGTACTGATGGAATTGTAAAAGAAGAAAGTAGGAGAAAAAATGGCAAAACAATTAGATAAAATAACACCACGTAATATTGATTTTTCAAAATGATATACAGATACTGTAATTAATGCAAAATTAGCAAGTTATGGACCAGTAAAAGGTACAATGATTTTCAGACCTTATGGATATGCTATTTGAGAATTAATTCAAAAACAATTAGATGCTGAATTTAAAAAAATGAAAGTACAAAATGTTTACTTTCCAGTTTTAATTCCTGAATCATTATTTAATAAAGAAAAAGAACATATTGATGGATTTTCTCCTGAAATTGCAACAGTTACAAGAGTTGGAGATAAACAATTAGAAGAAGCTTTATTCATAAGACCAACTAGTGAAGTTTTAATGATGGATTTTTTCAGTAAAGAAGTTAATTCATATAGAGATTTACCTCTAATTTATAATCAATGATGTAACGTTATGCGTTGAGAAAAAACTACTCGTCCATTCTTAAGAACTAGTGAATTTTTATGACAAGAAGGACACACAGTTCACAACTCATATCAAGAAGCTGAACAATTCACATTAAAAGCTTTACAGGTTTATAAAGATTTTGCTCAAAATGTTTTATTACTTCCAGTTATAACAGGTAAAAAAACTGAAAAAGAAAAATTCGCAGGAGCTCAAGATACTTATACAATTGAATCATTAATGTTTGATGGACAAGCTTTACAATGTGGAACTTCTCACTTTTTTGCAGATAACTTTTCAAAAGTTTATGATATAAAATTCCAAAATAAAGAAGGAAAATTAGAACACGCTTATTCAACTAGTTGAGGAGTTTCAACACGTTTAATTGGAGCTATTATTATGACTCATAGTGATGATAACGGTTTAGTTTTACCAAGCTTAATTTCGCCAACTCAAGTTCAAATTATCCAAGTAAAAAACACAGATGAAGTTGTAAAAGTTTCAAACGAATTAAAAGAACAATTATCTGAATATAGAGTTGATATTGATGATACAGATAAAAGTTTTGGATTCAAAATAAGTGAAGCAGAAATCAAAGGAATTCCAATTAGAATTGAAATAGGACCTAGAGATTTAGAAAATAATCAAGTAACAATTTCAAGACGTGATGAACAAACTAATAAAGTTAAAGTAGATATAAAAGATGTAGTTAATGTTGTAAATCAAATGATTAAAGATTATGATAAAGCACTATACAACAAAGCTTTAGAAAATAGAAAAAACAAAACTTCTAAAGCTGATACAATTGAACAATACATTGAAATATTAAAAGAAAATCAAGGATTTGTTCTAGTTCCATTCTGTGGAAGAATTGAATGTGAAAATGAAGTAAAACAAAAAACTTCAACAAATTCTAGATGTATTGCTTTTGATGTAGAACAAACTAAATCAAAATGCTTTAACTGTAAACAAGATTCAGAATTACAAGTATATTTTGCTAGAGCTTACTAGTGAGGTTTTATTATGAGTAAACAAAAATTTTATGTAGTTAGAAAAGGAAAAAAACCAGGGATATATTTAACTTGATCTGAAGCTAAAGCTCAAGTTGAAAATTTTTCTAATGCTGAATATAAATCATTTACAACTGAAAAAGAAGCATTAGAATATATGAAATCAAATTCATCAACTAAGCTAGATCAAAAATCAAATTCATCAAATAAATTAAGTAAAGTTATTAGACCAAATAGTGATACTGCTGCTGTTGCTTATACTGATGGTAGTTATAGCGTTAAAGATAATACTTATTCTTTAGGAGCTGTTATTTTACTTAAAGATAAAGAAATTCATATATCTCAAAGATTTGATGATAACACAATTGCTAGTCTTAGAAATGTTGCTGGAGAAGTGTTAGCTGCAATTCAAGTAATTAATTTTTGTTTAGATCATAATATTAAAAACTTAAAAATTTGTCATGATTATCAAGGAGTTAGCAAGTGAATAACAAAAGAGTGAGAAACTAAAATTGACTTTACTAAAAAATATAAACAATTTGTTGATAATCAAAAATCAAAAATCAATATTTCATTCGAGTGAGTAAAAGCACACAATAATAATAAATATAATGAATTAGCAGACCAACTAGCTAATAATGCCACATTTGATTTAGTTATAAAAGAGGTTAAATAATATGAAATCAAGTCAGTTGATTAATAATTTCCAAATTCAATCAGTAGATGGTAGTGAAATAAAAACTTATTTATGAAATGACACTAAAAAACCAAAAGCAGTTATACATTTAATTGCTACTGGTACTGAATCAGTTAAAAGTTATAGTGAATTTGCAAAAAGAATGAATAAACAAAATATAATAGTAGTTTGTTCTGAACAACGTGGTTTTTCAAAAAGTAAAAAAGATAAAAATACTCAAGATGATAACGTGTTTTTCAGTTATTTTAATGGTTGACAACTTGTTGTTGAAGATTTAAAATCAGTAAATAATTTTATTAAGAAAACTTATAAACACTTACCTTTATATTTAGTTGGTCATTCTCTAGCAACAGTATTTGCAAAAGCTTATGCTATTAAATATTCTGAAACAATTGACGGATTAATATTTTCATCATTTATTGAATTTAATTTAGCTTCTTTATTATCAAACAATCTTTTATTATTATTAATCGAACTATTTTCAGGTAAAAAATATGCTTGTAATTTTAAAAAAATATCATATTTAAATAACTTCACTAAAGTAATGAAAAAATATCGCAATATTGAAAATGATGATATTTTAGAAAAATATATAGATCTTAGCCAAGATCCATTGCTAAGTAAGACATTTACCGTTTCAGCTTTACGTGATGTTTATAAATGTATGCTATTTAATAGTTATGTAAATAATATAAAATTTATTAGACAAGACCTACCAATTCTAATTCTAGCTAACAATAATGAGTATAAAACTGCTCAAAGATACACTAAAATGTCAGAAACTTTATTAAAAACATTATTAAAAAATGATTGTTTTGCACACTATGTAATGTTTAACAACACAAAAGATAAAGTATTTAGTAAACAAGCTAATAAAGAATTAGAAGATAATATCAATTTATTTATAGATAAATACAATAAAAAGTATATATAACAGAAAGGAATAATATGGATAAATCTAGAATAAGAAACTTTAGTATTATTGCTCATATCGATCATGGTAAGTCAACTTTAGCTGATCGTATTTTAGAATTAACTGAAACTGTTGAAAAACGCGAAATGCAAAATCAGCTTTTAGATTCTATGGATATTGAGCGTGAGAGAGGAATAACAATTAAACTAAACTCAGTTCAATTAAAATATACTAGTAAAAATAATCAAGAATATATTTTTAACTTAATTGACACACCAGGTCATGTTGATTTTACATATGAAGTTTCAAGAAGTTTAGCTGCATGTGAAGGAGCTATTTTAGTTGTTGATGCTACTCAAGGAGTTGAAGCTCAAACTTTAGCTAACGTTTATTTAGCTATAGATAATAATTTAGAAATTATTCCTGTTATTAATAAAGTTGATTTAGCTAGTGCTGATGTTGATAGAGTTAAAGAACAAATAGAAGAAATTATTGGTTTAGATTGTAGTGACGCACCTTTAATTTCAGCTAAAACTGGATTAAATGTTGAACAAGTATTAGAAGCTATTGTTGAAAAAATTCCAGCACCAAATGATGCTGAAGATGATAAACCATTAAAAGCTTTAATTTTTGATAGTTATTATGATAAATATCTAGGTGTTGTTATGTCAATTAGACTAAAACAAGGAACTATTAAAGTTGGAGATAAAATTAAATTAATGTCTACTGGAGCTGAATATGAAGTTAACTCACTAGGAATTAAAACTCCAAAAATAGTTAAAAAAGATATGTTAGAAGCGGGAGAAGTAGGATGAATTTCAGCTTCAATTAAAACTATTAAAGATGTTAACGTTGGAGATACTATAACAAGTGTTAATAATCCGGCATCTGAACCTTTAGAAGGTTATAAGAAATTAAAACCAATGGTATATTGTGGAATTTATCCAATTGATACTAACAAATATCAAGACTTTAAAGAAGCTTTAGAAAAAATTGAATTATCAGATTCTTCTTTAGTTTATGAACCTGAAACTAGTCAAGCATTAGGGTTCGGTTTTAGATGTGGATTTTTAGGTTTATTACATATGGAAGTTATTCAAGAAAGATTAGAAAGAGAATACAATCTTGAACTAATCGCAACTGCACCAAGCGTTATTTATAAAGTACATTTAACAAATGGTGACATTTTAGAATTAGATAATCCTGCTAAATTACCTGATGCACAAAGAATTAAAAAAATAGAAGAACCATTTGTAGAAATTAGAATCGCAACTCCAGTTGACTATATTGGTGATTTAATGAACTTATGTCAAAACAAATTAGGAGTTTATAAAGATATGGAAATTATTGATAATACAAGACGTGTACTTATTTATCAAATGCCATTAGCTGAAATTATTTTTGACTTTTTCAATAAGTTAAAATCAATTTCTAGAGGTTATGCTTCTTTTGAATATGAATTAATAGGGTACAAAGAATCAAAATTAGTTCGTATGGATATTAAGTTAAATGGTGATATGGTTGATGCATTTTCTATGATAGTTAACCAAAAATTTGCTTACCAAAGAGGAGCTGCTTTAACTTTAAAATTAAAAGAGTTAATCCCAAGACAAAACTTTGAAGTGCCAGTTCAAGCTACAATTGGAAATAAAGTAATTGCAAGAGAAACAATAAAAGCGTATCGAAAAGATGTTACTTGAAAACTACACGCTGCTGATAAATCAAGACGTAAAAAACTTCTAGAAAAACAAAAAGAAGGTAAAAAGAAAATGAAAGAAATTGGTTCAGTAGAAGTTCCACAAGAAGCATTTATTGCTGTTTTAAAATTAGATGATTAATTTTTATAAAAAATAACCTAATACTATATTGTAGAAAGAGAGGACAAAAAATGTTTAAATACGACGATGCATTAAAAAAAATTGTTGATGACGAACTACTAATTATAGTAGACGCAGCACAATCACAACCTGATTTTTTGTACTCACTAAGATCAAAGTGAAAAGATCTGAATGACTTTAAAAAATTTGAAAATTGAATTGAAGAATCATTTCCAACAATTAAAGCCATTTTTATTTCTGAAACTAATAAACCAGATGAAGACTACAATGAATTACTTTTAGTTAGGTTAAAAACGCTTTTAAAAGTTGAAAGAGAATTTTTAGAAACATATCAAAACTTACAATTAAAAGATAACAATTATGATCATGTTAACGAATTTGGAGTAGATATTAAAATTAGAAATTCTTTTTATGAATTAGTCACTCAATATACTAAAAACTTTATTGAAGAATTAAAAATCACAAAGAATATAAAAGAATTCGATTTTTTCTCAGGCAAACTTTTAGAATCATTTATTAGAATATTAAAAGCAGATACTGTTTCTGATTGTATTGATAAAGTTTATTCTACAGAAGAAATTCTATCTGATTTTATTGATGCTGTTGAAGAAAGAGATTTTGAATTATTACCACATGAAATTGTTGATGCTAATAATTTTCTAACTTTTATAATTTATGTTCAAACAATTATTTATTATTTAATTTTAATTTATGAGACTTTAGAATTTATAGAATTACAAAAAATCGGAATAGAAGATTATGAAAACAAACTATATTATTCTGAAAGAAATGACCAAATAGAAATTATCAAAACAATTATTAAATAAATGAGCAATTATAAATTTGCTCATTTTTAATATCTCATCTCTTTTACTTACAAAGTCTTTTGCATAATTAACATTAAAATAATCAAAAAAGAAATTTATTGCTAAGTTATGTTGCTCGAACACTTTAAAAAAGTAAAAAAAATAATATAATTAACTTGTTATATTTGATAGGAGAGAAAATTATGTCAAAAAAAGTTGCAATTAATGGATTCGGAAGAATTGGACGTTTAACATTTAGAAGATTATTTGAAAAAGGTGTTGACATCGTTGCTATTAATGACTTGACAGAAACAAAATCATTAGCTTATTTATTAGAATTTGATACAGCTCATGGATTATTCTGTGAAGGAGAAATTTCATATACTGATAATTCAATCATTGTAAAAGGAAAAGAAATTAAAATCTTTGCTGAAAAAGATGCTGCTAACCTTCCTTGAGGTGAATTAGGTATTGATCTAGTTATTGAATCAACTGGATTCTATACAGATAAAGAAAAAGCTTCTGCACACATTAAAGCTGGAGCTAAAAAAGTTGTTATCTCAGCACCAGCAACAGGTGATTTAAAAACTGTTGTTTATGGTGTAAACCACCAAGACTTAACTTCAGAAGATGTTATTATTTCTGGAGCTTCATGTACAACAAACTGTTTAGCACCAATGGCTAAAGTGTTAGATGACGCATTTACAATCGAAAAAGGATTCATGACTACAGTTCACGCTGTAACTAATGACCAAAAATTATTAGACTTACCTCATAAAGACTTACGTAGAGGACGTGCTGCTTCTTGAAATATTATTCCATCAACAACTGGAGCTGCAAGAGCTGTTAGCTTAGTATTACCAAACTTAAAAGGTAAATTAGATGGATACGCATTACGTGTTCCTACAATTACAGGTTCAATTACTGATTTAACTGTTGAATTCAAAACTCAAGGATTAACAATTGAGCAAATTAACAATGCAATTAAAACTGCATTAGACAACGACGCTGAGTTAGCTCAAGCAATGAAATATGTAACTTTACCAATCGTTTCATCAGATACTATCGGTTCAAACTATGGTTCAATTTTTGATGCAACATTAACAAAAATTATGGACGTTGACGGAAGACAAATGGTTAAAGTTTGTTCATGATACGACAACGAAAGTTCATATGTTTCACAATTAGTAAGAACTATAAATTACTTCATGGGATTATAATAAAAACCAAAATTAGAGAACTTGCATTCAAAAACTATGTAAGTTCTTCTTTTAATTTAAATTTTACAAATAGTTAAAAACTTAAAAAAAGGAGAAAAGTAAAATAATGAATTACGACAATAAAAAAACATTACATGATATTGATGTAAATAATAAAACAGTTTTAGTTCGTGTTGATTTTAATGTTCCGCTAGATAAAGGTGTGATTACTGATGATAATCGTATTCAAGCTGCATTACCAACAATTAAATATTTAATTGAACAAAATGCAAAAATCGTTTTATTTTCACACTTATCAAGAATTAAATCAGAAGAAGATAAACAAAAAAAATCATTAAAACCAGTTGCTCAAAAATTATCAGAGTTATTAAATCAAGAAGTAATTTTTATTCCAGTTACAAGAGGAAAAGAATTAGAAGAAGCAGTATCTAATTTAGAATCAAAACAAGTTATCTTAGTTGAAAACACACGTTTTGAAGATGTAGTTAATAATGAAGTTGTTAAAAATGAATCAAAAAACAATGATGAATTAGGAAAATATTGAGCTAGTTTAGGTGAAGTTTTTGTTAATGATGCATTCGGTACAGCTCACCGTGCACACGCTTCAAACGTTGGAATCGCTTCAAACATCAAAACTTCAGCTATCGGATTTTTAGTTCAAAAAGAATTAGAAATGTTAACAGAAGGAATTGAACGTCCACAAAGACCATTCTTAGCTATTTTAGGTGGAGCTAAAGTTTCAGATAAAATTGGAGTTATTGAAAACTTATTACCAAAAGTTGACAAAATTTTAATTGGTGGAGGAATGAGTTATACATTCTTTAAAGCTTTAGGAAGAACAATCGGAACTTCGTTAGTTGAAGATGATAAGGTTGAATTAGCTAAACAATACTTAGAAAAAGCTAACGGAAAAATTTCAGTTCCAATTGATGTGGCATGTAACACTGATTTTGCTGACACTGCACCAACTTATTTTGAAAATAATATTCCAGATGACTGAATGGGAATGGATGCAGGTCCTAAAACAATCGAAGCTTATAAAAAAATAATTTCAGAAGCTAAAACAATTATATGAAATGGACCACTTGGAGTTTTTGAATTCAAAAACTATGAAAACGGAACAAACTCAATTTGTAAAGCTGTTGCTGAGCAAACTAAAAAAGGAGCATTCACTTTAATCGGTGGTGGAGATAGTGCGGCTGCTGCTATTAAATTAGGATTTAAAGAAGACTTTACTTGAATTTCTACTGGTGGAGGAGCATCATTAGGATTTATGGAAGGTAAAGAATTACCAGGAATCGCTTCAATTCAAGATAAATAATTTTACTAAAAGCACCTTGTGGTGCTTTTGTTTTATAATATTTTAAAAGGAAAGTATAAATGTTTAAGATAAAGAAAATAAAACCTAAGGTATTAAATTTATTAGACACATATTGAATTACTAATTTTTATATATTAGATGATTTTATGTACGTTATTGATGATAAAAATAATTTGTTTTCAATTAAAAACGAACAAGTATTAGAAAATTTAAGAACAAATATTCACACAAACAAGTTTTTAATAAACCCTTTATCAGGAAATATTATCGAAAGAAAAGAAAGTGAGTTAATCTTTTTAAATAACTTGAATCAACAAATAATAAATTTAAGTTTAATAAACAATCAATTATATATAACAACTTTAGTTGAAAATAAAACCTTGAATTATAAATTTAAAAATAATGAAATTAAATTATTAGATGAATTTAATAATAAATTAATATTTGTAGAGCAAAATAACGAATTAATTTATAAAGACTGAATAAACAAACAAAATAGCTTAAATCTAGATTTTGATATTAAAAAAATATTTATAAATAACAATGTAATTTTTATAGTTTCAGATAATGAACTTTATATGATAAAAGATTCTAAACTAGAAAAAATCTATTCATCAGATAAAAGAATTCAAGCTTGTAAATTTGATGAATCTTCAGTTATTATTTCAGATATGAGTTTAGATAAAACATTTTGTTATAATTTTGTTTTAAATAAAAATGTAAATAATATTTCTAAAAAATTCTACTATAGATTAGATTGTTATGATCGAAAATTTATTGTTGGAAAAACATTATATGATCATGACAAACACATTAATTACTACTTACCTTTAGAGTTTATATACATATAAAAAATGAGTCCTAAGACTCATTTTATTATCTTCTATTTGCTAAAACTTGTTCTCTTTCTTTTAATCTATCATAAACTCTAATTTTAACTATTCCATCTCTTTGTCAAATTCCACGAATTGTTTCTGCAATTATTCTCATTAAGAACAATACATATATAATTTGTAAAATAATACGTACTAAAGTAAACAATACTCTAAAGAATTTTAAAGGATCACTATCTGAAGAAAGTTCTTTAAATAAATCTGCTAGTCCACCTAATAATCTTAATAATGATGCTAACATAACAAATGCTAATTCAATTGTAGTTAATATTAAGTAGAAGTAAGCAAACACTCTCATAGCTTTAGAAGTTGAAGTGTCACCTTCAAATTGTTCTTGTGAATTTTTATTATAATAAAGAATTATTGTAGGAAGTCCTATTAATATAAATAAAACTGAGATTGAAATTGAAACGATTGTTGGAACGTAAAATGGATTTGATTGATTGAAAGCACTTAGAATATCTCCATTAGTTGCTTTGTGTAATTGTCATATTAAAGTTGATAAAAATATTATAGAACCAACAGATGTTATAACTGAAAAGACTCTAGATAAGAATCATTTTGGTTTAATAGTAGATTCTGTTTGAATATTTGGTAAACTTGTTAAAAGTCAAGGTGTTAAAAATCCACCAACATTTAAACTTAATGAAGCAAGTATATATCTATTTGATATAAATTCATCATCACTTGATTTTTTTAAAAATCTAACAATTACAAAAGCTGTAGCTATTGTTCTTCATAAAGAATAAGTAACAATAGCAAATAATATTGGAATACCTAATTTATATTCAGGTATTATTTTGCTGTAATCCATTTTACTTAATAAAGTTAATGAATAAACTAAACCAATAACAGCTAACAATGAACCAAATACTTGAGCAAACATAATTCATCCTTTAGTTAATATAAATCTACCTGAATGAGGGTTTACTCTATAACCGGCGTTGTTACTCATAGAAAATCTCCTTTCTTTATTTGAGTTATTCTACATTAAAAATTATACAAAAAAATAACAAACTATTATCAATAAAATAAAACTTTATTCTTAAACAAAATGAACCTTTAAATTAAAACAAAAAAACAGCAAAAGCTGTTTTTATTTGTTAAGATTTTTTATTTAAAATAACTGGAATTATTAATGGATTTCTTCTTTTTTCTTTGAAAATATAAGGACTTAATGAAGATTTTATCGCTTTTTTAATAGCTCCAAATGTTGGTTTCGGACTAGATAAAACTTCATTAACTGCATTTGTAACTATTGAAATTGATTCACCAATAATTGCTCCTGAATCTTTTACATAAAAACTACCTCTAGAAATAATTCTTGGTTGAGCAATTAAAGTGTTTGTTTGAGAATCAATTGAAACAACAACAGCAATTAATCCATCTTTAGATAAAATATCTCTTTCTCTAATAACATTACTTGCTTGTCCTGTCATATCTTTTCCATCAACATAAACAGCATCAGCTTCTACACGTTTTCCAATTTGAGCTTTTCCTTGTAATAGTTCTAACACATCACCATTAGCCATTACAAACCCATTACCTTTTTCTAAGTTAACACTCTCACCTGTTTCAACATGTTTTTTAAGCATTCTAAATTCACCGTGCATTGGCATAAAGTAATGAGGTCTTACTAAGCTAAATAACAGTTTTTGTTCTTCTTGACTCGCATGACCTGAAGTATGTATTTTTAAATTTGGATTATTTTCAATTACAATAGCCCCAATTCTTGTTAATTTATTTACAAGCTTTTCAACATCAGCTCTGTTTCCTGGAATTGGTGATGATGAGAAAATAACAGTATCACCAGGAATAATATTAATTGACAAGTGTTTTCCACTAGCGATTCTTGAAAGAGCGGCCATAGGTTCACCTTGGCTTCCTGTTGTTAAAATCATAATTTGATTTGGTTTATATTTATCTATATCAGTTGATTTAATAAATTCTTTTTCACTGATTTTTAGGTGACCTAATTGTCTAATCATTTTAATAATTCTTTCAAATGATCTACCAAGAATAACAATTTTTCTACCGTATTTATGAGCAGTTTCAATTATATGTTGAATTCTGTGAACGTTTGATGCGAATGTTGTTAAAAAGATTCTTCCTTTAGCTTGTAAAAATAATTTATCAATATTTTTTATAATATCTCTTTCACCTTGAGTATATCCTTCAACTTCAGCATTAGTTGAATCAGCCATTAATAACTCAATTCCTTGTTCTCCCATTTCAGCTAATTTATTCAATTCAGCAAAATGTCCTAAAGGAGATCAATCAAATTTATAATCTCCAGTTGAAAAAATATTACCGTTTGGAGTTTGAACTAAAATACCAAATGCATCTGGTATTGAGTGGTTTAAAGCGGCAAAACTAACTCTAATATTTTTTGTTGCTCATACATCATCAGCATCATATTCTTTAACAACTGTTTTATCTTGTAATTTATATTCTTTTAATCTATCTCTAATTAACATTGCAGCTAATTTCGGTGCATAAATAACTGGTATTTTTACTTGTTGAACTAAATAATGAATTCCACCAATATGATCTTCATGACCATGAGTTATAAACAATGCTTTTATTTTCTTTTCATTTTCTACTAAATATGAATAATCAGGAATAACTGCATTAACTCCTAACATGTAAGAATCAGGGAATTTAACTCCAGCATCAATCATAATTAATTCATTATCATATTCAATACAATAAGTATTTTTTCCAACTTCTTCTAATCCACCTAATGCAAAAACTTTAGTTGGAATATCAGTTTGTTGATATTTTCTTTTTATTTCTTTTTGTTTGAAAACATAAGGTTTAAATTCTTCTTCATCAATACTAATATTAATTTCATCACCATTATCATCAAAATCTTTTATGTTTTCTAATTCTTGTGTTAAGTTAACGTCTTCTAATTTGTGACTTTTACTCATTTTCAATTCTTTCCTTTCATCTTATAACCATCAGAATAAAATTAATTATTTATATAAATTTATTATCTTTTTTTATTCTCAATTTCATACTAAAAAAATGATATATTCTTAACTAATTTATACCACATAAACAATAAAAACATAAACACAATAACAAATAATTTAACAAATTTTGTATTTAAATCTAGTTACTATAATTGTAAAATAATAATTAATTAAAACATTTAAAAATAAAACTATCATAATTTTTAAATTCAATAATAATTAAAAAAGATTAATAAGTTTTGGAGGTGTTTTATGAACGCTTTATCTTTTATATTAACAAATAATAAATCTTGAACTCAAACTAATTTTGTTTGAATATTAACAACATATCAATCATCATTTTTAGTTATTCAATTAATAATAATGTCTTTAATGAATATATTTGAAAATAAAAAAATTAAAAAAACATTTAGCAATCTAGCTGATTTTACAAAAATAAGTGCTAATGGTATTCATAATGCCGGTAATATGTATGGTATATTTATTCTTTGTTTCATGTTTCAAATACCCGCTTTTATGTCTCAACTTATTCTAAGCACAGAAGGTTATGGAGTTTTTGTATTTATTTGTGCTATTGTTTATGTAATAGTTTCAATCTCTCATCTTGTTTTTCAAATCAAGTTAGATAATAAATTACATATTCAAAAGTTTGAAAAAACAAAATATATAGAACTTAATAGATTAAAAAACTTATATAGAAATGTTAGTTATAAACCTTTTAGAATTAAATATAAAAATAAAGTTATTAAAAGATATGATAAAAGATCTAAATTTATTGAATTCCAACTATTAGTAAAAGAAAAATTTATATTAGAACGCAACAAAGAATTATTATTAAATTTTAAAAAAGAAGATAGAGCTCATATTTTTAAAAATATTACTACTTTGTTTAATGAGATATGTCCTATGCAAAAAATAGATGAATTCTTTTTAGGTGTATTTTATGAATATTTAAAAGTTTGATCATCATTTTTTAATAAAAAAAATAAGAATTTAGAAATTCAAATAATTGATGATGGTCAAATAAAAACTATAAGTGTTGAAGAATTTAAACAAGTTATATTTGAAAATTTATTTGCTTTATTATTTAACAGAAAATCAATTGATAGAAACCTATTTTATCAAGCTAAAAAAGATTGAGAAATTATTGCAAAAGAACGTAGTTTTGATGAATTATTCTTTTATTATTGATAATTAGAAAACAGGTGATTATATGTTTTTTACAATTTTGAATTATTTTTTATTAATTCCTATTTATTTAATAACGTTTTTTGTAATGTTTCGTATTGTTTTAAAAAATATTTCTAGAAAACACGTTGACTCTTTATGTGTTGATTTTTATCAAAAACATATAGATCTAAATAATGTTAGAAAAAGAGTTGTTTGATTAAGTATTAAACTTTGATTTTATTTATTTGTAGCTATTATGTTTGTTTTAGCATTAAACGTTGTTCTTGATACAGGAGCATTTAATTTTAAATTTAGACTTAATGAGGGTTGAATAAGAAGTATTACATATATTATATTTAAATTTCTTTTTAGAACATCAATTTCTAATCAAGCTTATAAAAATCCGTTCTTTATTTTCTTTTGTATATTTGTTATTAGTTGTATTATTCTAGCTATATTTAGTTTTATAAAACTTTTACCAACTAAATCTGAAAAGAAAATATTATTAGAGCATTGAGAAAAATGAAAAACTTTATATTCTAATAGTGAATACAAAAAAATAAATATGAAATTTCAATCAAGTTCAGATTTTAAAAAACCAAAAGGTGAACCTGATAAATTAAAAGACCAACAAATAAAAATTAAAGGTATTTTTACTAATAAAAATATAAGTGAATTAAAATGTGCATATAGTTTTTTAAACTATTTAGAAAAAAGTTGAGATCTAATTAGTGATGCTGATTTATATAATGCAATTAATCTTTTAGAAAATAATAGTGTAGTTATTATTGATGAAAAAGAATGTAGTGATTATGATCAAATAATTGAAGTTTTAATATCTAATTACTTTTATTTATATTTTAAAAATAAAAATAATAACTAAAACAGATCATTAGATCTGTTTTTAAATTCTAATAATTAATCGTTAAGTTTAAAATGTGCATTTTATTTTTAGTTTGATCATGATAGTATTTTAAAGAAACACTTATAAAGAAATGAAGGTTTGACAAATGATAAATTTTTTAACTGTTTTAAAGTTTGTTACTTTATTATCAACACATAATCAAAATAGTAATTTAAATGATATTAATATTAATTATGATTTAAACAAATCTCTTAATAATGATTTAAAAATAAATGATCATCAAAGTCACGTAATTTTAAATAATGAAATTATTCAATTAGGTTGAGAAAAAAATAGTAACTCAAATTATAGATTAAAACAAATTCCATCACATATTAAAAAAGTTCCAAATAATTTACCTGAACATATTACTGATATTTCTTATGCTTTTAAAGATAATACAAATCACACTATTTTAGGAATAGAAAAATGAAACACTTCAAAAGTAGTTAATATGAGTGGTGTATTTTATAATGCTCAAAATTTTAATACTATTTTAAATTGAGATACTTCAAATGTAACTGATATGAGTTATATGTTTTATAATACTAAGAATTTTAACGCTCAATTAACTGATAAATTTGTTGCTAATAATGTAAAAAATATGCAGTCTATGTTTGAGAGTGCAGAAAGATTTAATCAACAATTAGATAAAAGTTTTATTACAAATAAAGATGTTAATAGATCTAATATGTTTAAAAATGCTAAGAGATTTAATCAAGATTTATCACTTGGTGAATTTAAAGAAACAAATTTAAAAGAAACTATATTTAAAAATAGTGAAAGTTTAATAAAAGAAAATCAAGCATTATCAATAGTTGATGATACAAGTTTAATTAATTTAAAAAATGATCTTATAAATTTTTGAAATCAAAATATCAAAAATAAACAACTAAAAAACAGTACATATGAAACTATTTTAGAATTATTAAAATTAAATGCTAAAGATAAATTTAAAGATCTGAATTTAGAATTAACATCTATAAAAGATAATGTTAAAACTCTTGAAGTTAATGAAAATCAAATAATATCTATTAAAGTTAATAAAAGATTTATTGTTGATTTAGAATTTGGAAATGTTTTAGAAAATGATCTAAATATTAAAAATTATATGGGTGAAATTTCATCAAATAATAATCCTGATTTTAATAAAGTTTCAGAATCTATTAATACTAATATCATTAAAAAATTTGTTTCAGAAAATAATTCTTTAGAATCAAAAGATGTTAATGAATATATGATAATGCACAGAGATTTAGCTAGTGCAATTATAAAACATAGAATATCAAATAAACTTTATGTTGTAACTTTTAAAATTAACGATCTTGATCTAATAAGAATGGTATGAACTAATAAACTTTATGGATCACGTTCTTTATTAAATGATCAAACATTAAATACAAATTTACAAGTAATACACTTTACTCAAATGTTCGATCAAAAATTAAGATGATATACTCCAAAAATGTATCACAACATTAAAATTAATGATTACTATAACCGTAGAGAAAAACGAGACCTTTACATGGTTGAAGGTAAAAACACAATATATACACACAAAACAAATAAAGATTTTAATCTATATTGTCTTGCTCAAAAGAAAAACGTTATAGAAACAATTTATATTGATGCAAGTGGTAAAGAAAGAAGAACCAGTGAAAATATGCACCAATCTAAATTTGATAATGTTAAAGTTATTAAAAGAATCGGTCACCGTTGAGATGATGATGCAGGAAAAACTATAGCTTATAGACTACCTAAAAATGTTGAAGTTGTTCCTGAATATTTATTCCCTGAAATTAAAAGCACACAAAATTTATTCCAAGGATGTGTAAATTTTGATCAAGATATTTCAATGTGAGACACTAGATCGGTTTCAGAAATGACTTGAATGTTTAATAATGCTACAAAATTTAATAATGCAAGCAAACCTTTAAAATGAAATGTTTCTAATGTAAATAATATGGGATTAATGTTTGGAAATGCAGTTAATTTTAACGCTGATATTTCTAGTTGAAGAACTATTAATTTATTGAATTTAGGTGAAATGTTTAGAAATGCTAAAGTGTTTAATCAAAACATATCAAAATGAGATGTTAGTAGAGCTGAGAACTTTAATAATATGTTTAATCAAGCTGTTGAGTTTAATCAAAATTTAAGAACTTGAAATGTTAGATCAAAAAGACACGATGGATTTGACTTAAACACTCCTTCTTGAAAAGAATGAAATAGAATAATACCTAAATCATTAAAACAACTTCCGAATTTACCTCAAACAATGTATGGTATTAATCCAAGCAAATTACAAAGTGAAGTTAGATTCAAGCTTGCTAAATTTTACAATATCGATGTACACTCTTTAAAATTAGAAGCTAAACCTAATAATAAAATCGCAATAACTTTAAACAATAATAGTAGATATAATCAGTTAAATTCACCAATTGAAATTTCATATACTAGTAAAGAAAAATTAGATCAAGTTATAGAATCAAATACTAACATCGGATTTGTTAAAAATAACTCATCTCAAGCTATTATCGATCAACTTAAAAAAGTATTTAACATTTTAAAAGATGAAGAAATTAAAGTAGAAAATATAACTAATAATAGTGCAAAAATTACAGTAATTAATTCAAATATTTTTGATTCAAATCAACAAAATAATCAAACAACTATTAAGTTTGATTTAATGAAAAATCTAAGTAATATTAAATTTAATACTGATGAGATTGTGATTGAAACAAATGATGAAAAATTATTTATCGATGAGTTTATTAAAAGAAATCAAAAAGTTTTAAATGATAATAATATCGATCTACATTTCTTAAAATTTGAAAAGAAAGAAAACTTCTATGAAATAAGTATTGATAATGGAGAATATGTAAATAATCTTAAAGTTAACTACAAAGTTATTAAACCTATTTCTAAAATAGATGGATTAATCACTGATATTGGTAGATTTAATGTTTTTAATGAATCTGAAATTATTAAAGAATTTATTAGATTAAATAATCAAAAACTTCCAGGAATCGATCCTAATCATCTTGAATTAGTTAGAGAAAAACATAATTGAAAAATTAGACTTAAACCAAATGCTAAAAACTATTCAGGTGAAATTAATGTTACTTTTAAAATAAGAACTAATATTTCACAAAATACAGACAGAAACGCTGGAGCGTTTAACGAGTTAGATCGTAATAAAATCATTGATACTTTTATAAGAATGAATCAACATAGGCTAAATGGTTTAACTAAAGATCATTTTAAAATTGTTTCAGAAAACAATAATTCAATCAGTGTTGAAGTTCAAAATAACGATGATTTTTATGGACAAGTTACAATTACTTATACAATTAGACAAAACGTTAACAATTTCACAATAAACACACAAGCAGGAAGGTTCAAAGAAGAAAATCATAATAAAATTATTAATGCTTTTATTGAAAAAAATAAAGATCAACTACCTGGATTAAATAGAGAAAATTTCCATGTTATAAACAGAACTCGCAATTCAATTCTAGTTAGAATTAAAAATGATGATCGTTTTATGGGAGATATTTTAATTAACTTTAAAACTAACCATATAGCAAAAATTGCTACTGGTTCAATAGTTGGTATTGTAAGTGCTTTTTCTGCTGTTGCCGCAGTTGTTGTTTATATTTTAAAACGTAAGAAAAATAAAATTCAAAAGTAGAGCGTGCTCTACTTTTTTAATGAACTAGAAAATTAAAATAAACATTCTATAAAACCAAGTCAAATAAAATGAGATGATAAAATAATAATGATAAATTAGAAAACAAGGTACGCTATGAAAATAAAAATTAGTAGTCTAACTCATAAAGGTAATTATAGGAAAAATAATCAAGATTATTTAGGATATTCTAAAAGCGTTGATGACTCTTTTTTAGCGATTTTATGTGATGGTATGGGAGGTCATGCTAAAGGTGAAATTGCTTCAAAAACAGCTGTTGAAACTTTTATTGAGCGTTTTGAAAATGAAACTTTTAATAATAAAACTGAACAAGAAATTAATCAATGATTTGATGATACTTTATCATATTCAATAGAAGCTATGAAAAAAGTTGCTAATAACTGTCCTAAGCTATCTGATATGGGGACTACTTTATCTGCAATAATATTTACTAATAATAAAGCTTATGTAATTAATATAGGTGATTCAAGAGTTTATAAATTTTCTGATAATCGTTTAAAACAAATAACGGTAGATCAAAACTTAATGAACTCTAATTATGATCCAGAAAAAATAAAAGAGCGTGCTCAAAAACTATATGGTTCAAGATTTAATGAAATGACTTATTGAAAAATTTTAACAAGTGCATTGGGACCAAATAAAAAAATGAAACCTGATAATTATGTGATTGATGAAATTCAAGGTGTTTATTGTTTAACATCTGATGGTGTTCATGATTATGTTGATTCTCAAACTTTTGTTGATTTTTTAGAAATAAGAAGTTCATTAA
The DNA here is from genome assembly GCF_000875755.1 of Mycoplasma yeatsii GM274B. Lineage (GTDB taxonomy): Bacteria > Bacillota_I > Bacilli_A > Mycoplasmatales > Mycoplasmataceae > Mycoplasma > Mycoplasma yeatsii. The sequence continues at coordinate 649,444 of NZ_CP007520.1, read as the reverse complement.
AAACTAAAACTAAAAATATAGTTAAATTTGCAATGGGAAACTTATCAACTGACAATTTATCTATCATAATCATAGAGGTTAAATAGAATGAATAAAAATCAAATAAAACAAAATAATAAAATTGATAATGGAATTAATAATAATGAACTTATCGATCGATTAATTAATAAAAGATATAAAATATTAGAATTTATTAACTCAGGAGCCTTTGCTTCAGTTTTTAAAGCAATAGATTTAGATGCATCTTTTTTAAATAAAGAAGATGTATTTGTTGCTGTAAAAATAATGTTAAAAGGAAAAAGAAAAAATACTAAAGAAATTAATGATCGATTAAATTATGAAGTTAATACATTTGCTAAATTATCATTTAGTAAAAATGTGATTAATATGAAAGATGTTTTTGAATGAGATAAATATTATGTAATTGTTATGGAATTAGTTGAAGGAATTGATTTATCTAAAAAATTCTCAGTTTATAATAATATTCTTTCAACAAATGAGTTTATTTATTATTTTGAACAAATTGCTAAAGGATTAAAAGAAATTCACGATAGTAACATTATTCATAGAGATGTTAAACCTGCAAATATTTTAATTACTAAACACCAAAAAGCTAAAATATCAGATTTTGGTATTTCTAAAATTAAAAGTATTATTAATGAAACAAATGAAGATAGCTTTTCACCAGGAACTCCAAGATATACAGCTCCTGAACAATTTATTAATTTTGAATCTAAAAAAAATATTTATTCTTATGAATCAGATATTTATTCAGTTGGAGTTATGATGTATGAATTTATAACAGGAACAACTTTATTTTTAAATACTAATTATGGTAGTTCAAATGTTAAAGAAAGAGAAAAAGAAAATTTTAAAAAACATTTAGTTAAAGAAGTTTTAAGACCTAGATATATTAATCCAGATATTCCTCAATCTATTGAAAACATTATTATGCATTGCTTAGCAAAAGAAGTAAAAAATAGATATAAAAATTTTGATGAACTTTTAAACGATCTACAAAAAGCAAAATTAGAATTAGATGTTAAAAAAGATTTTCCTGAAATGAATTGAGAAGCAGATAAGATTTCAAACATGAAACTTAACTATAATATTAGATATAAAAATTTTATTGAAGAATTTCCTTATAGATTTACTATTCCTACCTTGTTAATTGTTTTTGCATCGTTAATATTATTTATAGTAGTGATTATATTTAACCAATAGGATGGAGTTGTTTTAGTGAAAGGGATTATCATTAAAAAAGATAGTGTTGAAAGTTATGTTTTTTGTAATGAAAATAAACAAACTTATAAAGTTCATGCAAAAGGAAATGTTAAAAAAGAATTAAAACCTAAAATAGGTGATTTTGTTGATTTTGATATTTTAGATGATGGTTATGGATATATTGTTAAAATTCATGAAAGAAAAAATGAATTACATAGACCAAAAATAGCTAATGTTGATCAAGTTTTAATAGTTACTGCTTTATATGAACCGTTATTTGCATCATTTTTATTAAATAAATATATTATGATGTTAGAAACTGAAAAGATTAAACCTATTCTAATTTTTACAAAAATAGATTTATTAAAACAAACTAAATATTATGAAGAAGTTATTCATAAAATTAATTGATATGAAAAAATGGGATATGAAGTTTTAATAATTAATAATAAAGATTCAGATGAAGATAAGAAAAAAGTTTTAGATAGATTAAAAGCAATATTAGAAGATAAAATAAGTGTGTTTACAGGACAAACTGGAGCTGGAAAATCTACAACTTTAAATAACTTCTTATCAATTGAAAATCAAATTAAAACAAATGAGATTTCAAAAAATTTAAACCGTGGTAGACATACAACAACAAATATTCAACTATACTTTTTAGATAAAAATATTTTTATAGCTGACACACCTGGATTTTCAGCATTCGATTTAAATAATATTGATATAGAACATATTTTATATTCTTGAGAAACTTTTAGACCATATTTAAATAAATGTAAATTTATAGATTGTACTCACACTCACGAAACAAAATGTAGTGTAAAACAAGCAGTCGAAGAACACTTACTACCAACATTTATTTATAATGATTATGTAAAAGTCTTTGTTGAAATGAAAGAAAGAAAAGAAAGTAGGTATTAATATGAAAAAATTTATTATTGCTCCTTCTGTGTTGTCTGCAAACTTTATGAAATTACAACAAGAATTAGAATTATGTAAAAAAAATAATATCGAATGAATTCACTATGATGTTATGGATTTTGATTTTGTTCCTAATTTAACATTTGGATCAAAAATTTTACATGATATTAAAAAAAATATAGATATTAAAGTTGATGTTCATTTTATGGTTAAAGTTAAAACTTGTGAATTTGAAGACTTTTTTAAAGACTATATTTCAGCAAAACCTGAAATGATGACAATGCATATTGAATCACTAGTTGATGATTCAACTGTTAATAAATTTATCGAATTATGTAAGAAAAATAATATTAAACCTTCTATAGCTATTTCACCAAAAACTGAAGTTGATGTTATTTCGAAATATTTAGATAAATTAGATAACGTATTAGTTATGAGTGTTGAACCTGGATTTGGTGGACAAAAATTTATTGAATCTAGTTTAGAAAAAATTAAAACATTATCTAAATTAAGAGATGAAAATAACTATAAATACACTATTGAAGTTGATGGTGGAATTAATGGAAAAACTTCAGTTTTAGTTAAACAAGCTGGAGTTGATATGATAGTTGCAGGAAGCTATTTATTTGAATCTGATGATTTTGAAAAAAGAGCAAAAGGATTAATTGATGAACTATAAAAATATATTAATAGTTACTAGCTCAACAAATATTGATCTAAATTCTTTTAATAACGATAATACTTATATTATTGGTGTTGAAAGAGGTTGTTTACATTTAATTGATAAAAATATTAGAATAGATTTAGCAATTGGTGATTTTGATAAAGTTGATGATGCTGAACTTAATGTTATAAAAGAATATGCAAATAAAATAGAAATTTGACCATCTGAAAAAGATTATTTTGATGGTGAACTTGCTATTATTAAAGCTAGAGAAATTTCAAAAGAAGCTAAAATAATTTTTATAGCAAATGCAACAAGAAGATATGAAAAGAACTTTTCAATATTTAGTTTAATCTTTAAATACGATATTAAATTTATTAATGATTATTCAATTATTTTCTTATTAAAAAAAGGAGAAAATACTTTAGAATTTAATAGATTTCAAGATGTGACATATGTAAGTTTTATTTCAAAAGATGATACTAAAATCACAATCAAAGGCTTAAAATATGAAACAAATGAGTTGTTATTAAAACCAATAGCTTCAAGCTGTCTTTCTAATGCATTTATACCTTATAAAGATGCAATAATTACAACTGATAATGATGTAATTTGTATAATGAGTAAATAAAAATGGATCTAATGAGATCCATTTTTTTCACTTATTTGTTTAGCTTCAATTAATTTAATTTTAACTATTTTAGTAATACCTTTTACTTGCATTGTTACACCAAATAATGCATCACAGTTTTCCATTGTTCCGTCACGATGAGTAACAATAATAAATTGAGTTTTATTTGAGAAATGTTTAATAAATCTTGCAAATCTTTCAACGTTAGCTGGATCTAATGGAGCTTCAGCTTCATCTAAAATTACTAAAGGTAAAGGTCTTGCTTTTAAAATTGCAAACAATACTGATAGAGCAACTAGTGATTTTTCTCCACCACTTAATAAGTTAAGGTTAGTAATTTTCTTACCTGGAGGATTTACTTTAATATCAACACCAGTTTCTAAAATATTATCTGGATCTGTAAATATTAATTCAGCATGCCCTCCGCCAAATAATCTAGCAAACACTTCTGGTAAAGCAGCATTTACATCATCAATAATTTTTTTGAATTGAGTTTCCATTGCAATATCGATATCTAAAATAATATCTTCAAGTTTTTGTTTTGCACTCTTAACATCATTTAATTCTTGATCATAATAATCAAATCTCGATTTTTCTTGCTCATATTCAGCAATAGAATCTAAGTTAACATTACCTATATCACGAATTTCATTAATTAATTCTTCAATTTGAGTTCTAGCTAATTCTTCGTCTTCTATTTGAGGAAGTTCCATTTCTAAAGCAACATCAATTGAGATTTTATAACCGTTCATTAAACGTTCAGCAGTTTTCATTTGTTTTTCTAATAAAACATTATATTCACTTCAAATGTGAGCCGCTTGATCTTTTAAGTCATCTAATTCACTTCTTTTTTGAACATTTACTTTGTTCATTTCTTTTTGTTTTTCACTTGTTTTAGATTTATTAGTAACAATAGAATTTATTTTACTTTGTATTTCATCTCGTTTAGATTCTAAATCTACAATTTCTTTTGATAATCTTATAGATTCAGAATCATCTGAACTTTTTACAAAACCAGTTAGTAGATTAACTCCAACTAATACTTGATATTCATCTGAAAGAGCTACTAAACTAGTTTTAATACTTGATATAGATTGATTTGAAATTCTAATAATAGAATTTAGATCGTTAATATCATCTCTTAAATTATCATTATTTGTTTTGTAATCTGTAAGTTCTTTTGTTTTTTGAATTTCTTTTTCTTCTAACGCGATTAATTTTTGTTTTAATTGTTCAATATCGTTATTATTTTCTTCTTGTTTTTCAAAAATATTAACATTTTTTGTTGATCCACCAATAATTGCTCCATTAGGTAAAATTCTTTGTCCATCTAATGAAACAATATTGTATCTAAATCCAATGTTTTTAGCTAAATTAACAGCATTATCATAAGTATCAACAACAATAATAGTAGCTAAAGCATAATCAATAGCAATTTTAATTTCACTTGAATGTTCTACTAATTCATTAGCAAAACCAATAAATCCGTTTGATTGTTCTATTATTTGTTTTTGAGCAGGTGAAATTGAATTAGCTGAAAGTGTGTTTAAAGGTAAGAATGTTACTCTGCTTAAATTATTTCTCTTTAAAAAATCAATTGCTTTTTTAACATCTTGATCAGTTTTCATTACAACTGAATTCATATGTCCAGAAGCAGTTACTGAAATTGCTACTTGATAATCAGAATGAACCGAAACAAGTGATTTTAAAACTCCAACAACTCCACCAATTTGTTTTGAGTTATTAATAATTCCACTAACTCCATCATTAAAACGACTAAAAGAAGTTTTTTTACTATGTTCTAGATTTTCGATGTGAAAACTAATTTTATTTATATTAGTTCTAATAGTTTCTATTTCACTGTAAATTTCATTATATTTAGCTGAATAATAATCATATTTATCTTTTAATTCTAATAAATCATCACTAGCTTTTTCAACTTTTTCTTGTTCACTATTTAATAGAATAGTTTTTTCATCAAATTCTTTTTTAATTAAACTCGCTTTATATTTGTCTTGATCTGAAGTATCAATATTTTGACTTTCTTTTAATTCAGCTTGATTTTTTCTAACTTTTAATTCACTAAGTCTTTTTAAAATATTATTAAACTCATTGTTTAAATTTTGTAATTCTTCATCAGCTGAAGAGTTTTGATCTAAGATTAAATCAATTTCTTCTTGAGTCATATTAATATCATTACTTAATCTTTTAATTTGAATATCTAAAGCAAGTTTTTCTTCTCTATATTGTTCGATTTTTTGCATATATACTCTTAAATCTTTAGTAAGAATATATAATTCAATATTTTCTAGTTGTTGAATCTTTTCTTGATATTTTTTAGCTTTTTTAGCTTGTCTTTCTAGATTAGGTAATCTTCTTGAAATTTCATTTGCAATATCTTCTAAACGGTTTAAGTTTTCAACAGTTTTTTCTAATTTTAAAAGAGTTTCTCTTTTTCTTTTTTTGTATTTACCAACTCCAGCAGCATCATCAAAAATTTCTCTTCTATATTCTGGTTTTGCTTCAGCAAAATTAGCAATAGTTCCTTGAGAAATAATTGCAATACTTGATCTAGTTAAACCTGTTTCTAAAGCTATATCTTGAACATCTCTTAGTTTAGATTTTTCTCCATTTATAAAAAATTCACTTTCTCTAGTAGTACGATCAAACTTACGTCTTACTTCTACAATATCAGTTTTTATAGATGAAAAATTCTTATTTGTATTATCAAAAACTAAAGTAACTTCAGCAAAATTACTAGCAGGTTTATCACTACTTCCACTGAAAACTACATCATCCATTTTAGATCCTCTTAAAGACTTAGTAGATTGTTCTCCTAACGCTCATCTTATAGCATCAGTAATATTTGATTTACCACTACCATTAGGACCAACAACACCTATCATTTCGTAATTAAAATCCATGATAGTTAACTCAGCAAATGATTTGAATCCAGTAGCTCTAATTTGTTTTAAAAATAGCATATAAAAACTCCTTTTTATATTCACATATTTAAATTATATTATTTAATTTTCTATCAATTTAAGAAAAGAAGAAAAACTATTAATAGTTTTTCTAATCTTGTGATTTTTTATTAATTATTAGATTTTTTTCATCTTAGATAAACAATCTTGAGCTGCTTTTTGTTCGGCTTCTTGTTTTGATCAACCTTTACCAATGCCAAATTTTTGTCCATCTAAATTAACACTAACTGTATATAAGAATTTGTTTTCTTTTTGAAAGAACTCTTCATGTTCAACAATATATTTTAAATCACTTCTTTTTTCTGATTGTAATAATTGTTGAAGTTCAGATTTAAAATCTTTTATTTTATCTACAAACTCAGGTTTTTGAATATAAGCAAATAAAGTTTGATCTAATCATGAAATCAATTTTTCTTCACCTTGATCTAAATAAATTGCAGCAGTTAATGCTTCAAAAACATCAGCTAGAATTGAAGGTTTTTCAAAACCTCTAGTTTTTAATTCTCCTTGTCCAAGTCTTATTAATTGACCTAATTTAATATCTTTTGCAACTTCAGAAAGCGATTCTTCTCTTACTGATTTAGATCTTAATTTAGTCAATTCTCCTTCGCTTAGTTTAGGACAATTAAAAAATAGAAATCTAGAAACATACATTTGTAATAATGCATCACCTAAAAACTCCATGCGCTGATATGTGTATTTTAAACGGTGTTCATTTGAATATGAATTATGAGTCAATGCTTCATCAAAAAAACGTGAATTATTAATTTCAATATTATATGTTTTTAAAAAATCTCTAATTGTTGGCATTTGATTTCAATCCACTTTCTATTTTATTTAAAACATCGTTTTTAACTGCATCTAAAGTCATGTTTAAAGTAGCTTTAAATGATCTAACATCACTTGAACCGTGTGATTTAAAACAAATTCCATTAACACCTAATAAAATAGCTCCAGCATGATTTTTATAATCAAATTTCTTAGCAACATTTTTAAATGCTGGTTTTAAAATTAGTGCAGCTAGTTTTTTTACAAATGAACTTGTGATTTCTTTTTTAATTTCTGTTAGTAAAGTTTTAGCAGCTCCTTCACTAGCTTTTAAAGCAATATTACCACTATATCCATCAGTAACAATAATATCAACCTCACCAGTTAAAATATCACGCGCTTCAACATTTCCAATAAAGTTAAGTTCTTTTAATTCACTTAATTTAGCATATGTTTGTTTTTGTAATTCATTACCCTTACTTTTTTCAGTTCCAATATTTAATAATCCAATTGTAGGGTTTTGTTTTTTTAAAATTTCTTTAGCATAAATATTTCCCATAATTGCATAACCAATAAGATCTTCAACTTCATTTTCACTATTAGCTCCAACATCTAATAATAAAGTTACATTATTTTTTGCATTAGGAATTGTTGGCATAAAACCAGGTCTTTTAATTTGATCAATCTCACCTAAAATAAAATGACTACCACCAATAAAAGCAGCTGAATTTCCACCAGTTAACATTCCATCAACTTTTTTATCTCTAACTAGTTCTAAAGTTCTTACGATTGAAGCATCTTTTTTTCTTCTAACATCTAAAATTGAACCGTTCATATCAATTACTTGACTTGTTGGTAATATTTCATATTTATTATTATCAATAGGAAATTCAGCTAGTGCTTGTTTTATTTCTAACTCATCACCAACTAATACTAAAAATAGATCATCATGTTGTTTAATAAATTCACTTGCAGCTTGAACAGCTATTTTAGATCCTAAATCAGATCCCATTACATCAAAAGCTATTTTATACATATAATATTTCCCCTTTATTAAATATTATAAAACCCCATTTACGGGGTTTGTTATTATTTTGGTTTTTTATTATTCTATTGCTATTAAGAAACTGTAAACTTTTTGTCCACCTTCAACAATTTCATATTCAACGTTGTATTTTTCATCTAAGAATTTTCTTAATTGAGCAACATCTTTTTCTTCGGCCTCGTCACCTGTGAAAATGGTGATGATTTCAGTTTTGTTTTTAATGTATTTAGAAAGTTGTTTTTCAAATACAGCTTTTATTGTTTTTTCTGAAGCAATAATTTTTCCATCCACTAGAGCCATGAAATGATCTTTTTTAACTTCCACTCCATCAATTTTTGTATCTTTAACAGATTTAGTAATGTTAAATGATACTAAGTTTTTAAGTGATTTTAATAATTGTGAACTATTTTTTGAAGCAGTTAGAGAAGGATCATAACTTAATGAACAAACCATACCTTGTTGAATTGTTCTTGTTTGAATTACATAAACTTTAGATTTCTTTTCTAGTTTTTCAGCTTGTTTTGCAGTTAGATATACGTTGCTATCATTTGGGAAGATAAATACTGTTTTAGCATCAACTTCTTGAATTGCTTGTAAGAAATCCTTTGTTGATGGATTCATTTTTGAACCCGCATCAATTGCTAGATCAATACCTAGATCTTTTTCAAAATAAGTTTTTAATTTCTTAGAAGGCACAACTGAAACGATTGCAACATCATTAACAAGTTTTCTTTCAATTTTAATGTTTGAAGTTTCTTTTCAAGCTTTTTCCTTTCTTGATTTAAGTTGTTTATCAGCTTGTAAGTTCATATTTTCAATTTTTAGAGTTTTAAAATCTCCATATTGTTGTAAGAATAATAGAACTTGACCTGGTGATAAAGCGTGAGTATGAACTTTTAAAATTTCTTCATCAATAACAACTACCATTGAAGTGTTTCCATAAATTTGTAATTGATCTCTAATAGTTGAAGGCTGAAGTTTATTAATTCATTCTTTATTTAGTAAAACAATAGCTTCAGTACAATATCCGAATTCTTCTTCAGTTTCAAGATCAATGTTTCCACCTTCATTGATTTCTAGTTTAGCTAATTTTTGAACAACTTTTTGGTTTTCAATATATTGTTGCATTCCTTGTAAGAATTTAACTAATCCAAATCCACCTGAATCAACAACACCAACTTCTTTTAATACAGGTAATAAGTTAGGAGTATTTTCTAAACTAGTATTAGCAATTTCAACAACTTGTTTTCAAAACTCTTTAACTTCAGTTGAATCATCAATTTCATTTACTTTTTCACTAGTTTCTCTTATAACAGTTAAAATTGTTCCTTCAATAGGTTTCATAACTGCTTTATAAGCTATTTCACAAGCTTTATTAAAACCTTGTTTTCATTCAGCAACTGATAATTCTTTTGCATCACTCATTCCAAGTGAAAAACCTTTAATAATCTGACTAAAAATTACACCAGAATTTCCTCTAGCTCCCATTATTAGTCCTCTTGCAAAAGTAGATAGATATTTACCTATAGTTGTATTGTTTAATTTAATTTCACTAACTTCAGCATAACCATTAGTAGCTGTTAAGTTCATATTAGTTCCAGTATCTCCATCAGGAACAGGGAAAACATTTAATTTATCTATGTAAGGATAATGATTATATAAATTATTAACCCCACTTAAAATCATATTATTTAATATTTTTATTTTTTGCATTTTTAATTCTCACCCTATACACTATAACATTAAATCATCAACAGCTACTGTTACTGTATGATTAAGAAAGTTTTTAACATTTTTTTCTAGTTCATATTTAATACGAATTTGTATTTCAGTCATCACATCTAAAATGTTTACTCCATTAAGAAGAACAACGTGAATCTTAAACTGATATATATCGTCTTTCATTTCGATTTCTATGGCTTTTGATATATCATTTGTAATCAAATCATCAGAACTATTAGAAGTATAGTTAGCAAGTGCTACTACTCCTGGGATTGTGATTACTGAATCATATATTGTTTTAATAATGAAAGGATCTATATTATTCATGATATCACCATACTTTCATTATTAAATTTTAACATAAAAAAATAGTCTAAGACATCAATAAAAAATACTCTTAAAATATTAGATTAAAATCTAAAGTAAAATTAATATATTTATAGTTAAAAAAACGATATTGTTATAAAATCAAATTTATAAAATAATTAGAAAGAAGATTAATTATGTCAAACAGTGAATTTATAATATTTGTAGTTTTATCTAATATTTTTATGCCTATAGTTATAATGTTTTTTGTAATAGCAAATCGTTTTATATTGTATAGAAGAAAAGATAATTTAAAAAAGTATTTCCAAAAATATATAGATGTTGAAACTCTTGATTCAATTAGATCAAGAAATGTAGCTGAAGTTATATTTTATTTCTTAGTATTTCTTTTTATGTTAAATCAACCTATTGTATATTATGAATTATTTTATATTTATCCTAGTTCATTAACTATTAAAACATTTTTAGAAGTTAAATTTTTATTTATATTTATTCCATTTATACTTTATTTTTTAATAGGACTAGTTATATTTATTTTTAGTGTTACAAGATTTATAAAATCTCTTAAAACAAGTTCAAGTATTAAAAGAGAAATTCAATTAAATGAAATTAAAAAAATTATTAATAATACTAAAGATGTTAAAACTTTTTATAATCTAGAAATTCTTTATAAGAATAAAAAAACTTCTAATCTTTATATTAAATCAGGATTTAGTTGATGAATATCAGCATATGAAAGAAAAATGCACAGAGCTCTTGATAATATAAAAGCTAAAAAAATGATTAGTAAATTTAAATTTAAAAATGTACTTAATGATGATGATTATCTAATTGTAATATCTCAACAATTATTTGAGTTTTTTGATTTTGTTACAAGAAGGATTATGTTTTTAAAAAATCGTAAATTAGTTAAATTTAAAAATTATTCTATTTTAGTAAATGGTGAAAAACAAATTACATTTGATGAAATTGGTGAGTACTTATTAAATAATTATTTACATTTTATTAATCAAAATGTTATGAAAATATTTTCTGAATAAAACTAAAATCACTTAATATTAAGTGATTTTTTAGTTATTAATAAATTATGGCTAATATTTTAAACTTGACTCAAAAAAAAAAAAAAAATAGAATATTAATGTACTATGCAAAATGCATAAATTAGGAGTGAAATTTTCATTTAATTATTAATAAATTATTACTAATATTTTAGACTTGATTCTAAAAAAAAAAAAAAATAGAATAATAGTATATTATGCATAACATGAATTAGGAGTGCAATTTTATGAAAATGTTTAAATGACTAGGGTTAGGTTTACTAACTGCTACTAGTGTGATTTCAACATCATGTGTAATTGCTAATAGCATAAGTGAACACAACCAATATATAAACTCACAAGATAATAATTCAGCAGGTACTTTAGTACAAAACTTAAATAGAAAAGTTGATGAACTAAAAAATAAAATCACTGAAGTTGATGATAATATAAAAAGTCTTGAAGATGCAAAAAAACAACTTACAGATCTAACAACACAGCTTAGTAGAATTTTACAAGAAAAAGAAACTGAACTAGGACGAGTAAAAACAGATCTTGAAACTGAAAAAGATAATCATAAAAAAATAAAAGGTGAAAAAGAAACTCTAGAAAGAGAGATAAGAACTTTAAAATCTGATATTTCATCTCGAACTAAAAAACTTAGTGAAATGAACACAGAAATAGGTAATAAAAAAGAAGAGATAAAGAGCCTTAATTCAAAATTACAAACCACTCAAGAAGAAATAAATAAAATAAACACAGAAAATGATGATTATAAACAAATGATTACTAATATTTGAAACTCAAAAATGAAAAATACTGTTTATAGTGGAGAAAAATATAAAAGTTTATTAAATAGATTCGAAAAAACAACTGGGGTTAAAGTTGAATTAGACAAACAAGATCAAGCTGATAAAGAAATTGGTGATGGTAAAAATAAGAAATTCACAGTTAAAAAAGGTTCTATGAAACTTGAACTAGACACGGGAGAAATTTATCCAAGAATAAGAGAACAAAAAACTACAAATTATAATCCAAATATCAACGGGTTTACAAGTAGTACTGTAGTAACTGAAGTAGGTTATTTTGTAAATGGTAAAGGTGAAGTTCAAATAGAAAAGCTCCACAGAGGTTCGACTAAAGTAAGTGGTAAATTACCTTGATTTGTTACAAATCTAGACGAAGCTTTCTATGAACACCGAATTGAGGAATTCCCATTCTACTTTGGTTTAGAAAATTGAGATGTATCAAATGTAACTAGTATGAATTGAACTTTTTCAGAATCTCTTGTTAATGCTTTCTTAGGTGGATGAGATACAAGAAATGTAAAATGACTTCAACGCACTTTTTGAGGAGCAAACAATTTTAATGGTAATATTTCATCTTGATGAGTATTTCAAGCAAACACATTTAAATTTGTTACTGCTGGTTGTCCTCTTTGGGCAGAACCTTTATGAACCACAAATCTGCCACATACCATTAGAGCTCGTTATACTGAACACCCTCAAGAACCACATCCATATATTAGAGCATTTAATTAAATCATCGTAAATTTATTATATATAAATTATTATTTATAGATTTTCTAATAAAATATACATCATTAAAAATTAGGAGGTAAAGTTATGAAATTATTTAAATGACTAGGCTTAACGTTTTTAATATCAACTAGTGTAATTTCAACTTCAGCACTAATTTTTAATAATATAAATAAAGAAAGTCATACATTAAACCCTCAAAATGATCAACAAGCAGGTATTATTATCAACCAGTTAAATACAACAATAACAAATATAAGATCTGAAATTACTAAAATAAATAATAAAGTAACTCAACTTTTAGAACAAAAAAAGTCACTTATATCAACTAAAACTAGTCTTGAAGGTAAAATCACTGCTAAAGAAACTGAAATAAAAAATACACAAAAACTAATTAACACCGAAAAAGATGAAATAAAAAAACTTGAAAAATTGAAAGGTGAATTAGAAAAAGAAAAGACAGGTTTAAAAGTCGATTTAGCTAATCTTGATAAAGAAATTGGACAAAAAGATAAAGAAATAAACGGTTTAAAAGATGATTTAAAAAAACTTGAAAAAGATTTAAGTGCAAAAGAGGCTGAACTTAAAGCGGCACAAGATCAAAATGATGCTTACAAAAAAATTGTTACTGAAGTTTGAAATCAAAAAATGAAAGATACAGTTTGAGGTGGTGAAACTTATAAATCATTACTAGATAGATTTAATAAAACCGCAGGATTTGAATTTGAATTAAAAAGCAATGCTCAAGCTACCAATAAAATTGAAAATGGTGGAGATAAAAAATTCAGAGTTAAAAAAGGTACTATTGAACTTGACTTAGAAATGGGACGTATTTATCCAAAAACTAATAAACAAAAAAGAGCTGATTATATAAAACCGGGGATTAGAAGTACACAATTAGTTGAGTTTGGTTGAGAAGAAGATGGAAAAATAACAAAAATCATCCCTACTGCAATTAAAGTACCTAACCAACTACCTTGATTTATCACAAATCTTAGCGGGGCATTTGCTGATAATGGGCTTGAGTCAATTGAAGGTTTAGATCATTGAGATGTATCAAATGTAACAAATATGAGTCATATGTTTGAAAACGCTTCAAACTTCAATCAAAATATATCTAATTGAAATACTTCAAAAGTAAGGCATATGGAAAGAATGTTTTGAGGGGCGGTAAATTATAAACAAAACTTGTCTAGTTGAGTAATACGCGAAGATTGTAAAACAACTGAATTTATTGGTCGTAGTGAATCTCTTTGGAAAGATTGAGAATATCAAGTTAGCACTACAGGAGTAAGATATAAATTATGAGATATTTGTGTTCCTCAAAAAATTCGAGAACGTTGAAACAGTCAACATGATCGAATAGGTAGATAAAAAAATTTAGTTATTGTATAATTGTCAAGACATTTTTTAGATTCAATATAATAAAATTATATTTTACATTTTTTAAACAATAATGGGAGGATTAGATATGAAAAAAATTATATTACCTGTAATAGGTAGTTTAGTTACGGGTTCTTTATTATCCGGTGGAACTATTTATGCTATTCAAAAAATTAATAATAATAAAGAAATACAGAAATGAAGAATTTTACTTGAGAAAAAAGAACGCGAATGCGAGATGTTGAAAAGACAACTTGAAGAAGAATTAGAAAAATCTGAAAAACATAATAGAGATATTGCTGAATCAATCGCTGCTCTAAATGAAAAAATCGTAGCAAATTTCAATGAAGCAAAAGAAGTTTATAAAAAAGCTGTTGCTTTAACAACTTATACTGTTAAAGATACTGAAGAAAAAAATGTTAATTACTATCTAGCATATTTTGACTCAGGTTCTAAAGAAATAAAAACTTCTAATCAACCTAAAACTACTTTAACAGGTAATGAAAAACAAATACCAGCAACTTTAGAAGGAATGTTAATAACAGGAATTGATAAATTATTAAAAGAAGAAGCAGAATTTAAAAAAGATCAAACTCTTGATAGACTTGATAATGTTCAAAAAGTTATCAAAGAGATTTTAGAAAAAGCAAAGCAAGGTGGACAAAAATTAACTGAATTTTTCCAAAAACAAATAGACGAATTGAAAAAACTTAAATTAGAGATTCAGACAATTCATGAAAAAGATTTTGTTGAGTTACTTAAATCTATAGATCCTAGCATAACTCCAGAAAATTGAAAAGATGATGATGCAAAAAATACATCAGATAGATTAAATAAGATAAAAACATTATTAAAAAATCTAAAAAGTGAATGAGATTTCCTTTCTGATTCTATTAAAGAAGATATATTACCAAGATTAGATAGAATTAACAAAGATTCTAAAGAAAATTTAGATAGACTAAAAAATGGTACAGATCCTTTACCTTCTGCTTCTAGAGATCAAGGTGGACGTGGTGAAGCAGATCATTCATCAGGGCAACCAGAAAATATGCTATCTTAGAAAAAAAATAATTTAATAAAATAAAAATTAACAAACCTATAAAATATTGGAGGATTAAAAAATGAAAAAACATTTATTACCTATAATTGGTAGTTTAATTATCGGAGGAATAGCAACTGGTGGAACCATGTATGCTGTTAAAACAATAAAATATAATAATCAAGTAGAAAGATTAAAAGTAGAATTAAGAAATCAAATAAATGAAGCTCAAAATTTAATTAACCAAATCACAGGACATTTAAATTCTATCGCAAGTAAAAATAAAGAAATAAATGATGAGCTTGATAATTTAAAATCTAGAACAGAAGCAAATTTCAATGAAGCAAAAGAGCTTTATAAAAAAGCTGTTGCTTTAACAACTTATACTGTTAAAGATACTGAAAAAAAAGATGTTAATTATTATCTAGCTTATTTAGACACAGAAGCAAAAGAAGTGAAAGCTTTTGCATCAGTTACTACTCAGTTTAAAGATAAACAACAAGCAATCCCATCTGATTTTGATCAACTATTAGAAATTAGTGGTTTTAAGGTTGAGGGTAAAGAAATAATAAAAGCAAAAGAAGATTTTAGTAAAGAAACATTTGTTACAAAAGATTCAAAAATAGTTAAAATAATAGATGAAATAGTTAAAGTTACACAACAAGGTGGACAAAAATTAATTGAATTTTTCCAAGAACAGTTAAACGATCTAACAAATCTTAAAAAAGACCTAACTACATTGGATGAAGATGGCTTCTTCAAAGTTCTTAAAGAGTTTGAAAAAACACTTGAAAAAGATGCGTGAGTTAAATCACCAGCAAAAGAAAAACTTGTAAAAATCAAAGGATTCTTAACAAATATTAAATCTGAGTGAAACCTTCTTTCAGGGGCAATTACTTCAAAAATTCTTCCAGAATTAAGAAAACTAGATGAACAAGCAACTGCTATATCAAATAGAATTAAAAATGACGGTGAAAACCCACCTTCAAGACAATAACTAAAATTAAAAAACAAACAACTAAAACACATAAATATATTTCATATTAAGTTCATGATTGTTCATTATTTGATAAGAATATATCTTTATATATGAACTTACTATTGAAATTTATTTTATTTATAGTAATATTTTTAGGTATGATACACTTAAAGAAGTAAGAGGTGAAATTTATGGCAAGAAAAGATGCATTAACAGGTAAATCAGCATTATCAGGTAATTCTAGATCTCACGCATTAAATGCAACTAAAAGAAAATGAAACTTAAACTTACAAAAAGTTAGAGTGATGGATGAAAAAGGTAATGTGTTCAACATCAAAGTTTCAGCTAGAACTTTAAGAACTTTAAAAAAACAAGAAAAATTAGTTTAATAAATAATAATAAGATATGTCCTTTCTAGGTCATATTTTTTTGTTTTATAAGATATAATAATTATTGTTAAGCCCTTTTGGCGGAATTGGCAGACGCATCAGACTCAAAATCTGACGAGGAGACTCGTATCGGTTCGAGCCCGATAAAGGGCACCAATAAGAAATCAACAAACTTAGAGAAATCTAAGTTTTTTATATGTATGCTTTAGTATAAAATAATATTAAAGATTAAAGGGTATTAATATGAATTGAAGTATATCAAAAATTAGTGAAAATAAAATAGCTGTTATGCCTACCAAATTAGGTAATTTTAAAACATTTGCTCAAGCTGTTGATACAGCTGTTAAAATGGCTAAAAGTGAAAAATTATATTTAGATATATTTTCAGAAGACAATATTTTATTAGAAAGTTTAAATTACACTAAAACATTATCTATTCAAGAAATATTTCAAAAATCATTAAGTGATCTTAAATTAACTTATGCTGAAAAAACAGTAGCTAAAATAGAGCTAGATAAAAGAAAAAAAGATTATAAAGATTGTTATGATCTAGAACAAAAAGAACAATTAAAAGAATTATATATTAATGCTAAATGAAAATATAAACATAAAAAGAAACGTATTAAATATGCTAAATTTAGATATAAAATGGCTAAAAAGACATTTAAAAAAGACTTATAGTTGTTTTTAAAATATTGTAATTTTATAACATAGAAACAACAAAAAAATAACCTTAAACAATTAGCTTATATTTGTTATAATTTTAAAGTTATTAAAAGTTTAAAAATAACTGATTTTAAAGGGGAAGAACAATTTAAAATGAAACAAAATCAAACTACATCAAAAATAAAAAAGTGATGTATAAATTTTAAAGAGATTATTGTTAATAAAAGATTATTATTAATATTTATTTTAATAATAGCTTCTATTTGCGGTTTATGAATATGAACTTTTTCAAAAAGCAATAATACTATAAGTATTGGTGGAAGTGCTAGTGCTGATCCTATTATGCAACAATTAACAAATAAATATAGACAAAAAACTGGTCAATCATTTATTTATTCATCAACTGGATCTGGAGCAGGTGCTAGAAATGTTATTAATGAAACTTATAGTATTGGTTTTATTTCTAAATCTGAAACTGATAATTCTATTCCAGAAGAAATAAGAAATAACTTAGTTAGAAAAGATGGTAATGGTGATGGAGAGTTATTTGAACAAATAGAAGAAGGAAAATTAAATAAAGAAGAAACTTTTAAACAAATAATGAGTGATAAAAAAACTAAAGATGGAAAGCAAAGTTATCATTTTGTTGATTTTGCAAAAGACTCAATCGTTTTTGTTTATAACATTAAAGGAACGGGATTAACTGAACAACAAGAAAAAGATATTGCTTTTAATTTAGGGAAAAACGGAACCGTTGATAACAAAGCTAGTGAGGCATTAAAAGAAGTTTATTCAGTTAATGATCAAACTAAGTTAGTTAGTTGATTTGATTTCTACAAAGATATAACAAATAAAGAATTATCAAATATAAGCAAAAATGTGAAAGTTACCCCTTACTCAACAAACTCAGGATCAGGAACAAGAAGCTCATTTGAACACATTTCTGGTTTTAAAAACAATAATACAAAAATCGGAACAGCTGTTAATCAATATAATTCAAACGGTGCAATTTTTACTCAATTAGATAAATCTGATGGAGCATTTGGATTTGTATCAATGGAATATGCTCAACAAATTCAAAATCACAAAAATTTAAGAGCAGTTATTATTAATGGCGATAATAAACAATGAGATATAAATGAACATCCTGAAGATTATGAAGATTACCCTTTAAATAGACCGTTCATTGCTTTATATAAAATGACAGATGATAATAATAAAAATAGACAAATTTTAGAATTTATGCAATGAGTATCTTCATCAAATGAAGTTATTTCATCTTATCAACATCTAGGATTAGTTCAAAGATGAAAAGTTAATAATAATTCAAATCAAAATAATAGTTTAATTAACGAAAACAAAAATCGAATAGATCTTTTAAAAAAGCTAGTTTAGCACTGAGGGGAAGACATGTTATTTAAAAAAGAAATAAAAAATGATATTGATTTTAAGATTCCTAAACAACGTAATGGACTAGCTTTAAGTTCATTAAAAACAGGGATTTGAGCTTTAACACTATCAGGGATTTTAACATTGATCCTATTAGTGGTTTTTGTTGGTTTTAAAACAAAAGATATTTTTAGTTTTGAATCATTTTGAAAATTTGTTTTTGGTAAGAATTGAAATCCAGAAGCTAATGAATTTGGTATTGGAATAATTACATTAATGACAATAATTTTAATGAGTATATCAATGTTATTTGCTGTGCCGTTAACTTTATTTACTACATTATTTATTTCTGAATACTTATCTAAAAAATCTCAAAAAATAACAATGACTATTATTAAGTTATTAGCTGGTATTCCTAGTGTTGTTTTTGGATTATTTGCAAGAGAACAAATTGGTATTTTATTTAAAGCTATGGGAGCAAAAACAAATGATAACTTAATGGTAGCTTCTCTTACAATGGCATTTATGGCTATTCCTATTATGGTTAGTTTAAGTTATGATGCTATTCAACAAGTTCCTGCAGGTTATAGAGATTCATCATTAGCTTTAGGAATATCAAAAGAAAAAACAACATTTTCAATTGTAAGAAAATCAGCAACTCCAAAAATTATTTCTGCAGTTATTTTAGGAATGGCTAGAGTTATAGGTGAAACTATGGCTATTATGATGATTGCTGGTAATGCTACTGGATGATTTAATACAAATGATGGTGTATCTGGATTTTTATTCTCTTCAGTTAGAACATTATCTTCAACTATAGGATTAGAAATTTTAGAAAATAGTGGAGTTGTTCATGAATCTGGATTATATGCAATTGGATTATTCTTATTCTTATTAGTTTTTATAATTAATATTTCAATATTAATGGTTTCAAATAAAGATAAAATCTCAGCAAAAATAAGATTAATGTTGCATTCTAAAATCTCAAAAAATAAAAAAGTTGAATATTTAAAAATATATGATGCTGAATCATTAAATTTAATGATAAAAAATAGAAGTCAAAATCAATTATTTAAAAAGATGTATTCTTCTATTATGTTAACTTTAATGTGATTATCAACTGCATTTGTAATTGCATTTACATTCTGAATTATAGGAACAACAACGGTTCACGGGTTATCAGCTTTAACTAAATATTCTCATGCATTTGTTGAAATTGAAGGTCAATCAGGAATATTAGCAGCAATGCTTACTACATTATTATTAATTGTATGTACTTTATTAGTTTCAATTCCTTTTGCTTTAGGAGCTGCTATATATTTAGCTGAATTTGCAAAACCTAGATCATTATTTGCTAGATTCTTTAGATTCTTATTAAATATTACAGCTTCAACTCCTTCAATTATTTTTGGGATATTTGGATTATCGGTATTTATTCAAGTATTAAAATTACCGTTTAGTATTTTATCAGCTGCTCTTACAATGACTATAGTTGTTCTGCCGATGTTAATAAAAAACTTTGAAGATGCAATTACTGGTGTACCTAAAGCGTATCGTGAAGCTGCTTCAGCACTTGGATTAAGTAAAGTTGCAATTCTATTTAAAATAGTTATTCCTAATGCTATGGAAGCTATTATTACTGGAATCATTCTAGCTATGGCTAGAATTATAGGTGAATCAGCTCCAATTTATCTAACACTTGGAACAGCAATAAGAATGCCAAGCGAAGGATTTATGTCATCAGGAGCTACACTAACAACTGGTATATATATGTTAGCTAGTGAAGCAGGACCTGGACAAGGTGAACAAATTGCTTGATTAATGTCATTTACAGCTATTGTATTTGTTTTAACATTAAACTTTACAAGTGGTAGAATATCATCAGCTTTAGTTGGAGCTAAACATAAATCAGAACATAAAATTAAGACATTATTTATTAATCTAACTAAACGTCAAACTTATACAAATTCATTTAAATCTATAATTTTAAAAATTAATTTATCATTTAAAAAAATATTTAAATCAATTATTAAATTATTTAACATTAAATTATTTATTAAAAATATCAATCAAACTATAGAAAAAAGAAAAGAATATCAAAAAACCAAAAAAAGAGGTAAAAAATAATGAACGCAACTATTAATAAAAATTCAACTTATCAAAAAAAAGAAAGACCAACTGTAATAGAAATTAAAAACTTTAATTTCTATTACAATAACGGTAAAAAACACTCTTTATTTGATATTAATATGGATATTAAAGAACGTACTATTACTACATTTATTGGACCTAGTGGTTGTGGTAAAACTACTTTATTAAAATCATTAAATCGAATGAATGATTTAGTTGATGGTACAAGAGTTACTGGTGATATTCTAATTTTTGGTGAAGATATTTATGGAGATAATTCTGATATTACTAAATTAAGAACTGAAGTTGGTATGGTATTTCAAAAACCTAATCCATTTCCTATGTCAATATATGAAAATGTAATATATGGTCCTAAATCTCAAGGAATTAAAGATAAAGATGTTTTACATCAAATATGTCAAGAATCATTAGAAAAAGCAGCTTTATGAGATGAAGTTAAAGATATATTGCACACTCCAGCATTAGGATTAAGTGGTGGTCAACAACAAAGATTATGTATAGCAAGAGCAATAGCTATGAAACCTAAAATCCTTTTAATGGACGAACCAACTTCTGCTTTAGATCCAATTGCTACTTTAAAAGTTGAAGAATTAGTTTTAGATCTTAAAAAAGAATATACAATTGTAATGGTTACTCATTCAATGCAACAAGCAACAAGAATTAGTGATTACACTGGATTCTTTTTAAAAGGTGAATTAGTTGAATATAATAAAACTAAAAAGATCTTTACTAACCCTAAAGATTCAAGAACAGAAGATTACATTTCAGGTAGATATGAGTAGGTGTAAGTTATGATAAATAAAATTTTAGATAAAGATGTAGAACAATTACGTAATATGATCGAAGAAATGATCGAAGAAACTAAAATTCAATATGCAGAAAGTTTTGCAATCATTAGAGATAATAAAGAAGTTGAACTTGAAATGGTTATTGAACATGACAAGATCATTAACGATATGCAAAATCAATTTACTTCAGTTGCACTTTGAAAAATTGCAAAGCAAAAATTAATTGCAAAAGATTTAAGATTAGCAATTGGTGGAATTTTAATTACTCGTGAGATTGAAAGAATTGCTGATTATTCAAAATCTATTTCAAAATTCTTTACAAAATTTAAACCAAGCCAAGATCATGAACAAATGATTGTTGAATTATTTCAATTAGTAGTTGATATGCTTGATACTTTTTCTCATCTTTTCCATAATAATCAAAATGTTGATACAGCTAAAAAAATTACAGAATTAGAAATTAAAACAGATGCTAAATTTAAAGAATTTTACTCTATTTTAATTGAGCATATTCAAAAAGCAAAAACATCAGAACAAGCAAAAGAAGTAGCTGCATTATTAAAACAATTAATTAATTTAGAACGTGCAGGAGATCATTTAATCAACGTTCAAGAAATAGTTACATTTATAAATACAGGTAAATTTATTGAATTAAAAGAATATAAATAAAATATAAATCCTAGTTAGGATTTTTTATTTTATAGTGATGAAAATTTATTTTATTTAACTTTTTATATTTGTTAAAATTGTTATAGACAAAAGGAGAATTTTTATGGGATTTTGATCTAAATTAAAAGAAAAAATAACATCAACTTCATCTGAAACTAAAACAGAAAAACAAACCGAAAAAGAACTTAAAAAGAAACAGAAACAAAAAGAAAAAGAAAAAAAAGCAGAAAGAGTAATGGCTAAATCTGCTTTAGATTTTTCAAATGATATTAAAAAATTATCTAAAAAATATAAACAAGCTGATGATGACTTTTTTGAAGAATTAGAAGAAATATTAATTAAAACTGATATGGGTATGAAAATGGTTTTAAAAGTTTCAAATTCTGTTCAAAAAAAAGTTAAATCAAATTCTAGTTTTGAAGATATTAAAGAAATGTTAGTTGAATCACTACACGATGCTTATACTGATAATGATTGAACTAAAAGTAAATATAAGATTAATTTCAATGATAAAAGATTAAATATTTTTATGATGGTTGGTGTTAATGGAACAGGTAAAACTACTTCTTTAGCTAAAGTTGCTAATTATTATGCAGAACAAAATTATAAAGTTTTAATAGCAGCTGCTGATACTTTTAGAGCTGGAGCCGCTAAACAATTAGAAGAATGAATTATTCATCGATTAAACAATAAAGTCGATTTAATTCAAGCAAATAAACCTAACGCTGATCCTGTTAGTGTTGTATTTGATGCAGTTAAAAAAGCCAAAGAAGAAAATTATGATCTTTTATTAATTGATACAGCAGGTAGATTACAAAATAAAGTTAATTTAATGGCTGAACTTGAAAAGATGAACAAAATTATTCAAAACACACAAAAAGATGCTCCTCATGAAATTTTATTAGTAATTGATGCAACAACAGGACAAAATGGAGTTATTCAAGCTGAAGAGTTTAGTAAAGTTGCTAAAGTTAGTGGAATTATTCTTACTAAAATGGATGGAACGAGTAAGGGTGGGATTGGACTAGCTATTAAAGATCAATTAAATATTCCTATTAAAATGATTGGAATTGGTGAACAAGTTGAAGATATTAGTTTATTTGATATAGATCAATATATAGTTAATTTATCTAGTGGGTTTATGGAAAATGAAAAATAATATTATTGATAAAACAGTTAATTTATCTAACTTATTTGAAATATATAAACACTTATTAACTGATAAACAACAAGAGTATTTCACACTATATATTAATGAAGATCTATCTTTAAATGAAATAGCTGAAGAATTTGAAATATCAAAAACTGCAGTTCATGATTCAATTACTAAAACTATTAAATTATTAAATCAATGAGAAGAAAAACTTAATTTAAAAGAAAAACAAGATAAACTTATTTCTTTAGTAGAAAAATTAGAAAATAATAACATTAATAATTCTGAAATTATAAAAATAATAAAAGAGGTGATTTAATGAAAATATTAATGATAGGTGATGTTTATGCAAGTTGTGGTAGAAATATCTTAGCTGAACATTTACCTAAAATAGTTAAAGAACATAATATTGATTTTGTTGTTGTAAATGGTGAAAACACAACTCATGGAAAATCACTTTCAAAAAAACATTATGATTTTTATAAACAATTAAATATTGATGTTATAACTAGTGGAAATCACATTTTTAAAAACAAAGAAGTTTTAGAATATATAAATTCAACTTCTGATTTATTAAAGCCAATGAATATGAGTGATCATACTCCGGGTAAAGGTTATGTAATAGTACATAAAAATAATAAAAAAATTGCTGTTGTAAATTTAATGGGACAAAGCTTTATGGATCAGTGTGATAATCCTTATAAAGTTATGGATGAATTTTTATCTAAAAAATACCAATACGATATTTTATTAGTTGATTTTCATGCAGAAACAACTGCTGAAAAAATAGCATTTGCTTGAAATTATGATGGAATTATTACAGCATTTGTAGGAACTCACACTCATGTGCAAACTGCTGATGAAAGAATATTACCTAAATCAACTGCATTTATAACTGATCTTGGTATGACTGGAGCTATTGATTCAGTTATTGGAGTTGAACCTGATGATGTTATATTTAAACAAAAAACAGGACTACCTGTTAAGTTTAGACCTGCAAGCGGTAGAAGTGTATTAAACGCTGTTGTTATTGAAATTGATGATAAAACAAATAAAGCAATAGATATAAAAAGACTATCAATTAAACATTAATAACATAAGATTATAAACTTATATGTTAATTCATGATAGAATAAAAAATGTAATAAACTTAATATTAAATTCTTATTAAGAATCACAGAGAGATAAAACTTGATGAAGTGATGGCAACCTATTAGATTAGGTGCTCAAATAAAGGCCATATGGTAACAATAAGATTGTCTATTAAACACGACAATTTTATGTCGTGTTTTTTTATAAAAGTGTAAGAATTGTATTAAGAACAAGGAGGAAAAAATGAAAAGATTATTTACAAGTGAAAGTGTTAGCGAAGGGCATCCAGATAAGATTTGCGATCAAATATCTGATGCTATTTTAGATGCTTGTTTAAGTCAAGATAAAAACTCAAAAGTAGCATGTGAAGTATTTGCTACAACAAATTATTTATTAATAGCAGGTCAAATCACAACAACAGCTGTTGTTGATTATGAAAAAGTAGCTAGAGATGTTTTAAGAAATATTGGTTATACTAATGATGATTATGGTATTAATGCTGATACTTGTCAGATTGATATTAGAGTTGAAGGTCAATCTCCAGATATTGCAATGGGTGTTGATTTAGAAAATGATGAAATTGGTGGTGGAGATCAAGGTATTATGTTTGGTTATGCTACTAATGAATCTCAAACTTATCTACCTTTAGCAATCACAATGGCTCACGAATTAGTTTTTAATGCAACAAAACAAAGAAAACAAGGTTTATTTAAATGAGCTAGACCTGATATGAAATCTCAAGTAACTATTGATTATACTGATATAAATAATCCTAAAATTGATACTATCTTAATGTCAATTCAACACGATCCAGACTATAATGAAGCTGAATTTAAAAAATACATAAAAGAAAACATTATGGATTTAGTTGCTGATGAATTTAACATGAATAAAGATTATAAAGTTTTAATTAATCCAACAGGTAGGTTTGTAATAGGTGGACCTCAAGGAGACACTGGATTAACTGGAAGAAAAATTATTGTTGATACATATGGAGGCTATGCACGTCATGGTGGTGGTGCATTTTCTGGAAAAGATTCAACTAAAGTAGATAGATCAGCAGCATACATGTGTAGATATGTTGCTAAAAATATAGTAGCAGCAGGATTAGCTGATAAAGTTGAAATTCAAGTAAGTTATGCGATTGGATTACCTAGACCTATATCTATTTTTATTGAAACTTTTAACACTGAAAAAGTTTCATTAGATAAAATATATCAAGCAGTAGAAGAAAACTTCGACTTTTCAGTATCTGGAATGATTAAAACATTAAAATTACGTGAACCGGTATTTTTCAAAACATCAAAATACGGTCATTTTGGTAAAGCTGATTTTAGTTGAGAACAAACTGATAAAGCTGATATTCTAAAGGAGTATAAATAATGTTTTTAGAAGTAGTAGCAACAAGTCTTGCTGATATTAGAAAAATTAATAACTCAAAAGCAGATAAAATACAATTTTGTAAGAATTTAGATGTAAATGGACTGACTCCAAACATTGATGATATTTTAGTAGCTGATCAAATAGCTTTAAAACCAATTGATATTATGATAAGAACTTCAGATGATAATTTTATTTTCACTGAATATGAATTAAGAAAACAAATTCAAATGATTTCAATGATTTCAAAACTATCTAATATTAATGGTGTTGTAATTGGAGCATTAAACAATGAATCAGCTATTAATGAAACATTTTTAGAACAAGTAAATAAAGTTAGAGCAAATTTAAAATTAACTTTTCATCAAGCTTTTGATCAAGTTAGAGATTTCAAACAAGCATTAAATATTTTAGAAAAACATAATATAGATAGTGTATTAATAAGTGTTAGTGAAGATTTAGAAAAATCATTAAAAGATATTAAAGAATTAAAAAACGCTTATCCTAAAATTAAATTTGTAATTAATTTAGAAACTAATCAAAATATTAAACAATATATTAAAGCTAGAGATTATGTTCATATTTCAACTTCTGCTAGAGTGGATCAAAATTTAAATTCTGAAATTTCAATTGAAAATATTAACGCATTTAAGGAAAAATAAAAATGATAAAAAAAGTAAAAATAATTGGAGCTGGATTAGCTGGTTGTGAAGCTGCTTGATTTTTAGCTAATAACAATATTCAAGTTGAATTATATGAAGCAAAAACTATTAAACATAATGAAGTTCAAAAAACTGATGATTTGTGTGAATTAGTTTGTTCTAATACTTTTAGAAGCCAATCTTTATTAAATGCTGCTGGAATATTAAAAAGTGAAATGAGAATGTTAGGTTCATTAGTTTTAAAAATAGCTGATGAATGTAAAATTCAAGGTGATGATGCTTTAGCTGTTGATAGAGTAGAATTTTCTCAAAAAGTAACTCAAGCTATTAAAAATCATCCTAACATAACATTAATTTCTAAAAATGTAGATAGTATTGATGATGAAAATGATATTACTTTAATTGCTACTGGACCTTTAACTACTGACGAATTAAAACAAGATATACAAAGATTAATAGGAAAACAAAAACTATTTTTTATGGATGCATCAGCTCCAATTGTTAAAAAAGATTCAATAGATTTTAATAAGGTTTATTATGCTGGAAGACATAATAAAGGTAAATATATTTGTTGTCCTTTTACTGAACAAGAGTTTAATAATTTTGTTGATGAATTAGTTAATGCAGAACAAGTTCAATTAAAAGATTTTGAAAAATCTATCTTTTTTAAAGGTTGTCAACCAATTGAACAACTTGCTAAAACAAGTAAAAAATTACTTTTAAAAGGACCTATGTCACCTAATAATTTATTAGATGAGAATAACAATCAACCTTATGCTGTTGTTCAACTTCGTCAAGATGACGCTAAAGATAGTTTATATAATATAGTTGGATTTCAAACTAATTTAAAATGACCTGAACAAAAAAGAGTGTTTAGCTTAATTCCAGGATTAGAAAATTTAAAAATTGTTAGATATGGAGTAATGCATAAAAACTATTATATTAATTCTCCTAAGATTTTAAATTTTAAACTACAAACTAAAAGAAAAAGAAATGTCTTTTTTGCAGGACAAATTACTGGAGTTGAAGGTTATATTGAATCAGCTAGTTCAGGTATTTGAGTAGCAATTAATATCTTAGCTTTTATAAATAATAAAAAACTAAAACCATTATCAAACAAAACTGTTCTAGGAGCACTAACAAACTATATAACAAATGAAAAAATATCTAGTTTAAAACCAATGAAGTGTAATTTAGGGATTTTAGATCAAGATAATAAAAACTCTCAAGAACAATTTTATTCTTACAATAATTCATCTAAAGAATTAGCTCAATATATAGCTCAATTAAAAGAAATTATGAAAGTGAACATAAGATAAATTATGAAAATATTAAAATTAAAACCTCATTTTTCTGAAAGATTATGAGGTGGACAAAATTTAAAAAAATTCGGATTCGATATTGATGAAAATAAAAAAATAGGTGAAGCTTGAGTAATTTCAGCTCATGAAAACGGTTTAAGTTATGTTGTTAGTGATGATGAATATAATAATTTAAGTTTAAAAGAATTATTTGAAAATTATAAACATCTTTTTAATAACTTTAAAGGAGAATATCCTTTATTATCAAAAATTATTACAGCAAATGATAATTTATCAGTACAAGTTCATCCAGATGATAATTATGCTTTAACTCATCACAATCAACTAGGAAAACCTGAAAGTTGATATGTTTTAGATTGTGATGATGATGCTCAGCTTGTTTATGGACATAACGCTAAAACAAAAGAAGAATTAATTGAAATGATTAATAGCAATAATTGAGATCAATTTTTAAAAAAAGTTGATATTAAAAAAGGTGACTTTTTATATGTGCCTGCTGGTAAAGTTCATGCAATAACTAGTAATGTTACAGTTTTTGAATTGCAAAGATCTAGTGATATTACTTATAGGTTTTATGATTATAATAGAGTTGATCCAAAAACTGGAAAGTTAAGAAGATTAGACATAGAACATTGTTTAAATTGTACAACTATTCCAGATTCTCAAATTGATATTATTAATAAAAAAGAAGGTTTATTATTTAGTTCTGATGTGTTTTCATTATATGTTTTAGATTGTAAAACAACAAAAGAATTTAATATAGTTGAAAAGTGTGATTGATTACAATTAACAGTTATTCAAGGACAAGGAAAAATTAATGGCATTGATTTTAAACAAGGCGAATCAGCTATTACAATTAATGGTATTGAACCATTAAAAATAGAAGGACAAATCAAGATAGTTATTTCTTGAATTAAGAATAATGAATAATTTAAATAAAAGTTGAAATGAACTATTTGAAAAATTAAATTTAAATCAAGAAATTAATAATTTAATTGATCAAATCTATAGTGACAAAGAAACTATTTTTCCTAAAAAAGAAGATGTTTTAAAACTATTTGAACTAAGTGATTTAAATAATGTTAAAGTTGTTATAATCGGTCAAGATCCATATCATAACTATAATCAAGCTAATGGAATAGCTTTTAGTGTAACTAATCAAGTTAAAGCTCCTGCAAGTTTAAAAAATATCTTTAAAGAATTAAAATCAGATTTAAATATAGATCATTTTACTAATAATTCATTAGAAGAATGAGTTAAACAAGGAGTATTACTAATTAATACTTGTTGAACAGTTCAAGCACATAATCCTGGTTCTCATAATAATTTAGGTTGACAAAATATTACTAAAATCATTTTAGAAAATGTTATATTACATAATCAAGATGTTATATTTTGTTTATGAGGAAACTATGCAAAACAAGTTTATGAATCATTAAATATTAAACCTAAACACGTTATTAGTTCAGCTCACCCATCACCTTTTAGTTATAAAAAAGGTTTTGAAAACACTAAACCATTTAGTAAAATTAATAATATCTTAAAAGAGTTAAACTTAACAACTATTGACTGAAGTAAATAGTTAAAAACTAATAAGAAAAGGATTTTATATATGAAAAAAATAAATGAAATATCATTAGATAAAAACCCTATTAATGCTATTGTAAGAATTGAAAAAGCAATCATTTCTACAGGAAGTAGTGGTGCAAATTATTTAATATTACATTTAGCTGATTCAACTGGAAGAATTGAAGCTAGAAAATGAATCGTAACCGAAGAAGATAAACAACTTTTAAAACCTAATGCTATTATTTTGTTAGAAAACACAATAATATCTGAATATAGAGGCGTTTTACAATTAAAAATAGATGATTATAAAGTAATTGATGAAAGCCAGTTAAGTTTTTATAACATTAAAAAAGAAGATCTATTCATCTCAGCTCCATTAGATATAAATAGAGAATATAATAATTTATTAAAAATTCTTTCTTCAGTTAAAAACGATACATATAGACAAATAACTACTAAATTAATTGAAAAATACAAAGAACAATTTTTAACATTTCCAGCAGCTATGAGCATTCATCACAATGTTACAGGAGGATTATTCTGACATAGTTATACATTAGTATTAAATGCACTAGCTTTAAAACCAAATTACCAATATGCATCAATTGATTGAGACTTATTAATTTGTGGAGCTATATTACATGATATTGGTAAAGTTATTGAAATAGTCGATGTAAGCGGAAGCGATTATAGTTTAGAAGGAAAGTTATTAGGTCATATTTCTATAGGTAATGCTGAAATTAATAAAATAGCTCAAGAATTAAATTTATATAAAGATGAATCTAATAACATTAATAGTGAGGTTACTTTGCTTCAACATATGGTACTAGCTAGTCACGGTAAAAAAGAATTTGGATCACCAGTTGAACCGGTTTTAATTGAAGCACTTATTTTATCAATGTTAGATGATTTAGATGCTAAAGTATTTAAAATTAATGATGAACTTAAAAAAGTTGAATCAGTAAATAATTGAACTCAAAGAATTATTTCAGTTGATAATAGAATGTTTTATAAACATAAAAAATAGAAGCTTTAAAAGCTTCTATTTTTAATTATTTAAGAGATTCATAAACAGATTCAACATCTTTGGTTTCAACTTTATTTGCACTTAAGATAAATCCTTCGTTTTCTTTATATTTAGGAATAATGTGTTCATGATAATGGAATACTGATTGACCAGCAATCGCTTCTTGATTTGATAAGTAATTAAACCCTTGAGGATTTAATTTATCCTTTAGAATTTGAACTATTTGTTTTTTAGAAATAGCCACTTCTTTTAAATAGTTATCATCACATTCACTGAAGTTTTTAAAATGTTTTTTAGGAATAACTATACAATGTCCTTCGCTTGCTGGTTGTATATCTAAGAATGCAAACACATTATCATTTTCATAAACTTTATATGAAGGAATTTCGTTGTTTATTATTTTACAGAATATGCAATCCATAATTTATACCTCTATTAGTCAAATGTTACTTCATCATCACGTATGAATTTTGAAATTTCATCAAATAAATCTTGATATTTAACACTATCTGATTTTAGATATTGACTGTATAATTCGGTTTTAGCAGCATTTTTAACATCATCATTATTTGAGATAATTGATTTTAATTGATCTAATAATGTTTGTTTGTTTTCGGCAGATAAGTTTAAAATGTCAGCTGAACTTTTATCTGATTTAAATCAATCATACATTGAGTTTTGTTTCTCTAAAACATTTCTATAATTTTTAATGTTGTAATCATAAGTTATAAATGATTTTGTGAAGTCTTTATCAACGTTACTAAATAAATCTTTATTATTCTTATTTTCATCACTCAATTTTTTAGTTACATCTAAAATTTTGTATTCAGATTTTTTAACTTTTTTAAGTGTAATAGTTTTTTCTTCTTTGTTATTGTAAATAACTTTGATTTTACCTTCTTCTTGACCGTTTTTTAATTTAACGTATCATTTTTTATCTTTATGAGCTATTTCAACATTATTTGCATCAGTGTTAGGAATATCACTTATTACAACTTCTTTTTCATCATTATTTTTGTTAGTGATATCAAATTTTTGACTCATATCTGTTCAAGTGTTTTCTAATACTTTTAAACTATACTCACTATTTGATTGTTTTTGAATTTGAATATCACTTGTTGAGAAAATATCGTTTAGATAAATTGGTAATACAAATACAACATCTTTATTACCTTTTACATCTGAATCATAACCTTTACCATCGTTTGTTAGTATCATAGGTGTATTAATTTTTGATACAGCTTTTTTAGCATCATCAGATATTTTTAAATCCCCATTTAAGCTCTTAATAGTATCTTTGTCATTTTGAACAAATCCATTAAATCCTGACATAGCTAAGAATGGATCTGATCCTTGTTTACTTTCATTTTCAATATCTAAACCTATTGTCTTTTCGATTTTTGAATTAAGTTCTACTTCAAATCCTTTTGTTGTAATTATTTCGTAAATAGATTTTAATGAAAGTTTGTTGTTTTCTAATTTTTGACCATTTATGAAATAGTCATTAACTAATTTATCTATTTTATTTATATTTTTAGCTTCAGTTGATAATGATCAAATCATTTTAACATTTGAAACAGTATTAGATTGTTGGTTGAAGTTTGTTTGAATATTACTAATTAATTGACTAGCACCG
This sequence comes from Mycoplasma yeatsii GM274B, assembly GCF_000875755.1. Lineage (GTDB taxonomy): Bacteria > Bacillota_I > Bacilli_A > Mycoplasmatales > Mycoplasmataceae > Mycoplasma > Mycoplasma yeatsii. The sequence continues at coordinate 617,286 of NZ_CP007520.1, read as the reverse complement.
TTTATTAGAAGTTTTCTTGATGAAGCTGTTGTGTTATCAAAAACATCTTCATATAATTTTGAATCTAAGTATGAGCTACCTAGTAAATTAGAGAATAATTTTGATTCAATTTTAGTTTTGAAGTAATAAGCAAATCTATATTTGATAATTCCTTCTCCGTTTGTTTCAAATGTTTTCTTTTCTTCATTTGTATATCATGTGATTTTATTATCACCATGACCATTACCCTTACCTTCGTCATCAACACTATTTGTATTTGTAATGTAGTCTTGAGTTTTAGATTTTTCATCATCTAAAATACCGATTCTAAAGTTATTTCCTAAATTAGTTAATAATTCAATAGAAGGAATTTGGTAAATACTTCTTTTAGTACCTGAATTAAGAACATCAAATTCCCCTGTCATTTGTCACCTTAATCATTTACTATCTGTTGATTTGTAGTATATAGCATATTTACCAGCTTTTTCTTTACCATTAACTCTTAATTTAATTGGATTTAATGGGTGAATTTTATCTCTATAAATTTTATCTGTTTCATCGATATCAGCACCTGATTCAATTCTTTTTGTTGTATATTCATTGAATAAATTGAATGTTGCTAAATTAGATAAAACTTCTTTATTTCTTTGAGTTCCAGCGTCATCAGAATCACCAGTTAAACCAAGGTTATTATTTAGATTAATTATAGAACTTTTGTAATTAGCTGCTGAAATTTTTTCATTCATCATGTCAATAATTCTATTTTTGTAATCGATATCTTTATAGAAAATATCTCTATTAGCAAAACTAAAATCATCACTGTTTGTTAAACCATAAATAATTTTATTTGCTAATTCATCAGTAATTGTTACATCTTTAAATCTTTGAACCGAACTACATGAAACAGCAGTAATAGCAGCACCAGAAATAAGAGAAAGAGATGTTATAAAACCTAATAATTTTTTCATATTAACTTTCCTCCTTTTCTTTCTTTAATTCTTGGTTTGGGTTAAAAATATCTGAGTTTAACAACGCTTTAAATCTTTTTCCATCATCTGATGTTAAATCGATTGCTTGATCTGGAATAAAGTTTTTCTTATTTACTTGATCTTTAGATTGAGTTTTTCAGTTTTCTAAGATTGATTTTACTCATTTTCTGTTATCTGATGAGAACTGTCCTATAGATGCAGTTTGCTCCATTTTTTGTCTGTCTAAGATAATTTTTGTTACTAAATGATCAAATTCAGCTTTAACGTCTGAACCTAATTTCTTATTATCAGCTTCAACATTTTCTTCTGCAGGAATTTTAATTATTTTATTTATAATTTCATTATTTTTAAACACTTTTGAGAATAATCCTAATAGTCAACTTGCTTGTGAACCTAAGTTTTTGTCAGATGAATCAGTTGCTTTAGATGCCTCATTTAAGATGTTTGTATTATAGAATGTTTTAGTTTTCGTATTGTCAATTAAAGAAGTGTTAACTAAGAATCTTTCGTAATTATTTTTAATATTATTGTTTAAGTATTCAATTTCTACTCCCATATTTGAAACGGATGTAGAGTTTTTCTTATCGCTTTCAGATCAATCTCAAACTTTGTCTGCAACTCCATTTACAGTTGCACTTTCAGCAGGAACTGCTTCGCCTTCTCCTAGTAATGTTTTAGGTTTGACTTCTTTTAACATAGAATTTACTAAGTAAGGAACTAAATCTTTACCAAATTCTGAAGTATATAGAGAATCTATTTTTTTCAATACTGCTGTTTGTTTATTAATATCAATTTCTTTTTTATCACTAGGTTGAATATTCATTAATTTGTATCCATCAACTTTAGTAATATGTAATCCATCACCATCAATATAAGCGATTATTCCATTATCTTTATTTAACACAGTAAACATATTTTTATTCATGTTTTTACCGTTGTTATCTTCATTTTCATCATTAGAAGCTTTTTGATTTATTTTTTCAAATAATTTAATAACGTTTGCAATAGTGGTTTTTGTTTCTTCATGACCATCAAGTGCACTAATTACACCACTTGCTTGACTCTTGTCTAGACCGTATTTTATTAAATCTTCTTCGTTTAATTTTTCAGTACCTTTTCAACTTCAAGTGTTTGAATTGTTATCTTGATTTGTTATGAAGTCGTATATTGAATATTTAGCTACATTAGAAAATGATGTATCACTGATTGTTAGTAAATCTCCAGTTTTATTTACTTTATGGTAAGTATTTTCTTTATCTCATTCAGTTCAATCTTTAAAACTTTTTGCTCCACCATTAACATCAGCTCTTATAGCACGAGTTGCTCCTCTGAAAATAGTATCAAAACGAGCTAATCCTGCAGTATCAGGAACTTCATTTTTATCTTCTTTTTGATCATCGTTTACGTATGCTTGAAGTGTTGCTGCAATTCCTTGGAATCTATTAACAAGTTCTTTTGTTAAATCATTTCCAGTTGATGAAGTAGGAATTAATGCTTCTAATGATAATTGTTTTTCTACATCTTCTTTTTTCTTAGAGTTTGCAAAAGTAAATATTAAGTCTGATACCATTACTGGTTTTTCAGTATTAAAGTAGTTATCTATAGAGAATTTTTGTGAATCAGTAATTGAACCGAAGTTTCCTTTAATATCATCTCTTTTTAGATCTTTTCCATTTAAAACAGGAATTTGTTTTACGATTTTAGATCAAGAACGAGGTCTTAAACCTTCAAAGTTTACAAAATTAGAAGGTCCATCATAATTACCTGTTTGAACGAAATTAGAAAATTCAATTATACCTTTATTTGATTTATCGTCTTTGTTTGAGAATCTTTTTAAAATAGTTTTGATTCAATCAGTTTTATCTTTTTCTTCTTTAATTTTATTTTTAATTTGTTCTGGTGAACTGTAAGTAATTGAAATGTTATTATTATTATCTTTTCCAAAATCAATTCCACCAACTGAGTTTACTAAATCTGTAAATGAAGTAATTGATGAATCATTTCAATTAACACTATCGTTGCTAAACACTTCTTTAACTGCATTAGCTAAATCTTCTAAAGTATTTTTATTTTTATAAACATCAACACCAGCAAATTTTTTAACAATAACATTAATATCTAAATCATTAGTTTGAATACCTTTTCTTCATAATGAATTAGAAATTGTTGAATTGAACATTAAAGTGTTTTTTAATCTGATAAAAGCACTATTTGAAGGATCATTTAAAATGTAGTCTGATAAAAAGGCGTTTTCTAAACTAGCTTGATCTTTTTTAACTCCTTTGAATTTATCTTCTAAGAATTTAATGTAGTCTTTATGTTTATCTTTAAACTCATTATCTCTTTTATCTTTTAAAGCACTATGAGCAAAACTATATAAACTGTTAGGAGTTGATCCGTCTTTTTTACCTAAAAGATTTTCAAGTTCAGTATTTAAACTATCATCTCAACCAACTTGTTTAGCATCATCACCTGTTGGTAATTTAAACTCACCTTTTTCAGCAATACCTTTTAAAAGTCCTACAGCTAAAATATTATAAAACTTGTTAATAAATCCTTCGTCTTGATTTACACCATTTCATTCTTTATATCAACTTAATAAAGCTTTTGCATCGATATCAAATTCTCCATCACCTTTAATAAATTGAGAGTTTGATCTTTGCTCTTCTTTTTTACATGAAACAACTCCTGTCATAGCTGTTGCTGCAAAAGTAAAAGTTGATAGTAATGTTATAAGTTTTTTCATCTATTTAACCTCCTTTGAAATTTAAGCAATACGAAAAACTTCTTTTTATAGAATCATGAATAATTATATAATAATATTATTTTGATAACTAGAAAATTTTAAATTTGTATACAATAAAAAAGATATAAATTTAAAATATAAATAAATGTAGGTGAAATTATGGATATATTTAAAAATATTAAACAAGAGTTTCCAGTTCTTAATAACAATAAAGAATTAGTTTATTTTGATAGTGGAGCAACAACATTAAAACATCAAAGTGTAATTCAAGCTGAAATGGATTATTTAAATTATATTAGTACTAATCCACATTCAACTGATTATAAATTAGGTTATAAGTCAATTGAATTTTTAAATGAAACTAGAAAACTAACTAAAGAGTTTATAAATGCTAAATCTGAAAAAGAAATTATTTTTACAAATGGAGCAACTCACGCATTAAATCAAATAGCTTTTGGATTAAGTCATTTAATAAAAGAAAATGATGAAATATTAACAACTAGTTTAGAACATTCAGCTAACTTATTACCTTGAGTCAATGTAGCTAATAAAACTAAAGCAGTTATTAAACCTTTATTTTTAACTAGTGAATATGGTATTGATATTGATAGATTAGATCAAGTAATTAATTCAAAAACTAAAATCATTACTTTTGCTCATATTTCAAACACTACAGGTTATGTAAATGATATTAAAGCTATTATTAAAAAAATTAGAAGCATTAAACCTGATGTAATAGTTGTAGTTGATGCAGCTCAATCAGCAGCTCACTCTAAAATTGATGTAGTTGATTGAGATGTTGATTTTCTAGCAATAGCATCACATAAAATGTATGGACCTTTTGGAGTTGGTGTTTTATATGGTAAATATGACTTATTAGATCAATTAGAACCTATTTTTTATGGTGGAGGAATGAGTTTAGAAATTTCAAAAGATTTTAAAGATTATAAACTAGCAAGCCTACCTAATAAACTAGAAGCAGGAACACCTAATATTTCTGGAATAGTTGCATTTAATAAAGCAATTAAATTTATTACTAGTTTAAACGCTGAAAAAATTGCTGAATATGAACATAGTTTAAAAAAATATTTAATCGAACAAATCAAATTAAACGATCTAGATAAATATATTACTTTTTATAATATTAATAATTATTCTCCATTATTAATATTTAATGTTAGAAATATTAACCCTCAAGATATAGCTCACTTTTTAGATATCAAATATGATATAGCTTCAAGAGCTGGAGCTCATTGTGTTAGAAGATTAGCTGATGTAATTGGAACTGAAATCACTGTTAGAATAACTTTTGGAGTTTATAATACTAAAACTGATGTTGATAAATTAGTAGATGCTTTAAAAAATGCTGATAAATTCTTAGATGCTTTATTTTAGTTATGATAGATATTAATAACGATAGTTTATTAAGACAAATATTAATGAAGCATTTTACTAATTCAGATAATAAAACTTTATTAGATAATCCTAACGCTATTAGTAAATTATTAAAATCAAATACATGTGCAGATCAACTAACTATACAAGTATTAATTGAATCAAATATTATTAAATCTATTAGATTTACAGGAAGTGCTTGTGTTGTTGCAACTAGTTCAACTGATATATTAATTAATGAAATTAAAGATAAATCAATTACTCAAGCTTTAGATATCATTTATAAATATAAAGATCTAATTGATAATGGTGATTTAACTAATATTAATGATTTAAATGAACTAGTAGTATTTAAAAATATACATAAACAAAAAAATAGAATATTATGTGCTAGTTTACCTATTAATGGTTTAATAGAAATATTAAAAGATTATGAATAAATTACAATTAAGAAAAATTATGTTAGAAAAAAGAAAAAATTTTTCTAATACATATATGAATAGTAGTAATTTAATTATTACTAATAAAGTTATTGAATTTATTAAAAATCATAACTTTAAAAATATTTGTATTTATCTTTCTACTAAATATGAAGTTGAAACTAGAAAAATTATTGATTATTGTTTTTTAAATAATATTAAAGTTTTTGTTCCCAGAGTTTTAGAAAATAATGATATGAAAATGATCAGATATTTAGATCATAATCACAATAGTTTAAATAAATTTAATATTTATGAACCTAGTAATGATCAAACAATAAATAGTAGTGATATTGATTGTATTTTTACTCCTCTAGTAGCATTTGATAAGAATCTAAACCGTATTGGTATGGGTAAAGGTTTTTATGATAAGTTCTTTAATTTAAATAAAAATAACTATTTAAAAGTAGGGTTAAGTTTTGATCAACAACTAATAAGTGATGATATTTTAAAAGATGATCATGATGTTAAATTAGATATTATAATTACTGAAAAATCTATTTATAATTAAATAGTGTAGTAATACGATAAAAATAAAAGAAAGGCAAGTAAAAACATGATTAAAGTAAACTTAGATTATGCTGGCTTAGATTTTAATAAAATTGTTGATGAAGATAAAATCAAGCAAGTTCATGAAATGATTGTTAATAAAACTGGAAAAGGAAATGATTTTTTAGGTTGATTAGATTGACCAGAAAATTACGATAAAGCTGAATATGAAAAAATGAAACAAGTTGCTGGTGAATTACGTAGTAAAATTGATACTTTAGTAATCATTGGTATTGGTGGATCATATTTAGGAATGCGTGCAGCTGATGAAATGATTCGTGGATTAAAACACAAAGACAAAGTTGAAGTTGTTTACGCAGGACACACAATGAGTTCAACTTATACAGCTCAATTAGTTGAATATTTAAAAGATAAAAACTTCGGAATTTGTGTAATTTCAAAATCAGGAACAACTACTGAACCAGGAGTTGCATTTAGAATTTTAGAACAAGAATTAGTAAATAAAGTTGGAATTGAAAAATCAAAAGAATTAATCGTTGCAGTTACTGATAAACAAAAAGGAGCATTAAAAAAATTAGCTGATGAAAAAGGATATCCAACATTTGTTATTCCAGATGACATTGGTGGAAGATTCTCAGTTTTAACTCCTGTTGGTATTTTTGGATTATTAGTTGCTGGAATTAATACAGATAATATCTTTAAAGGAGCTAGAAAAGCAAAAGCTGATTTAGTTGCAAACGATTCTTCAAATGAAGCTTACAAATATGCTTTTGTAAGAAATTACTTATACAACCAAGGTTACAGAACTGAAGCATTAGTTACTTATGAATTACAATTACAAATGATTGCTGAATGATGAAAACAATTATTTGGTGAATCAGAAGGAAAAGAATTCAAAGCCTTATACCCAACATCAATGGTATTTTCAACAGATCTTCACTCACTAGGACAATGAGTTCAACAAGGTCCAAGAAATGTTATGTTTGAAACTGTTATTAGAATTAATAAACCAGTTAAAGATATTGATATTTTACCTGACAAAGATAACTATGATGGATTAAACTACTTAGTAGGAAAAAGCTTACATGAAATTAACCAAACTGCTTTAAAAGGAGTAGTTCAAGCTCATGCAGTAACAGGACAAATGCCAAACATTATTTTAGAATTTGAAAAAATGGATGATGAACAATTTGGATACTTAGTTTACTTCTTTGAATTAGCTGTTGCAATGAGCGGATATCTATTAGATGTTAATCCTTTCGATCAACCAGGTGTTGAAGTTTATAAATACAACATGTTTAAATTATTAGACAAACCAGGTGTTAAATAGTATTACAAACTAAGAGCAAGAAATTGCTCTTTTTTATTTACATAAAGACATTTTTTAAGATTTTTTTCTAATACATAATTACTAAGTATAAGTGTATTTTTATATTTGATAAAATTAATTTCGATAGAAAGGATAAAAACAAAAATATGAGTAAATTAAATGAGTTTAAAATTAAAGCTGATGTTGATAAAGCAATTATTAACGAAGCTAAAAACTCAAAAAACGTAATTAAGAAACATATTCAAAAAGTTGGAAGCTTTATGGCTGGAATGATTATGCCTACTGTAAGTATCTTAATTGCTTGAGGATTAATTACAGCCATGTTTTTAGGTAAATATACCACTGTTGATGGAAAAGAAGTTTGAGTTGCAACTGGATGATTTAAAAGCGAAGCATTTGGTCAAATTGTAGCACCTACAATGAAGTGACTTATTCCTGTTTTAGTAGCTTATACTGCAGGAAACATGGTTTATAAAACTAGAGGTGGAATGTTAGCTGCATTTTTAGTAGTTTGTGCGATCATAGGAAATGATTTTTTATATAAAACATTAATGGCTGACTGAAAATTTGCAAAAGGAACAGTACGTCAAGCTGGTGCACCTAACCAAATAGTTGCAGCTATGATAATTTCTCCGTTATTTGTTTATATAACTAAAAAAGTTGAATTATTATACATAAATAGAGTAAAACCTGGATTTGAAATGTTAGTAAGAAACTTTTCTTTAGCTGGTTTTGCAATTATATTTGGTCTATCAATTTTCTGAATCTGACCATTTGTGATGTATTCAATTAGTTGAGTTATGGTTCAAATAATTGATCTATTTACAAGATTGCCTTGACTATTCCCGTTCATGTCAATATTTACTGAACCATTAAGATCGGTATTTTTAAATAACGCATTGAACTGAGGAGTAATGATACCAATAGGTTTACAAGAAGTTCAACAAATTGGATACAGTGGATTTTTCATGGTTGGTGGTAACCCTGGACCAGGATTCGGACTATTAATTGCTTATGTAGTTTGAAGAAAACAACAAAGAGGGGCTGCTTCAGGAGCTAGTGTTATTCAACTAATCGGTGGAATTCACGAAGTTCACTATGTTTATATTTTAAGTGAACCAGTTATGATTTTAGCAACCATTTCTGGAGCATTTACTAGTTTATCAATTGTTAAATTATTAGCAGGAGGAGCTACTGCAGCAATTTCTCCAGGTAGTTTAATTTCTGTTATTTCAGTAGCTGGAACAGGTTATAGAATAGCTATTAACGTACTAGCTGTATTTAGTGGAGCTATTGTTTCGTTTATAGTTGCATCTCTAATTATGAGATTTAAGAAAAAACATAACAACGAACCATTAATGCAAGTTCAAGTTGATGACAAAGGAGTTACTTTTGGTCAAGAATCTAAAAAAGAAGAAGGTAAAAAAGTAAGTAACTTTGATTGAAAAAACGCTAAAAAATTAGTTGTTGCTTGTGATGCTGGTATGGGATCTAGTGCAATGGCTGCAGGTATTTTGAAAAAATGAGTTAAACAAAACAATATTGATATTGAAGTTTCAAACTGTGCAGTAAAAGATTTAGATTCATCAGCAGATATTATCGTTACAATGCATAACTTTGCTGAAATAGCTAAAGAAAAATCAGAACATGCTTATATTTATGGTGTTAATAAATTCTTAGGTGACGGAATTTTTGACAACTTAAAAAATGAATTATTAGAACACAAAAAGAAAGAAGAAAATCATGATCAAAAATAAAGAAAGTGTATTTTTAATTGATAAATTTAATTCAAAAATTGAAGCTATTGAATTTGTTGGAAACAAAATGGTTGAATTAGGATATGTTGATAAACAATACATCGACTCTATGATTGAAAGAGATAAAACAGCAAGTGTAGCTATCGGAAATTATTTAGCAATTCCTCATGGTAATTCAGATGGATTTAAATATATTAAAAATTCAGGTATCTTAGTTGTTAAATTAAAAGAAGCTTTAACATGAGATGATGAAAAAGTTAATTGAATAGTAGCTTTAGCTCTTGAAGGTAATAATCAACTTGAAGCATTACAAAATTTAGCTATTGCTTTTAGTGAAAAAAGTGAAGTTGAATCAATGAATAAAAATCTAAATACACTTGATGAAATATTTGATTTTTTTAGTAATTTAGAAAGTGAGCAAGATTAATGAATATAGGATTAGTAGGTCTTGGTAAGATGGGTTCTAATTTAATTAGAAACATTAAATCAAAAGGTTATGATATTGTTGGTTATGATCAAAATCAAGCAATTTATAATGAATTAAACAGCGAAAACATTAAAACAGCATCAAGTATTTCTGATCTAGTTAATTCATTAGAAAAACCAAGAACAATCATTTTATTAGTTCCAAACGGTAAAATAACTCAAGAATGTTTTGAAGAAGTGTTAAAACATTTAGACGAAAACGATACTATTATTGATTCAGGAAACTCTTTTTACAAAGATTCTATAAACAGATACAACATAGCAAAAGAAAAAAATATTAATTTTGTAGATTGTGGTATTAGTGGTGGAATTAGTGGAGCTAGAAATGGAGCTTGTTTAATGGTTGGTGGAGAAGATAAAGCTCTTGAACCATTACATGATTTCTTTAAATCAATAGCAGTTGAAAATGGATATTTACACACAGGAAAACCTGGTAGTGGACATTTCTGTAAAATGATTCACAATGGTATTGAATATGGTATGATGCAATCAATTGCTGAAGGTTATGAATTATTAGAACGTTCTGATTTTGACTATGATTTAGAAAAAGTTAGTTTAATGTGAAATAACGGAAGTGTTATTCGTTCATGATTAATTGAATTAATGATCGATGCATTTAAAAATGATCCAAAACTTGAATCATTAACTGGTGAAATGGATATGAATGGTGAAGGATTATGAACTGTTCAAGAAGCCTTAGAACAAGGAACTCCAGCTCCAACAATTTCATTATCAGTTATGATGAGACAAAGAAGTAAATTTACTGATACATTCTCAGGAAAAGTTGTTTCATCTTTAAGAAAAGGTTTTGGTGGACACGCTGTTGTTAAAAAGAAAAAATAATCCGTATAATAACTTTATTAAATTGACAGAGATTTCTGTCAATTTTATTTTTATTGGTTATGTTTATCTATCGAAATTGTTTCAGTAATTATATAAATCGCGAGCAATTTGCGTGTATTTCCACACTTTTTGCTCACCTAAACCTGTAATTATTCAACTTACACAAGCAATTTGCGTGTATTTCCACACTTTTTGCTCGCCTAATTGATATTTTTTTGATTATAGGTTCATTTTGTTTAATATTTCAATGTTTAACAGTACAATGATTCAGTTTATCTAATCTTAAGTTAAAATTAAAATAGTTTATAAGGAGAAATTATGATTTTACAAAAAACTTTTAAAAATAATAAACCTACAATTTATTTAATAACAACTCCAATAGGTAATTTAGATGATATTAATAAAAGAAGTTTAGAGACATTACAAGGTGTTGATTTTATATTTTGTGAAGATACTAGAACTAGTAAAGTTTTATTAGATAAATATAATATTTCAAATAATTTAATTTCTTTTCACATGCACAATGAAGATCAAAGAATTAATCAAATAATAGATCTAGTTAATCAAAATAAAAGCTTAGCTATTATAAGTGATGCAGGAGTTCCTATTATAAGTGATCCAGCAGGTTATTTAATCAGTCAATTAAGACAGTTAAATATAAATTGTAATATTACTGCAATTGGAACAGGTTCAGCTTATATTCACGCTTTAATTTGTAGTGGTTTTAATAGTAAAACAAATTATTTTTATGGTTTTATTGAAAATAAAAATAAACAATCAAAAATTAAAGAATTAACTAATTTAATTAATAAATATAATGATACTGTCATTAGTTTTTATGAATCAGTTCACAGAATTAAACAAACTGTTGAATGTTTAAGTGAAATATTAGATCCAAATCATAAAATAGCTATAGCTAGAGAACTAACTAAAATTAATGAAGAAATTATCTATGGATCAATTAGTGAAATTAATAATTATGTTAATTCAGATGAATTTATTAGTAAAGGTGAATTTGTAATTGTAATTGATAAACAGAATCAAAAACTAATAAATAACGATTATTCAGATCAAGAAATTATTAAATTAATTGATGAAGAAATGAATTTAAGTGATATTAAATTAAAAAAAGCTTGTGAAATAATTAGTCAAAAAACAAATAAATCAAAAAATGAGCTATATAACATGTACATTTTAAATAAAACTTCCTAATACATTAATAGGAGGTAAAAATGAAATGAAAGAAATTAAAATAGAAAATACAAAAGAAATTATTGGTGGAGCAGGTATTACTGGTGCTCTTTTAGATGGTGCTGGAAAACTTGTTTCAAGCATCTTTAATGGTTATATTGGTGTTATTGGCACTATTACATCTTCAATTTTATCAATGTTTATTGCTTCAACGAATCCAGTTAAAGCAGAGTATAAGATAGGCAACAATTTAATAAAAGTAGATAACACAAGAAAAGTTGACTATGAAATAGAAAAATTAAAATATGATTCTATGCAATCTCGTTTTCCTGTTTTAGAATTAGGATCAGGTAAAAGCGTACAAAAAGTTGCTATTCCAAATAATTTTGGTGATTATAGTGTTGATTCAATTTTACAATACTCATTTGATGATCAAGGAATTTTTTAGTTTAATTTAGCTTTAACACTTTTTAAAAACCTAAAAATGTAATTAGAAAATAAAACTTACTTAAATTGTAATCATATATTGAAATGATTAATTATATGTAGTAATATCTTTATGTTGAAAAAAAGTTTCAACCGCTCTTTTTGTATGTCTTAAAAGAAGTTAACACTCACATACAAAGGCGAGTCTAGACTGGAGGAAGAAAGATGTTTGCAATCATTAAAACTGGTGGAAAACAAATTAAAGTTGAACCAGGACAAGAAATCTTCATTGAAAAAATCGAAGGTGAAGTTGATGCAAAAGTTGTATTTGATCAAGTATTAATGATCGATGGAACAGTTGGTAACCCAACAATCGCTGGAGCTAAAGTTTCAGGAACTATCGTAAAACAAGGAAAAGGTAAAAAAATCCGTGTTGTAAGATATCATCCAAAGAAAAACGTTAATAAAATTTACGGTCACAGACAACCTTTTACAAAAGTAAAAATCGATGAAATTACTACTAAATAATTATGATAAAAATAGTAATTAAATATAATGATAAAAATATCGAACAATTTAATATAAGTGGTCATGCAAATGCCGGACCTTATGGTCAAGATCTTGTGTGTGCTGCAATTACAGGAATTGTTAGTGGTGCTTTAAATGCACTTGATATTAATTATCGTGACAAGGTGAGGTTGGAAGTTTTAGATAATGAAGTTATTATTCAAGCACTTGACTTAAATGATAAATATCTACAAACTATGTTGAATATGTTAAAAATACAAATTCATACAATAACAACTCAATATCCTAAAAATACACAGTTTAAGGAGGTAAGTTAATATGAATATGCGTTTCTTATTAGGTTTACAGTTCTTTGCTTCTAAAAAAGGAGTAGGGTCAACTAAAAACGGACGTGACTCTGAATCAAAACGTTTAGGTGCTAAAAAATCAGACGGACAATTTACTAACGCTGGTTCAATTATTTTTAGACAAAGAGGAACAAAAATCCACCCAGGTAACAACGTAGGACGTGGTGGAGATGACACTCTATTTGCTTTAACTTCAGGAATCGTTAAATATGAAAGATTCGGAAAAAACCGTACTAGAGTTAGTGTTATAGCTAAAGAAACTAATTAATTTCAAAAGTTCTCAAATATGAGAACTTTTTATTATAATTTTATTTATACAGGAGAAAAACGACATGATGATTGTATTTTTAATATCGCTTTTAGTGATTTGGATTTTGTTTTTCATATTTGTTGTTGTGTTTAGATACCTATTGAATAGAAAAGATCAAAAATTAAAAGAATCAAATAGTGAAATTGATAAAATCTTTATTCAAAATAGAAAAAGCTGAATCATTGACAATAAAACAGTCATTTTAATAAAAGAATACGATTATTATGAAAACTTTAACAGAATTCCATTTTTTGGTGAATATAAAGAAACTAAAAAATTTTTAGAAAATACAAAAGTTCGTTTTACTTCTACTGAAAAACTTATTAATAATTTAAAATCTAGTGAAGATCAATTGTTGTTAAATTTTTTACATTGTGAAAAATTATTATTATTTGCTTTTGATGAACTAAAGTTAGAATACAATAAAGAAAGTATTTTATTCTTATCTAAATACTATAAACAATATTGAACTATTTTTAGAGAATTAATGGTAAATGATTTTGTTGAAAATATTTTAAAAAATGAAATTTCTTGTGCTATTAAAAATATTTCATGTGATGTAGAAGATGAAATTAAAAAGATTAATGATACTTTATTAGAGCAAACTTTAAACTTAATTAAAGAATTAAAAATTGATATTTATCAAGCTAATCTAACAATCAAAAAACGTTCTAAAAAGAAAGTTTTTTCAAAAAAATTTAATATAGTAAATCAATCTTATGCCTTATTAGAAATCAGTACTTTATCAAAAACAAAAGTTATTAAAAAATCTTATAAAAGTATTTTAAAAAGATATAATCCTAACTTTAAACAAGAATATGCTTATAATAAAACAGAAATTAATAAAGTTTATGATTTTATAAACAGACTTAAATCAATTACAAATTAAAATAATATGATATTAAGTTTGTATTTTATAATTAAATATATAGAAAATAGAAAGTTATAAAAAGATGAAAAAAGAGATAACTAATCAATATTCAAGTATTGCTTTAGCGATGATAACGATGTGAAATTCTAAATTTTCAAAAACTATTTATAAAAGAGAAGATGGATTTTCAGTTAATTTCAATCCTATTAAAGCTTTTTCTTGATTAAATCCAACAAATAGAAATTCAAATAAAAAATTAAAAATCAAAGAATACAAAACTCCAACTATTAATTTTTTTACTAATTCATTCGACGGAACTAGAATTGCTGGAAGTATATGATTAAATTCAAAACAATCTGATAAATGAGTTGTTGGTGTTCATGGTTATAATTCTAATAGAGTAGAAGTTTTATATTTATTATGACATTATCGCCAATTAGGTTATAACATCATTACTTTTGATTTTAGAAATCATGGTGTAAGTGAAGGAAAAGTTACTACTTGAGGTTATCAAGAAAAAGGTGATTTAATCACTATTATTAATTGATTAATTCAAAAATATAACGTTTCAACGCTAGGATTAGTTGGAACTAGCATGGGTGCATTTACAATTAATTACTTTTTATTAACTGAACCTAATTTAATTAAAAAAGCAAACATTAAATGAGCGATCTCAGATTCATCTTATATGTCAGTTAAACATTTATTAAAAAAAATGGTTACTAATAATGCTCCTAGGTTTTTACAAGGTTTAGTAAATGATATTTTAAAAGATATTTTAAAAGTTTATAAACAAGAATATCAAGTTAATTTAAGTGATTTAAACTTTAGAGAATTAATTCAAACTTCAAATAAATACATACCAGTTTTATATTTCCACAATAGATATGACAAAGTTACTAATTATTTAGATAGCGTTAGAATGTGTAAGATTAAAAATAACATTGAACAAGCTAATGAAAATAAAGTTATAATTTACGATCAAGGTGTTCATCATACAAAATCAATTATTGAATTTGAAAATGATTACATAGCTAGAAGCTTGAAATTTGTTAGAAGTCATGAAAATAGTGGAAAAAACAATTAAAATAATATAGAATAAAATAAATAAAATTAAAAGACAAGTTTTATAAAATTAACTTTTTCAGAGAGCTAATGTGTGGTGTGAATTAGCAAAGTGTTTTATAAAATATCACTTTTTCTTACCGAAAAAGAACGGCATTTAGCTTAGTAGAATTTCGCGGTGGAACCGTTAATACCAACAGAGATGGATCATAGTATATTTTATGATTTAATTAGGATGGCACCGCGGTTTAATCGCTCCTTACATAGGGCGATTTTTATTTTTAAGAAAGGATTATATTTATGGCTAATAAATTCAAAGATACATTATTAATTGGACAAACTTCTTTTGATATGAGAGCTGGTTTAAAAGATAAAGAACCTGTTTTTGAACAATTCTGAGAAGAAAATAAAATTTATGACAAAAAAATGCAACTAAACAAAGATCTACCTAAATTCGTTTTACACGATGGACCACCATATGCGAATGGAGATCTACACATCGGTCATGCATTAAATAAAACTTTAAAAGATATCATCATTAGATTTAAAAATGCAACAGGTTTTTATGCTCCTTTTATTATGGGATGAGATACTCATGGTTTACCTATTGAAACTGCTGTTACTAAAACTGGTGTTGATCGCAAAAGTATGGATAAAATTGAATTTAGAAAATTATGTGAAAAATATGCTTTAGATCAAGTTAAAAATCAATCAAACCAATTTAAACGTTTAGGTATGTTTACTGATTATGATGTTAAATATGTTACTTTAACTCATGATTTTGAAATGAGCGAATTAAGACTATTTCAAAAAATGTATGAAAAAGGATTAATTTATAAAGCATTAAAACCAATTTACTGATCACCATCAAGTGAATCAGCATTAGCAGATTCTGAAATTGAATATAAAGATGTTAAATCACCAACTGTTTATGTAGCTTGTGATATTGTAAATTCAGATAAATTTGATTCAGATACTAAACTAGTGATTTGAACAACAACACCTTGAACTTTACCTTCAAACCAATTAATCGCAGTTGGAGAAAGTATTAAATATAGTATTGTTAAACCTGAAAATGATGATAGAAAATTTATTATAGCTTCTGAATTAGTTGAAAGAGCAAGACAAGAAATTGGATGAGAAAATGTTAGTGTTTTAGATGAAGTTGAAGGCTCATATTTAGTTGATACACAATACGTTCATCCTTTATATGATCAAAAAATTAGTAAAGTTGTTTTAGGTCATCACGTAACTAGTGAATCTGGAACTGGTATGGTTCATATTGCTGGTGGATTTGGTGAAGACGATTATTTAATTGTAAAACAACACAAAATTGAACCATTTGCTCCAATTAATAATCAAGGTAAATTTACTGAAGAAATTAATCATTTAGATCCTGAATTAGTTGGTATGTTTTATGATGATACAAACAAAATTATCACAACAAGATTAGCAAATAAAAATAACTTATTAAAACTAAAATTTGTAACTCACTCATATCCACATGATTGAAGAACTAAAAAACCAGTTATTTATAGATGTACATTACAATGATTTGTTAATTTAGCACCAGTTAAAGATGAAATTTTAAAAAATGTTAATGAAATTGAAACTCATCCAAAATGAGCAAAAAGACGTCTATATCAAGTTTTAGAAGAAAGAACAGATTGAACTATTTCAAGACAAAGATTATGAGGAGTTCCAATTGTTGCATTTTATGATCAAAATGATAATTTAGTTTTAAATAATGAAATTTTACAATATGCAATTAATAAAATTGATGAATTAGGAACTCATGCTTGATTTAATGATGATGCTGATATTTTCTTACCTGATGAATACAAAAATAAAAACTTGAAAAAAGAAAAAGATATTTTAGATGTTTGATTTGATTCAGGATCAAGTGCAATTGCTATGATTGAAAGATTTAAAGAATTAGATCTACCATTTGATATGTATTTAGAAGGAAACGATCAATACAGAGGATGATTTAACGCATCAATGATTAACTCAACTATTTATATGTCAAAATCTCCTTATAAAAAATTAGTGTCTCACGGTATGACAACTGATGAAAAAGGAAATAAAATGTCTAAGTCATTAGGAAACGGTGTTGATCCAATTCAATTTTCAAATGATTTAGGTGCTGATATTTTAAGATTATGAGTAAGTTCAACTGATTTTACTGATGATCAAAAAATTGGTCCTGAAATTATTAAACAAATTAGTGAATCATATAGAAAAATCCGTAACACAATTAGATTTATTTTAGCTAATTTACATGATTTTGATCCATTAAAAGATTATCAAAATGATTTAGAAGAAGTTGATAAATACAGTTTAGCTAATTTAACTCAATTTAAAGATAAAGCAAATGATTTCTATCAAAACTTACAATTTAACCAAGTTTATAATTTAACAATGAATTATGTGACTAAAAACCTATCATCTTTCTATTTAGATTTCATTAAAGACATTTTATATATTCATGCTAAAGATTCAAAAAGAAGAAGACAAGTTCAAACTGTTTTATATGAACAATTATGATGCTTAATTGATGTTTTACGCCCTATTTTAGTTCATACAATTGAAGAAGCTTACCAATCATTAAACATTTCAGATAAACAATTATCAGTTCACTTATTAAATAATAGAGAACAAAAATTTGATCAAAACCAAGAATTTATTAACAAATGAGAAAGTTTAATGAATTTACGTGATGATGTAAATAAAGCATTAGAAATTGCAAGAGAAAATAAAACAATCAACAAAGGTTTTGAAGCTGTTGTAACAATTAAACTAAATGATGAATTTAAACATTTATCAGATCAAAAAGATCTAGCTCAAATCTTTATTGTAAATTCAATTAATTTTGTTGATCAAACTAATGAAGAATTTATTAGCTGTAATTTAAGTGAAATTAAAGTTGAACAAAAACAAGGTATGAAATGCCAAAGATGTTGACAAATATTTGATAATTTAATTGATGATGAAATTTGTTTAGAATGTGACAAAGTAGTTAAAAGTTTATAGTGGAGAAAATATGATATTTAAAGATAAAATTCTAGAATGAAAAGTTAAACTAAAACAGTATAATTTTGAATGAAAATATAAACTTTTTGTTTGTGTTCCTATTTTAATTTTTCTAATAGCATCTGATCTAATAACTAAAATTATCGTTGCAAACAAATTTAATCTAGGTCAAGAAGCTAAACTAATTCCAGGATTTATAAAACTTAAATATACAATTAATTTAGGTATGGCTTATGGTGGATTAGAAGACAAACAATACTTAGTGATTTCAATAGCAAGTATAATAACTTTCTTATTAATAATCTTTTTCATATTTTTAAATAATAAAAAATGATTAATTGCTTTAGTATTTATTTTATCTGGAAGTTTTGCTAATTTAATTGCTAGATCATGAGCTCCTTTAAATGAAAATTCAAAACCTGGTGGAGTTATTGACTTTTTAATATGAGATATGTCTTGAGTTAAAGCTAGTTATATTTTTAACTTAGCTGATTTATGAGTTAATGTTGGAATTGGAGTTAGTGCTTTAGTTATAGTAATAGAATTTATCCAATTTATTAAAACTAAATTTAAAAAACAAAAAGGTGAAGAAGAATGCAACAAATAATTTTAAATTCTAATGAAATATCAACTAGATTAGATAAACTTTTAGTTGAATTATTATCTGATAGAGATTTTTCTAGATCATATATTCAAAAATTAATTAAAGAAGGTAATGTTATTGTTGGTGATCAAGTAATTAATGCTAATAATTTTGTTGTAAAACCAAATACAGAAATAATTATTAATATCGATGATCCTAAACCAACTGATATTGTTGCTCAAGACATTCCTTTAGATATTGTTTATCAAGATGATGATATTTTAATTATTAATAAACAAAATAATATCGTAGTTCATCCAGGTGCTGGTAATTTTGATAATACTATTGTTAATGCATTACTTGGAAGCGGAGTTGAACTTTCATCAATTAATGGTGAATTAAGACCAGGAATAGTGCATAGAATAGATAAACAAACTACAGGATTATTAATTATCGCTAAAAATGATAAAGCTCATAAAAGACTAACTGAAATGTTAGCAAATCATGAAATTTATAAAGAATATTATGCTTTAGTTTGAGGTGTAATTGCTAAAAATAAAGGTATTATTGATGCTCCTATTGGAAGACATGAAAATGATAGAAAAAAATGGCAGTTACAATTAAAAATTCAAAACATGCTAAAACAAATTTTGAAGTTATCCAACGTTTTGATAACGCAACTTTAGTTAAATGCAATATTGAAACTGGACGAACTCATCAAATCAGAGTACACTTTAACTTTATTAAACACCCGATTTTAAATGATCCGGTTTATGGACGATTAAGTGAAAAAACTACTGATTTTGGACAATATCTTCATGCATACAAACTATCATTTAATCATCCAATCACAAATAAACGAATTGAAGTAATTGCAGAGCTACCTAAAGAATTTAATGATAAAATTAAAGAATTAGGAGGTGTTTAAGATGAATGAAAATAAAAAGATTTTAGAAAATTTCTTTATTAAAAATTACAATGCTAAATTATTAAAATCAAAAGTAAATTCTAATATAAGTTATTTATATAATTCTTCAAATAAATTTCAAATAGTTGTCATTAATTTTGATAAAAGTATTAGTGCTGATAAAGAATTAGATTATGTTGTTCAAAAAATGCAAAAAGCAGTTAATCAACCTGTACAAATTTTTATGATTGTTGTTGATGAAAATGCAAATAATGATCTTGTTGAACAAGAAAATAAAAAGATTTTATATTCATCAATAGAAAATTTAAAAGACAATTTAGAACCATTTTTTGAAAAAAGTAATTTATTAGATTTTAATCAACACCAACAACAAGAAATAAAAGAAGAGTTAAATGAACAAAATAGTTTTGAAGAAAATTTAAAAAGTCTTAATAAGTTTATTCAAAACATTAAATCAAATAAAATTTCATTCTCTTGAATAGTTTTAATTCTTTTAGTTTTACTTCCAGGATCAATTCAACTTTTTGCCCCTTATTTATTAAAAGATTCTCAAATTAGTTCAAATACTCTTTCATTAGTGTTTGGAGCAACTAACTGAAATCTAACAATTTTAGGTGGGCAATGATGAAGGGTCTTTACTTATGGATTTGCTCCTATGCAACAAATTGGATCTCCATTTTTAAATGTTCTTGTTTTAATTATTTTAGGAACAATGTTTTTCAACGCTTCTAAAATGTGTGAAATTTCAATAGGAAAAACTTGATCATTTGCTGTTAGCTCACTTTTAAGTTACTTGGTATTAGGATTATTTGCAAGTTGTGTTTTACCAGCAACTTATACAAGTGGAATTATAAGTACTATCGGAATCTTTTTAGGAATTTTATTAACAGATGCATCAGGTAAAAATACTCCTGTAGCTAAGTTCAGTCAATCTAAAGCTTGAAAATACATTATAATGATAGTTTTATTTTCATTACTATTTGGAAATGGATTAAGTTCATTATTAATCACTGGAGTTGGTATGGTTTTAGGAACTTGTTTTACGGGATTATTAAAAACTCAAGTTAAAGAATGAAAATGAATCGAAATCGTTCAAGTTGGATTAATAATAGCAATTATTACTATTCCAATTGTATTTATAATGATTACAAAATTTACAACAGCTGTTGATGCTAACATTTTAAACACTTTATCTTTTTACATCAAAAATAAATGATTTAGTACAGAATTCGTAAACTCTATTACTAATAAAATCGGATGAGAAGGAATCTTTAATGCCGCTGGTAATTGAATAACAGGATTTTAATATGTCAAAACGTCAAAATTATTTAACATGAAAACAGTACTTTATGTTAATCGCTAAAGCTAGTGCTATGAGAAGTAAAGATCCTACAACTCAAGTTGGAGCTATTGTTGTTAATAAATTAAATCAAATTATGTCAACAGGTTATAATGGTTTTCCAAGAGGAGTTAGTGATGATGAATTTCCATGACAACGCCAAGGTGCTGAATGAATTGATTTAAAATATGCTTATGTTGCTCATGCTGAAGTTAATGCAATTGTAAGTGCGAGAACTAATTTAACTGATTGTGATTTATATGTTACTTTATTTCCTTGTAATGAATGTACAAAAATAATTATTCAAGCAGGAATTAAAAAAGTATATTATTCTTTAGATAAATATCACGATCAAAAAGAATATGTTGCTGCAAGAAGAATGCTTGATGCAGCTAAAATAGAATATGAACAATTACCAGATATTGAATTAGAAGTTAAAATAAATTAAAAATCAGGAGATTACCTGATTTTTATTTACCAATAATATTTCTATATTATAATATCTATGTAATTAAAGCTTTTAACAATCAACAGATTGTTTTTATTTTACTAATAGAATGTGGTGAATTAATGAAAATAGGAATAGATATTATTGAAAATAAAAGAATTAAGTTAAACGATAATTTTATTTGTAAAATATTATCTGAAAATGAAATTAAAATATTTAAAACTAAAACTAAAGTTGAACAAAGAGAATTTTTATCAGGACGTTGAGCTGTTAAAGAAGCTATTATAAAAAGTTTAGATGATCCTATTAGTATGAATAAAATAGATATAAATTATATAAATTCAAAACCTATTATTTTAAACAAAGAATTAAAAAATATATCTATATCAATTTCTCATGAAAAAAAATATTCAGTAGGAATGGCGGTAAGAGTTGATGATTAAATTAATATGAGCACAAACTAAAAATGGAGTTATTGGAAACAATAATTCTTTACCTTGAGATATTAAAGAAGAAATGCAACATTTCAGAAGAACTACAACAAAAAAAGATTTAGTAATGGGTAGAAAAACATTTGCTTCTTTAAACTATAAACCTTTAAAAAATCGTTTAAATTATGTTCTTACAAATAATGTTGATAAATATAAAGATTTAGAAAAAGAATATGATAATTTGATTATTATAAATAGCGTTGATCCTATAATTGAAAAATATGCTAAAAATCAAGAAAATGAAATATTTGTAATTGGTGGTAAAATTATTTATGAATTATTTTTAGATTCAGCAGATGAAATAATTAGATCAATTATTAAAAAAGATTATCAAGGTGATACTTTTATGTGTGATCTTGATGTGAATAAATTTGATAAAATCTCTCAAGAAGATTATGAAGAATTTTATATAGAAAGATGAGTTAGAAAATAATGCAAGAAACTAAAAAAACTACTAAAAGCACTTCAACAAAAGCTAAATCAACAACTAAAAAAGCTAGTTCAACTAAAACTAGTGCTAAAAAAGCATCAACAAAATCTACAGCAAAAAAAACTAGTTCAACTTCTAAAAGTTCAGCTAAAGTCAAAACAAGTGCAACCAAAAAACCTGTAACTAAAAAAACAACTACAACAAAATCAACAACTAAAAAAGTAGTTAAATCAGCTCCTAAAAAAGTTGATCAAGTTATTGAAACTAAAGTTGAAACAACAACTAATGTTGTTGAAAATCAACAAACTTCACCTGTTGTGGTAAAAGAAAAGAAAAAAGATCATTTACATTTAAATAAATGAAAAATGCTTTACATGTGAGCACCTTTATTAAATATAAAAAGAAAAGCTTCAAAAATTGTTAGAAAAAATAGAAAATACCCTGACACTTATACTGAAGAATATTGCTACACATGAGTTAAAAAAGCAGTAAACAAATTATTATATGTTTTAGATGTTGATATAAAAGTTGAAGGAATTGAAAACTGATTAGATAAAGGTGTTGTTTTAGCAGTTAACCATCAATCAAATATTGATCCTGCAATTTTAATTGCAATTAATGATTTTTCAAAACAACAACCATTAGCTTTTATTGCAAAACAAGAATTATGAACTGATAAAAAATTCAAAAACTTTGTAAGATTAATTGATTGTATTCCTTTAGATAGAAACAGTCCTAGAAGTGCATTAGAAGCATTTAAAGAAGCTAGAGAATTAGTTGTAGATTACAAAAGATCATTAGTAATTTTCCCTGAAGGAACAAGAAGTCAATCTCAAGAAATGAATGAATTCCACCCTGCTTCATTAAAAGTTGCTCAAATGGCACATGCACCAATTATTCCTGTTTCAATTATCAACTCTTATCAAGTATTTGCAGAAAATAGACCAAAAAGAGTTGAGATTAAAGTTGTTTTTGGAAAACCTATTTTACCTTCAAAACATATTTCATTAAAAACTGAAGATCTAACTAGATTTGTTCAAAAAACTGTTCAAGAAAATTTAAATAAATGAGAACACGAAAAAATGAAATATGCTTTAAAAAAATTAACTAAAAAAAACATTAAACAACTTAAAGAAGAAGAATTAGAAAAACAGAAAAAAGCTAAAAAAACTAAGAAAAAATCAGTTAAAGATATCTTTAAAATAGTAGATTAATTATTAAACTAAACAATTTTGTTTAGTTTTTTATTTTTGTAATTGTAATTAAATTATTATTTCACTTAATGTTGTATGGGATCAAGCAAACTTACAAAAACTAGTTTTTTTATTTACAATATATTTGTAAGGGAGAAATCATATGAAAGAAATTAAAACAGATATTTGTATAATTGGTGGAGGAATTATCGGAGCTGCTATTAGTAGAGAACTTGCCAAGTATAATAAAAAAATAGTTGTATTAGAACAAAACCCTAGACTTGCTTTAGAAACTAGTGGTCATAACTCTGGACTTGTTCATGGTGGATTCGATCCTCGTCCTGAAACTTTAAATGCTAAACTAAATATTTTAGGTAAAAAACGTTATGAAGATTGAATTAGAGAAATGGATTTTCCTTATTTAAGAATCAATTCAACTGTTGTTGCTTTTAATGAAGAAGAAATGAAACATGTTCGCATGTTATATGAACGTGGATTAATTAACGGACTAGATCCTAGTGAATTAGAAATAATTGATGCTGAAGAACTACACAAACGTGAACCAAATGTAAGTAAAAATACAATTGGAGCTTTAGTATGTAATTCTTCTATTGCAATCGATCCTGTTGTTTTAACTAAAACTTTAATGAGAAATGCTATTAAAAATGGTGTTGATCTAAAAGTTAATTCAAAAGTTTTAGATATTAAAAAAGAAAATGATCTTTTCAAAATAACTACAAGTAAAGATGAAGTAATCACAGCTAAAGTTGTCGTTAATGCTGCTGGACATTATGCTGATGTAATGTCTAAATTAGCAGGATATGATGAATTTAATTTAGTAACAAGACGTGGTGAATATAGAATTTTAGATAAATCTCAAGCTGGTATTGTAAATTCAGTTATATTCATGGTTCCAACAATTCATGGAAAAGGAGTAATCGTAGCTCCTATGTTAGATGGTAGAACAATGGTAGGACCAACTGCTGAAGATAATGTTGCAAAAGAAGACACTTTATTAGTAACTCCTGAAATGTATGACAAAATAGGAGCAATTGGACAACAATTAATTCCAAATGTAGATATGACAAAAACTTGTACAGTTTATGCTGGATCACGTCCTATTGAACCTACAACAAATGATTTTTGAATTAAACCTGCAAAAGATGATAAATCATTTATCAACGTAGCAGGAACAAAATCACCAGCTATTTCAAGCTGTCCAGCAATCGCTGATATGGTATGTGACTTAGTAAAAGACGCATTTACTGATCTTGAAGTTAGAGCAGACTGAAATCCAAAAGAAGAAGCAATTCTTCCATGAAACTAATAGGAGGAAACAACATGGAAAAATACATATTAACATTAGATGAAGGAACAACAAGTGCCAGATCTTTAATAACTAATAAAAAAGGTGAAATTATAGCTGTTGAACAAGCCAAATTTACTCAATACTTTCCAAAAGAAGGATGAGTAGAACATGATGCTGTTGAAATTTGAAATACTCAACGTTCAACATTAATTCAAGTTTTAAATAAATCAAATATTTCACCAGAACAAATTGAAGCTATCGGTATCACTAACCAACGTGAAACTGTTGTAGTTTGAAATAAAGAAACTGGTTTACCAATTTATAATGCAATTGTTTGACAAGATCAAAGAACTGCTGACTATTGTCAAACATTTAATCAAAAAGATGTTGATATGGTAAAAGAAAGATCAGGTTTAATTATTAATCCTTACTTTTCTGCAACTAAAGTAAAATGAATTTTAGATAATGTTGAAAATGCTAGAAAATTAGCTAAAGAAGGAAAATTAATGTTCGGAACAATCAACACTTGATTAATTTACAGATTAACAGGTGGAGAAATATTTGTAACTGATCATACAAATGCTCAAAGAACATTACTATATAACATTCACACTAATACATGAGATGATGAATTATTAAAATTATTTGATATTCCAAAGAACATACTTCCAGAAATTAAATCAACAAGTGAAGTTTACGGATTAACATTCAAGGGATTATTCTCAAAAGGTGATCAACATCAAATTAAAATTGCTTCATCAATTGGAGATCAACAATCGGCGTTATTCGGTCAATTATGTGTTGAAAAAGGTCAAGTAAAAGTAACTTATGGAACAGGATGTTTCATTCTAACTAACACAGGTGATGAAATAGTTAAATCAAATCATGGACTATTAACAACTGTTGCATATTCATTTAAAGATAAAGTGTATTACGCACTAGAAGGTTCAGTAATGATTGCTGGAGCTGCTGTTCAATGATTAAGAGACAACTTAAAAATTATCTACAATGCTATTGAAACTGAATGATATGCAGGTCAAGTAAAAGATGATAGAAGAGTTTATGTTGTACCATCATTTACCGGATTAGGATCACCATATTGAGATTCATACTCACGTGGAGCTATTTTTGGATTAGATAGAGGAACAAAACGTGAACACATTGTAAGAGCAACATTAGAAGCCATTGCTTATCAAGCAAATGACGTTGTTGAAGCAATGGGAAAAGATATGAAAAAACCTATTGAAATCTTTAAAGTTGACGGTGGAGCTGCAAATAATAAATTTATGATGCAATTCCAATCAAACATTAGTCAATCAAAAGTAATTAAACCAACTAATGTTGAAACAACAGCTATGGGAGCGGCATTTATGGCAGGATTAGCTGTAGGTTACTGAAAAGATATCGAAGAAATTAAACAAACTTATAAAGTCGATTTTGAATTAACACCAGAAATTAGTAAACAAGAAGTTGAAAAACTAATTAAAGGTTGAAAAGTTGCTGTTCAAAGAACATTTAGTTGAACAACAGATATTGAATAGGAGATAGTTATATGACATCACAAAGCGTTATATTAACAGAGTTATTTGGTACAATGCTTTTAATTATTTTAGGTAATGGTATTGTAGCTAACGTTGTTTTAAAAGGTACAAAAGGTCAAAATGCAGGTTGAATTTCAATTACTGCAGGATGAGGATTTGCTGTGTTTGTAGCAGCTATGATTTCAAGTGCTCTTGGAGGAGTTGCTCATTTAAATCCAGCAGTAACAATTATGAGTGCAATTTCATCAAAAAGTTGAGGATTTGTAGATGTTAAGTCAGGATTAAATGGAGCAGGATTATTCTTTGTAGTTCTAATTGTTCAATTAATTGGAGCTATGTTAGGACAAATTGTTGTTGATGTTCTACACTTAAACCACATTAAATTAACAAAACAAGATGAAGATTTCCAAACTAGATTTTTAGCAATCCACTCAACTGGTGCTACTCAAAAATCAATTTCACTAAACTTCTTAATGGAATTTGTTGGAACTGCAGTATTATTATTTGCAATTATTGGAGTAGGAAAAACTGCATTTAGCTCATATGGTCCACTAGCAGTAGGATTAGCAGTATTTTCAATAGGTCTATCTCTTGGAGGAACAACTGGATATGCTATTAACCCAGCTCGTGATTTAGGACCAAGAATCGTTCATGCATTATTACCATGTAAAGAAAAAGGAAGTTCAGATTGAAAATACTCATGAATTCCAGTAGCAGGACCAATTTCAGCAGCTGTTGTTGTTGGACTAATTGGTATGACCTTATAAAAATAATGATAATAAAAAGATTGGTAATTATTACCAATCTTTTTTGTTTTTAATTATTAATTATCACTTGGTTCATATAAAGCGATATATGGTAGATTTCTGTAATTTTCATCACAATCAAAACCATAACCAACAATATAATAATCACCAATTTCAAAACAATTTCAATCAGGAACAAAATCAATGGTATGATAATCAGGTTTATCAATTAATGTTACAACTTTAACACTATTTGCCCCTTTATATAAAATGTTTTCTTTAACTTTATTTAAAGTTAATCCAGTATCAGCCATATCTTCAACAATTAAAACATCTCTACCAGATAGATCTAAACTACAATCTAATCTAACTTTAATTGCTCCAGTTGATTTTGTTCCATTATATGATGAAACTGCCATAAAATCCATTTGAATAGGTAAATCTAAGTTTAAAACAAATTCTGTATTAAAAATAGCACAACCTTTTAATAAACCAACTGTTACTAACGGACCATTAACAGGAGGATTATCTATATAATATTGTTTAACTTCATCAGCAACTTGTTTAATACGTTGTTCGATTTGTTCTTTTGTAAAAAGTACCTTTTTAATATTTTTTAAATAATTATTCATCTATTGTTTCCTATCATTTTCAATCTTTTAGTTTATCAGTATCACAAATAGCAACATAAGGTAAATTTCTAATTTTTTCTTGATAATCTAAACCATAACCAATTACAAATTCAGGTTCAATTGTAAAGCATGCTCAATCTGCTTGAATGTCAGCAGTTCTTCTACTTGGTTTATCTAACATAGTTAAAATTTTTACACTTCTTGCTCCACTGTCTAATAAGTAGTCATAAACATATTTTAAAGTTGCACCTGTATCAATAATATCTTCAACAATTAAAACATCTCGATCTCTAACATCAGTTTGTAAATCTAAAAGAATTTTTGGTTCTGTTTTTGCCATAGTAGTTCCTTTATATGATGAAACTACCATAAATTCCATTTCCATTGTTAAATCACAATTCATGCAAAAATTAGTAAAAAATGGCACACAACCTTTTAATAATCCAAGCACAAGTAATGAATTATCCACCATATTTTTGTCTGAATAATATTTTTCAATTTCTTTAGCGACTTCTTTTGTTCTTGATTCAATTTCTTCTTTTGTAAATAATATTTTTTTAACTAGTGGATGTATTTTTTGCATAATATTTTATTCTCCTTATTTATTTGTGTTTAAATACATTTCTAATATTAATTGAGCAGCTAAACCATCTTTGTTTTGTTTTTGTTTTTTTCTTGTTAGTCCAGCTTCAATCATGATATTTTTAGCCATGATTGTAGTTCTTCTTTCATCAATTCTAATGATCTGATCTTCTGAATAATTTGGATAAGTTTTTAAAAATAATTCTATTACATAATCAACCATTTCTGCACGTTCTCCAATAGTATTATTCATATTTTTTGGATATCCAAAAACAATAACTTCTGGAGTATATTCATCTAAAAATGGTTTTAATTTATCAACTGCTTGTTGGAATTCTCACTCATCGAATCTAATAGTAGATAAAGGACTTGCAATAATTCCTTTACTATAAGCTAATCCGATAGTTTTTGATCCAACATCTAATGCTATAACATTTTTCATAATTTACTGAAATTTATTATCCTTTTAATGTTTATGAAATGATAATATCACAATTTTATTTTTTTGTAACACCAAAACCAGTTTAAAAAAACACAAGAATAAATCTTGTGTTTAAGTTTTATAAAAATTAATTATTTTTTAAGATTGTAGAAAGTTTTTAAACCATCATAAACTGCATTTTTGTCTAATTCAGATTCAATTTGTAATAATCTGTTGTATTTAGCGATTCTATCACTTCTTGACATTGATCCAGTTTTGATTTGTCCTGTGTTGAATGCAACAGCTAAATCAGCGATTGTTGTATCTTCAGTTTCTCCTGAACGGTGTGATACAACTGCAGTTCATCCAGCTTTTTGAGTCATTGTGATTGCTTCAACAGTTTCTGATAATGTACCAATTTGGTTTAATTTAATTAATGTTGAGTTTGCAGCATTTTTTTCAATTCCTTGTTGAATGAATTTTGGATTTGTTGTAAATAAGTCATCTCCAACGATTTGAACTTTATCTCCAATTTTAGCAGTTAATTTATTAAATCCTTCTCAGTCAGTTTCAGCTAATCCATCTTCAATAGAAATAATTGGGTATTTGTTTACTAATTGTTCTAAATAAGCGATCATTTCATCAGTTGATAATGCTCACTCTTGTCCAGTAACTTCTTCAATTTTTTTGAAGTGGTATTTTTTATCTTCTAAGTATAATTCTGATGAAGCACAATCCATTGCGATCATGATTCCGTCTTTTCCTGCTTTGTATCCTGCTTTTTCAATAGCTTCAACTAATAAGTCTAAAGCGATTTCAGCTGGAGTTTTAGCTTTAAATGATGCTAAATCATTATTTTCATATGCTCAGTTAAAGTTTGGTGCAAATCCACCTTCATCTCCAACAGCAGTAATATCATTTTTAGCTTTTAATAATGATTTTAAAGCTTGGAAAGTTTCTGAAGATCATCTTAAAGCTTCAGTGAAAGTTGGTGCTCCAACTGGCATAATCATAAATTCTTGAAAATCAATAGCTGAATCAGCGTGAGCCCCTCCGTTAATAACGTTTAACATTGGAACAGGTAATCTACGAGCTTGAACTCCACCTAAGTATTTGTATAATGGTATATCTAATTCACTAGCAGCAGCTTTAGCAACAGCTAATGAAACAGCTAACATACCGTTTGCTCCTAATTTAGTTTTGAATTCAGTTCCATCTAATTCGATCATAACTCTATCAATTGTTAATTGATCTTGAGCTTCTAATCCAACTAAAGCTGGTGCAATAATATCATTAACATTTTTAACTGCTTTTAAAACACCTTTACCATTGTAACGAGATTTATCCCCATCTCTTAATTCTAAAGCTTCATTAATTCCTGTTGAAGCTCCACTAGGTGCTTTAGCACAACCATATCCACCAAATTCTGTTCAAACTTCTGCTTCAACTGTTGGTGTTCCACGTGAGTCTAAAATTTCACGAGCAACAATTTTTTCAATTCTTGACATAAATTAAATTCCTTTCATAAAAAATATCTAAACATACATACTATATTATATTATTTTGATTTGTTAATTCAATGATTTTAATTCTTTGTTAGATATTTAAATTTTCTTATTTATTTTCCTTTGTTTTGGTTTTATTTAAAGTTTTCATATAATTTTGAAATATTGTTAAAGTTCTTATTTTTACATCAATAATTATGATTCAAATTAAAGAAATTATATTGAATGTAAGAATGTTAATTATTAAGAAAAATCTAAAATCGGTTGAATTAATTATTAGTTTTTTCTTATTAAATAAATTTCAGCCAATTCCCATTATGCCAATAAGTGAAAAACCAAAAACACTAAATATTGGGATAAGCAAATTAACGTTACTTGTAAGTCTCAAATAAAAAATAAGAAATGATGAAAGCAACAGTATTAATTCTATTATTACAAAGGAATATTTAAACATACTAATATATCTCGATATATTTATCTCTTTTCCCTTTTTTTGCTTATTCTTTATTTTATTTGCTCACCTTAATATAAATTTGTTATAGATTTTAATAAAGAATTTCGTTAAAACATTTGTTTTATCATTTTTAGAGTTATTACATAAATACTCTTTCAAGTATTTTTCAATGTTTTCCAAACTTGTTTCAAACTTTTTAGCAACATTTTCCATATCTTCTGGATTATTAGACAAGACATATTCTATTACTTCGTAATATTCATCATAGTTGTTTATATGTGTATTTTCTTTTTCTCTATATTTTGTATTTTTAGAGTCTGTTATCACAAATTCCTCATTTTCTTTTTCAGCAACCGTATCTTCAATATAATTTTCTACTGTTGATTCTCTAATCGAATCAGGTTCAGATGGTACAGAAGATGATTTATATCATTTATAAAAAAGATTAATAAAAAATCATATAAAATTTCAAATAAAATGCTCAAAAACCATTATAGATATCCATATACAAATAAGATATAAAGTAACTAATTGAAAGTTATTAATTTCATTAATTTTAAGTACTATAAAAATAATTGGACAAATAAGAGGCAATATAACTTCTTTTATTAGCATTATGAAATTTATTTTTCTTTCAGTTCTAATCAAATCAGTAGAAGAAATAAATCAATATAAAAATAAACTTAAACCCAAAATATTATATAAAATGTACTGCAATAATTCGTGTAAAGGTGGAATATAATTTGTGTCTTCAAATTGAGGAAACTTAGCAAAAAACCAAATGTAAGCAACAACAAATACAGATAGTGTTGCTATAAGACAAAATATAAAAACAGAAAATGCACTCTTTTTAAATTTAAAGTTTTTTGGAATATTAGAAGTAAAAAGACAAGATATAGAAATGATAGGGACAACGTATATTATTCCGAATATTATCATATAGTGATTTGATAAAAAATAATTAATGGTATCCTCCAACCCTTTTATTGAAGTTATGTTAAACAGAGCAAAAATAGTTAAAAACCCAGATATAGCAAAAACAAAAAGATTAACAATAAAAATGTAAATGAATATACCTGATAAAGATAAGTACGTAAAATAAATAAAAAACCATCTTTGAAACCGGGACAAAATTATTAGACTAAATAGTTATGTTTATTATACACACCTCATAGTTCTTGAGGTGTTTTTCATTTGAATTTTTTTAATATTCTTTCATTGTTATATCACTCAATGAAATTTTTAATACATTCTTTTAGTTCACTAAAAGTCATTTCTTTTACTTTCTTTTCAAAGTTATAAAACATTTCTGATTTTAAAATTGAAAAGAAATATTCAGCTTCTCTATTGTCTAGAGAGTTACCTATTCTTGACATTGACACCACTCCACCTCGTTGCTTTATATACTCAAGATATTCATTCGATGAATATGTTACACCATGGTCTGTGTGAATAATAAAGTTTTTAGGAAATTTTGTTTTTCTAATGTGAGTCATAATTAAATTAGTGTCATTATATATGGATAAATTATAACTAACAATTTTCTTTGTTTTGTGATGAATTACGATAGATAAATAAACATGTCTTCCTTCTACATCTATTGGAGCAGGAATGTAACTAACATCACTTGCATAAATATCGTTTTGTAGTCCATTATAATCTCTATTAGCAATATTTGGATAATACACGTTAGTATTTTTTGATTCACGCTTTTTCTTGCACGTTGTTCTTACGTGACAGAAAAGACCTAATTTATTCATTGCTCTTCCTAGTGTTCTAGGGTTAATAATAATGCCATATGTCTTGAAAATATATGCTGATAGCCTTTCTCTACCATATCTTCCGTTTTGTTTTGCAAAAGCTTCTCTAATTATTTCTGCGTGTTCTATAACAGCTTCTTTCTTATCTTTTGATTGTTTCTTGATTTTGTAGTAAAAAGTTGATTTAGGTATTCCAAGAATTTTCATTATTTCCTTGTTAGAAATATTTTCTCCAAATTTTTTCTTAATTTTTTCTATCAGTTCATCTAGATTGTCAACCTTATTTTTCTTTAAAATATCTTCTTTAAAAAGGTCTGTTATTAACCATTCTAAAACTTCGCGATCAATCTCTTTAATCACTTCGTTTCTTTGTTTATCATATTCTTCTTTGTTCTTTCTAGGTCTACCTGATCCTTTACCTTTTTTAGGTGCTTTTCCTGTTTGTGATTCTTTTAGTTCCATACCTAAATTATAATCTTTATATTTTCTAGATAAATATCAGAAGGCTTCTTCTGAAAGTAAATAATTTTCAGAATTTCTAATTTTGCTATAAATATAACAAAATTCTTTTTTAGTAATATTTTGAGATAAATATTCTTTGTAGTGCTTAAATACTTCTAACCACTCACTTACACTTAGTTGCTTTCCTCTTTTCATAAATACTCCTTTTTTGAAAAAAAATAGACCCCCTAGGGGGTCTATCCCTTAGGGAGTCTAATAACTTTGTCCTACTCTCTTTTTAAAATTTTATTTTTATTAGATTCAGCACAGTATGATATGTAAAATCAAGAGTTTTTAGAATGGTATTCAACCGCTCTTTTTGCTATGGGGAATAACTCATTTCTAGGCAGTATTGACTGTTTATTAGAAATTTCTTTATCTTTTATCTCATTAATAAGATTAATTACTAAATCAATCAAATTCAAATATTCTTCTACTTCGTTTTTTAATGTATTTTTATAATAAGATTTCTCTATGTCATTAATCAATCTAATAGCATAAATAGGTTTATACTTTAATTTATCAAAGTCGGTTATAAAATTTGGTATTTTTTTAGTGCATATATTACATTTATGAATATCTTTTTCTTCTGATTCATTTGATACGATTTTATTTTTTAAATTTTCAAGAAATTTTATAGTTTCATCCATTTCTGAATTAATAAAACTTCTTCTATTTGCTAAATATTCTTTAAAATTTTTGATAGGTTTAAAAACACTCTTTTTACATATAAATATGATTAATGTTATTGCTATCCCGGATAGACCAATTTTTATTCAATTTGTTACATTATGAATAAATGAACCTCTTTCAGTAAATCCTTGAAGTTTTAAATCGCTGTTAATTATGCATTCTTTTCAAATATTGATTGGTGTATTTGAATAAAAATTTGTACCTAATAATCTATTTCACTCATCAAGTCAAGTTGGTGAATTCATACTTAGTGAATAATCAACTCCAAATTTTTGACCAACAATTTTGTACAAAACCATGTCATCAAGATTTATGTGTAAGAAAAAGAATACATATGTAAATATTGATATTAAAACTAGTAAGTGAATTTTATTTTTCATATATCTCCTTTCTACGTTTATGATTAAAACTGCATATTAAATTTTTCAGATTTATCGTTTATTTCAGATGTTTTTATTTATATTTAAGGTCTTAATTTGTATCGCACAATTTAATCAACAATAAAATATTATAGAGCAATATTTTATTGTTTAAAATGATAAATTACTAGTGTTTTAAGAATTTTAAAAAATAAACGATTTTAAAAACATTTACTTATTTAATTAATGACTTAATATAGAGTAAAATAAATATTAGTTACAAGGAGAGAAAATGAAAAAACTAACCATTAAAAAACTTATTAATAATTTAAATTTAGATTATCAAATCTTAGCTGGAGAAAATAACTTAGATAATGAAATTAAAAGTTATGGAATAAATCGTGCAGGTTTAGAATTAACTGGATTTTTTAGAGAATTAGAAGATCAAAGATATAGAAGAGCTGTTTTATTATCAACAAAAGAACAACAATATATGTCAATGTTTAATAAAGAAACTAGAATCAAAAAATATACCGATTTAATTAATTCAAATCCACCTTTAATTATTATTACTAAGAATTTTAATGATGAAGTTTTGATCGATATTGCTAAAAAACTAAATAAACCATTAATAAAGATTTTTTATGAATCAACAGCACAATTATTAAGAAGACTTTTTGATGTTTATGATAAATTTTTCTCTCCAACAATTGAAGAACACGCTACTTTATTAAATATCTTTGGAAAAGGTGTTTTAATTAAAGGAAAATCAGGAATCGGAAAATCAGAGATAGCTTTAGAATTAGTAAAAAACAACCACTTATTTGTTGGTGATGATAGAATAATTCTTACTAAAAAATCAAATAAAATTTTCGGAAAATCTCATCCTATTTTAAAAAACTTAGTTGAAGTTAGAGGGATCGGGATCTTTGATATAGCTAAAGCTAGTGGATATCAAATTATTATGGAAGAAACACTAGTTGATTTAGTTATTGAACTTGTACCATTTAAAGAAGATGGGATTGATTCAACTGAAAGAATTGGATTTGAATGAAATGAAACTGATATTTTAGGAGTTAAAGTTAAACATATTTCTATTCCAGTTAGTGCAGGACGAAGTATTACAAATATTATTCAAGCAGCTATTGGTCAATTAAAAATACATCAATCAGATCAAGCAGAAAACATAGTTGATTTACTAGAAAAAAGAACACTTAAATTTATCGAAGAATCAGAAGATTAGAAAGGAGAATCTAAATGCCAAACACGTACTATCAATGACTAGAACAAAATGGCGATCCATCAAAAGCTAGAAATCTTTTTGGTGTAGTACCTGCTTATCCTATTTTTATGTTCATTGGAATTATTTTAGTAATAATTGCTAGTATTGTTCATTTAAAAAGAAAAGGTATCCCATTAAAAGAATTTGAAACATCAATTTTTATAATTATTCCTGCAGGTATTTTAGGAGCAACTATTTTTGGAAAAATATTTCTACCTTTTTATCAACAACCAAATACTTGGTATAAAATATTTTTCTTTTGAGATCCTGGTATGTCTTTATTTGGTTCTTTATTATTTGGTACGTTATTTGGAATAGCATTCTTTTTAAAAAGATCTAAAGTAACTAAAATATCATTATGAGTTTATGCTGATTGTATAATTCCAAATATTTTATTAGGTCAAATGATAGGACGATGAGGTAATTTTTATAATCATGAAATTTTAGGATCTCAAGTTAATTATGAATCGCTTTATTATCTACCTGAATTCATTAAAAATAAGTTATTTTATTTTCCTAGTTTCGCTACTTTTCATAATCCTGATAATGTTAATGATCTATTAATTAATCATGATGGGTGATGAATAGTTGGAAGTGATGTTTATGACAAAATTAAACATTTTATAAGTAGTGAATATAACAATCAAACTTTTGATCAAGTTTTAAATCAAAAAATAACTTACAACCAACCATTATTTTTATTTGAATCATTTTTAAATTTTATTTTATGAATATTAATTACTTTTGTTGTTAGAAATATAGGTATGTGATTTTCAAAACCTAAACCTTGACAATTAGAACCAAAAGCATTTCCAGGTTGATTTAATAAACAATACAAATCATTAAAAGAAAGTGATATTAAAGATATTCAAACACTAGTTCCTGTTAAATATAAAAAAGTTATTATAAATAAAGATGATCAAGAAATTGAATTAAAACTATCATTTTATCAAGCTTGAAATAAAGCATTTTATTGATATGAACCTGATCAAAATAGTGTAAATCAAATTGAAAAAGAAATTTTTAATTATTTTGATTCAAAATACAATGCTGAACAACAATTTAAAAGAATCAAAATTCAACATAAAAATAAACTAATTAAAATTCAAAAAGATTATGATTTAAAATTATCTAGATTAAATAAAAATTCAACTCAATATAATGAATTATTAAATTTATTAAAACAAGATTTAGCTAAAGAAAAACAAATCTTTAAACAAAAACAAAACAATTACTATAAAACATATAGTATTTGAAATAAAATATTTAATGTAAATCCATATTCAAAAGAATTAGAAAAGTTACATAATCCACATAATTATTTAGTTATTAGATGTGGTGTTGCTACTGGGTGTTTTATTACAGGTTATTTAATTATTAGAATTATTTTAGAATCATTTAGAAAACCAACAGAATATTTTATTCAAAATCATTCAGTAATAAATTTTATTATTTTAAGTTTAATTTTATTAAGTGGAATTGCAATAATATTAATAGCGCAATTTATAGCGCCTTATAAATGAAGAGAGATAGGTTGATTATATGAAAAATCTTACTAATGAAGTTTATGACGTTTTAATAGTTGGAGCAGGTCCAGCTGGACTAACTGCAGCTATTTATACAACACGTGCAGGTTTAAAAACAGTTGTATTTGAACATTCAGCTCCAGGTGGAAAATTAGTTAAAACAGATCTAATTGAAAACTATCCTGGATTTGAAACAATTACTGGACCTGATTTAGCTATGAAAATGTATATGCAAGCTACAAGTTTAGGAGCTGAAATACAATTTTATGGTGTAAGTAAAATTACAAAAAATGAAGATCTATTTGAAGTAGAGTTATCAAATGGTGAAATTAAAAAAGCTATTTCAGTTATTTTAGCTAGTGGAACTGAAGAAAATAAATTAGGCATTCCTGGTGAAGATAAATTATACGGTAAAGGTGTAAGTTATTGTGCAGTTTGTGATGGTGCATTTTATAAAAATAAACCAGTTGCAGTTGTAGGTGGAGGTTATTCTGCTGTTCAAGAAGCTATGTATTTATCTCAATTAGTAGATAAAGTTTATTTAATTGTAAGAAGAGATGTATTTAGAGCTGATGCTAATAAAGTTGCAAAATTAAAAGCGCAAAACAACGTTGAATTTATTTTAAAATCTCAAGTTAAACAAATTAATGGTGAAGAAAAAGTTGAATCAATTTTAGTAAATACTCCAGAAGGAGAAAAAACAATAAAAGTTGATGCAATTTTCCCTTACATTGGATCAACTCCTGTAATTGAATCAGTTAAAGATTTACATTTAGAAAACGAAAAAGGATACATTCCTACAACTGATAAAATGGAATCAACAATTAAAGGATTATATATTGCAGGTGATGTTAGAGATGTACCTTTACGTCAAATTGCTATTGCTTGTGGTGATGGAGCTATTGCCGGTCAAATGGCTGTTGAATATGTTCAAGAAGTGAAGTAAGGTGATTTTATGACAGAAAAAAAGACAAAAAAATCAGCTTGCAATCTTAAGTTAAAACTAGTTAAAGATAAATCAATCATTGCTATTAGTTTATGAGTGTTATTAAGTTTATCTGTAGTTTTATTTTTAGTTTTAACAACTTCATTATTACGTCAAGACTGAATTGATGGTAATTCATTTTCTGATCCATCAAATAGTAATCACACTTCTTTAACTTATAAGAGTGTAAAACCAGAATATGGAAAAATAAGAATATATTCTCTGACAATGACTGTTGGAATGATGCTATCAATTGCTTATAGTTTAGTTAATTTTTATAAAAAAGGATTATCAATAAATGACTTATCACTTTCAGTAATTTTTATTATTCCTGCTTCATTGTTAGGTGCGTCATTTTTTGGAAAGATTGATCAAACAAATATATCATTTTTCGAAAGATTTGCATTTTGAGAAGGTGGATTAGCAATTCATGGTGGAGTATTTGCTGGAACTTTTGTAGGAATAATCTTTTTCTATATTGTAGGACGAAGAACTAAAACTTCTTTATTAGTTTATGGAGATGCAATTATTCCAAATATTTTATTAGGTCAAGTAATCGGAAGATGAGGAAACTTTTTTAATCACGAAGTATTAGGTCATCCAATTGCAAAAATAGCTAATTCAATTTCTAGAAATTATACTGATGCAGATATTGATCAATTATTTGGAGCATTTTTACAAAATAATGCTAGACCATTATGATTACCAGATATCATTTTAAAAAATTCATTATCAGTTTATAATGGACAAACAACAGTAATTAATGGAGTTGAATTATCAGAAGGTAATTTAGTATTACTTTCTCCAATATTTTTCTATGAATCAATTTTATTATTAACTTGTTGAGTTGTAATTACTTTTATTATTCCTAATATTTATAAACTATTTTCTAAACCAATTGATGCTAATAATAATGTAATTAAAATTGATTGATTATTTAGTTTTGTTCAATTTTTCAAACCTTGAGTTAAATCAACTGATCAAAAAATAAGTAGTAAAGATGCTTGAAAACAAGCTTTATCAAATAATACGAAATCAAATGCTGTTGAAGAATTTAAAATAAAAGCATCACAAGTAAAATTAGCTGATAAAAACTTTATAGTTAAAAAATGACAAACTAATCAACTTTTATTAGATTTAAATAATAAAAACAATTATGCTATTACTAAAAGTGGAGTAGCTATGTTTAGTTATTTTATGTTATGAAACGTTGTTAGATATGTTTTAGAATTAACTAGATCAAATGATAATTTATTTATTTCAAATAATAAAGATTTATCATTATCTATCATAGGATTATCAGTTGTTATTGGATTTATTGGAATAATTTGTTCTCAATATGTATTTTGTAGATTATTTAGAAAACCTAATTGATTATACGAAGTAGAATATTTTAGTATTGTTGAAGTTTAATAAGGAGAAAGATATGTCATTTGCTTTAGAAGTTAAAGAAGAAGTAGTTACTCATAGTTTTAATCACGATCAAAAACTAGCTTATCTTTCTGGATTTATTAGATATAGCTCTGATATTATCTTTTCTAATCAAGCTCAAAAAATAAGATTTTCAACAATAAGTAATAAAATAGCAAGAACATTATTAAGTTTTACAAAAGAGTTTTTTAATGGAGAAGTTGAAATATCAATTATTCAATCTCAAGTATTAAAAAAGAATAAAACATTTGTTTTAACTTTAATTGGGGACGTTGATAAATTCTTACAAGATCTAAAAATTTATAACAAAGAAAATCAAAAAATTTATGATTATCAAGTTGATGAATCAATTAAAGATAAAACTTCAATTCTAAGAGCTTATATTGCAGGAATTTTTACAGCAGTTGGATCAGTGAATTCTCCAAAAACAAGTAATTATCATTTAGAATTACAATTTAAAACTTTAATTGATGCTGATCGTTTTATGTTGTTAACTAAAGATTTAGGTTTTGATTTTAAATTATTAGAACGTAATGCAAATAGATTTATTTGTTATTTAAAAAGGTCAATTATGGTGTCTGATTTTTTAAAATTAATTGATGCTACTAATTCTGTTTTAGCTTTTGAAAATGAAAGAATTTCTCGTGATGTTTATAACAGTATCAATAGAGTTAATAATATTGATATTTCAAATCAAACTAAAGTTTTAAAAGCAGGTAAAAAACAAGTTGAAATGATTAACTATTTAAAAGAATCTAATCAATTTCATTTACTAAGTAAAAAAGCTCAAGTTTTAGCTGAAATAAGAATACAAAATCCAGATTATTCATATATTGAACTAGTTGAAGAAATGAATCAAAAAGGTTATAGTATTACAAAATCTGGAGTAAGTAATTTATTTAGAACAATGGATAAATATTTAAAGTAATTAGTTAGTATTTTACTAACTTTTTTATTTAGATATGAAAATATTTTTATTAATTTAGCACTGATTTATTTTTGATGATAAAGGTTATAATTTGTGCTAAACTTTAAATAGAGATAATGTTGAAACGGTGATAGGTATGAATAAGAAGTATAGTTATAAAGATATTTCAGCTTGATTTTTATCTAAAGAAAGCATGACTCACAAAAAGTTACAAAAATTAACTTATTATACTGAAGCATGATCTTGTGCTTTATTTGATAGTGGTATTTTAAATGATACTTCTTTTCAAGCATGAATACATGGTCCAGTTTCTCCTGAATTATGAAATGACTATAAAGAATTTGGTTGAAATAAAATTCCACAAAAACCTTTTAACGACTCAATTTTTGATGAAGATACTCTTAACCTTTTAGACTCAGTTTGATGTACTTATGGTGATAAATCAGGGTATGAATTAGAAGCTTTATCTCATTCTGAAGATCCTTGAAAAAAAGCTAGAAAAGATTTAACTGAATTTGAAAGATCAAATCAATTAATTAGTTTCGAAGATATGAAAACTTTTTATAAAAGCATTTATATAGGTGACTAATTTGAAAAATAAAAATATCCTTACAAATCAAAGCAATTCAAAAGAATCAAAACGCGGGCATTTAACTTTAAATAAAAGTTTACCTTTTAAAATAGCAATAGAGCACAAATTAGATAATAATTTTGATTTTAAAGATTTATCTACCGATGGATTAAAGAAATTTAGCAAATTCATAAATGAGATACTTGGCAAAAACTTAACAATATCACAGGTTGAAAACTTATTATTAAGAACAAAGCAAAAACCTATTGAAAAGAGATTTATAAAAGATGAATTCGTTTCAGAAATACATTTAGGAAAAGATAGAAGTAGTTTTAGATTATTTGGTTATTTTAATCAGGACAGTTACTTTGTAATAACTAAAATAGATCCAAATCACAATTTTCATAAAGCGTAAAAAAGACATGATTGTCTTTTTTTATTTTTGCTAACAACTTTAGAAAAACTTTTTAATAATATACTTTGCTTAGAATTAATGATTTTGTAATAAAATAAAAGTGTTATGAAAAGTGAACCAAAAAGCGAACATCTAATCACTATAAAAAACCTAATTTTTAAGTATTCTAAAAAACAAAAGTTCGATGATGTTAATATAGGAGAATTAACAATAAATAAGAACGAAATTATCTGTTTATTAGGTCCATCAGGTAGCGGTAAAACTACATTATTAAACTTAATTTTAGGATTTATAAAACCAACTAGTGGAGAAATTAAAATTAAAAACAATCCTTCAATTCATGAAGTATCATATATAATGCAAGAAAATTCAGTATATGAAAATACTACAGTTTTTAACAATGTCTATTTAAGTGCTAAAAACTATGATAAATGAGTTAATTCAGTTAGAGTTGAATTTTTTCAAAATTACATAATCAAAAACAATCTTAATGATCAAAAAATAATTAAATTATTTGATGATTATAAAAAAAGCATTCATTCATTAAATAAATCAAAAATAAAAATTAACTATCTTAAATTAATTTTTAGTTTGTTATTCAATAAACATGTTAAAAATAAATTTAAATTTTTAAAAGAAGTTAAGTTAAAAAATCTTTTTAAAATTGAAATAGAAAAAATAGCTAAAAAGTTAGATATAGACCAACTGTTATATAAAAATGTTAATGAATTAAGTGGTGGTCAAAAACAACGTGTTGCATTTGCAAAAGGTATTATTAAAAAAACTAATTTAATATTAATGGATGAACCTTTTTCAGCATTAGATGCAAAAATAAAAGAATCAACAATTCAATGATTAATTAAAGTTAAAAGAGAATTTAACTTAAGTTTAATTATTGTTACTCACGATCAACAAGATGCACTAAAAATTAGTGATCAAATCATTTTATTAAATAAAGGAGAAATTCAACAATATTCTTCAGGTAATGAAATGTATGATAATCCTAATAATTTATTTGTTGCTAAATTTATCGGTTATCCTGAAATTAATTACATCGGTATTAAAGATGATAAACATTATTATATAAGACATAATAAAATTGAAATCCAACCAGATATTAATGGTAAATATAAAATAATTGATCGTAAAAATTTAGGTGATAAAACACTTTATACTATAGATTATTCTAACGATAACAATTGATCAGTTTTAATCAGTGAAAATAATATAGAAATAGGGTCAAGTGTAAATATAAAATACTCTAATAATGATGTTTTAATATTTGATGATAAAGGTAATAGAGTCTATGAATAAAAAAATCAAAAAAAGATCAAAAGATATTTTTCAAACAAGCTTATTATTACTGCCTTTATTAATTTGTGTTTTATTATTTACTTTAATTCCTATTTTTCATACTTTTGCAAAATCATTAAGATTTTTACCAAATGAAGCAGATAGAACTAGCTATGAAGTTAACTTTAATAATTACAACAATATTTTAAGCGATAGGTTATTTCAACACGCAGTTTTAAATAGTACATTAGTGTTAATATTTGGAAGCGGTTTTTCAATCTCACTAGCTTTATTATTTGCATTATTAATTAATTCATTATTATTTAAAACAAGTAAAAGAATATTTATATCAATTATATATTCACAATTTTTCATTTCAGGATTTGCTATAGGAATTGCATTTAGTATGTTTTTTGGTTCTAAAAACTTATTCTTTTATATTTTAGGATTAGACAAATATAGTTTTATGTTAGGAGATCATAAACTACCTATTTGAATTTATTATTCTATATTTCAATTATGGAGATCTCTACCTTTTAATTTAGTATTATTTGCAGCAAGTTTATCAAGAGCTGAAGCTAAATATTATAGATTAATGAGAAACGATAAATTAACAATGTTTCAAAAATTTAGATTTGTTTATGCTAATGAAATATCTAAAGTATTATTTTCTGTTTTATTTACTAATTTTATTTTCTCAACACTTTTATTACCTGAAGCAATTTTAGAACCAACTTATAGTGTTGATTCTAATCTAGCTCATACTTTAACTAGTTATACTCTTAAGTTTTTAGGTTCAGGAAATAATTCTTCATTAAAATTTGAAAAAGGATATGCATCAGCATTCTTTAGTTTTGCTTATTTATTATCACTACTATGTATTATTCAATTATTAAGAATAAAAACTATTAAAAGTATTTACTTTAAAATAAT
Source organism: Mycoplasma yeatsii GM274B (assembly GCF_000875755.1). Taxonomy (GTDB): domain Bacteria; phylum Bacillota_I; class Bacilli_A; order Mycoplasmatales; family Mycoplasmataceae; genus Mycoplasma; species Mycoplasma yeatsii. Next base: position 573,722 of record NZ_CP007520.1, on the reverse strand, counting down.
TAAATTGAAAGGTAATAAAAATCATGATCATCAAAATAATTAAAGAATTAATTAAATATTTATTAATAGGAATCTTATTAGTAGTGGTATTATTTCCTTTATACTATTTATTATTACAATCATTAGTTTCAACTAGCTCAATAGCTAGTAATAAAACGTTTATATTTATAAAAGAATGAGAATGATCTAATTTTAGTGAAGCTTTTAAAAGTAATATTTTTCCTGCTATTTATCAAACACTGTTATTTGCAACTATTTTAATTTCTTTTAGATTATTAGTTTATTCTCTAGCAATAGCAGGATTATTAAAAATGAATCAAAAGTATCAAAAAATCTTTTTATATTTCTTTTTAATCATTAGTTTAATACCTGAATTTAGTATATATTTAAGTTTAAAAAGAGTACTTATCTTTATCGGTTTTAGAGATTTAATGTTCAGTTATATAACTAATTCTTTATTTTCATTTTTCAATTTTACTTATATGTTTAATATTGCTAAAAGTGTTTATGAAAATAAGCATAAAGTTATGAAAAACGATAATTTAAAATTACATGAAAAACTATTTTATGTTTATTTACCTAAAATGAAATTAGGATATTTATTATTAATCATCTTTTCATTTGTTTCAGTTTGAAATGATTATTTATGACCTAGATTTTTATTAACTGATGGTTATACTAATATATCAATTTGATATTTAGAATTAGGAAGTAGTGTCGAAGGTAATTTTACAAATTTAAAAGCAGCAGGAGCAGTCATCGCTTTAACTATACCGTTAAGTATTTATGCAATATTTTCTAAAAAAATAATTAGGTTTAATTAAAAAAATAATAGAAATTAAAAGTAAAAATTATTAGATTTGTTTCTATAATTTTTACTTTTTTTAATAGTTTCAAAAATCAAAAATATTTTTTCAAATAATGTAATATCTATTTAGATACTCAATTAAACATAAGTGTAAGGAGATTAGATAATGAAAAAGTTATTATTAGGATTAAGTTCATTAGTTGTTGGTTCATCAGGAATGATGACAGCTGTTGCTTGTTATAAACAACAACCTACAAGTGTCGTTTTTCAAGTAGCTCAAGGACAAGCATTTCCGCTAGCTATAGCTTTAAAACCTTTTATTAAATATTATAATGATACTTTTAAAGATACTGATGATTTCATGAAAGTAAAAATTCAATTTAAAGACGATTATGAATTTGATGGAGAAAAAGTACAAGGTCACGGATCTTTTAGTGAGTTTGGTTTAATTAAGAATGCTAAATCTAATATTGAATCAGGCGACTTTAAAAAGGTTCCAAACATTATTTTAGGTGCTCAATCAGGAGCTTATATAATTAATCAAGATAAAAGATTATTAGATCTATCTGATAAAGGTATTAAAAAAGATTTCTTCTTTGATAAAATTGCAGATCTACACTCAGTTTTAGCAGGACAAGGTGTAACTGATAAAATTTTTAATATTCCTTTTGATAATGCTGATGTTGATGCTCTTATTTTTAACTTAAGATTACTGAATAAAATGTTTGAAATAATTCAACAAGGTGGAGGAACTATAAGTCAAGATTCTGAGATTATTAAAAAAGCTTTAGCAATCCAAAATAAAGATATTCCTACAACTTCAATTTGAGCATATATCGATCTTAAAACAACAGAAGAAAATGAAAAACCATTTGAAAATTTCACTGTTAATGGCGAAACTTTTAAAACAATAGATGGTGTAAGAGAATTGGCTAAAAAATTTGCTGAAAATATTGAAATAAAACAAGAAAACAAAGCAAAAATTACTGATTCAACATTATCAGGAGATGTATTGTCAATCGATTATCAAGAACAAGCATTTTTAAAAGAATTACATACTAAAATTGAAGATAAAGAAAAATCTGCCTTTCAATTAGATCAAAATAAAAAAGTTAAATATAACTTAATTGAAGATGACGAGTTCAAAAAAGAATTTAAATCATTATGAGAAAATTATTCACAAACCGCAAAACTTTCAATTAGACATAATGTAGGAGCCTCTACAAAAGCATTTCATGCTATTAAATATATGAAAAATGGTACAGAAGAATGAGGTTCATGACAAGTATTAAAATTCCAAAGTGCAATGAGTTTTGCAGCATCAGTTGGAGCTTATCAAAATAAAATTAGTACAATTACAAAATCTCATCCATACTTAGGAAAAGTTCAAGAAGGTAAAGATGAAGAATTCTATAAAACTAATGCTGGTGAGAGTGATGTTTATATGACTACTCAAGTAACAAAAACTAAAAGTTCAAAACATGAAATATTTAATGAAGGTGGATCAAGCATTATTCCAATTGATTCAAGAAATGACAAAGCAAATAGAGCTACAAAAAAATTCTTAGAATGATTCTATAAAGGTAAAAATAAAATAGGAACAACTCAAGAAGAACATAACTGATATACTTTTGCTAGAACTTCAGGGTATGTAATGCCTTTAAAAGATGTTGTTAAAAATGAAACATTAGAAACATTCAAAAAACAAATTCAAGAACTAGAACAAAAAATAGAAGGTAAAAAAGATAAAGAGCTAGTAGAAAATAAAGAACTTTCATCATTACACTTTAAATTAAACATGCTAAGATCTTCTTCAATTTCTCTTGAATCGTTATTAAAATTAAATGATGAAAAAACAATTGCTAAAGCAATGGTTACTGATGACAAATCAGCTCAAATGGTTGGATCAATAATCACAGCATTATTGAATCAAACTACAGATAAAAAATCAGAAATTATAGAATTTAACAAATTACTAGCAGATCTAGAAAGTAAAAAATCACAATAAAACTTAATTTAAAAATAATAACGAATAGCAAGATTTGAAAACACTCAAATCTTGTTTTTTATTAAATTTTTAAAGACTATTATTTTCTTAATAAAATGCTATTGAGTAATTTTAAAAAAAGTGATGATAATTGAAAAAACAATGTAATAATTTAATTGTAGATACTTAACTAAATAAGTATAAGGAGGATTTAGTAATGAAAAAGTTATTATTAGGATTAAGTTCATTAGTTATAGGTTCATCAGGTATGATGAGTGTCGTAGCTTGTTATAAAGATCAAGAACCAAGTATTATCTTTCAAACAGCACAAGGTCAAGCTTACCCGCTATCTACAGCTTTAAAACCTTTTGCTGCACACTACAATGAAAAATTTAAAAATGATCAAGATTTCATAAAAGTAAAATTCCAATTCCAAGACGCTTATGAAGTAGATGGAGAAAAAATACAAGGTCATGGATCTTTTGATGAGTTCAAATTAATAAGAGATGCTAAAAACAATATTGAATCTCGTGATTTTAAAAAAGTTCCAAACATTATTTTAGGTGCTCAATCAGGAGCGTATGTTATTAACCAAGAAGGAAGATTATTAGATCTATCTGATAAAGGAATTAAAAAGGATTTATTCTTTGATAAAATTGCTGATCTACACTCAGTTTTAGCAGGACAGGGATCAACTGATAAAATTTTTAACATTCCTTTTGATAATGCTGATGTTGATTCTGTTGTTTTCAACTTAAGATTATTAAATAAAATGTTTGAAATAATCAAACAAGGTGGAGGAACAGTAAGTGAAGAATCTGATATTGTAAAAAAATCTAAAACTATAAAAGAAAAAGATATTCCAACAACTTCAATTTGATCACATATTGAACTTAAAACAACTGAACAAAATCCAAAGCCATTTGAGGGTTATACAGTTAATGATGAAACTTTTGAAACATTAGATGGTATTAGAGAACTTGCTTTAAAATTCGCTGATAACATCAAAATGAAAGATGAAGATAAAATAACAACTTCTACATTATCTGGTGAAGTGCTGTCAATTGATTATCAAGAACAAACATTCTTAAAAGAATTACATACTAAAATAGATGAAAAAGAAAAATCAGCCTTCCAACTAGATGAAAATAAAAAAGTTAAATATAACTTAGTTGACGACACTGTTCTTAAATCAAAATTTAAATCTCTATGAAACGATTATTCAAACACAGCTAAAACTGTATTTAAAAAAGAAGTTAATGAAAAAGGTGTAAAATCAAAAAAAGCCTTCCATTCTATTAAATACATGAAAAATGGTAAAGAAGAATGAGGATCATGAGAAATTTTCAAATTCCAAAGTGCGATAAGTTTTGCGGCTTCAGTTGGAGCTTATCAAAATAAAATTACAAGATTCACAAAAAATCATCCTTACTTAGGAAAAGTAGAAAAAGGCCAAGAAGCTGATTTCTACAAAAACAATGCATCAGAAAGTGATGTTTACATGATAACACAAGTTATGAAGAGTAAAAATTCAAAATATGGTGTATTCAACGAAGGAGGATCAAGTATTATACCTGTTGCTTCTTCAAATGATAAAGTAAACAGAGCTACAAAAAAATTCTTACATTGACTATACACAGGTACAAATACAATAGGAACAAAAGAAGAACATAACTGATTCACTCTTGCTAGAACTTCAGGGTATGTAATGCCTTTAAAAGATGTTGTTACAAAAGATAGACAAGATGAATTTAAAAAAATAATTCAAGAATTAGAATTAAAATTAAAAGACAAAACAAAAGAAGAGCTAACAGAAGCAAATACAGAAACTGAGGCACTATACTTTAAATTAAATATGTTAAGATCTGCTTCAATATCACTTGATTCATTATTAAAACTAAATGAAGAAAATACAATTGCTAAAGCCGTTGCTACTGATGATAAATCAGCTCAAATGATTAATACAATAAAAACATCATTACTAAATCAAACTAGAGATGAACAAACTGAAACAAAAGATTTCGATAAATTATTACAAGAATTAACTGCAATTAAACAACAATAATAAAGTTTCAATTAAACACTCTATTATTAATCAAGATTTTGTTAGATTCAAAATCTTGATTTTTTTTATCTAATTTTAAGTACTATTATTTTTAACTTATATAATTAATAAATAAAGTATTTAAGGAAGTTTTAGTATGAATAAAAAATTATTATTATCTAGTTTAGTTTTTATAGCTCCATTAAGCGCAATCTTTTTAACAAACAATATTAAATCTAACAACAACAATATTGTTTTAAAAAGTGAAAGTAAAACATTAGATATAAATGAAGTTATTACAAATACAGGAAACAATGAAAATCATCAAGGATTTGAAATTAAAGATAACACAATCGCTTCTATTCAAAAAGCTGTAATTGAAGGTAATTCAGCTAATAAGGATAAGTTATTTTGACATGATCTAGAATTTGAACAAATAACCAATGAAACTGCGGTTATAAGAGTAAAAAAAGCAAGCGCTAGATATAAAGATGGAAGAGTAACAATTCATATTAAACCTGAAAAACTAGTCATTCCTACATTAAAAATAGATATCGATAATTTAGATGATCAATTTAGAGATTTAAAAGTTCAATTAGATGAAAAGAAAATTGATAGCAAATGAGTTTCATATAGTTATTCATCAAAAAATATTAATTTAAAAATTAAAGAGGTTAATAAAGAAGAAACTTTTACAGCAAAATTATTTGCTTTAGATGAAAACTGAGAAACAAAAGGTGAAGGTATTGAAATAAGTGAATCAGGTTTAGAACTGTCTCCAACTAGTAATTTATCAGCTTATCAAGGACGTTATTTAGTTAAAATGTCATTTAAATTACAAAATTCAAATTTTGAACAAACAAACGAAACATATCTACAAGTAAGTTCTGAAAAAAATGTTAAACCATTAAAAGATTTTTATGAAAGTAGAAATGGACAATTAATCATTCAAGCAGCAAAACAAAATGGATATAAAGATTGAAATGATGATGAATTTAGAAATATAGATCTTCAAAGATTAAACGCTTTAACTTTAAATGAATTTACTAATTGAAATAATTATCAATTGCCTATTGATCTAATTGATTTTAGTGATATTGATATTTTAAAGGATAAACGATTCTTTAAACAATATACTAAAAAAGATATAGATGAACATCAAAAGAAAGTCATTGAACAAATTGAAACTAAACTATCAAAATTAAGATCTAAAGCTAAATTAAATGATGACTATACAATAGAATTTATTAGAGATAAAAAAATATCAGCTATTAAAGTCAAAATTAAAGCAAAACAAAATTCAACTCATTTTAAAGGTGAAACTGAATTTATAGTAATTCAAGCTAAAGATGAAAATTTAAACACTATATCTAAAGCATTTATAGTAGCAGTATCAATTTCAGTAGTAGTTTTATCTGTTGCAATAATTGCTGGTTCAACATTCTTTATTAAAAAACGTCTTTCTAAAAAATAATAAGTAGATATTAATTATTACTTTGTGTTTAGTATATTTTTAATATATCATTATATTAGTTATGCGAGGTGAATTTATGTTATCATTTCTAGTTTCAACAGACACTATGGAAATTGGTAGAAAAATAATATTAGCTTTTGAAATATTAGCTATGATAATTTCAATAATAATGATTTTTGTTGGTTTAATTCAAAACAAACAATCTCAAACTGGACTTAGTGCGTTAAACGGGGGTAATGAAGAATTATTTTCTAACTCAAAAGAACGTGGTTTAGATAAAACATTATCTATATGAATGTTAAGTTTAGGGATTATATTTTTCATACTAGCTTTAACAATTTGTATTATCACAAACACTATGCTTGTATAGTGTTTCTTTTTTATTATTAATAGATAGGAGAAATTATGGAATCTAAAATTATAGAGATATTAAAAAAACATAATCATAAAATTATGTTAGATAAATTATTATCTAAATTTAAAACAATCGATCATGTTGATGTTAAAAACAGTTTAGATAACTTATTTGAAGATAATAAAATAGCAATTTCAAATTCTAATCACATTTATTTATTAGATGATAAATATAAACAAGGTATTTTAAAATTGAATCCAAAAGGGTTCGGTTTTGTTAATGATTTATCAAATGAAGATCAAGAAGATTATTTTGTTGCACCTGTTGATTTAAATGGGTGTTTTGGAACTGATCAAGTTGTTTATACAGTTGTTGATGATCAAGACAATAGAACTAAAGCTGTAATTTGTGAACTAGTAAAAAGAGAAAAAATCTTTTTAATTGGTGAAATAGTTAGATCATATGATAAAAAATTCTTAGATTTTATTCCTACTGATAAATCATTTGATAATTTTAGATTTGTAATTTTAAATAAAGCTGAATTTAAATATGAAGAACATCAATTAATTAAAGCAAAAATTATTAATGTTAAAGATAGAAAAATCTTTATAAGATTACAAAAAGTAGTTGGTGATATTAGAAAAGCAAGTGATAGAATTATTGCTATTGCTGAAGAATTTGAAATTAAAACCGAATTCAATCACAATACTTTAAAAGATGCTGAATTAGTAAATATACCAGTTGATAAACAAACTGATGAATTAAAAAAACGTCAAAAAAATTCTTTAGTTGATAAGATGATAGTAACAATTGATGGAATTGATTCTAAAGATTTAGATGATGCTATTTGTGTTGAAAAATTAGATAACGGACATTACAAACTTTATGTTGCTATTGCTGATGTTAGTTATTATGTTAAACCTAAAACTAGTTTAGATAACGAAGCTTTATTTAGAGGTAATTCAACTTATTTAGCTAATAAAGTAATACCTATGCTTCCAAAAGTATTATCTGATGATTTATGTTCATTAAACCCAAATACTAAAAAATTCGCTATGGCTTGTGAAATGGAATTTGATAGTAATGGAATTATGCTAAGTAAAAAAGTTTATGAAACAGTTATTATTTCTAAATTTAGATTAAATTATAAAGAAGTTAATGAATACTTTGAAAATAAAACTTGAAATCATGATGTTGAATGTAAACAAATGATTGATAATGCTTATGAACTTTATAAAAAAATTGAAGCATATAAAGTTAAAAGAGGAACAATTAATTTTGAAGTAAGAGAACCTAAAATTATCATGGATAAAGATTCTAAAGTTATTGATATTACAGCAAGAACAACAGGAGAATCTGAAAAACTAATAGAACAATTTATGGTAAGTGCTAATGAAGCAGTTGCTGAGTTAATCTATGAAAAAGAACTACCTTTTATTTACAGAAATCATGGAAAACCAGATGAACAAGAATTAATTACTTGATATCAATCTTTAAAATCATTTGGAATTGATCCAAAATTAACTCCACTTGAAATGTTAGATCCAAAAAATATTAACCGTACTTTAGTTCAAATTGAAAAACAAATTAAAGATCCAGTAGAAGTAGAATTATTAAATATTTCACTATTAAAATACATGGATAAAGCTAAGTATGGATTAGAAAATATTGGTCATTTTGGATTATCTAGTGAGTGTTATACACACTTTACTTCACCAATTAGACGTTATAGTGATTTAATGGTTCATCGTTATTTAAAACAATATCTTTTAGAAAAAGATACTAGAAAATTTGTTTTAGAATCTAATCAGAACTTTATTACAAAAGCATGCAACATTATTAATGAAACTGAAACAACTAGTGTTGATTGTGAAAGAGAAGTTATTAAAGCATGTATGGCTGAATTTATGGCTGATAAAGTCGGTTCAACATATACTGGAACTATTGCTGCAGTTCTAAAATTTGGAATGTTTGTTCAATTAGATAATATGGTTGAAGGATTAGTTCATATTTCAAATATGGATGATAATTTAGTTTATGATGAAGAAAATAAATTACTAATTAAACCTGATAATACTTATTATAGAATGGGTCAAAAAGTTAAAGTTAAATTAATTAATGCTGATGTTAAAAAAAGAGCTATCGATTTTGTTTTAGTACAATAATAAAAAGAGGTGATCAAATGGGTGAACATTTAATTACTAAAAATAAAAAAGCTTATTTTAATTATGAAATTATTCAAACTTATGAAGCAGGAATGGTACTAACTGGTCCTGAAGTTAAATCAATTAGAAATCACGATGTTTCTATTAATGAATCTTTTATAATTATTAGAAAACAAGAAGCTTATATTTTAAATATGAATGTTAAAAAATATGAGTTTTCTAATTATATTAAAGGACTAGAACCTTTAAGAACAAGAAAATTATTGTTACATAAAAAAGAAATTATTAGAATGTTAAATAGAGTAAAACAAGAAAATTTAACTATTATTCCAACTAAACTTTACTTTAAACGTGATTATATTAAATTAGAAATCGCTTTAGCTAAAGGAAAGAAAAAATACGATAAAAGAGAAGCTATCAAAAAAAGAGATACAGAAAGAAAAGAATTAAGAGGTTATAAATAATGTTTTTATTAACTGAATCAAATAATGTAAATAAAGCCACTACTAATATGCCGGTATGATTGATAGTTATTATTTTTATTTTAGGAATAATTGGCGTTGCTGTTGCTGCTTGAGGAGCAAAATCTGGATTTTCTTGAAGAGAAATTTTAAACGCTAAAAATAAAGATTCTAATAAAGTTAAAAGAATTTTAAGCACAAGAAAAAACTACAATTGAATTGAAGTTAGTGAAGCTGAAGAAACTGGATTAATGATTATTGGAGTATCATTTAAAAATGCAGTTTATTCTCCTGATTCAATTCCAGTATTACTTTTAAAATCTTTAGATTTTTCAAAAAGTATTAGAGATTTTAAAAAGGATTTAGAAACTAAGAAAAACTATAAAAAGTTTTTTGAATATATGCATAAAATGAACTTTAAAAAAGAAGATATTATTTTTATTGTTATAGATAAAGCCGAAAGTGTTGAAGAACTAGATCACTCTTTTAATAGTTGATTATCGATAGTTAATGCTAAATCTACAGGACTAAATTAAAATCAAGATCGGAAATGATCTTGATTTTTTTAATATGTAATTTTAAGCAATAGTAACAAATACTGATTCTGAAGCAAATGAATGATCAGTGGCTTTGTATCTAACTTCATAAGTTGAATTTTTATCTAAATTAGTAATTTTATTTTTATCTATACTAATTCATTCTTGTGATCCTTGTTTTCTATATTCCATAGATTCATCAACACCAACTATCGCGTTATTAAATGTTTTTAATTGAAAATCAAATAAGCTAGGTCTAGTAATTTGAATTGTTTTAAATTCTGGTGATAAATCGCTTTTAGATCTTATTAATAATTTTCCTTCTTTACCAGGCATATTTATAATAAGGTTTTGATTAACATTTTGTCATTTTGAAAATTGGAAACTATATTCTAAGTTTTTATTTTCACTTATTATTTCAACTTGCTCATCGTTGATTATTTTTACTCTAATATCATTTAGTTTTTGTTTTTCTAATTTAAATATAACAGTTGAATCATTTAAAATATTAAATTTATAATCTTTTCTTTTTACAGATTCTAGTTTTACTTTCACATCACCAAACGAATTGAAATGGTATAAGTTTAAAATATATGATTTACCGTTTTGTTTAATACTTTTAATTAGTGCATTTGTAATGTTAAAATTTTGAGCAATCAATCCATTTACTTCTTGATCAAATTCAACTTCAATAGCGTTTCGATTGTTTAAACGTTTTATGTTTTTTATATTAACTTCTTTAAATAAATTATCTGGTGTTTTTTGAATATTAGGAAAACTATATTTAACAACATAAAAAGAACCTTTTGAAGGAAGAAAAGTTGATTTTGTTTCTAAATGTCCTCTTTCTTCTAACGCTTTGTGAATAGCCCTAAAATCTGGTTTTTTATTTTCATTAGCATCCCCATTTGGAATTAATATTTCAAAAGATTTTACTATTTTTGTTTCAACATCATAATTGTTATCAATTAGTCCTAAAAAGTCTTCTTTTGATCCAACAAAATTACCAGCAAATAAATTTCTTAAATGAGCATCTTCGCTATCTTGATTACGAGTAAATCTATCATCTAAAGAAAAATCTTTATCAGTGTTTAAAAAGAAGGTATATTTAGTTTCTTTTTCTCCTTTTTTAGTGTCAACTCTATCTGAAGTAGGATCAACATAATATCATTTGTTATCAACTAGAACTTGATTTCAAGCATGTTTAGCACCATCTTCTCTAGTACTTTCTCCTTCAACAACTTTACATGGAATATCAAGTTCATCTAATAACATTTGTAATCCTTTAGCATATCCAGTACATACCGTTTTTCTTGTAACTAAAGCTGTATAAGCATTTTGATTTTTAAATAAATTATCTTTGTTAAAATCGTATTCAACATTTTTAGTTATTCAATCGTATGCTTGTTTTAATCTTTCTAAAGTAGGTAATTCTTTTCAATTATGTTTTTCAACAATATCTTTTGCAGCTTTTCTAGCAAGATTATTTTCATAATTTAAATCACTTTGTGCTTTATTAAGAACTCTAACATTAGCTGAAAATAAATATCCTTTATACTCAGCATATATTTTAGCTTGAGTGTCTTCTTTATGATATTGATCATTTGGATCTGTATTATCTTTTCATTGCATGGTTCCGTCGTTTAATAGTTTAAAAGTCACTTTACTATGATCATTTTGGTTAACTGAAAACACTTCATCATAAGGAATTAAAGTTCTTTGATATCATTTAATTTCAGAATTTGAAACTGCTAGACCAGTCTTTTTATTAATAAGTTTTAATAATACTTTATCATTTTCTTTTTCATCTAAAATAACTTCACTTTTATCTAAATAAAAATCACTATGAGAATAAAAATTATCGGGTAAATCTCTATTTAAGATCATATTTTTAATATCATTAAAAGAAGTTGTTATTTCTTTAAATTCTTTAATAGTTTGATTAAAATAAATATCATTTATTTTACTTAAATTAGAATCAACATTATTATTGTTTGTATCTTGATTATCGTTGTTTATTTTTTCAGATTGATCATCGTCTTTTTTAGTTTCACCATCTGCCTTTTGATTATTTGAAACAGTACAACTAATAACTGTAGTTGTCGCTGTTAGTGTTGAGCTTATAGATAGTAAAGTCATTAGTTGTTTTAATAATTTGTTCATTTTATCTTCCTTTTAAATATTTATAAAAAATATTATATTACTAAAAATAATCTTTTTTACTTTTTAGCTGAACTTTTATAAATTAAAATCAAGGCAATAGAGACCTTGATTTTTTAATATTTAATTTTAGTTTAAGCGATATTAACAAATACTGATTCTGAAGCAAATGAATGATCTTTAGCTTTGTATCTAACTTCATAAGTTGAGTTTTTATTTAAATTAGTAACTTTATTTTTATCTATACTAATTCATTGTTCTGATCCTTGTTTTCTATATTCCATAGATTCATTAACACCAACTATTGCGTTATTAAATGCTTTTAATTGATACTCATTTATACTAGGTCTAGAAATTTCAATTGTTTTAATTTCATCAATTAATTCATTTTTAGATTTTATTAATAGCTTTCCTTGTTTTTGTGTTTTTAAATCAATGATAAGATCATCGTTAACATCTTGTCATTTTCCATATTCAAAACTATATTGTAAATTTTTATCATTAGTTATTAATTTAATATGATCATCACTAATTATTTTTGCTTGAATATCAACTAGTTTTTGTTTTGTTAAATTAAATGTAACTGTTGAATTTTTTAAGTTATTAAATTTATAATCTTTTCTTTTTACAGATTCTAATTTCACTTTTACTTGACCAAATGATTTGAAGTGATGTAAGTTTAATATATAAGATTTTTCTTTTTCTTCTACACTTTTAATTAATGCATTTGTAATATTAAAGTTTTTAACTTTTAATCCTTCTACTTTTTGATCAAATTCAACTTCAATAGCATTTTTGTCTTCTAAAAGTTTAATATTTTTTATATTAACTTCTTTAAATGATTTACTTGGAGTTTTATCAAAGATATATTTAATTACATCATTAGAACCTTTAGAAGGAAGGAATGTAGCTTTTGCTTCTAATCCTCTTTCATTTAAAGCTTCATTTATATGTTTATAGTTTGGTTTTTTATTTTTAAAAGTAGATTTATTAGGAGTGTATAAAATAAAGTCTTTCATTTGTTTTGTATTTTCATCAAAGTTATTATCAATTAACCCTAAAACATCTTCTTTTGTACTAACAAAATTCTTAAAAAAGATATTTCTTAAATGTGCATCTTTATTATCTTCGTTACGAGTGAATTCATCATCTACTGAAAAATCATCATCAGTATTTAAAAAGAAAAGATAATCTGTTTCTTGATTTTCATTATCAACTCTATCTGAAGTAGCATCTACATAATATCATTTACCATCTACTAAAACTTGATTTCAAGCGTGCTTTAGAGCATTATCTCTAGAACTTTTTCCTTCAACAAATTTACAAGGTATATCAAGTTCTTCTAATAACATTTTTAACCCTTTAGCATACCCTGTACATACAGTTTTTCTTAAAACTAGTGCTGAATGAACATTTTGATTTCTATTTAAGTTATCTCTATCAAAATCGTATTTAACATTTTTGGTTATTCAGTTATATGCTTGTTTTAATCTTTCTAAAGTTGGTAATTCTTTTCAATTATGTTGATTAACAATATCTTTTGCAGCTTTTCTAGCAAGATTATTTTCATGTAATAATTGACCGTGAGCTTTATGAAGAACTCTAACACTAGCAGAAAATAAATACCCTTTATACTCAGCATATATTTTAGCTTGAGTTTCTTGTTGATCACTTAATCTAGTTGGATCTGTATTATCTTTTCATTGTAATACTCCGTCTTTTAATAAGTTAAAAGTTACTTTTTTAGAATCGTTTTCACCAATTTTAAAAACTTCATCATAAGGAGTTGTGGTTCTTTGATATCATTTAATTTCAGAATTAGAAACTTGAGTTTTATCTTTTTTATTAATAAGTTTTAATGATACATTATTATTTAAATTTTCATCTAAGATAATTTCATCTTTATCTAAATCAAAATCACTATGAGAATAAAAATTAGAAGGTAAGTCTCTATTTAAGATCATATTTTTGATATTTTTTTGTGAGTTTTTTATTTCTTTAAAATCACTAATAGTTTGTTTTAAATAAACTTCATTTATTTTATTTAGATCAGAAATATTACTAATATTTACTGTTTCATTTTGATTTGATGAATCAGACTCGTTATCAGGCTTTAGATTATTTTCACCTGGTGTAGTATTTGAATCATTATCAGAATCAGGAGTTTTATTTTCATCATTAGATCTATCTGATTGATCGTTGTTGTCTGGAATTGGATCATCTTTATTTTCATCATCTGTTTTAGATTCATCACCATTTTGATCATCACTACCATTGTTTGATTGATCATCATCTTTTTTAGTTTCATCATTTACTTTTTGATTATTTGAAACAGTACAACTAACAATACTTGTTGCTAGAACTGATGATGAGCTTACAGCTAATAATGTTGATAATAATTTTAATAATCTATTCATTTTATCTTCCTTTTAAATATTTATAAAAAATATTATATTACTATTTAAATTAAAAACATAAAAAATATAAAAAATTTTATTAAATCAATAAGTGCTATTAATAAATAAAAATCTCAGATCCAAGATTTTTAAAATCAAAGATTTAGTTTGATTTAATATAGTAGTTATTTGATCATTTTTCAGCAAACGTACCTTTTTTCATAATAATTCTAATAATATCAATAATTAATCCAATAACAGTTGCGTGAATTAAAACTGATAGTAATAAAAAGATAAATAATCTAAACATTCTTTTTGGATTACTATATGTTGTATTGCTTAATCTCATTGCTAAATTAGGTTTTCCTTTAACAAAAGCAATTATTAAAAATATTAAATAAAAACCTGCTGTAAATATAATGAATATATTTGTTAAAAAATGAATCCAAACTCTTCTTCAAAATCCAATTATTTTCATAAATACTCCTTTAAGTCTTACGATTTTATTTTACATGAATCGTTTTAAAAATTTTGTTTATTAGAGATATTATTTATTTTGCTTAAAACGACGTATAATTTGTTGAAATTTGAAATTTATTTGTATTTTTGACAAAATATAATAGATAAGAATTTAAGAAGGTGATATTGTGAAAAAAAGAACTAAGTGAATTACAATTACTAGTTTATTATCTGTTGCGGGGGGGGTACTGCTATAACCACTATAGCAGTAAGAAACGCTAAAATCAAAAAAGACAACAGAACTAATTTAACAAGACTAATTCAAAACACTAACATCGGTCTTATTAATAGATCTGAATTAAATAAAGACAGATTAGTTGAATTAATAAGACAAGCAAATGGTAATTTAGATATTGATTTTACAAAAATAGATCTAGATATTAGTGAAGAAAAAGTTGTTGTTAAACCAATGCAAAATAATAGCCCTTACAATAATTCAGTTGAATTATCATTTGATTTAAGTTTAGATTTAACCGCTTTAATTACAAATAGAGATTTAGGAAATATCAATAGTAATGATCTAAATAAAGAGAAAATAATCAGTCTAATTAAAGAAAATAATTCAAGCTTAAACATTGATTTTAATAAATTAGACTTAGAAATTCTAAGCAATAAAGTTATAGTTAAACCTAAAACTGGTGATAAAACTTATGAAGGTGTAGTTGAATTATCATTTATTATTTCGGCTAATCTAGCAGATGAAATTTATATAACAGAATTAGGTTATATTGATGAAAGAGAATTAAATGAAAATAAAGTAAAAGAAATAATTCAACAAAAAAATGAATTTAGTACAATCGATTTTTCTAAATTAGAAATAGTAATTAATAAACAAGATAAAAAAATTATTGTTAAACCTAAATCTGGTGATAAAACATATAAAAACCAAGTCGAACTAACATTTGATTTATTTTTAGAATCTGACAATCAAATTGTTGAACAAATCAAAACAGTTTGAAATACTGAATTTAAAGATAAATTCAGATCTTATGACAATGCAGATGATTGATGAAAGAGTTCAATAGCTTCAAAAAATACAATATTGAAAGTATTTTCTGAAAGATTAGAAAAAAATGAATTAAGTAACTTAAATATCAGTTATTTAAATAAACCATTTTCTGATTCACAAAGTCCTAATGATGGCGAAGATCTAGAATTTGTTTATAAAGGTAAAGTTATAAGTTTAAATGTAGGTAAAATTAATGCTAAAGAACTTACTAAATATAACGAATATCAAAAAGGTACTGAATTTACAAAAGCAACTAAAATAGGATATTTCATTAATACTCAAGGACTATTTCAAATAGATAGATTTTTAAGTAGTGTAAAAGAAGTTCCTGATCAATTACCAGATATTATTAATGATTTAAGTAGAGGATTTGAATTTAATAGTAACGAAACTATTAAAGGTATCGAAAACTGAAATACTAAAAACGTTATTAGAATGTCTAACACATTCCATGATACTTATAAATTCAATCAAGATATTTCATCTTGAAACACTGAAAATGTAACTGATATGAGTGAGATGTTTAGAACAAGCAAATTCAATCAAAATATAGGAAATTGAAATACTAAAAATGTTAAAAATATGAGTAATATGTTTAGAGGAAATGAAGTATTCAACCAAGACATATCTATGTGAGACACTTCAAAAGTAACTGATATGAGTAGCATGTTTAATGGTGCAGAATCATTCAACCAAGATATATCTAAATGAGATACTTCAAATGTAACTGATATGAGTCATATGTTTTATAAAGCAAAAGTATTTAACCAAGATATTTCAAAATGAAATATAAATAGTTTACAAAAAATAAACTCTATGTTTTCAGATGCTGAAGCATTTAATCAAGATGTAAATACAAAACAAGTTGTAAAAGATGATGGGTCAACTTATATTGCTTGAGATATTTCTAAACTAACAAGTTTAAGTGGAGTGTTTTTTGGTGCTAAAAGTTTTAATAGTTCTTTAGATAAGTGAAATACTGAAAATATAACTAATATGGTATCAACATTTTCTAAAACAGAAATATTCAACCAAGACATATCTATGTGAGACACTTCAAAAGTAACTGATATGAGTAGCATGTTTAATGGTGCAGAATCATTCAACCAAGATATATCTAAATGAAATACTTCAAATGTAACTGATATGAGTGGTATGTTTTCTGATGCTAAAGCATTTAACCAAGACATTAAAACTAAACAAGTTAAAAAAGATGATGGATCAACTTACACAGCATGAGACACTTCTAAAGTAACTGATATGTCATACATGTTTTCTTGAACTGAAGCATTTAATCAAGATATATCAAATTGAAACACTTCAAAAGTAACTGATATGAGTAATATGTTTTGACTTGCTAAATCTTTTGAACAAAATATTAGTAATTGAGATGTAAATGAAGTTGAAAGACATAGAGAATTTATTAATGATACAAGTAAATTAAAAGATAAATTAGAATTCATTCCAGAAAAATTTAGACAAAAATTAATAGAAGAATTTAACAAAAACAAAAAATAAAATATTAAGAATCTAAAAAAGACCACACAAGTAATTGTCGGGTCTTTTTTAAATTTAATTATTATTTAAATATTAAATAACTAAATATCTAAAGCATAATAAATTGTATTTTTACCAGAATTTTTTGTTGCTATTTTTTGTTCTTTAACAAGAGTTGATAAACATTGTTCAACTGAACTAACACTAATTGAAACACATAAATCTACAATATCTTGTTTAGTAAAACTTCCTAGTTTAGTTCTAACAGCATTAACAACTATTTTCATAGCTGATGATTCATTATTTATATTAGATAGATTGTTCATAACTTAGCAATATTATTTTTAAAAAGTATTTTATAAAAAATAATTTATCTTCATTATTATCTATTCAATTTTGGCTTGATAATGCTAAAGTATCATAATATTCTTTTAGGTTTTTATATATTATTTTGTGAGAATAATATATTAGTTTTAAATATAAAACTACTTAACTAACTATAATAGGTAATTTATTTATGTAATATATTAATAAGGAGTAGACATGAAATCAAAAGAAAGTATTATTAATGATTTAAAAAATAATTTATCTAATAATTTATATTTAGTTAATAAAAAAGAATTTAATGATTTAGTTAATCTGTTTTTTGATGATGAAGAAATTATTGATCTATTAGTTGTAGGAATAGAAAATAAAGCTTGATTATTAACATTAACTAATAAAAGATTATTTTTTGTAAAAAAACATAATTTATATAATAACGTAATTAAACAATATGGTTTAGAACAATTAAAAGATCTTAGATTAACTGATTCAACTCAGTTTGCTAGTTTATCTTTTGTATTTGATAATGATTTTATTAAAGTTGAAAATATAACTTTAAATGAAGCTAAATTAATAGGAAAAAAAATAGCTCAATCAAATATTAATTGGTTAGATGAAATTAATAATATGGTTAAGTAATAGAAAATAAAAAGTGTCTTGTGAGACACTTTTTAATTATTAGTTAACATCAATATTATTATCAATATCATCTCTAAATTTTTCTGGAATTAAATTCTTTGTCATTTTAGAATCACCTTTTATAAAGTTTTCAAATCTTTCACATTTAGACACATCTCAGTTAGAAATGTTGTGTTTAAAACTTTTAGCACCAGAAAACATCTCACTCATATTTTTTACATTAGAAACATCTCAAGCGGTGTATTTTAACTCACCTTTTTGAACTTGTTTAGTGCTTATATCTTGATTGAATTTTTCTGCTTTAGAAAACATACTTCTCATATCAGTGACACTTGAAGTATCTCAATTACCTATATTTTGATTAAAGCTTTTTGTTTTTTTAAACATACTTGACATATTTGTTACATTTGAAACATCTCAATTACCTATGTTTTGATCGAATTTTGCAGCTTCTTCAAACATACTACTCATATTAGTTACATTTGATGTATTTCAAGAGCTTATATTTTGATTAAAGTTTTTAGTACCAAGAAACATTTGATTCATACGTGTTACTTTAGAAGTATCTCAACCGCTTATATCTTGATCAAAACTATCAGATCCTAAAAACATTTGACTCATATCAGTAACATTTGAAGTTTTTCATTTTCTTATATCACCATTAAATTCAACGGCATTAGCAAACATCCCACTCATATTAGTAACTTTAGAAGTATCTCATTTTGTTAATTGTTTTTTAAATTTTTCAGCATTTGCAAACATACTACTCATATTGGTTATATTTGAAACATCTCAAGAGTTTATGTCTTGATTAAAAGAAGTTGCTCCAAAAAACATAAAACTCATATTAGTTACATTTGAAGTGTTTCACTTAATGATTGAATCATTATTAAATGATGTTCTATTAAACATTCCGCTCATATCAATTACATTTTTAGTATTTCAATTTAATGCTTGATTAAAGTTTTCAGAACCATTAAACACATTCTTCATACTTATTACATTTGAAGTATCTCATTTTTCAATTCCTTTAATTTCTTGTCCATCAATAAATGAAAAAGCAGAGTTAAGGCTATCTATTGTTGGTGGTAATATTTTAGGAACTTTTTTAAGACTAGCTTTTTGCTTTTCTTGTGATTGTTTATCTATAGATTTTGAGTCTAGAAAAATTGCTGTAAACAATCCATCAGGAGTAATTAAATATCCAATTTCAGTAATTTCTTCAAATGAATCATCTTTAAATTTTGTGCTAACTTTATTAAATTCTCCAAATGGTAAAGAAATTACTTCGTCTTGATATTTAATTTTAAATGTTTGTGTTTTATGCTTATGATTAATTACAGTTTCGTTTCAAACTTTATCTTCTATATCTTCTTCACCTTTAGATATTGAAATATTTAAACCGTGTGCTTTTAATCTTTTAGTTACAGTTTTTAATAATTTTTGATTTGTTAAATATACATCTTTGAAATTAAATGATAGATTTATATTTTTTAATGATTCATCAAAGAACTTATCTTTAAATTCACTATCTCAAATTTGTTTTATTTTGGCAATATGTTTTTCTTTTGTTTTTAATTGATTATTTTTTATTGATACACCAGCTACAACTCCAATAATTGGTGCAAAAACAAGAGCTATACTAGATATTATTGGGATTTTTTTATTTTTTAATTTCATTATTTTGTCCTTCTTTATATTAATATTTTTTTAGGCTTAATTGTTATCTGAAGCGATGTGGGATATTTGAATTATTCATTACACCGTCAAGATTGAATTTAGTGTGATCTTTAACTTGTTTAACCTCTCATCTGGTTAGATTTTGATTAAATACTTTTGCACTTTCAAACATGTGTGCCATATTCTCTACACTTTTTACATCTCAACTACCTATGTTTTGATTGAATTTTTGAGCACCAGCAAACATATGACGCATATCTTTTACTTTAGAAGTATTTCAATTTCCTATGTTTGTATTGAAGTTTTCAGTATGTTGAAACATATAACTCATATCAGTTACTTTAGAAGTATCTCAAGCTGTGTAAGTTGACCCACCTTTTCTTTTAACTGTTTTTTTTGATATATCTTGGTTGAATTCGTAAGCGTTTCCAAACATACCACCCATATCAGTTACATTTGAAGTATCTCAATTTCCTATTGATTGATTGAATATATTAGCCCCATAGAACATACTACTCATATTAGTTACTTTAGAAGTATCTCATTCAGATATGAAATTGTTGAATTTTTTAGCACTATAGAACATATGGTCCATATTAGTTACATTTGAGGTGTTTCATCTTCCTATATATTGGTTGAAATTCTTTGCTTCGGCAAACATATGACTCATATTAGTTACTTTAGAAGTATCTCAATTTCCTACATTATGGTTAAAGTTTTTAGCTTTAGAGAATGTATGACTCATATTAGTTACATTTCTAGTATTTCAACTTTCTATTCCTAAAATTGTTTCGCTTTTATTTTCTTCAAATGCATCTTCTAAACTAGTTATAAATGCAGGTAATACTGAAACAACTTTATTTGTATCTGTCTTAACTTTTTCAATTTGTCATTCATTAGCATTGTTTTTAAAGAATCCTATTCTTGTTAATTCTTTGTTATTGTTTGTGTAAGTAGCTGTTAAACCAAACTCGGCAGTAATTGTTCCGATAAATTTTTTGTTTTTTTCAGTTTTTCCAGTAATTGTTGCAGTGTTACCTTTAACTTGTATGTCTAGATCATTTGAATTTAAGTTTCAACTATTTCGATTAACTACTTCTTTTAATATAGAGTTTTTATCATTATTAGATAAGACGCCTAAATATTTTTGAGTTTGTTTTGATAAGTTTAATTTAGTTTCTATTGAACCTTGATATTTATCATTACCATCGATAGTAATTGTTGCAACATCATCAGCAACTACAGCTTTTAATTGATCACGAGTAATTTTATTTGAATCTAATAAACTAGAATTTAATTCAACAAAACGATTTAATACACTTTCAGTATCATTGTTTTTAAGATTGGTTATTTCTTTTTCAATTTTTTCAATTGAACTAAATTGATCTTTAACTGAATAAATGATTTCGATTTCACCTTGATATTGAGTGTTACTATCTTTAACTCTGATTTTTAATTTTCCATTGTCATTTGATACGACATCAAAATCATCTTTAGTTAAGTCTTCTAATCTATCTTTATTATTTTCAATAAATTGACTAATAATTGCATCCGGTGTATTTGAATTAAATATTCCAGCGTTTGTGTTTAAATCTTCAATTTCATTAATTTTTGTTTTAATTAAAAAGTTTAATGTAACTTCACCTTTATAAGTTTTGTTTCCATTTTTAGGTTTAACAATAATTGTCTTAGCATCTCTATTTATTTCTAAATCTAATTTATCAAAATCAACATCAATAGACTGATTCTTTTGTTTAATCAAATCAATTAACTTATTTGTATCATCTAAATCCGATTCATTAATTGTTCCTAAATTAGTTTCTTTTATTAATTTTGTTAAATCAATATAACCTAGTGAAAAAGTAATTTCAACTTGTCCTTGATAAGTTTTATCTCCAACTTTAGGTTTTATAATAACTTTATTTTCTTGAATTACTAATTCTACTTTATTTATATCTAAACTAGGATTTTTTTCCTTTATTAAATTTAATAATAATTTTTGATTAGTTTTATCAGCTTCACTAATTACCCCTAGATCTTTGTTGCTAATTAATGAAGACAAATCTTTTATTTTTGGTTGACTGTATCATATCCCAACTCCAACTCCAGCTATTGAAGCAGGAACAAAAGTTGCTATAGCTATTACTGATACAATTTTTTTATTTAATTTCATCATTTTCCCCCACATTTTGATGTTTTTAAAAAGATCACATTTAGTATACTTCTAAAAAAAATAAAAAAACTAAAATTACATTAAATTTTGCATAAAAAGGATTTTAATTAATTTGATGAAATTAACAATATGGTTAAGTAATATTTTCATTTAAAAAAAGTGTGGCTTTCTTCTTCTACCACACTTTTAATTATTTCTTTTCTCTAAATTTTTCTGGGATATTTTTTTCTTCTAAACTACTATTACTGTTAAATAAACCATATTTATCAACTTTTCTAACATCTCAGTTTGTTATGTTACGGTTGAATTTTTTAGCACCAACAAACATTCCACTCATATCAGTTACATTTGAAACTTTTCATCGAGAAATATCTTGATTAAATTCCTTAGTTCCTCTAAACATCGAACTCATATTAGTTACATGTCCAGTGCTTCAGTCACCTATATCTTGATTAAAGTTCTCAGCTCTTCAGAACATCGATGCCATATTTTGTACATTTTTAGTATTTCAAGATGAAATATCATGATTAAATTTCTCAGCACGTTCAAACATATGGCTCATATCTGTTATATTTTCAGTATTTCAGTTTTCTATTCCTTTAATTTCTTGTGCACTAAATCCATAAAAAGCATATTTAAGACTTTCTATTACTGGAGGTAACACGTCTATAACTTTTTTAAGATTTACTTTTTGTTTTTCTTGGATTTCTTTATCTGTAGAATTTATGAAAATCGCTGTAAATAATCCATCCGCTGGAGAAATAAAGTATCCAATTTCAGTAATTTCTTCAAAATTATCGTCTTTAAACTTAGTTTGTATCTTATTGAATTGTCCAAAAGGTAATGGAATTACTTCATCTTCATATTTAATTTTAAAAGATTCACTTTCAGGACTAATTTTAGTTTTGTCTCAATCAGTATCACTATCTTCACCTTTAGATATTACGACATTTAAATCATTTGCTTTTAATCTTCTAGTTACAGATTTTAATAATGTTTCATTTGTTAAAGATTTACCATACTTATCATTACCAAGTTTACTTGTTAATGTTTCATCAACAAATCTATCTTTAAATTACTGTCTCAAACACTTTTGATTTTATTAATAATTACTTGTTTTTGAGTAATAATTTTAAATGTAATTTCCGCTTGTCCTTTATAAATTTTGTAATCAGTTTTAGGTTTAACAATAACTTTATTATCTTGAACAACGAATTCTAATTTAGTAGGATGAAGTTTAGGATTCTTTTCTTTGATTAATTCAATTATTTTTTGCTTGTTATCTTTATAAGATTCATCAAGTTCTCCTAAATCAGCTTGTTCAATTAAAGTTTTTATATCAATAGTTGTTAATGAAAAGCTAATTTCAACTTCACCTTTATAAGTTTTATCTCCTACTTTAGGTTTAACAATAACTTTATCGTCTTGAATATCAAATTCTACTTTAGTCGGATCAAGATTTGGATTCTTTTCTTTGATTAATTCAATTATTTTTTCTTTATTATTTTTAATTGATTCATCAAGTTCACCCAAACTTTTATTACTAATTAATGATGATAAGTCTTTTATTTTAGTTTTAGGTTGACTATATCACATTCCAGCTCCAAATCCAGCTCCAACCAATCCGGCTGAACCAATAACTGTAGCACCTATTATTGGTATCATTTTTTTAGTTAATTTCATAAATCTTTCCTCACTTTTAAATTTGCATATGTAATCGATCACTTTTAGTGTACTTCAAAAAAAATAAAAAACTTGAAATTTTCAATAAAATATGCATGCGATATTTAATAATCATTAAAGTTGAAAATTATTTTTGACAAAATAAATTTTAAAAAAAAGCATGATTTAACAATCACGCCTTTTTGGCTTTAGTTATTATTGTTTTCTAAATTTTTCTGGGATATTTTTTTCTTTTAACGCACTTTTTCGCTAATAAATAAACCATGTTTTTCAACTTTTTTAACATCTCAATTAGATATGTTTTGATTAAAAGATTCTGCATCATAAAACATACCTTCCATATTTGTTACATTTGAAACATCCCAATTACTTATATTTTGATTGAACTTTTTAGTACGAGAAAACATGTTACTCATATTAGTTACTTTTGATACATCTCATCCACTTATATCTTGATTGAAGTTTTCAGCTCCAGTAAACATAAGACTCATATCGGTTATATTAGATGTGTCTCATTTTTCAATCCCTTCAATTTTTTCTGCTCCACAAACTAAAAAAGCATTAGAAAGACTCTCTATCATTGGTGGTAAATTTTCAGGAACTTTTTTAAGTGATCTTTTAAAATCATCAGAATTGCCATGTTGCAGAAGCTCTTCAATATTAAATAAAAAAATGGTAAATAACCCGTTATGAGAAACTACATAACCGATTTCAGTAATTTCTTCAAATTTATCATCTTTAAATTTTGTACCGATCTTATTAAATTCACCAAAAGGCAATGAAATTATTTGATCTTCATATTTAATTTTAAATGTTTGTGTTTTATGTTTATGATTAATTACAGTTTCGTTTCAAACTTTATCTTCTATATCATCTTCACCTTTAGATATTGAAAGATTTAAATTATGAACTTTTAATCTTCTAGTTACAGATTTTAATAACACTTGATTTGTTAAAGATTTCACAAAACCACGTTGTTCATCTGGACGAACTAAGGATTCATCAAAAAATCTATCTTTAAATTCACTATTTCAAATATGTTTTATTTTGTTAATGTTTCTTTCTTTTTCAGTAGTAGCTTTAAATATAATTTCATCTTCACCTTTATAAGTTTTTAGTCCATTTTTATTAGGTTTAAGAATAACTTTATCATCTAAAATATTAAAATCTAATTTATTAAAATCAATCTTAGCATTAGGATTTTTTTCTTTAATTAATTGGATTAATTTGTCTTTATTTTTATCTGATTGATCAATTTCACCTAAATCTTTTTTATCAATTAATAAAGATAAATCTTTTATTTTTGGTTGAGTGTATCATACTCCAACTCCAATTCCGACTATTGAAGCAGTAACAAGAGTTGCAACAGTTAGTATGGATATTATCTTTTTATTCAACTTCATTTGTTTGTCCTCTTTTTCTAAAAATACATAAATAAATCAAATATATTCTAGTTGCAAAAAAAAAAAAAAAGACTTGACATAATTGATATAATGTTGTCTAGTATGTAAAATTAATTGTATAAATTTAATATTAATTAGTGTTATGGACACGGTTTTAGTAAAGACATTACAGAGAGTTGACGGTTGGTGAGAGTCAAAGTGGATAGCTAAAATTACTACCATATCAAAAACACTACGTAGTGCGCGATAAGCATAAATTAAGATATATAACTGTTGTTATATGAATTAGGATGGTACCGCGGTTTTTTCGCTCCTAGTATTTTTTTACTAGGAGTTTTTTGTTTTTTTAAAGGAGAAATATTATGAAAATTATATTATTAGATAATTCAGTAAAAGAATTTAATAGCGCTATGAAAGTTAAAGAATTATCTCAATCAATTTTAGGTAGTTATTCTAAAAATATAATTGCTGCTAAAGTTGATAAAAAAATAGTTGATTTAGAATATGTTGTTGATAAAGATTGTAGTTTAGAATTAATTGATGCTAAACATAAAAACTATGAATTAGTTTTAAACTCAACACTAGGATTTATCGCAGCTTATGCTATTAAACAATTAAAACCTAATGCTAAATTAGCTGAAGTTTTATTTAATAATGATGAAATGGAATTTTCAACAACATTTGAACTAGAACCTAGAATGGTTTTAGATGAATTAAAACAAGTTCAAAAAAAAGTAAGTGAAATTTTAGCTTCAGATTTAGTAATTAAATCAGAACAAGTTAGTTTAGATGAAGCTAAAAAACTTTTATCAGATAATGATTATCAATTACATTTAGCTGAAAAAATGAATGAAAAATTTAATTATGTTCAATTATATTCAATTAATGATTTTACAATGGTATTAGAAAATGCTATTTTATTAGATTTCAAACAAATTAAAGCTGTTGATATTCAACAATTAACTGGATCATATTGATTAAATGATGCAAGTAATTTAATGTTATCTAGAGTTCACGGATTATGTGCATTATCAGAAAAACAATTAAATGAGAAAAAAGCGTTATTAGAAGATAGAAGAAGTCGTGATCATAGAACAATTAACAAATCATTAAAAATATTTGGATTTGATAATTTAGTTGGAGCAGGATTACCATTATGATTACCAAATGGATACATTCTTAAAAATGAAATTGAAAAATATTTACGTGAAAAAGAATGAGAATATGATTATATTCCAGTAGAAACTCCACCAATTGGATCAGTTGAATTATACAAAACTAGTGGTCACTGAGATCATTATGGAGAAGATATGTTCCAACCATTTAACGGTGGAAAAGGAAGTGGAGAACAATTCATTTTAAGACCAATGAACTGTCCTCATCATATTGCAGTTTATAAACAAGAACAAAGAAGTTATCGTGATTTACCACTAAGAATTTGTGAACACGCTATTCAACACCGTTTTGAATCAAGTGGATCATTAACTGGACTTGAAAGAGTTAGAGGTATGAAATTAACTGATTCTCATATTTTCTCTCGTCCAGATCAAATCGAAGAAGAATTCAGAAGAACTTATAAATTAATTAGTGAAGTATTAGAAACATTTAACATTGAAATAGATTATCTAAGTTTAAGTTTAAGAGATCCTGAAGATAAAGTTAAATACTTCCAAGATGATGATATGTGAAATAATGCTGAAGCTAGTTTAGAAAAAGTGTTACAAGATTTAGGATTAAAATACAAAAAATGTATTGGAGAAGCTGCTTTTTATGGACCTAAATTAGATATTCAAATCAAAACTGCTCAAAATCATGAAATCACTGTTTCAACTATTCAATTAGACTTCTTAATGCCTATGAAGTTTAACTTATCTTATGTAGATAAAGATCAAAAACTAGTTCGTCCTATTATGATTCACCGTGGATTAATTGGAACTTATGAAAGATTTGTAGCTATTTTATTAGAACAAACTAAAGGAGTATTACCAGTATGATTGGCTCCACGTCAAGTTGAAATTATTCCAGTTAATAGTGATAGTCAAGCATATGCAAATAAAGTATTTGAAATGTTAAAAAAACAATTTGTTAGATCACATATCGATTTAAGAGATGAAAGATTAAGTTACAAAATACGTGATGCTCAAACAAGCAAAATTCCTTATCAATTAGTATTAGGAAATAATGAAGTAAATAATAATACAATTACTTATAGAAGATATGGAAGTGAACAACAAATCACTGTACCAGTTCAAGAATTTATTGATATGTTAACTCAACAAATTAAAGATAAAAAATAATTAAATATAAATATTTCAATTAACAAAAAACCAAGTATCGATTGCTTGGTTTTTTTGTTTATTACATTTCTCTTTAGAATCATTTAATTATATAACAGTGTAATTCTTAAAATAGCTTTATTTTTTATATTAACTTAATCCATACTTTTATTTTGAAATTTTATGCAATTTTATTAATGGGGAAATTATTTTTATTTATCAAATAAAAGCTTAATCAATATTTTCAATTTACTATTATCAAAAAATACAATTCAAATATTTATGTAATTATGTGTATTTTAGTACTTGACATTAAAAAAAAAAAAAAAATAAAATGAAAATGTGCACGCATAGAAAGAGAACTAAATAGATAAAAGATCATAAGATCATAAATTTTAGTAAGGTAAAATATCGTGAAAAAATTATTATCATTTCTAGGTTTATTTGGTGCAACAATCTCAACAAGTTCAACAGTAGTTGCATGTAATAAACAAGAAAATCCATCAACACCTACAGATGGTCAAAACAACAATGAAAATCATCCTGAAACAGATCATTCTGAAACAGAAAATAATCGAATTAACTTAAATAGTTTTATATCTCAAAAAGATCTTGGAGAAATTAAATTACAAGATTTAACAGATGAAAAGATAATACAAAAAATAAAGGATTTAAACCCTTTGAGTAGTGAAGAAGATTTTTCAAAATTTTTAATAGAAATATCTGAATATACTGCAAAAATTACTCCAATTTTTAATAATTTAAAATTTAAAGGAGAAGTAACTGTTAGATTTATACCTATAGATGAGCAAACAAACGGTAGAGAAGCTGTTTATAATAAAGAAAAACAAAATATATGTGAAAAAATAGGATATTTCAAAAACGAAAGTGGAAAATGACAGATTAGACCACTTAAAAATATTACTAATGAGGTACCTAAAAAACTTCCTTGATTTATTAGTGATTTATCTAAAGCATTAGAAAATAATGTAAGTTCTTCTATAAAAAATCTTGATAAATGAGATACTTCAAATGTAACTAATATGTCTCTTTTATTTAAAAATGCATCAAAGTTTAATCAAAAATTAAACTTCAACACTTCAAATGTAACAAATATGCAAAGAATGTTTGAGGGAGCTTCAAGTTTTAATCAAGAATTAGATTTTGATACAAGAAATGTAACAGATATGAGTTATATGTTTTTATCTAGTTTTAGTTTCAACCAACAATTAAACTTCAACACTTCAAATGTAACAAACATGTCATTTATGTTTAGTGGTGCTACAAGATTTAACCAAGCATTAAGTTTCAACACTTCAAATGTAACTAATATGTCTAATATGTTTAAATATGCAACTAACTTTAATAAAGAATTAAACTTTAATACTTCAAATGTAACAGATATGAGTTATATGTTTAATGATGCTTTTAAATTTAATCAATCACTAAGTTTTGATACTTTAAAAGTAACAAATATGGAAGGAATGTTCAAAAACGCAAGTGACTTTAATAGTGAGCTAAACTTCAACACTTCAAATGTAACAAACATGTCAGCTATGTTTTATGAAGCCGAATCTTTCAATCAAGACATATCTAGTTGAGATGTAAATAATGTTACTTCACATGAATTATTTGCATCAGTAAAAGAAAATAAATATCATCCAGAGTGAACAAATGATAAAAGACCTACATTTAGACAACAAAATATAGTTAACAAATAAAAATGATATAGTCAACTTAATTTAGACTTATACTGAAAAATAAAATAGTTTTAGCTTAATATGCAAATATTCAACCAAAATTAAGACTAAACAACGTTAAATAAATATCATAAATATCTTGTTCTAATTAAAAGAAATAAATTAACCAATTTTAATATAATAAAAAGTAGAGTTATAATAACTCTATTTTTTGTATTTTTATTCCAGATTTATATAATTGCTTCTCTAAAAAAAAGTTTTTAAATTCAATCAATCACTAGGAGATAAATTTGATACTTCTAATGTAACTACTATGAAGTCAATGTTTAGCGGTGCATCAAGTTTCAATCAAGATATATCACACTTTAATACTTCAAAAGTAACTGATATGCAATCAATGTTTAGTGGTGCATCAAGTTTCAACCAAAACATTAACACTCAAGAAAAACAAAAAGCAGATGGTTCAAAATACACTGCTTGAGATGTTTCAAAAGTAACAGATATGAGATTCATGTTTCAAAACGCGAAAGCATTCGATCAAGATATTTCTAAATGAAATGTAATAATAAGTGATGCTGAAAAATTTAAAGACTTTAACTCTGGAGCTAACGCTGAATTTAAAGATCAAAAACTACCTGAAAAAATTAGAAATTCTTTGAGAACTAATAGTTAATAATTCAAAACATAAAATAGAGTTTATTGTTTAATAGACTCTATTTTTGTTTTTATATTTCAAAAAAACCTAATAAAACGGTCTTTAAAAAAAAAAAAAAAAACAAGTAAAATAGATTTTATGGCAAGTAAAAGTAAATTATTAAGCATCATTGCCGGGTTATTAGTTAGTTCTAGTTCAGTAGCTGGAGTAACGGTAGGAGTGTTACATAATAAAAGAAAATTAGACGCCAAAACTGTTAACCTTAACAATGATATTCCTGAGAACATGCGTTCTCTACAAATTCTATATACTGAAAATCAAGAACAAATATTAGGTCTTATAAATGAACAACGCAAGATTTTACAAACAGAAAAATCACATATAGATATTCAAATTAAAGATGTTGAATTTAAATTTAACTCAAGTGTTCCTAGTGTGACAATTTCTGCTAAAAAATCAAGCAGGTTTCTTAAAGGTTCAGTAGAAATAAAATTTAACAAACCAAACATCAATTCTCTAATAAAACAAGAGAAAAGAAATCTTGGTGTTTTTGAAGTGCGTACCATAGAAAAAGTTATTGAAATATTAGCTGAAAGAAATCTTTTAGATAACAGAGATTTTAATGCTGAAAAAATTAAACAAAACTTTGATATTCAAATTAATGAACAACAAAAAACTATTAAAGTTAAAGCAAAATCAGATTCTATTTTTTATGTTGGTGAAGTTGAGTTTAGATATGATCTTCCTCA
Source organism: Mycoplasma yeatsii GM274B (assembly GCF_000875755.1). Lineage (GTDB taxonomy): Bacteria > Bacillota_I > Bacilli_A > Mycoplasmatales > Mycoplasmataceae > Mycoplasma > Mycoplasma yeatsii. The sequence continues at coordinate 543,029 of NZ_CP007520.1, read as the reverse complement.
ATTTAGTACACTTTCAGACTTAAAAACAAATGTTGATCAATTAACTGACAACAACTCAAATACTGTTTTAAATAGATTTTTTGAATTAAACAAAACTTTATTTGAAAAAGAAAATGTAAAAATTAGTCGTGATCAATTACAAGTTGAAGTTAGTCAAAACACTGCAAAAATTACTTTAACTGGAAATAAAAACTATCAAGGTTCAATTACAGTTGATATTAAAGTTAAAGATCAATTTAGTTCAATTAATGATTTAAACGTACTTGTTGATCAATTAGTAAATAACAACTCAGAAACTGTTTTAAATAGATTCTGAGACATGCACAAAGCTAAACTTGAACAACTTAACATTAATAAAACTGATTTAAAAGTTGAAGTTCAATCATCACAAAACAAAGCAGTTATTTCAATAACACACACAAACTATCAAGGTTCAATTACAGTTGATATTAAAGTTAAAGATCAATTTAGTTCAATTAATAACTTAAACGTACTTGTTGATCAATTAGTAAATAACAACTCAGAAACTGTTTTAAATAGATTCTGAGACATGCACAAAGCTAAACTTGAACAACTTAACATTAATAAATCTGATTTAAAAGTTGAAGTTCAATCATCACAAAACAAAGCAGTTATTTCAATAACTCATTCAAACTATCAAGGTTCAATTACAGTTGATATTAAAGTTAAAGATCAATTTAGTTCAATTAATGATTTAAACGTACTTGTTGATCAATTAACAAATAACAACTCAGAAACTGTTTTAAATAGATTCTGAGACATGCACAAAGCTAAACTTGAACAACTTAACATTAATAAAACTGATTTAAAAGTTGAAGTTCAATCATCACAAAACAAAGCAGTTATTTCAATAACTCATTCAAACTATCAAGGTTCAATTACAGTTGATATTAAAGTTAAAGATCAATTTAGTTCAATTAATAACTTAAACGTACTTGTTGATCAATTAGTAAATAACAACTCAGAAACTGTTTTAAATAGATTTTGAGAAATACATAAATCTAAACTTGAACAACTTAACATTAATAAATCTGATTTAAAAGTTGAAGTTCAATCATCACAAAACAAAGCAGTTATTTCAATAACTCATTCAAACTATCAAGGTTCAATTACAGTTGATATTAAAGTTAAAGATCAATTTAGTTCAATTAATAACTTAAACGTAGTTGTTGATCAATTAGTAAATAACAACTCAGAAACTGTTTTAAATAGATTTTGAGAAATACATAAATCTAAACTTGAACAACTTAACATTAATAAATCTGATTTAAAAGTTGAAGTTCAATCATCACAAAACAAAGCAGTTATTTCAATAACACATGCAAACTATCAAGGTTCAATTACAGTTGATATTAAAGTTAAAGATCAATTTAGTTCAATTAATAACTTAAACGTACTTGTTGATCAATTAGTAAATAACAACTCAGAAACTGTTTTAAATAGATTTTGAGAAATACATAAATCTAAACTTGAACAACTTAACATTAATAAAACTGATTTAAAAGTTGAAGTTCAATCATCACAAAACAAAGCAGTTATTTCAATAACTCATTCAAACTATCAAGGTTCAATTACAGTTGATATTAAAGTTAAAGATCAATTCAGTTCAATTAATAACTTAAACGTAGTTGTTGATCAATTAGTAAATAATAATTCAGAAACTGTTTTAAATAGATTTTGAGAAATACATAAATCTAAACTTGAACAACTAAACATTAATAAATCTGATTTAAAAGTTGAAGTTCAATCATCACAAAACAAAGCAGTTATTTCAATAACACATGCAAACTATCAAGGTTCAATTACAGTTGATATTAAAGTTAAAGATCAATTCAGTTCAATTAATAACTTAAACGTAGTTGTTGATCAATTAGTAAATAATAATTCAGAAACTGTTTTAAATAGATTTTGAGAAATACATAAATCTAAACTTGAACAACTAAACATTAATAAATCTGATTTAAAAGTTGAAGTTCAATCATCACAAAACAAAGCAGTTATTTCAATAACACATGCAAACTATCAAGGTTCAATTACAGTTGATATTAAAGTTAAAGATCAATTCAGTTCAATTAATAACTTAAACGTAGTTGTTGATCAATTAGTAAATAATAATTCAGAAACTGTTTTAAATAGATTTTGAGAAATACATAAATCTAAACTTGAACAACTAAACATTAATAAATCTGATTTAAAAGTTGAAGTTCAATCATCACAAAACAAAGCAGTTATTTCAATAACACATGGAAACTATCAAGGTTCAATTACAGTTGATATTAAAGTTAAAGATCAATTCAGTTCAATTAATAACTTAAACGTAGTTGTTGATCAATTAGTAAATAATAATTCAGAAACTGTTTTAAATAGATTTTGAGAAATACATAAATCTAAACTTGAACAACTAAACATTAATAAATCTGATTTAAAAGTTGAAGTTCAATCATCACAAAACAAAGCAGTTATTTCAATAACTCATTCAAACTATCAAGGTTCAATTACAGTTGATATTAAAGTTAAAGATCAATTCAGTTCAATTAATAACTTAAACGTAGTTGTTGATCAATTAGTAAATAATAATTCAGAAACTGTTTTAAATAGATTTTGAGAAATACATAAATCTAAACTTGAACAACTAAACATTAATAAATCTGATTTAAAAGTTGAAGTTCAATCATCACAAAACAAAGCAGTTATTTCAATAACACATGCAAACTATCAAGGTTCAATTACAGTTGATATTAAAGTTAAAGATCAATTCAGTTCAATTAATAACTTAAACGTAGTTGTTGATCAATTAGTAAATAATAATTCAGAAACTGTTTTAAATAGATTTTGAGAAATACATAAATCTAAACTTGAACAACTAAACATTAATAAATCTGATTTAAAAGTTGAAGTTCAATCATCACAAAACAAAGCAGTTATTTCAATAACTCATTCAAACTATCAAGGTTCAATTACAGTTGATATTAAAGTTAAAACTGATATTGCAACTTTAGGATTAGATACAAATGTCCGAGTATTTTGAGATGCTTCAGTTAGTCAAGCTTTTACTAGGTTTTTGAACATTAACTTAGAAAAACTTATTCCACATGGATTAAACAGCAGAAAATATTTTACTATTACTTCATTTTCACTTGAAAAAAGATGATTCAAAATCAAAGTTGTTGATCACGATTCATTCCAAGGTGAACTTGAAATTATTTATTAAGCTAAAGATCTATTTGATACAATTTAAGGAATCGTAAAATATATAACTGATCTTAAAAAACAATGATACCGAAAGTGTGTTAAACAGTTTTATTAAATTAAATTCTAGTTTATTAAATTCACATAAAATTACTCGTCAACAATTAAAAGCTATAGTAAGTGATAATGTTGCGTTAATTACAATTATTGATAATGATAAACAATACCTAGGTTCAGTAAAAGTAAAATTAAGTTTATCAAAATAACTTCATGATTATTTAAATGTGTTTTCAGAAATTGATCATAACTCTATATTAAGAAGAATAAATATTCTAAATGAATGAAACTTAAATTTAAATGATTTAAATATACAAGTTCAAGGTAATACTGCAACAATTACCGGAATACGTCATTGAAATGAAAAATTTATTAAAACAATTACTGCTCAATTTGGTTTAACAGCTGAATATACAAATGATAGAAGAGTTAACAAGAATTGGATTCTTTAAAAATTCTTTTGGAGAATGACAAATTGAAAAAGTTGATACAATTACAAGTAAAGTAGTTCCAAACCTACCTACATTTATAAATAGTTTAGAATCTGCATTCACAAGAAATATAAACTCAACAATTTCAGGATTAGAAAGTTGAGATACTTCTAATGTTCCAAACATGAAGTCTATGTTCTCAGATGTAAAAAAACTTCAACCAAGCTTTAGGAGATAAATTTGATACTTCTCAAGTTACAACAATAGAACGAATGTTCCGTGGTGCAGAATCTTTCAACCAAAACATTAATACTCAAGAAAAACAAAAAGCAGATGGTTCAAAATATACTGCTTGAGATGTTTCAAAAGTAAGAGATGTGTCAGCTATGTTCCAAAATGCAAGAGCATTTAATCAAGATATTTCTAAATGAAATGTAACAATAAATGATACTGAACTATTTAAAAACTTTAACTCTGGAGCTAACGCTGAATTTAAAGATCAAAAATTACCTGAAAAAATTAGAAATTCTTTAAGAACTAATAGTTAATAATTCAAAACATAAAATAGAGTTTATTTAATAGACTCTATTTTTGTTTTTATATTTCAAAAAAACCTAATAAACCGGTCTTTAAAAAAAAAAAAAAAACAAGTAAAATAGATTTTATGGCAAGTAAAAGTAAATTATTAAGCATCATTGCCGGGTTATTAGTTAGTTCTAGTTCGGTAGCTGGAGTAACGGTAGGAGTGTTACATAATAAAAGAAAATTAGACGCCAAAACTGTTAACCTTAACAATGATATTCCTGAGAACATGCGTTCTCTACAAATTCTATATACTGAAAATCAAGAACAAATATTAGGTCTTATAAATGAACAACGTAAGATTTTAAAAACAGAAAAATCACATATAGATATTCAAATTAAAGATGTTGAATTTAATTTTAACCCAAGTGTTCCTAGTGTGACAATTTCTGCTAAAAAATCAAGCAGGTTTCTTAAAGGTTCAGTAGAAATAAAATTTAACAAACCAAACATCAATTCTCTAATAAAACAAGAGAAAAGAAATCTTGGTGTTTTTGAAGTGCGTACCATAGAAAAAGTTATTGAAATATTAGCTGAAAGAAATCTTTTAGATAACAGAGATTTTAATGCTGAAAAAATTAAACAAAACTTTGATATTCAAATTAATGAACAACAAAAAACTATTAAAGTTAAAGCAAAATTAGATTCTATTTTTTATGTTGGTGAAGTTGAGCTTAGATATGATCTTCCTCAATTTAGTACACTTTCAGACTTAAAAACAAATGTTGATCAATTAACTGATAACAACTCAAATACTGTTTTAAATAGATTTTTTGAATTAAACAAAACTTTATTTGAAAAAGAAAATGTAAAAATTAGTCGCGATCAATTACAAGTTGAAGTTAGTCAAAACACTGCAAAAATTACTTTAACTGGAAATAAAAACTATCAAGGTTCAATTACAGTTGATATTAAAGTTAAAGATCAATTTAGTTCAATTAATGATTTAAACGTAGTTGTTGATCAATTAGTAAATAACAATTCTCAAACTGTTTTAAACAGATTCTGAGACATGCACAAAGCTAAACTTGAAGAGCTAAACATTAATAAATCTGATTTAAAAGTTGAAGTTCAATCATCACAAAACAAAGCAGTTATTTCAATAACTCACACAAACTATCAAGGTTCAATTACAGTTGATATTAAAGTTAAAGATCAATTTAGTTCAATTAATAACTTAAACGTACTTGTTGATCAATTAGTAAATAACAACTCAGAAACTGTTTTAAATAGATTTTGAGAAATACACAAAGCTAAACTTGAACAACTTAACATTAATAAATCTGATTTAAAAGTTGAAGTTCAATCATCACAAAACAAAGCAGTTATTTCAATAACACATGCAAATTATCAAGGTTCAATTACAGTTGATATTAAAGTTAAAGATCAATTTAGTTCAATTAATGATTTAAACGTAGTTGTTGATCAATTAGTAAATAACAATTCTCAAACTGTTTTAAACAGATTCTGAGACATGCACAAAGCTAAGCTTGAAGAGCTAAACATTAATAAATCTGATTTAAAAGTTGAAGTTCAATCATCACAAAACAAAGCAGTTATTTCAATAACACATGCAAACTATCAAGGTTCAATTACAGTTGATATTAAAGTTAAAGATCAATTTAGTTCAATTAATAACTTAAACGTACTTGTTGATCAATTAGTAAATAACAATTCTCAAACTGTTTTAAACAGATTCTGAGACATGCACAAAGCTAAACTTGAAGAGCTTAACATTAATAAATCTGATTTAAAAGTTGAAGTTCAACAACAACAAAACAAAGCAGTTATTTCAATAACACATGCAAACTATCAAGGTTCAATTACAGTTGATATTAAAGTTAAAGATCAATTTAGTTCAATTAATAACTTAAACGTACTTGTTGATCAATTAGTAAATAACAATTCTCAAACTGTTTTAAACAGATTCTGAGACATGCACAAAGCTAAACTTGAACCATTAAACATTAATAAATCTGATTTAAAAGTTGAAGTTCAACAACAACAAAACAAAGCAGTTATTTCAATAACACATGCAAACTATCAAGGTTCAATTACAGTTGATATTAAAGTTAAAGAACAATTTAGTTCAATTAATGATTTAAACGTACTTGTTGATCAATTAGTAAATAACAATTCTCAAACTGTTTTAAACAGATTCTGAGACATGCATAAAGCTAAACTTGAAGAGCTTAACATTAATAAATCTGATTTAAAAGTTGAAGTTCAATCATCACAAAACAAAGCAGTTATTTCAATAACACATGCAAACTATCAAGGTTCAATTACAGTTGATATTAAAGTTAAAGATCAATTTAGTTCAATTAATAACTTAAACGTACTTGTTGATCAATTAGTAAATAACAACTCAGAAACTGTTTTAAATAGATTTTGAGAAATACACAAAGCTAAACTTGAACAACTTAACATTAATAAATCTGATTTAAAAGTTGAAGTTCAATCATCACAAAACAAAGCAGTTATTTCAATAACACATGCAAATTATCAAGGTTCAATTACAGTTGATATTAAAGTTAAAGATCAATTTAGTTCAATTAATAACTTAAACGTACTTGTTGATCAATTAGTAAATAACAATTCTCAAACTGTTTTAAACAGATTCTGAGACATGCACAAAGCTAAACTTGAACCATTAAACATTAATAAATCTGATTTAAAAGTTGAAGTTCAACAACAACAAAACAAAGCAGTTATTTCAATAACACATGCAAACTATCAAGGTTCAATTACAGTTGATATTAAAGTTAAAGATCAATTTAGTTCAATTAATGATTTAAACGTAGTTGTTGATCAATTAGTAAATAACAATTCTCAAACTGTTTTAAACAGATTCTGAGACATGCACAAAGCTAAACTTGAAGAGCTAAACATTAATAAATCTGATTTAAAAGTTGAAGTTCAATCATCACAAAACAAAGCAGTTATTTCAATAACACATGCAAATTATCAAGGTTCAATTACAGTTGATATTAAAGTTAAAGATCAATTTAGTTCAATTAATGATTTAAACGTAGTTGTTGATCAATTAGTAAATAACAATTCTCAAACTGTTTTAAACAGATTCTGAGACATGCACAAAGCTAAACTTGAAGAGCTAAACATTAATAAATCTGATTTAAAAGTTGAAGTTCAATCATCACAAAACAAAGCAGTTATTTCAATAACTCACACAAACTATCAAGGTTCAATTACAGTTGATATTAAAGTTAAAGATCAATTTAGTTCAATTGATAACTTAAACGTAGTTGTTGATCAATTAGTAAATAACAATTCTCAAACTGTTTTAAACAGATTCTGAGACATGCACAAAGCTAAGCTTGAAGAGCTAAACATTAATAAATCTGATTTAAAAGTTGAAGTTCAATCATCACAAAACAAAGCAGTTATTTCAATAACTCACACAAACTATCAAGGTTCAATTACAGTTGATATTAAAGTTAAAGATCAATTTAGTTCAATTGATAACTTAAACGTAGTTGTTGATCAATTAGTAAATAACAATTCTCAAACTGTTTTAAACAGATTCTGAGACATGCACAAAGCTAAGCTTGAAGAGCTAAACATTAATAAATCTGATTTAAAAGTTGAAGTTCAATCATCACAAAACAAAGCAGTTATTTCAATAACTCACACAAACTATCAAGGTTCAATTACAGTTGATATTAAAGTTAAAACTAAAATTAATGAAATTAGAGAGCTAAACACTAATGTAGGAGCATTTAATTCAGATGAACCTAATGCAATCATTGATACATTTATTGACAAAAACAAAGACAAATTAGTTGGATTAAACAGAGATAGTTTTACAGTTATAACAAATGAAAACGGAAAATTAAAAATCAAAGTTGTTGATACTCACGATTCATTCCAAGGTACAGTTGAAATTACTTATTCAATTAAAATTGATATTGCAACTTTAGGATTAGATACAAATGTCCGAGTATTTTGAGATGAGACAATTAATAAAGCTTTAAGTACGTTTATGAACATTAACTTAAAGAAACTTATTGAACATGGATTAAACGACAGAAGATTTTTTACTGTTATTGACTTTTCACTTGAAAGCAGATGATTCAAAATCAAAGTTGTAAATAACGATTCATTCCAAGGTGAACTTAAAATTCTTTATTAATCTAAAGATCTATTTTATACAATTTAAGGAATCGTAAAAGTTATAACTGATCTGAAAAAACAATGATACTGAAAGTGTGTTAAACAGTTTTATTAAATTAAATTCTAGTTTATTAAATTCACATAAAATTACTCGTCAACAATTAAAAGCTATAGTAAGTGATAATGTTGCTTGAATTAAAATTATTGATAATGATAAATACCTAGGTTTAGTAAAAGTAAAATTAAGTTTATCAAAACAACTTCATGATTATTTAAATGCGTTTTCAGAAATTGATCATAACTCTATATTAAGAAGAATAAATATTCTAAATGAATGAAACTTAAATTTAAATGATTTAAATATACAAGTTCAAGTTAACACTGCAACAATTACTGGAATACGTCATTGAAATGAAAAATTTATTGGAATAATTACTGCTCAATTTGGTTTAACAGCTGAATATACAAATGATAGAAGAGTTAACAAGAATAGGATTCTTTAAAAATTCTTTTGGAGAATGACAAATTGAAAAAGTTGATACAATTACAAGTAAAGTAGTTCCAAACTTACCTACATTTATAAATAGTTTAGAATCTGCATTCACAAGAAATATAAACTCAACAATTTCAGGATTAGAAAGTTGAGATACTTCTAATGTTACAAACATGAAGTCTATGTTCTCAGATACAAAAACTTCAACCAAGCTTTAGGAGATAAATTTGATACTTCTCAAGTTACAACAATGGAATGAATGTTCCGTGGTGCAGAATCTTTCAACCAAAACATTAATACTCAAGAAAAACAAAAAGCGGATGGAAGCAAATATACTGCTTGAGATGTTTCAAAAGTAAGAGATGTGTCAGCTATGTTCCAAAATGCAAAATCATTTAATCAAGATATTTCTAAATGAAATGTAACAATAAATGATACTGAACTATTTAAAGACTTTAACTCTGGAGCTAACGCTGAATTTAAAGATCAAAAATTACCTGAAAAAATTAGAAACTCTTTAAAAACTAATAGTTAATAATTCAAAACATAAAATAGAGTTTATTTAATAGACTCTATTTTTGTTTTCTATATTGTAATAACTCTCTTTTAATATAAAATTTAAATAATAAACATTGTCTTATAAGTTTATTAGAAAGCGAGAAAAACTATGAAGAAATTTTTAAGTGTATTAACAGCATCAGCAATCTTACTAACTACTGGTTCTTTTGCTTGAATAAACAATAACAATTCTAAAAATAATATCATTTTAAAACAAACAACTAATATTGCATCAAACACTGAAACTAATACTGAAACTAAAAAAGATTTATCACAATTGGTTATTGTTACAAATATAGGTGATATTCTTAAAGATTCAGATCAAGAAATTATAGCAGCTATCAATAGAAAAAATAAAGATGCTAGTTTAAACATTAGTGAATTAAAAATTGAAAAAAACAAAGATGGTAAAAAAGCAAAAATTTCAGCTAAAGAAGATAGTAAAAATTATCAAGGATCAGTTGATGTTGAATTTAATGTTAACGAAAATGCTCAATTTGATTTAAAAGATCTAATTAAAGTAAATGAAAAAATTAAATTAAAATTAAAAAGTAAAATAGATATCACAAAAATTGATAGTCTTCTTTTAAAACAAATAAGCAGAGCTAATGTTAAAACAACTTCAGAATTAGACATAAAACAATTAGATGTTATTCAAATTCTTTTCAACAATCCAAAAGAACGTAAATTTGAAGCGATCTCAGCAAAGATAAAAGCAAAATCTGATTCAAAAAATTATAAAAATGAAATAGAAGTTAAATTTACTATTGAATATCAAAAAGAAGAAAAAGTAGATAACAAAGGAGTAATTATTGCTTTATCTATTGCTTCAGCTTCTGTTTTAGCAGGAACTGCAATCCTAGTTACTAAAAAATATAAAAAATCATCAACTAACTAATAAGAACTTAAAACCAAATTAAATTTGGTTTTTTTATTTTATTTTTAAGTCTTAACATCATATTTTTTAAAAAACAAAAGACTATTTTTCAGCTCATCTGAAGAAAGTAAAATAGTTAAAATTTATTACATATTGTAAACATTGACTATAATAGGTTAAAATATATATTAGGAATAATTAATTCAATTAATTATTTTATTAAAAATTATTCACTAATAATGAAAAGAAAGGACTTTTTATGAAAGTTATTGTATTAGGTACTAATCACGCTGGTACAACAGCAGTTAGAACATTAAAAAGATTAGATCCAACTTGTGAAGTAACTACATATGACAAAAATGATGCTATTTCATTTTTAGGTTGTGGTATTGCTTTATGAGTTAAAGGAGAAGTAAAAGATCCAAATATGTTATTTTACGCTTCTCCAGAAACTTTAAAATCTGAAGGAATCAACGTATTTATGAATCACGATGTTTTATCAGTTGATGATAAAACAAAAACAGTTACTGTTAAAGATTTATTAACAGGTGAAACAAAAACTGATAACTATGATAAATTAATCGTTGCTACTGGAACATGACCACTAATTCCTCCTATCCCAGGAATTGACTTAGATGGTGTTCAAATTTGTAAAAATTACCACCACGCTAAAAAAATTCTAGAACACAACTTAGATAAAAATTACAAAAAAATCGCAGTTGTTGGAGCAGGATACATTGGTGTTGAATTAGTTGAAGCTTTCAATGAATTTGGAAAAGATGTTACTTTAATTGACGTTGCTGACAGAATTATGCCAGTTTACTACGATAAAGAATTTACTGATTTAATGCAAGAAAAAATGACTAAAGCAGGTGTTAAATTAGTATTAGGTTCAAAAGTTACTGAATTCAAAGGAGAAAACGGAAAAGTTACTCAAGTTGTTACTGATAAAGGTTCAATTGATGTAGATTACGTAATTTTCTCAGTAGGTGTGAGACCTCAAACTAAAATTCTTGAAGGAGTTTGTGACTTAGACGAAAGAGGAGCTATTGTAACAAATGACTATATGCAAACAACAAATGCTGACATTTATGCAGTAGGAGATTGTGCTCAAGTATTTAACAAAGCTTTAAACAAAAGTGTTCCAATCCAATTAGCTACAACTGCAGTTAGAACTGCTGTTACAGCTGCAACAAACATCATTAGAGGAAATGTATTGAAATCACCTGGATATACTGGAGCAAACGGTATTTCAGTTTTCGACTTCCACATGGCAAGTGTAGGAGTTTCAGTTGAAGCTGCTAAACGTTTAGGAATGGAAGTAGAATCAATCAATTTCCACGATTTAGATAGACCTGAATTCATGTCATCAGCACACGATGTATGATTCAAAGTTGTTTGAGACAAAAACACAAGAAAAATTGTTGGAGCTCAAGTAGCAAGTGAAAAAAACCATACAGAAGTAATGTACATGCTAGCTTTAGGAATTCAAAAAGACTTAACAATCGATGAATTACCACTAGTTGATATTTTCTTCTTACCACACTTCAACAAACCATTTAACTTCATTTCATTAGCTGGATTAGAAGTTTTAGGGTTAAATTACTTTAAAAAGAAATAGTTTATGATTAATTTATTAATTTCAAAATACCATGATCCAGCTATTAATTTAGCGATCGAAGAATACTTAACATATCATTGAAAATCAAAAGATCCAATTGTGTTTTTCTGACAAAATGCTAATACCATTGTTGTTGGGCGTAACCAAAACACATTTGCTGAAATTAATTTAACTGAAGCTTGAAAAGACGGAGTTAAAATCATCAAAAGAAATACTGGTGGTGGAACTGTTTATCAAGATTTAGGTAATGTATGTTATTCACTAATCGTAGATAATTCAACTGATGATGTAGATTACCAAAAAGCTTTACAACCAATAATTACTTATTTAAATGAAAATAAAATACCTGCTGAATTTTCAGGTAGAAATGACATGGTAATTGATGGATATAAAGTTAGTGGTAATGCCCAATTAAAAACTAAAACTAAAACTTTAGTTCATGGAACATTATTATTTAATGTTGATTTATCTAAAATAGCTAAGTATCTAATTGTTGATCCAGAAAAATTAAAACATCAACAAGTTAGATCTAAACCAGCTAGAGTAAGAAACATTAAAGATTTCTTTAAAGATCTAAACATCGATATTAATTTAGATACTTTTATTAGTAATGTAATTGATTCATATGTTAAAAATGAAGATATTCATTGAATTGAATTAACAGATGAAGAAATTCAAACAATTAATAAAGCTAAATTAGAAAAATATGATAGATGAGAATGAAACTTTGGTCGCAATACAAATTTCTCATTAAACAAAAAGAAATACTTAGAAACTAAAGGATTTATCCAAATTAGTTTAGATGTAGACAACGGAACTATTAAAGATATTAAAATTTATGGTGATTTTTTAGGAACTCAAGGTACTGAAGAATTAGAACAATCTTTAATAGGAGTTGACTTTAAACAAGAAGATATCGAAAAAGTATTAGATAAATACGACTTAGAAGAGATCTTTGCTAAAAACTTTACTAAAGAAGATTTCGTAAAATTATTATTTGAATAATTTGTAACAGAAAGGAAGCCGCAAATGATTTATTTAGGAAAATTTGATCCATTAAAAGATGAATGCGTTCGAGTAATGGATAAAGATGGGAAGATTATTAACCCTAAATTAATGCCAAAAATTTCTCCAGAAGAAGTTTTAGAAGCATACAAAATAATGAATCTTTCACGTAGACAAGATATTTATCAAAACACAATGCAACGTCAAGGAAGATTATTATCATTCTTATCATCAACAGGTCAAGAAGCTTGTGAAGTTGCATATATTACTGCATTAAACAAAAAAACTGATCACTTTGCAAGTGGATACAGAAACAATGCTGCATGACTAGCAATGGGTCAAAAAATAAGAAACATTATGCTTTACTGAGCAGGTAACGAATTAGGAGCTAAATCACCAGATGGTGTTAACTCATTACCACCAAACATCGTTATTGGTTCACAATACTCACAAGCTACAGGTATAGCTTTCGCTGAAAAATACAGAAAATCAGGAGGAGTTGTTGTAACTACTACTGGAGATGGTGGAACTAGTGAAGGTGAAACTTATGAAGCAATGAACTTTGCTAAACTTCACGAAGTACCAGTTGTATTCGTATGTGAAAACAACCAATGAGCTATTTCGACTGCAAGAAGCGAACAAACTAAATCATTAAACTTCGCAGTTAAAGCTATTGCAACAGGAACTCCATCAATTAAAGTTGACGGAAATGACTACCTTGCATGTATAGGTGTATTCAAAGAAGTTGTTGAATACGTAAGAAACGGTAATGGACCAGTATTTGTTGAATGTGAAACTTACAGATTAGGAGCACACTCATCTTCAGATAACCCAGATGTATACCGTCCAAAAGGTGAATTTGAAGCTATGCAAGCATATGATCCATTAGTAAGATTAAAAAAATGATTAATCGAAAACAATGTTTGATCAGATAAACAACAAGAAGAATTAGATGCTGAACAAGACAAATTAGTTGCAGCAGAATTCGCATGAGTTGAAGAAAACAAAAACTATGGATTAGAAGAAATCTTCAAATACCAATATGCTGAAATGGATTCATTCTTAAAAGAACAATACGAAGAAGCTAAAGCATTCTTTGAAAAATACCCAGACGCTGCTGAAGGAGGACACCACTAATGGCTATCGTTAATAATATTAAAGCTGTAACAGATGCGTTAGATTCTGCAATGGAAAAACACAAAGAAGTTGTTGTTTTCGGAGAAGACGTAGGTACTGAAGGAGGAGTTTTCAGAGCTACTCAAGGACTACAAGTTAAATATGGTAAAGACCGTTGTTTCAACGCACCAATCAGTGAGGCTATGTTTGCCGGAGTTGGTCTAGGAATGGCAATGGCAGGTATGAAACCAGTTGTTGAATTACAATTCGAAGGTTTAGGATTAGCTGCTTTCCAAAACATTATGACTAACATCGCAAGAATGAGAAACCGTACAAGAGGTAAATATACTGCACCTATGGTTATTAGAACACCAATGGGTGGAGGAATCCGTGCGTTAGAACACCACAGTGAAGCTTTAGAAGCTATGTTCGCACACACACCAGGAATTCAAGTTGTTTGTCCATCAACTCCATATGATACAAGAGGTTTAATCTTAGCTGCTATCGAATCACCAGATCCAGTTATTGTTTTAGAACCAACTAAATTATATAGAGCATTCAAACAAGAAATTCCAGATGAATACTACACAATTAAAATTGGAGAAGGATACAAAATCCAAGAAGGAAACGACTTAACAGTTGTTACTTATGGAGCACAAACTGTTGACTGTCAAAAAGCAGTTGAATTATTAAAACAAAGTCATCCAAATGCTACAGTTGACTTAATCGACTTACGTTCAATCAAACCATGAGACAAAAAAATGGTTGTTGAATCAGTTAAAAAAACTGGAAGATTATTAGTTGTACATGAAGCTGTTAAATCATTCTCAGTTTCTTCAGAAATTATGGCTACAGTAAACGAAGAATGCTTCGAATACTTAAAAGCTCCTTTAGCAAGATGTACAGGTTACGACGTTATTACTCCATTCGATAGAGGAGAAGGATACTTCCAAACTAATCCTTTAAAAGTTTTCGAAAAAATGAAAGAACTTTTAGATTTTAAATTTTAGAGAGAAAGGATAAAGAAATATGTATCAAGTTAAATTTGCTGATATCGGTGAAGGATTAACTGAAGGAACAGTTGCTGAAGTTTTAGTTAAAGTTGGTGACGTTGTTAAAGCAGGTCAACCTTTATACTTCGTTGAAACTGATAAAGTTAACAGTGAAATTCCTGCTCCGATTGATGGAAAAATCGCAGTAATCAACATTAAAGCTGGTCAAGAAATCAAAGTTGGAGAAGTTGTTATGGAAATTGAAGACGGAGCTTCAGCTGAAGCTTGTCCAAAAGATGGAGCATGCTCTTCATCTAAAGAAGCTAAATCAGAACCTGTTGAAGAAAACGCAAGTGTTATTGGAGCAACTCCTGTTTCAAACGAATTACTTGTAAGAAACATTCCAAAAACAACTTCATTAGCTCAACAAGTAATTAAAGCAACTCCTTTAGCAAGAAAAGTTGCTGCTGATTTAAATGTTGATCTATCATCAATTCAAGGAACTGGACCAAACGGAAGAATTTTAGTAGCTGACGTTAAAGGTTCACAACCAAGTGTTCAAGTTCAACCAGCTTCAGTTCAAGAACAACCAGCTCCAATCAAGAGATTACTAGATATTGATGCACCATTATCATGAGACACAATCAACATGAATGGTATTAGAAAAGCAACAGTTAAAGCTATGGTTAAATCACATACTGAAATTGCTGCATTCTCTGGTATGAAAAATGTTGACATTACAGAAACTTACAAATTAAGATCTGATTTAAAAGATTCTGCTGCATCACAAGGAGTTAAATTAACTTACTTAGCATTCATCATCAAAGCTTGTGCTAAAGCATTACGTGATATGCCAAATATTAATGCAAGAGGAGATTTTGCAAACAACAAAATCCAATACATGCATAATATAAACATTGGTATTGCCGTAGATACTCCTCAAGGATTAATGGTTCCTGTAATTAAAGGTGCTGACTTATTAAGTGTCTTTGAAATTGCTAACAAAATTTCTGAATTAGCAAACAAAGCTAAAGAAGGAAAATTAAGCATGAAAGAAATGAGTGAAGCAACATTCACAGTTTCAAACTTTGGTTCAGTAGGACTAGACTACGCAACTCCAATTATTAATTCACCAGAATCTGCTATTTTAGGAGTTGGAACAATGACTCAAACTCCAATGTACATTAATGGTGAAATTCAACCTAGGTTCATAATGCCATTCTCAATGACTTGTGACCACAGAATTATCGATGGTGCAGACGCAGGAAGATTCTTAGTTAAAGTTCAAGAATACCTAGCAAAACCAATCGCACTATTTGTCTAAAAGTTTAATAGAGAGGGTAGAAAATAAAGATGTATCAAGTTAAATTTGCTGATATCGGTGAAGGGTTAACTGAAGGAACAGTTGCTGAAGTTTTAGTTAAAGTTGGTGATACTGTAAAAGCAGGTCAATCATTATACTTTGTTGAAACTGATAAAGTTAATAGTGAAATTCCTGCTCCAATTGATGGAAAAATCGCAGTAATTAACATTAAAGCTGGTCAAGAAATCAAAGTTGGAGAAGTTGTTATGGAAATTGATGACGGATCTGGACCTTCTGTTTCAGCTCCTGCTAAACAAGAACCTAAATCAGAACCTGTTGAAGAAAACGCAAGTGTTATTGGAGCAACTCCTGTTTCAAACGCTTTATTACCAAGACGTAATCATTCTTCAAGCTCAACTTCAACTCAAGAACCAGTTAAACAAGAAGTTAAAAAAGAACCTGTTAAAGTTAATGTAGACGTTGAAGACACATTTGACGTAGCTGTAATTGGTGCAGGAATTGGTGGATATGTTTCTGCTATTAAATGTGCACAATTAGGATTAAAAACTTTAATAGTTGAAAAAGAATACTATGGTGGAGTTTGTTTAAATGTTGGATGTATTCCTACAAAAACTTTACTAAAAACTAGTCATGTATATCATGATATTTTACACAAAGCTAAAGACTTGGGAATTGTTGTACCTAATGCAGAAAAAGTTGTAATTGACTGAGCTCAAGCTTTAGAAAGAAAAAACGGAGTAGTTAAAAAACTAACAGGTGGAGTTAAATACTTATTAGACAAAAATAAAGTAACTCAAATCAAAGGTGATGCTGTTGCACTAGATAAAAACACTATTAGTGTAAATGGTAAAAATTACCGTGCAAATAACTTAATAGTAGCTACAGGATCAGTTCCTAACCATTTACCATTACCAGGATTTGATGAAGGAAGAAAATCTGGAGTTATTCTTGATTCAACAGGTATTTTATCAGTACCCAAAATTCCTGAATCATTAGTTGTTATTGGTGGAGGAGTTATTGGTATCGAATTTGGATGTCTATTTGCAAGTTTAGGTACTAAAGTTACTGTTTTACAAGGACTACCAACTGTTTTAGAAATGTTAGATCAAGACGTAATTGATGTCATGACTAAAGAATTAAAAACTACTTACAAAATGAATGTTATTACTAATGCAAGTGTTAAAGCATTCAAAAACGGAGAAGTTGTTTATGAAATCGATGGAAAAGAACAATCAATTAAAGGTGAATTTGTTCTAGAATCTGTTGGACGTAAAACAAGCTTACAAGGATTTGAAAACATTGGATTAGAATTAACACCACGTAAAGGTATCGAAGTTAATGAATACCAAGAAACTAACCTTGATTCAGTATATGCTGTAGGTGATGTTGTTGGTAAAGCGATGTTAGCTCAATCAGCAGTAAAATCAGCTATTGTTGCTGCTAATAGAATTGCTAAAAAAGCTAACAAAGCACACGCTGAAGATATCACAATGGACTTTAATAAAGTTCCTTCATGTATCTATACTCATCCAGAAGTTGCTATGATCGGAAAAACTGAACAACAACTAAAAGCTGAAAATGTAGAATACAAAGCATTCAAATTCCCATTCTCAGCAATTGGTAAAGCTTTAGCTGACGATAATACAACTGGATTTGTAAAAATTATTATTGAACCTAAATACAAAACTGTTTTAGGAGCACACATAATTGGAAACAGAGCAACTGAAATGATTTCAGAAATTACTGCTGTTATTGAGTGTGAAGGAACAATCACTGAAATCGCAAATACAATTCACCCTCACCCAACAATGAGTGAAGCTGTTGGAGAAGTTGCTGAAGCCTTAGAAACTGGAAAACCAATTCACTTCTAATAAATATATATTTGGAGAAATTAATATGTATTCTATACAAGATATTAAAAACAAATTATCTGCAAACCCAGATAAAAAAAGTATTGTTTTCCCAGAAGGAGAAGCAATTATAATACAAAATGTAGCTAAAACATTAGTAGAAGAAAAACTAGGAAATCCAATTTTATTATTCAAAAATGAAGCTGATATTCCTAGTGACTTAAAAAATCATAGTGATATTAAAGTTATTGCTATTGATAAATTAGATACAGCTGCATTAGAAGAAAAATTTGTTGAAATAAGAAAAGGTAAAGCAACAATTGAAGTGGCAAAACAAATGATGCAACTTCCAAACTATGTTGGTGCTATGTTAGTTAAAATGAATCAAGCTGATTGTATG
This sequence comes from Mycoplasma yeatsii GM274B, assembly GCF_000875755.1. Lineage (GTDB taxonomy): Bacteria > Bacillota_I > Bacilli_A > Mycoplasmatales > Mycoplasmataceae > Mycoplasma > Mycoplasma yeatsii. The sequence continues at coordinate 524,379 of NZ_CP007520.1, read as the reverse complement.
TTATCAGGATTAAATAACACAACAGCTGATACAATAAGACCTGCTTTACAAATAATTGGTACAAAACCAGGTTATAGTATTGCAAGTAGTGTATTTATCATGAGTAAAGGTGAAGAAAATTATATCTTTACTGATTGTGCACTAAACATTAGACCAACTAGTGAACAATTAGCAGATATGACTGACATGGCTGCTGATTTTGCTAAAACATTAAATGTTAAAAATGTTGAAGCCGCTTTATTGAGTTATTCAACAAACGGTTCAGGTAAAGGTGAAGATGTTGATAGAGTTCGTGCTGCTGCTGAAATTCTAAAAAACAAAGAAAAAGATTATTTAGCAGATGGAGAAATCCAATTTGACGCAGCATTTGATAAATCAGTTAGAGATAAAAAATTCCCTAACAATTTATTAACAAAACAAACACCAGATATCTTCGTTTTCCCTGACATTAATGCTGGAAACATTGGTTATAAAATCGCTCAAAGAATGGGTGGATTTGAAGCAATCGGTCCATTTGTTCTAGGGTTAAACCAACCAGTAAACGATTTAAGTCGTGGAGCTACTTTAGTTGATGTTTTAAATACAGCAATTATGACTTTACATTTATCTTAATAAAATAAAAGGAGAGATTATATGATTCTTGTAGTTAACTCAGGAAGTAGTTCAATTAAATTTAAGTTATTTGAAACAACAAATGAAGTTGAAGCGATTTTAGATGGTCTAGCTGAAAGAATTGGAATTGATGGTAGACTAAAATTCGAACACAACGATCAAAAATATGAGTATGATAATGAATTAAAAGATCATGAATCAGCAATACAATTTATTTTAGATAAATTGATTGAATTAAAAATCATACAAAACGTTGAACAAATAACTGCAGTAGGATTTAGAACAGTCCACGGTGCTGAAATTAGTCAATCTACTTTAATTGATGAAAATCTTATTAATAAATTAAAAGAAAATATTAAATTAGCACCTTTACATAATCCAGGAGGAATTGTTGCGATTGAAGCAGTTTCTAAAATAATGCCAAAAGCTAAATTAGTTGCTTGTTTTGATACAGCATTCCACCAAACAATGCCTGAAGTAAACTACTTATACACAACACCATATGAATGATATGAAAAACATGGTGTGAGAAAATATGGATTCCATGGTATAAGTTATCAATACATTACTTCAAAATGTGAGTCAATTTTTAATAAAAAATCTGAAAACCTAAACTTAGTCATTTGTCATTTAGGAAATGGAGCAAGTATTTGCTGTGTTAAAGATGGTAAATCATACGATACTTCAATGGGATTAACTCCTTTAGCAGGATTAATGATGGGTACAAGAAGCGGTGATGTTGATCCGTCTATCGCTGAATACATGGCTAAAGAATTAAACACTGATATTTTCGAAATTACTAAATCTTTAAATAAAGAATCAGGAGTATTGGGAATTAGTGGTGTTTCTTCTGACATGAGAGATGTAGGAGCAGCTGCTTTAAATGGTGATAAAAGAGCTATTTTAGCTATTGAAAAATACACACAATTAGTTGCTGACTTCATCGTTAAATATGCTAACTACTTAGATAACATTGATGGTATTATATTTACAGCCGGAATTGGTGAAAACTCAACTTCAATTAGAAGAAAAGTTATCGAAAAAGTTAAATTATTGCAACTTAAAATTGATGAAAATAAAAACTCTAATAGAAAATACGATGACTTCATGCTAATCTCAGCTGATGATTCAAAAATTCCAGTTTATGCTATCAGAACAAATGAAGAAAAAATGATTTGTTTAGAAACTTTAAAACTTACAAAATAAAATAAATAATAGATGGTCCAATTTATTTGGATCATTTTTTATTTGATTACTGTTATGTTTAAGACTTTAAAGTTACAAATCACAGTAATCGTATATGAATAGTCAATTAACAATCGGTGGTTTTAGTGTCTATCTCTTATATATTTATTTGATAATAACAGTAATGATGGTTTAGAGCTTTTTACTTCTTTTTATAGCTTGAAATTTATACAATAATAAGCGATAAGAACGCGTTTAGTTGATATTATTTAAGTTATTCTGTTATAGATGTATTCTTGCTGTTTAAAAGCTTATAATGCATATAATTTAAATCAAATAATTGTATATAGTGATTAACTTGAGAAATGATTTAAAAGAATAAAAAATAATAACAAAAAAAGATCTGAGTAATCAGATCTTTTTATAATATTAATCATTTGCATGAATAGCTACACTTACATCTGTTTTACGTATCTTTCTAGTTGATAATCATAATGAACTGAAGAATGATGAGAAAATCATAAGTATTGATACAAGTGGTGCTATTCAACTATATCCAATCGGAAGAACAAATCCTTTTACATATAGTATTGTATTTATAATGCTTATTATTCCAAATACCATTGCAACAGTAAGTATAACTACTATTAAACTTACAAATACTGATATTCTAACTGTAAAATCAACAATCTGAGCATTAGTATATCCCATAGATTTAAGCATTATCATAAATGATTTATACTCAGCTACATAAATATCAACAACTAACATAATTAATAATGCAGCAGCTAATGCTACAGATAGAATTATAATAATAGCTACATAAACAGCTGTTTTTGCTAATTGATCTAATAATTGTTTGATTTCAGCTATGAATTGAAGGTTTGTGATTGAAGCTTTATAATCACTAAATTCAGTTATATCTAATATAGCATTACCGATTTTTTTATCAGCAACAATTGATATAGCACTTGAAATTCCTAGCGGTTCTTTAACATTAGAATATAAAGTATTAAAGTAGTAATGCGGTGAATAAGCATATGCATCTTCTGAACCTATGAAACTGTCTTTTCAAGCATCATTTGTTGATATTTTATTTCATTTTGTTGCTTTATATTTTTTGAAGTATTTACCTGTAGATTCAACTCTTGAAGTATCAAATGGTTGATAATTATAGTTTGTTGATCTTGAAGTATCATAACCATAAATTAAGTTTGCTAGATCTGAATCAACTATAGCCATAGCTTTTCCATATAATTCTAAGTTAGCAACTTTTTTGAATTTAATTTTTAAATCTTTGTTAACGTATGTAACTTGTCTATTTTCGTTTTTTAATATTGGAGCAACATTATGTCTTTGACCTAGTGCTCTTCTATAGAAATGTGAAACTCCATCTAATACTAAATTATCTAGTAATTTATTAGATGCTTGTTTTTTAACACCTAATATTTCCCCATCTTTATCAAAAACAAAATATTCAAATGCTTTATCATTATCATTTTCTCTTTTTTGATTTAATGAAAAATCATAAGGTCTGATTACGATATATTCATTTTTATAATCAACATTCAATGTAGAATTTCAAGCATCTTTAACTGATTGAGGAACCATGTAGTTTGGTATTTCACTTACTGATGGTTGTTTAATATTTCTAATTTTGTCATCAGTTGATTTTAAATCTTTTATGTAATCCTCATCAACTGTAGTTACATCATCATATTTATCTCATTTACTTGCATATGCTGCATATTCTTGTCAGCTAACACCATCATGTTTAGGAATAAATAATAATAAGTTTCTCATTTGATAATAAGGTCTTATAAATGAACGAATAATAGAACCATCATTTTTTATAACAAAGTCTCCAAATAATGGTGAGTCTTTAACAATTCCATCATGAGAAAAATCAATTTGATTTAAAAGATCTTGATCTTTTTGATCACTTTCAGGGTTTTCTGATTCGGCTGCTTTATCTTTTTTTAATTTTAATTCTTTAAGCTTTTCTTGATCTGATCAAAGATCTATAACTTGTTTTTGAGTAAATTTATTTGTATCTAAATTATAAGGATTTAAATAGTATCTTAATTTATCTGATGATCCTACAACTTCGTAATTATTTATAGTTTCATGATCATTAGTATTTTGCATTGGTTTAATAAATGATGAGTTTTTTACATAAGTTGTATTTACATAATCAGTGTCATCATAAATTCATGCTTGACGAGGTAAATTATTAAAGTTTCCATTTTTATCTTTAAATGTTAATTGATTATTATTTGTTGAAATATTTTCTAATACTTTATCTGAATTTGAATCAATAATAGATGCTAATGGTTTATTTATAATTGTTGGAACAATAACTGTATTAGTTTGATGATCATAAATTTTTACTCCACTATTTAAATAAATATCATGATCAACTGAACCTTTAGGTTGGTTAAACACTTTATTTATTTCTTTAGAATCTCTAGTTTGTAAAAATACTTTCTCTTTATCTTTTTTTCTTATATTTAATGAATCTTCAGTTTTATCTAATCCTAAAACATTATATGAAGTTTTTGAATTATTAGATAAAGGAGTAAACATTGTAGCTAGTTGATCTTTTTTAGGAACAATACTTTGAGTTTGAAAACCAAAACTTAATTGTTCTTTTCTAGATTCACTTGTTAAATATGATTTAACAAGTGATGGAGTATAAGCTAATAAGAAGTCTAGCATTGTTTGTCTTCAATCATCAATTTTAGCATCTTTTATTTTAAACATTTGACTAATAGCTTGACCTGCAATAGTAGTTAAAGGTGTTGCTGCGTTATTAACTTCTGTTATTCTATCATCATCACTATTAAATTTATTATCTCAATCAACATCATTTAAAAAGTAACTATATAACTGTTCAACTGTTCCAATTGATAGTGCTCGACCATTAGCAATTGTAAATTGATAACTTAATCAACCTAATAATTTATCAGGTAGATCAGCGTTTCCAGTTTTCATATATTGATTTACATAAAGTTTTATAGGATTGATGATTTCTGCTTTAGTTAAATCTTTATCAATTGACTCAACATTATAAATAAGTGAAGGTAAAGCTGAGTTGTTTGAAATATTTCTTAAATAATCATTTGGATTTTCATAATATTCAATACTTCTTCCATTTAGATTAGTTGCTTTTGAAAATTTTGATAAACTTTCATGACCATATCACATATTAATAGAATCTTTTCCTAAAGGAGTATTTGTTAAACTATCAGTTAAGTTATATTCATTATTATATTTAATATTTTTAAAATATTTATCTTTAGCATTTATTGCTACACTTGGCAGAGCAACAGCAACTGAAATAAATAATGTTGCAACAAATAATAATCCAGTTAATAACATTAATGGTTTTTTACCTGCTTCAGCAATTTTAAAAGTTATTATTCTAGAAAAACTTACTTTTTTAAATACATGTTCACTTAATCAATTAGTAATAACAGGTTTACTTCATTTATCAGTTCTATTAATAATATTTAATACAGGTTTTCTAATATTTAATAAAGCTATTAAATAAGAAAATATTCCAAGTATCACACCAAATATTAATATAGTTATTAAAATTGAAGAACTATTATAAGCAATAATATTAGATTTCAATCCAAAATAATCTTGTAAAATACCTACAAAAGGAACTTGTAAAACTGTTCCTAACATTCATCCAAGTGGAATAACAGTTAAAGTTAAAATTATTGAATATGATAAATATGAAAGTGCAATAACTTGAGCATAAACTCCATTAGCTTTTAAAATACCGATTTGTTTTGCATTATTTTTAATAGATTTATAAACTCCATAAAACACTGCTAAACTTGTAACCATAGCAATTATAATAGCTGATAGCAATGTTGTTAGATTATAATAATAACTAACTCTTTCATATAAAGTTCAGTTCAATGAATAAAATGAATCTTTAAAGCTAAATTTAGAATAGAAAGTTTGAGCATCACTAGAACGACTGATATTGTTATATATTTTTGAAGAATCAGCAAATTGATCTAGATATACTTGATTTAAATTAGAAGCATCTTTTTGTTTATATAAAAAGAAGTTAAACATTGAAGTATTATCATTGTTATCTGCTTTATCTTGTTTACCTAATATATTAGTAATAGTTGATCTTTTTGCATAAACTATTCCACCAGATTTTGATTTTGGTAGTGGTACTTTAGGATCTGAAGTTGGAAAGAATGAATAAGTATCAGTTGAATACCCTGTAATTAATAATGAAGATTGTTGACCTAGTGAAATATTTCCACCGATCTTAATTTTATTTGCTTTTGCAAATTGTTTACTTACAGTTATTTCACTTGGACTTGCTGATTCTTCTCCTTTTAACATTTCATAATTAGTAAACTCGGTATTTGTTATATCAACAATTCTATAAGTTTTTTTAGTAACATGATCAGTAAAAATGATCTCAGGTCTTATATATAAACCATACCCATTAGCATTAGCTGCAAGTAAATTATGAGTTAAAAATGCAGAAGTAATTGTATATTGTCTAGCCACAGGAACTAAGACATTATCACCATCTTTTTCTAAAGTAGAATAAAAGTTAACAGCTTTAGATCTGATATTTGCAAACTCATCAGCATTAACTGCTAAAAAGTTAACAAGTCCACTAGTTTTAAAAGCATCGATTTTATCTACATTCTGAACATATTTATTAAGATCAGATAATTTACCTTCTAATTCATTTGTTTGATTTCATCATTCAACTTTTTCAATTTCATCAGATGAACCTTTAATATATATTGGTCTTAAAACACCTCTAAAACCTTTTGAAACTATAAGTTTAAAAAAGTCATCATCTTCAGTTGGTTGTTGCTTTTTATCTTTATTAAGAGTAATTATATTTTCAAATTCTGATTTAGGATTTTTATCAAATTGCAATGTGTATTTATTTTCTTTATTAGTTATGTATTTTTCTTCTATCTTAGTTTTTTCATCTCATTGTTTACCAAAGAAAAATTCATAAAATAATTTAGCAACGTCTTCTCTAGTATTAAGTTCTTTTATTTTATCTAATAATTCTGATTCTTGACTTATAAAATATCTAACGTTTTTAAAAAGATATTGACTAATTGATTCAAAAGCATAATATGAGTAATTATAAATTTTTAAATTTTGATTTTTAGTATTTCTTAATGTTTCAAATTCTTTATCATTTATAAATTTTGATCAATTACTTTTGCCATTATCTATTAAATAATCTTTATATCAATCTTTATTTTTTTGAGTGTATTTATAAATAACAGTATCTTTAATACTTTCATCATCACTATTTATAAGATCAATCATTGTATTAAAAAAAGCATCATCAATAGCAAAATCAAATTTTTCTTGTTTTTCAGCTACTTTTGTAACACCATCTTTATTGTTGTTTTTAATATCAAACATATCTAAATAAGATGTTCAAGCTGTTTTAAATTCATCTGATTCAATAGTTTTAGTTATTAAAGTATCATAACCATAAATATTATTAAAAACTATATTATAGTTATTTGATTCTTTCATACCAGTTCAATCTTTTTTAATAAAATCAAATATCGGTAAGAATAATGTACTATTTTTTTCAGGTTTTGCTTTACTTCCAACTGTAATATTATAAGTTGAATCGAATTTAGGTGTTTTTTTTGTATTAACTACTGTGTTGTATTCTTTTTCTAGTCTTTGATTAGTTGTAAATGAAATAGTTAAAATAGTTGAAGCTATAAAAGTTAAAAACATAATTATAATTAACTGTAACTTTAAATTATAGATCCATTTCATTCCTTGTTTAATCATTAAAAATAAATTTCTCATACAACCCACCTTTAAAAATAGTATTTTTACGCTAATGTACAATTTACATGCTTATATTATATAATATTAGTATTGAAATGATAAATCTAATAATTATTATGTTTAAATTTATTTGTTTATCTTATAAAAAACTAAAAGGAGAGTAGGTTTAATTTAATGGCTAAATTATGAAAATCATTAAAAGATTATAAAAAATGATATGTACCTATTTTAATGCTTTTAGTTGTTATAAGTGCTTTTTTAGGTTTTACTTCTAGTTATGTAGATAATAAGAAAAATAAATTTATTAATAGTGTTGAAAATTATATTAAACTAAGTTCTTATGCTGTTAAAGGTAAAATTTTAAATGATGAAGAAGGAATTGATGCTAATTATATTAATCAACGTTTAGCTAATAAAAAAGTAATTGATGAATTAGGATCTAAATTTATATGAAAACCAGATAATGATAGTTCAGTTAGTGATGCTAAAATTGGAGATGTTTTAGAAAGTTATTTTGGTAAAAGTAATAATCTTTTTACTAAACAAATTCAATATATAGATAAAAATGATAATAATCAACTTAAAGATATAACTAATAAATCACCTGATTCAATCGTTCCAGATAGTATTGAACCTTTAATTAATCAACTATCTATTGTTCAAAATGGTTTAGCAAGTATTTCATCTCAAACTTTAGGATTAGGAATTGATTTAATTCAAAAAAATCTTTTAAAAACAGATAGTGTTATTAAAAGTATAAGAGATAATGATATTGTAAAAAAAGTAATAAATTACATTGTTAATAATGAAAAAACACTTAAAAGTATAGGTGAATTTTTAATTAATAACCATAAATTAGATCCTAGTTTTTATAAAAACTTAAACGTAAGACAATTATTTAATAAAGAATTAAATAGTCTTTCAACAGCTATTACAGGTCAAACACATTTAAATCATAATACTGATAATTTAGCAAATGACTTATCATCTTTTATTTTAAGAACAGTTTATGAAGTTATTGCAACTGAATTTGGTAAAAAAGATGTTGGATTTATAGATAAATTAAAAAATGCTTTTAATAGTTTTAAAAATGTTTTTAACCGTGAAATGTTAATCAAAATGCTACCTGAATTATTAAGATATATAAAAAGTGAATTATACTTTTCAATGTATTATGTAGTTAATGAAAAATTAAGTATAAGTGAATTGTTAGATAAAAGAGTTGAGTCATTTAAAATATTAGCTGAAGACAAATTAGATTTATTAGTTTTAATTAAAGGTTTAGCTAAAGTAATGCAAGAAGAAAAATATGCTAACCGTTTTTTAGATTTTATGTTTAAAAGAGTAGATAAATCTAAAGTTTATTTTGATTCAGAAAATAAACCAACTAATTTAGGAACTTCTAATTTATTTTTTGATGTTATTAACTCAGTTCAAGGATTATTACTTAATTTATCTGGTGTATTAAAATATTTTGTTCCTATAATTAAAGGATTTGTTGAACAACGTCAAGATGATGTTAAAAAAATAATAACTGATCAAATTAATAAATTATTTGAAAAAGTTAGTACAGGACATAAAAAAGCTTATTTTAATGGTAATAAATTAAACATAGAAATTTGATCTGGTACAAGATTTTTTGACACTAACTTTGTAACAGGTCATGTTTATATTTTTGGTGAAAAAGGTATTATTACTACTGTTATAAATGCTTTACAAAATTTATTTTCAGCTTCTTCTAATATTAGTGCAACACTATTAAATTTTATAAAACATATTTTTTACAGAGATAAAGAATTTAATTTTAGTTTTAAAGATGCATTTATAAATATAAGTAATATTTGAAAATTATTTAGCGATATATTAGATATAAGATATATTGATAACAATAATAGTGAGTTAGTGTTATATTTAGGATTAGGTCCTGGAAAAGTTGTTGAAGCTTGATCTATATATGATGTAATTAATCTTCCTAATAGAAATATTGTTTCATTTTTAGCAAATGTAGTTAAAGATATCAATAAAGTTTTAGACCCTTTAAGAACGATATTAAATAAATTAACTGAATATAAATTTATAAATTCACCTAGCGAATTTGTAGAAAGTCTAAGATCAGGAATAAATAAAACAAAATGATTTCCAGCATATTTAGAAAAAGCTACCAGTTATTTTAAAAAACAATCAGATATTAAAACTCCTGAATATGATTTAATTAAAACTTTATATGATGAGAATGGAAATTTTGCAACTGAATTTACTAAAAAATGAGCTGATTTCATTGTTCCAGATATTAAAGATAATACCAACCCATTACTTCCTATTGTTAAAGCAATAACAAACAATAAACCAGTAAAACAAAAAGATAAAGCTGAACCTGCTGTTATTAATTCTTTAGCTGATGTTAAAAATGCTATAGAAGTTTTAGGAGAAAGAATAATTCCAAATGATGCATTTTATAGAAACATTCCATCATTAAAAAATATAAATGTACCGTTATCTAAATTAAAAGCACTTGGTATAGAAGGAATTAATGATGAACCTTTAAATTTATTTTTAGATAGAATTGGAACATCAGTTGAACAATACTTAGATATACACCCTAAAGAATCTATTGGAATTGATATTTCAGCAATAGGACATATTTTAAAATCTTTATACATTAAAGTGACTGCAACTTCATCAGTTCGAAATGCTGATAAAGTTGAAAATAAAAATATTCTTAAAACTATTATTGATTCGATAGATTCTCATGATTCAAATAATAGACAGACTAAACCTAAAAATTCTTATTTCTTATGAGATAAAATTAAATTCACTTTAGATGGTCAAGATTTAACTAATGAAATTACAATTGATAAATCAGTTTCTCCTTTAAGATATTTAATAGGAATAGATCAATCAGGATTTATTAAAAAATCTATATCACACAGCTTAAGTATTTTATTAGGTGGATTAAATATTAATGATGAGTTTTACAATGTAAGTGTAAATAATAAAAAATCAGTTACTTCATTATTTGAAGCTTTAAGTTTTGTTTTAAATAACAAACAAAAAGAACTTAATAAAGAAGAATATCAAAAAATTGGTCAATATTATGAAAAAGATGCTTGAACAACTAAACACATTAGTTCATCAAGAGATGAAATTAAATATAAATTAATAAGAACTAAATTCTCAACTTCTCAATTTAATAATATTATTGGTCAAGAATTTGAAGTTACACTTAAAAAAGAAGAAAATAATAATTCATATTGAAACATTGAAAGTGTTGTAGCTTTAAATTATAAAAATCAATTACAGTAACAATTATGTTACTGTTTTTTTATGAGATTAATTTCAAAAGCTATATTAATTAACTATAATTAAATTATGAAAATTAAAAGAGGTTGTTATGAAAATTGCTATTTATCCTGGAAGTTTTGATCCGTTTCACGATGGTCATTTAAATATAGTAAAAAAAGCAAGTTCTTTATTTGATAAGTTAATCATAGTAGTTAGTAAAAATATTAATAAATCTACTTTCTTAAGTTTTGAAAAAAGAATTGAGATTATAACTAATCTAACTAAAGATTTTAAAAATATTTCAGTTATAGCAAATAAAGATCAATTAACAACTGATATAGCTAACAAATTAAATGCTAAATATATTGTTAGAGGATTAAGAAGTCAACAAGATTTTGATTATGAATTAAATTATTATGATGGATTTAAAAGTTTAGATCCAAATATAGAAATAGTTTATTTTATAAGTGATGTAGAAAAAAGACAATTATCATCTAGTGCAATTAAAGAAATACAATTTTATAAAAATTAATTATTAGAATAAGGAGATTGATCATGAGTAAACAACTTAAAGCGATTGGTGCAAGTGAAGGTATAGCAGTAGCTAAAGCTCTTATAATTAATGAAGAAGAAATTATAGTTAATAAATTAGAAATTAAAGATGTTGATGCTGAAATTAAAAAATTTGAAGATGCAGTTTTAAAATCAGTTAATGATCTAGAAAATTTAAGAAAAATTACATTTGAAAAACTAGGAGAAGAAAAAGCTGCAATTTTTGATGCACACAAAGACATTGCAAATGATCCAATGATTAAAGAAGAAATTATTTCTTTAATTAGTTCAGAAAAAGTTAATGCTGATTATGCAACAAAAGAAGTTACTAATAAGTATTATGAGATGTTTAGCATGATGGATGATGCTTATTTTAAAGAACGTAGTAGTGATATTAAAGATGTTGCAACAAGAATTATTAAACACATTTTAAATATTAAAATTATCGATCTTTCAACAATCGATCAAGAAGTTATTATTATTGCTGAAGATCTAACTCCAAGTCAAACTGCTCAATTAGATAAGAATTTTGTAAAAGGATTTTTAACAAACATTGGTGGACGAACAAGTCATGCTGCTATTATGGCTAGAAGTTTAGAAATTCCAGCTGTTTTAGGATTAAAAACAATAACTAGTCAAGCTAAAGATGGAGAAATGATTGCTTTAGATGGAGCAAGTGGAGTTGTTGAATTAGAATTAAATCAAACTGATATTGAAAAATACCAACAAAAAGCAATTGAATATAAAAAACTACAAGCTGAATTAAAATTATTTAAAGATAAAGCTTCTCTTACAAAAGATGGTATTGAAAAATTAATTGAAGCAAATATTGGTTCACCTAATGATGTTGAAGGAGTTTTAGCATCAGGAGCTGAAGGAATTGGATTGTTCCGTAGTGAGTTTTTATACATGGATAACGATCATTTCCCAACTGAAGAAGAACAATTTGAAGCTTATAAAAAAGTTTTAGTTGATATGGATCAAAAACTAGTTATCATTAGAACTTTAGATATTGGTGGAGATAAAAAATTATCATACTTTAGTTTTCCTGAAGAAATGAATCCATTTTTAGGTTATAGAGCAATTAGATTTACATTAGATAGAAAAGATATTTTTAAAGATCAAATTCGTGCTTTATTAAGAGCTTCAGCATTTGGTAAACTTGGAATTATGTTTCCTATGATTGCAACAATTGATGAGTTTAGATCAGCTAAACAATTTGTTGAAGATTGTAAAAAAGAATTAGATGAAGAAAATATTAAATATGATAAAGATGTTCAAATCGGAATGATGGTTGAAATTCCAGCAGCTGCAGTTAATGCTGATCAATTTAGTAAATATGCAGATTTCTTTTCAATCGGAACTAATGATTTAATTCAATATACAATGGCAAGTGATAGAATGAATCAAAACGTGTCTTATTTATATCAACCAACAAACCCTTCTATTTTAAAATTAATTAAAATGACAATTGATGGTGGTCATAAAAATAATAAATGAGTTGGTATGTGTGGTGAGATGGCCGGAGATGTTCAAGCGTTACCAATATTATTAGGATTAGGATTAGATGCATTTTCAATGAGTGCTACTTCAGTTTTAAGAGCTAGATCATTAATGAGTAAAATTGATATGAATTCAGCTGTTGAATTATCAAACAAAGCTTTAGAGTGTGAAAATGAAAAACAAGTTCTAGAATTAGTTAATGAATTTTTAAATAATTTAAAATAATTTAGAATTACATCAAACTTAAACAAAATAATTAAATGTTAAAATTAAAATAGTAGATAAAAGAGGGATTAATATGTGACCATTTAAAAAGAAGAATATTGAAATATTAGCACCTTGTGATGGTGAAATTGTTAGCTTAGATAAAGTTGAAGATGATGTTTTTAGAGAAAAAATGATGGGTGATGGTTTTGCTATCATTCCAAGTTCAAATGATTTTTTTGCTCCAATTGCAGGAAAATTAATGACTGTTTTTCCTACAAAACACGCTTATGGAATTCAAACTAAACAAGGAGTTGAACTTCTAATTCATATCGGATTAGATACTGTTACTTTAAAGGGAGTAGGATTTGATTCAGTTGTTGAACAAGATCAAATGATTAAAGCTAATGAAAAATTAGTAACAGTTGATCTTAAAAAAATTGCTAAAAAAGTTCCTTCAATTACAACTCCAATTGTTTTTACAAATCCAATGGAAAAATCAATTGAAATTGTTAAATTTGGTAAAGTAAAACAAGGTGAAGTTGTAGCTATTTTAAAATAATTATTAGATATGCATTGCATATCTTTTATTTTTGAAAAATTTTGTAATTTATACTTTATATTTATTAATAAATAATATACAATTATCTTGTTTAAAGAAGAAGCACTCGCTCACCATTAGCAATTAGGCAAAATGGTAATAACTTTTTTATAATGGTTATATGCAATAAGTGTGCTTTCTAATTCTTTAATGGCACATTTTTTATTTTAAGGAGAATTACATGGATAACAGACAAAGAAATTCAAGACCTATGAAAAATCAAGAACCAATAAATGAATTCATTAGAGCTAGTCAAATTTTAGTGATTGATGAAAACAAAGAAAAACTAGGTGTTATGTCTAGAAAAGAAGCATTATCTTTAGCTAGTTCAAAAAACTTAGATTTATACCAAGTTGGTGTTCAACCTGATGGAGTTGCTATTGCTAGAATAGTAAATTATGGTAAGTTCAAATATGAACAACAAAAGAAATTAAAAGAAGCTAAAAAACACCAAGCTAAAACAGAAAACAAAGAAATTAGATTAACAGTTAATATTGGTCAACATGATTTAGAAACTAAAGCAAGAAAGGCTAAAGAATTTTTAGTAGAAGGAAACCGTGTTAAAGTTTCATTAAAATTTAAAGGTAGAGAAATTGCATATGTTGATTTAGGACAACAAACTTTAGATAGATTCTTTGATTTAGTTAGTGATGTAGCTAAAATTGAAAAAGAAGCTAAATTAAATTCTAGATTTTTAGATATGTATATCGTGCCTAAGAAAAATTAGTTAAGACAAGGAGTAGAACATTATGGCAAAAATGAAAACAAAAAAATCTTTAGCTAAACGTGTTATTGAAAAACCAAATGGTTCTTTAAAAAGAGGTAAAGCTTATAGATCACACCGTGCAACAGGTAAAACTACTAAACAAAAACGTCACTTAGAAAAAATGACAGTAGTAAGTAAATCAGATATGAAAAACTTAAAAGGTTTATTACAAGGATAATATAGGAGGATAACAGAAATATGGCAAGAGTTAAATTTGGAAAAGTAACTAGAGCAAGAAGAAAACGTTGAATTAAACGTGCTAAAGGTTACTACGGAACTAAAAAATCTTCATACAAAAAAGCACATGAACAAGTAATTCGTTCTATGGCTTATGCATTCGTAGGACGTAAAGAAAGAAAACGTAACTTTAGATCATTATGAATCGTTCGTATTAATGCAGCTGTTAGACCAGAAGGATTATCATACTCAACATTTATGCACGGATTAAAATTAGCTAACATTGAAGTTAACAGAAAAATGTTATCTGAATTAGCTATTAACAACGCTGAAGAATTCAAAGCATTAGTTGAAGTTGCTAAAAAAGCTTTAAACAAATAGTTATTAAAAAATCGCTTTAAGCGATTTTTTTATTCTTCTTAATAATCTAATTCTTTATATTCGGTATTAAAAAAACTACTTATGCAGTAGTTTTTTGTAAATTAGAGCTTATCTTTTTAGATCTTTTCTTTGAAAATAAGTGATCTAAACTTCCAAATCTAGTCGCTCAAGTTTTTCCTTCAACAGTAGGGTTATTTTTTAATAATAATAAACATACTTCAAAACAAGGAATTATAAGAAGTGGTTCTATTAGTACGTCTAAAGGAAACACTATGAATTTTTTTGGAAGTAACATTCATTGTCAGAATGTTCTTTCTCCACCAACACTCGCTCATGAAGCGATTGGAAAAGCTACGAATGTCATTAGAAAACTTGCTATAGCTAAGAATGAATATACTAAGATTACATAAGTTAGTTTTGATTCTGATTTAAATAAGAATACTAAAGAACCTAACATAGCATATAAAACATACATTGCTAAAATTGAAGCGTGAATAAATGTTTGAATAAATCCTAGTCCTATTAATCAACTTAATGTTCCAACAATTGCTCCTCCAACTGGTCCAAACATCATACCTGATAAGAATAAAACGAAATTTCCTAACATTAATCTAGTATTGAAAAATATACCAGAGTTACCTATACAGTTAGTTAGAATAACAATTAATGCAATAAGCATTCCCATTAATGTAATACTACTTGTATTAATTTTTTTCAAAAATCTACGATCCATTAGATATGCTATAAAATATAGTGATATCAAAATAAATATAGCAACTGCAGTAGTTATCGGATAAACCATTTCAACCTCCAAAATAATTTATTTTTGTTTACTTTATTATACCAAGCAAAGAAAAATATTAATAATTTTTATTAATTTTAGAAATGTATTTTTGAATGGATTTTATAGCTTTATTTGATAGTTTTTGTTTATCAATTAAACTAGTTGGTATTTTTGTATTTTTTCCAACAATTGCTCAATTAATTTTAATTGGTTGAAAAATTTGATCAGTAGTTTTATGTAAATAATTACACAATGCTCCAATTGTTGAATCAACACTTGGGATAATTAATTTTTTATTATTTAAATATCGGTCAAGATTTATTGAACTAATAATAGCACTTGCTACGGATTCAACATATCCATCAACTCCAGTAATTTGTCCTGCAAAAAAGATATTAGGATGATTTTTTAATTGAAAACCTACATTAACAAGTTCTTTACTATTAATATAATCATTTTTATGCATTACTCCATATCTTAATATTTCTGCATTTTCTAAAGCAGGTATGCTTTTAATTATATTTTTTTGAAATGGTCATTTAATACTTGTTTGAAAACCTACTATAGTGTAAATATTATCTTTAACACTATCTTTTTTTAATCTAACACTAGCGTAACTATTTTTAATTGGTTTAAATATTGTTTTTAATAATAGCTCTTTATTTCTAGCGATTGATTCAAGAGATTTTAAACCATAATCTTCAACCATTTTTATTTCACCAGGTAAAGGAGAGATAAAAATCTCAGCATTAATTATTTGATTATAAATATTTTCAAATTGCTCTTTATTTAATAAACAATAAAGATCATCTTTTTGTTGATACACCAAATCCATATTAATTGATTGTTTTCACACCATAGGTTCAACTGCATCAAATAAATAAAAGTTATTTTCACCAACTAAATTTCTAATTGAATTTTCTAAACTAGTAGTTGTAATTGGTCCAGTTGCTATTATAGTTGGTATATTTAGATCAATTTCAACGTATTCTTGTTTAATGATTTTTAAATTTTTTTGAGACTGTAAAAAGTTTGTAATATATTCTTGAAATTTAATTCTATTTAAAACTAACGAGTTATTAGATTCAGTTGAACTAAATTCTGCAGCTTTAATAATTAATGAATCTAGCATTCTCATTTCTTGTTTTAAAGTTCCAACTGAATCAGTTAATAAATTAGATCTAAAAGAATCAGAATAAGCTAAATTAGCAAATAAATCATTATGTTGAATTGGATTTTTCTTTAAATATTTAACTTCATATAATTCTACAAAATAATTTCTTTTTAATAATTGATAACAAGCTTCACAACCTGCTAGTCCAGCTCCAATAACTCTAACTATTTTCATATCTTTCTCCTAATAAAAAAGTAACTAAATAGTTACTAAAATTATTTTCTATTATAATTTAAACCTAATAAGTTTTGAACTTTATTTAATTTTTTATTAGCTATTTTTCTAGCTCTTTCTGCTCCGATTTCTAATCATTGTTCAACTTCTTTTGAATTATATAATTCTTTAAAACGTTTTTGAATAGGATCGATTAAGTTAATTAATACCTCAGTTACATCATCTTTTAAATCTTTATAATTTTTATTTTCTCAACGTTTTTCAGCATCACTTATACTTGTATTTGTTAATTCACAATAAATAGTTATTAAATTTGAAACACCAGATTTATTTATTGGATCATATTTAATTAAATCTTCAGAATCAGTTAAAGCAGCTTTAATTTTTGATCTAATTTGATCAGGTGTATCTAACATTGTAATAATTGATTTTGGATTAGTACTTGATTTACTCATTTTTTTAGTAGGGTCTTGTAGATCCATAATTTTTGCAGTTTTCTCACTAATTAATGGTTCAGGCACTTCAAACATTTTTCCATATTTATTATTCATTCTTATAGCTAAATCTCTTGTAAGCTCTAAATGTTGTTTTTGATCAATTCCAATTAGAACAAATTTAGCATCATATAATAAAATATCACTAGCCATTAATGCTGGATAAGCAAATAATCCTGTTGGAATATAAGATTTACCATTAATTGATTCAGCTTTAACCGATTTATCTTTAAATTGAGTCATTCTAGATAATTCACCCATTGTTGTGTGAGTTGTTAAAATTCAACCTAACTGACAATGTTGAGTTACATCTGATTGTAAAAAGATAGTTGATTTATTAATGTCAAGTCCACAAGCAAAATATAAAGCAGCAATTTCTTTTGTGTTTTTTCTTAATTTTTCTTTATCTTGAGGTAAAGTTATCGCATGTAAATTAGCTATGAAAATATATAAGTCATGTTCATTTTGAAATTCAATAAAACGTTTAACAACACCTAAATAATTACCTAAAGTCATAGTTCCACTTGGTGTAATTCCACTTACCATTATTTGTTTATTATCCATAATTTCTCCTTGAAAGTTCATAATATAATTATACTTTTTATATTTTAATATCAAAAGTATTTTATTGTTTAATTATTCTACTTTAGTTTTTCAATTTTAATTATACATATTTAATTGTTTACTATAATATTAGTGTAGATATATGACAGATGACTTTTGCAAAATCTTTATTTTGTAGAAAGGATAAATTATGAGGTTTTGAAGAAAGTTAATTTTATTTTTCTCACTTAGTTCAATGATGAAAGTTTCATTTACTGTAGTTTCTTGTGCTTGTCCGACAAATTCAACAACAACTAGTATGAAAGAAGAGATTCATCTATTTCAACAACAACTAATTAAAAAAGAAATAGAACTATTACGTAAAACTAGAAATTTATCATCTAGTGAAAACAAATTACAATACTCACTTGAAAATGTTTCATTTTTCAGACAAAAATTAGAAACAGAACTTTTAGATAATGAACATCTTGTTGTTAAGTTATTAGAAATTACAAATATTAATGACTGAAAAAACTCTAATTTTAAACAAAAAATAATTTGAATTCATCAAGCTATGTCATTAACAAATCAAATTGATAAACAATGAGAATCAAGTGTTAATGATATCTTAAATTCTTTAAATTAAATTAATAATAATACTATAGAATAAGCTTATCAGTAAGCTTATTTTTTTATAATATAATATTTTTGGTGATAGTATGAAAAAATTAGTAGTAATTACAGGAGCAAGTAGTGGTATTGGATTAGAGTGTGCTAAGTTATTTTCTAGTTTAGGTTATCCATTACTAATTATGGCTAGAAGAAAAGAACTATTAGATAATTTAAACTTAGATAATTGTATGACAGCACGAGTTGATGTTAGAAATTTAGATGAAGTTAAAAATGCAATTAAATTAGCTGAAGAAAAATTTGGTCCAGTTGATCTATTAATTAATAATGCAGGAATTATGATTTTAGATAAATATATTGATCAAAACATTCAACAAAAATATGACATGATTGATATTAATGTTAAAGGTGTAATTAATGGAATGGATGCAGTACTACCTAGTATGATCAAACAAAATCATGGAACTATAATTAACATTTCAAGTGTTGCAGCTAGATATACATATACTGATCATGCGGTTTATAATGGAAGTAAATTTGCAGTTAATGCAATTACAGAACAAACAAGACGTGAATTAGCTCATACAAATATTAGATTTAGTTTAATTGAACCAGGAACAGTTGCAACTAATTTATTGAATTCAACTAAAAAAGAAATATTAGATGAACATATACAATTTATTAATGAAATTGATGGAGGATTAGCTGCAATTGATATTGCTAGAACTATTTTATATGTTTATCAATTACCTCAACACATTTCAATTAAAGAGTTAATGATAGCTCATACTAATGAAACAGAAATTTAGATAATTCTCTAACTATATTGTTAGAGTTTTTTAATCTTGAATTAAAATATAAGTAAAGTTTAGATAAGTTATTTCTAATCAAATGTATATAATAACAATTAAGGAGTTGATTGATATGAAATATAGTTTAGTAACAAATAGCTATGATAAAACAAATAGTATTAAAAATGATTTAATTGAATTATTAAATAAAAATAATTTTGTTGAAGATGAAAAAAATCCTGATATTGTTTTTGTAATTGGGGGCGATGGTACTTTTTTAGTAGCTGTTCATAAATATCAGCATTTATTAGATAAATTAGTTTTTGCTCCAATTAAGTTCGGTGGAATTGGTTTTTATACTAATAAAAATAGAATTGAAGATTTACAAGAAGCGATTTGTTGTGATTTATTAAAAAACGCAAATATTACTCAACTTGCTTTATTAGAAGTTAATTTTAACGATAAAAAAGTTTATGCAATAAATGAAATAAAAGTTACAAATCACATAAGACCATTAACAACAAAAATTTATATTAATGATGAACTTTTAGAAGAATTTAAAGGAACAGGTTTAGTTTTTTCAACACCTAGTGGATCTACTGGATTTATGAAATCAGCTAATGGTGCAATAATCTATCCTGAAGTGTCATTATATGAAATGCAAGAGTTAATGCCTGTTTCAACTAATAAATTTAGAACATTAAATGCTCCTGTTATTTTTTCAGATCAACAAGAAATTAAATTAGAATTAGAAAGTTTAGATAAAGTAGGATTAAGTGCTGATACTTTTGAATATGATTTAGAATCAAAAAACTTATTAGTTAAATTAAGTAGTAAAAAAATTAAATTATTAAACTTAAGTAAACATAAAATTAGTAAAACTGAAATATTAAATGATATTTTCGTTTTAAATGATAAGACTAAGAGTTAGGTATTAAATAAAAAAATACAACTTCATTTAGAAGTTGTAATGGTTCTATTTCCTTATTTCGCCATCTCAAATGGTAGGCAGGGCCGGCTAGAACCTGTCCGCCAATCTATAAATAAAATATTTATAAAAATATTTACATTATTAATATATTACAGATAATATCTATTTTCAATAATTTATAACTCTTTTAAAGGAGTTATTTTTTTATTTAAAAAAGTAGTTTGTTACTTTAATATTTTAATCTTAAGACTAATGTCTAGTTATTATGTAAAACGCTTGAATCAAAAAAAAAAAAAAAAATAGAATAAGGAAACCGGGACAAAATTATTAGACTAAATAGTTATGTTTATTATACACACCTCATAGTTCTTGAGGTGTTTTTCATTTGAATTTTTTTAATATTCTTTCATTGTTATATCACTCAATGAAATTTTTAATACATTCTTTTAGTTCACTAAAAGTCATTTCTTTTACTTTCTTTTCAAAGTTATAAAACATTTCTGATTTTAAAATTGAAAAGAAATATTCAGCTTCTCTATTGTCTAGAGAGTTACCTATTCTTGACATTGACACCACTCCACCTCGTTGCTTTATATACTCAAGATATTCATTCGATGAATATGTTACACCATGGTCTGTGTGAATAATAAAGTTTTTAGGAAATTTTGTTTTTCTAATGTGAGTCATAATTAAATTAGTGTCATTATATATGGATAAATTATAACTAACAATTTTCTTTGTTTTGTGATGAATTACGATAGATAAATAAACATGTCTTCCTTCTACATCTATTGGAGCAGGAATGTAACTAACATCACTTGCATAAATATCGTTTTGTAGTCCATTATAATCTCTATTAGCAATATTTGGATAATACACGTTAGTATTTTTTGATTCACGCTTTTTCTTGCACGTTGTTCTTACGTGACAGAAAAGACCTAATTTATTCATTGCTCTTCCTAGTGTTCTAGGGTTAATAATAATGCCATATGTCTTGAAAATATATGCTGATAGCCTTTCTCTACCATATCTTCCGTTTTGTTTTGCAAAAGCTTCTCTAATTATTTCTGCGTGTTCTATAACAGCTTCTTTCTTATCTTTTGATTGTTTCTTGATTTTGTAGTAAAAAGTTGATTTAGGTATTCCAAGAATTTTCATTATTTCCTTGTTAGAAATATTTTCTCCAAATTTTTTCTTAATTTTTTCTATCAGTTCATCTAGATTGTCAACCTTATTTTTCTTTAAAATATCTTCTTTAAAAAGGTCTGTTATTAACCATTCTAAAACTTCGCGATCAATCTCTTTAATCACTTCGTTTCTTTGTTTATCATATTCTTCTTTGTTCTTTCTAGGTCTACCTGATCCTTTACCTTTTTTAGGTGCTTTTCCTGTTTGTGATTCTTTTAGTTCCATACCTAAATTATAATCTTTATATTTTCTAGATAAATATCAGAAGGCTTCTTCTGAAAGTAAATAATTTTCAGAATTTCTAATTTTGCTATAAATATAACAAAATTCTTTTTTAGTAATATTTTGAGATAAATATTCTTTGTAGTACTTAAATACTTCTAACCACTCACTTACACTTAGTTGCTTTCCTCTTTTCATAAATACTCCTTTTTTGAAAAAAAATAGACCCCCTAGGGGGTCTATCCCTTAGGGAGTCTAATAACTTTGTCCTACTCTCAAGCTTAAGTACCACTAAAAAAGTGAAAAATCTATACTTTAGTTGTACTTATTTTAAATTCGAAATATATTTTAGATTTAGAGAAAGGTACATACATATGAAAAAATTATTGACAATTTTAGGATCAGTTGCAATGGTTGCTACAACTGGTGCAGTTGCTGTAGCATGTAAAACTGAAGCTAAAGATTCAGTAAAAGATTTATCAAAAGAAATTAAAGTTACTGAAATTTCTTTACCAAAAGCAGATTGAGAAAAAACTGACAAAATTATTGAAGCAGTTAACAAAGCAAACGAAGGATTAAACTTAACAGATAAAGATGTGGAAGTTGCAGTTAATGAAGCGAAAGATGGAGCTAAAATTAAAGCTAAAGCAGATAACAAAAAATTCAAAGGTGAAAAAGATGTTAAATTTAAAGACTCAACACCAGCTCCAGCTAAGAAAAAACTATCTGATTTAATTAAAAATCTTGATTTAGGTGAAATTGCTAAAGAAGATGATATCTTAGCAAAAGTTATTGAAAAAAATTCACAAACAGTTGGAGAATTAAAGGTAACTGATTTAGTGAAAAGTGAATCTAAACCTGCTGATAATGGTAATAAAAAAGTTACTATTTCTGTAAAAGAAGAAAGCCAATCAAAATTCGAAGGAACAGTTGATGTAACATTTAAATTAAAAGCTTCAGAATCAGCTACAAATCCATCAGGTGGAAACGGAACAGATACAGTTACTCCTCCTGTTACTAGATAATTTATACTTATCAAAAACAAGTCTAAGGACTTGTTTTTTTATGTCAACTCTTAACATTTTAATTAAATAAAAAAACAACTTCATTTAGAAGTTGTAATGGTTCTATTTTCTTATTTCTCCAGGTCATAAATTCGTAGGAACGGCCGGCTAGAACCTGTCCGCCTATATCTATAAATATAAAATATTTACCTTATTAATATATCATAAATATTTTATAAAAAGTACAACGCATAAAAGTCTTAAATATATGGGATTAAGAAATACACCCAAGATAAATAATTTTTACAACTGTTGTCTAGTAATTGTGTAAATCGCTTGAACAAAAAAAAAAAAAAATAGAATAAAGTTAAGTACTGCAAAAAGTGAAAATCTTTACTTTAGTTGTACTTATTTAAATTTAAAATATATTTTCGATTTAGAGAAGGATACAAACTTATGAAAAAATTATTAACAATTTTAGGATCAGTTGCAATGGTTGCTACAACTGGTGCAGTTGCTGTAGCATGTAAAACCGAAGCTAAAAAACCAGCTGAAGACGCTAAAAAACCTGGTGATCAATCAAATTCAGGTGAAGAAGGTAAAAAAGAAGACGAAGATAAAGATAAAAAAGAAGAAGAATCAGGTGAAGGTAATAACTCTGGAGGAGGTTCAGAAGGAGCTTCTGGCGGAGGATCAGGAAGTGACGCTGCTGGAGGAGGTTCAGGAGAAGGTGCTCGTGGAGAAGGAACAGCTCCAGCACCAACACCAGCTGCTTAATAATTCATATTAAAACAAGTCTTAGGACTTGTTTTTTTATTATTACAAGCCATCTTAACTATTAAAACAATTCTATTATTCAATAATAAAAATTTATAAGTTAAAATATATATTAAGAAATAAACTTTTAACTAATCTAACGATTAAACGCGATTAGTGAGATTTTATAATATTTAAAATGAAAGGAATTTTTTATAATGCCAAATATTAGATTTACAGCTCTTGGTGGACAAGACGAAAAAGGTAAAAACCTTTACGTTTTAGAAATCAATGATGAGATGTTTATATTAGATGCTGGATTAAAATATCCAGAAAAAGGTATTTTAGGAATTGATACTGTTATTCCTAAATTAGACTATATTAAACAAAATAAGAAAAAAATTAAAGCAGTATTTTTAACTAATCCTAGTGCTTATAATATCGGATCATTAGGATATTTATTAAAAGAAATAGATGTTCCTGTTTATTGTAATGAAATTACTGAATTAATAGCAAAAATCAAAATCGAAAGAATGAGATTAAAACATAAAGAAAAAATGTTTAAAACAGTTAAAGATAAAGATGTAATTAAAGTAGGAAATGTAAAAGTTGAAGTATTTAGAACAACTTCATCATCACCTCAATCTCTTGGTTATGCTTTTAGTACTGATTTAGGTTCTATTATTTATGTTGGAGATTATATTATTGATGGAAAAGAACAATCTTATTTTTCAACTGATTTTGCTTATATTTCAGAAGTTGCTAAAAAAGGAGTTCTAGCATTTATTTCAGATGCTGAGTTTGCTTCACGTCAAGACTTTACTGTTCCAAATCATAAAATTGATCGTTATATAGCTGCACCATTTAAAGAAAAGAAGACAAAAATAGTAGTAGGAATATTTGAAGAAGATATTTATAAATTAAGTGAAATTTGTATGGCTGCTATTGAAAATAATAGAAAAATTGCAGTTTATGGAAGAACAATGGATGCAGTTTTAAAATCTAATTTAATTCATGAAAACTTAGTAATTAATAAAGATTCATTAATTAGTATTCAAGAATATATGCAATCAGATGATGGAGTATTAATTATTTCAGGTAATGCTGATGATCTATATTCTAAATTAATGAAAATAGCAACAGGAAATGATCATGTTGTTGAATTTACTGAAAAAGATGTAATTATTCTAGCAACTCCACCTGCTGCTGGAATTGAAAAAAGACACGCTCAAATTTTAGATGAATTAGCTAGAACTGATGCAAAATTAGTTGCTTTAAGTGATAAAAATATTTGATCTATGAGAGCAAGTTATGAAGATATTAAAATGATGACTTCATTATTAAAACCTAAATATTTCATTCCAATTAAAGCATTGTATAAAGAATGTTTAAAAGCTGAAAAAGCAGCAATCGAAGCAGGAGTAGAACCTGGTAATGTTGGAATTATTGATAATGGTGAAACATTAGTATTATCTAAAAAACATTTAGCAATATCTGAACATATGGCTGATGAAGGTAATACTTATGTTGATGGTGTTGGAATTGGTGATGTTGGATCTATTGTTTTAAATGAAAGAAAACAACTAGCAACTGATGGAGTAATTATAGTTGGTGCAACAATTGATTCTAGAAATAAAGAATTAGTTTCATTAATTGATACTCAAATGCGTGGAGTGTTATACATTCAAGAAGATAATCCAATCTTTAAAATAATTCAAAAAGAAGTAACTAATTTAATTTTAGAAGGTCAAACATTATTTAAGCAACACCCTAATAAATACGATCTAAGTGAAATTAAAAAAGAAATAACAAATAAAGTAAGAAGTTTAGTAAGACAAGAATCAGGAAAAAACCCTATTGTTTTAGCTATTATTAATGAAACTGATGGAAAAGTTTTTGTTGCAAAACAAACTAAAAAAAGACATAACAATCAAACTAAAACTAATTCAAAACCTAAAAAAGTTCAATAATTAAAAAAGCGTTTAACTCTATTTAAAATAGAAAAAACGCTTTTATAGTCAACTATTAGATTTGTAAAAATAAGATTGTTAAAATATATAAAAAGAGTCAAGCTATTATTAGATATAATAAAAAAGTAATAAAGGAATTAGAAAAAATGCAAGATCAAAAAGTAATAAAAAATAAACAACAACTTTATAATGAAGACAAAACTATTATTTTTAAAAGACAGAAAAAAAAGTATAAACAAGACTCAGTTGCTTGAGTAGTAAACGGTTTTTTATTATTACTTTTTATTTCAATTAGTTTTGCTCGTATTACTATTATAGGTCAATTAATTGATGATCTTTTATTTAGTTATATTTTTGGTTGAGTTAAATATTTAGTTTATTTAATATTATTAGTTTTTGATTTATGTATTTTTATTCAAATAAAATTTAAGTTTAAAATAAGATTTAAATTAATGCTTTTAGTTGGTTTTATTATAATTTTATGTTTAACATCTTTAATTTTATTTACTGTAATGTATCAAACTAATTCAAGTGTTTATAAAATAAATGCTTTATGACAAAAAAATATTTTTAATGAAATTATAAAAACATACAATCAACAATGAATTAATCATTCAGTTTTTAATAAACAAAACTATAAAGTTTTAACTGATTATTTAATTAATCCACAAAATTATTTCAATCCTTATTTAGGTGGTGGAATTATAGGTAGTTTTATTATTGCTGTATTATTATATACTTCACTGCCTACTACTTATATAATTGTGATTTTTATTATATTTATTTACTTTAATTGAATTTTAACTGGTGATGGATTTTATTTATTTAAACCTAAACATAAAAAAAGAGGTAAAGCATTAAGAATTTTATATTTATCATCTAAAGATACTCCAATTTATGCTGAATTATTAAATCAAATTCAAATAAATGATCAAGATCTAAAAGTTAATAATAATTTAAATAAAATAGATAATTTGAATACTAATTTATTATTTGATAATAAAGATGTTAATAATAGTGATTTAATTATTCAACTACCATCATATGTGAAAGCTAAAAAAGAAGAATTAAAAGATTTTAAAGCTATTTTAGAAGATGATTATGATTTAAAATATGATCTAGAAATTGATCAAACTTATAATTTAGATGATCTAAATATTGATGATCAAATAATAGATGATCAAGATAAAGATTTTGATAAAGAACTTAATTTAATTAATATTAAAATGAATCAAAAAGATGTTCCAATTGAACAAGCAAGAGAACAATTTTGACAACAAAGAGATATTAATCCTTTTGGGTGAAATAAAAATCAACAAACTGAAGAAGAAAAAAATACTACTTTAGATAAATTATTATCAGATGATGATACACTTACTTTTAACAAATAAAGATTATGAAATTAGAAGAAAAAATTAATTTATTACCTAATAAAGCAGGTTGTTATTTATATTTAAATAATTTAAAACAAGTTATATATGTAGGAAAGGCTAAAAATCTTAAAAAAAGAGTTAGTTCTTATTTTAATCGTGCTCATAATATTAAAACTACAAGATTAGTTCGTGAAATTGATGATATTAATTATTTTGTTGTAAATAATGAAAAAGAATCTTTAATTTTAGAAGAAAATCTAATTAAAAAATATCGTCCTAAATATAATATTTTATTAAATGATGATAAAGCTTATCCTTATATTGTAATTACTAATCAAAAAGATCCAACTTATAAATATGAAAGAAAGTATAATAAAAAAGCTTTAAGAAATTATGGTCCTTTACCATTAAAAAGTAATGCTAGAGCTATTTTATTAACTTTACAAAGATTATTTCCTTTAAAAAGGTGTAAAGGAAATTTAAATAAACCTTGTTTATATTATCATTTAAACCAATGTTCTGGAGCTTGTTTTAAACAAGTTGATGCGAGTTATTATTCAAATCAAATAAAACAAGTAGATAAGTTTTTTAAAGGTGATATTAGTCAAGTTAAAACTAGTTTAATTAATCAAATGAACAAAGCAAGTGAATTGTTACAATTTGAACAAGCTCAAAAAATTAAAGAGCAACTTGCTAGTTTAGAATTTATTACAACAGCTCAAAATGTTGAGTTTAATAGTGATAAAAATATTGATGTTGTAAATTATTATTTAGATGATAATAGAATTTGTTTTGTGATTTTATTTTATAGAAATGGTCAATTAACTTTTAAAGATGAGTATGTTCAAAATTATGAAAGTCAAGAAGTGGTTGAATTATTAAATAGTTTTTTACAACAAATTTATGATAAAAATATTACTCCTGATATTTTATTAATTCCTAGCGAAATTGAACTATTAGATATTGATCAAAACATTTTAAACTTTATAAGTCACAGTTTAAATAAGCAAGATCAAATTCTAATTAATTTAGCAAAACAAAATGCTATTGAACTATCTAATAAAGCTAAATTATCAAATAATGTTAATCTAGGAAGTGAAGATGAAATTCTAACTACACTTCAACAAATATCAAATATTAGATTATATCCAAGTTATATTGAAATGTTTGATATTTCAAATATTTATAATCAATTTATAACTGGAGCTTGTGTTGTATATAAAAACGGCAAAGCTATTAGAAATGAATTTAGAAAATATAATATTGATTCAACTAACACTTCTGATTATGATCGTATGAAGTTTATGATTAAAAAAAGATTTACTAAAAAATTAGAAACTAATGATACATTACCTGATCTAATTATTGTTGATGGATCACATATTCAAATAAAAGCTTGTAAACAAGTTTTAGAACAATTAAATTTAAATATTGATGTAATTGGATTAGTTAAAGATGATCATCATAAAACTAGAGCATTAATTGATATATTTGATCAAACTGTTGAGATAAAACAATTTAAAAAACTTTATAATTGATTGTCTGGTGTTCAAATTAGAGTTGATGAATATGCTAAATCTGGATTTAGAAAAAAATATCACAATCAAATTCAAGATCAATTATTAAATATTAGAGGAGTAGGTAAAAAAACTAGTCAAGAATTATATAAACATTTTAAAACTATTGATAATATTAAAAATTCTGATTTTGACGAGTTGAATAAAGTAGTTAAAAATAAAAAGATTACTCAATTAATATTAGATTATTTGAATGATTAAATATTTTGTGTTATATTGATATAGCAAGTATTCATTTTAGAATATTTGGATCGGCGGTTTAGTCTTAGCCAGCCCTGCTGACCTTGAGGATGCTTAACGTAAATGTAGGACTATAAGTAAGCTTAGCAATAAGCTTATTTTTTTTATGCAATTCTAAGTTATTTAGATGATTAAAACTTAGTAAAATGTAATATAATTTAAATTAGAATTAATTTTATTTATAGGAAAGAAATTAATTTTCTTTCTTTATTTTTATAAACTTTGGGAGGTATAAATGAGAGTAGTTATTATTGGTGGCGCTGCTAGTGGGATGACTGTTGCTAGTAGAATTAAAAAGCTATCAAATCAAACTGAAGTTATAGTTATTCAAAAAGAAGACTATGTTTCACTTGGTGCTTGTGGATTACCTTATTTTGTAAGTAATAAAGATTTAAAACCAACAGATTTGCTTGCAAGAAGTGTTGAACAATTCAATGAACAAGAAATTCAAATTTATACTAATTCAGTAGTTGAAAAAATAGATGATCAAAATAAAAAGATTTGATATCGTAAAGATAATAATTTAATAGAATTATCATATGACAAATTAGTTATTTCAACAGGAGCAAAACCTATTACTCCTAAAGTTAAAGGAATTGAATTAGATAATATTTTCACTTTAACAAGATTAGAAGATGGTATTAAATTAAAAGAAAAATTACAAAATGATTCTATTAAAAAAGTAGCTGTTATTGGTTCTGGATTTATTGGTTTAGAATGCTTAGAAATGCTTGCTGAATTTAATAAAGAAATTACTTTAATAGAAAAAGAATCACAACTTAATAAAAAAGTTTTTGATAAAGAAATCACAGATTTATTAGAAGAAAATCTAATTAAAAACAACATTAACATTATTAAAAATAATGGTTTAGCTTATTTTGAAAAATCTAATAAAAATAAAATTGATATAGTTTTAGAAGATGATTCATCTTTAGAAGTTGATTTAGTTATTTTAGCAATTGGATTTGCTCCAGCTACTCAATTTTTAAATGATACTAATATTGAAATGTTAAAAAATGGAGCAATTGTAGTTGATAATAAAGGAAGAACAAATTTAACTGATATTTGATCTTGTGGAGATTGTGCTACTTCAATTCATAAACTAACAAAACAAAACACTTATACTCCACTAGCTACCGTTGCTAGAAAATTTGCTAAAGTTGTTGCTGATGATATTTTAGGAATCGATAATCAATATCAAGGAACATTGCAAACTGCTATTGTAAAATCATTTGATTCTGAATTAACTTCAACTGGAATTAATGAAACAGTTGCAAAACAATTAAATTATGAATATAAAACAGTATTTATTAAAGATTATGATCATCCATCATATTATGCTAATCCAACACCAACTCGATTAGCATTAAAACTAATTTTAGATACTAAAACTAATACATTATTAGGAGCACAAATGTATGGAAGCAATTTATCAGTTATGAGAATTAATTTTTTAGTTAGTTTAATTTGAAATCAAATTAAAATTGATGATGCATTAACTCAAATAGATTTACCATATGCTCCACCATTTTCAAGAGTAGTTGACATTATACATATTGCTTTAGAAAAATTATTAAAATAAGGAGGTAAAAAAATGATATTAACTAATCAAAAATCTAATATCTTATTAGATAAGTTTTTAGCAATTAGTAGTTGACAAGCATTTGTATCAATTTTTGTTTTTATACTTATTAATGCTTTATTATGATTTGGATTTAAAAAGTATAAGATAAAGTTTGTTTATAGAATTTTAATAGCATTATTTTTAGGATTAATTTTTGGAATAATAATTCAAGCGATAAATAATTTCCCAAAAGATGGACTAACTAGGTTTGGAACTGAAGGATATAAATTATGAGTAGTTCAATTAGATATATGAGTTTCATTATTTAAAAAGATTTTTATTAATGGAATTTTATTATTAACTGCTCCAGTTGTATTTTTAGCTATATTTAGAGTAGTTTCAAAACCAGGAAAGAAAAATATTGCTAGAATTTCAATTAAAGCAACCGCATTATTACTTTTAAATACTGCTTTTGCATTTATTGTTACATTTTGAATAGGTATTTTATTAAATGTAGGAAAAGGTGTTGATCTACAACCTATTGGAGAAAGTAATAACGCTAAGTTTGAAACTAAAGCACTTGTAACTATTATATGAAATTATTTCCCAGCTAATTTTGTTCAACCATGATTAACAAATGCAGTTGTTCCTTTAATGGTATTAGGATTTTTAATCGGTAATTCAGTTAAAATATTATCTAAAAAAATGCCTGATGAAATGGAAAAAATTAGAAAAGGTGCTGATGTAGCTTGAAAATTAGTTATTTCTGTTTTAATGACATTTATGAAAATAATGCCACTAGCTGTCTTTTCAATGATTACTAGTTCAATTATTTCTAAACCAATTGGTGCATTATCTTCAATTGGTAAAGCTATTGGAGTAGGTTATATTGGATTATCTATTTCATTAATTTGAATTACTTTAATGTTATTAGTATTTAGAATTAAAGTATTTAGTTGATGAAAACAATCATTAAAAGTATTAATTCAAGGATTTGCAACTCAATCATCAAATGCGACATTACCAATGATGATCAATACTTTAAAAGATGATATTAAAGTTGATGATAGTGTTGTTTCAACAGTTACTCCACTTTCAACTACATTAGGTTTAATGGGGTGTGCTGGAGTTCAATCAGGAGTTATTACAAGCTTTTTATGAACTGGAGCTCAACATGATAGTAATCTAACAAGTATGGGATTAGTAGTATTTTTCATTTTAGCTTTATTTATTACTTTAGTAGCTTCTTTAGGAATTAGTGGTATTCCTGGAACTGCTGGAGTAGTTACTGCTGGAGTATTAGCTGGATTAGGATTTGGAGCTTACTTTCAAGGAGTTTATTCAATTATTGGAGCTTTAGATGGTATTTTTGATATGGGTAGAACTGCAGTTAATGTAACTTCAGGAACTGCTATTAGTACAATTGTAGGTAAAACTGAGCATTTAATAGAAGATAGTACAACTGTAATTTCAGAATCTGAAAAACAAAGAATGAAAATAATTTTAGATAAAAAGCTTAAAAAGCAACAAGAAAAAGAATTAAAAATTAATAAACAACAAGAAGTTGTAAATAATAATAAAGAATAATATTAATATAATTATTTATTATCTTATTTAAGTTATAAATATATCTATAGAACTTTAAATTTCAATATTATATAATTTAAAAGATACAAGGAGAAAAAACATGTCACAAGAAATCATTTTAACTCAAGAAGGATTAGAAGAATTAAAAGTTGAACTTAAACACTTATTAGAAGTTGTAAGACCTAAAGTTATTGAAGAATTAGTTGAAGCACGTAACCAAGGAGATTTAAGTGAAAATGCTGATTATGATGCTGCTAGAAATAGACAAGCTGAAGTTGAAGCAAGAATTAAAGAAGTTGAATCATTAATTAACAGAGCTAAAGTTATTGAAGATTCAAGTGATTCAAGTAATGAAGAAGTTAAAATTGGTTCAACAGTAGAATTTGTTTCTAACTTAGATAAAAAAGTAAGAGAAATCAAAATCGTTGGAGCTATTGAAGCTGATCCTTTTTCAAATTTAATTTCAAATGAATCACCAATTGCAAAAGCTATGTTAGGTAAAAAAGCTGGAGTAACTGTTGAAATTAAAGACATTGCAAAACCATATAAAATTACAATTAAAAAAATTAAATAATAAATAAGAAAAAAGAAACCGGGACAAAATTATTAGACTAAATAGTTATGTTTATTATACACACCTCATAGTTCTTGAGGTGTTTTTCATTTGAATTTTTTTAATATTCTTTCATTGTTATATCACTCAATGAAATTTTTAATACATTCTTTTAGTTCACTAAAAGTCATTTCTTTTACTTTCTTTTCAAAGTTATAAAACATTTCTGATTTTAAAATTGAAAAGAAATATTCAGCTTCTCTATTGTCTAGAGAGTTACCTATTCTTGACATTGACACCACTCCACCTCGTTGCTTTATATACTCAAGATATTCATTCGATGAATATGTTACACCATGGTCTGTGTGAATAATAAAGTTTTTAGGAAATTTTGTTTTTCTAATGTGAGTCATAATTAAATTAGTGTCATTATATATGGATAAATTATAACTAACAATTTTCTTTGTTTTGTGATGAATTACGATAGATAAATAAACATGTCTTCCTTCTACATCTATTGGAGCAGGAATGTAACTAACATCATTTGCATAAATATCGTTTTGTAGTCCATTATAATCTCTATTAGCAATATTTGGATAATACACGTTAGTATTTTTTGATTCACGCTTTTTCTTGCACGTTGTTCTTACGTGACAGAAAAGACCTAATTTATTCATTGCTCTTCCTAGTGTTCTAGGGTTAATAATAATGCCATATGTCTTGAAAATATATGCTGATAGCCTTTCTCTACCATATCTTCCGTTTTGTTTTGCAAAAGCTTCTCTAATTATTTCTGCGTGTTCTATAACAGCTTCTTTCTTATCTTTTGATTGTTTCTTGATTTTGTAGTAAAAAGTTGATTTAGGTATTCCAAGAATTTTCATTATTTCCTTGTTAGAAATATTTTCTCCAAATTTTTTCTTAATTTTTTCTATCAGTTCATCTAGATTGTCAACCTTATTTTTCTTTAAAATATCTTCTTTAAAAAGGTCTGTTATTAACCATTCTAAAACTTCGCGATCAATCTCTTTAATCACTTCGTTTCTTTGTTTATCATATTCTTCTTTGTTCTTTCTAGGTCTACCTGATCCTTTACCTTTTTTAGGTGCTTTTCCTGTTTGTGATTCTTTTAGTTCCATACCTAAATTATAATCTTTATATTTTCTAGATAAATATCAGAAGGCTTCTTCTGAAAGTAAATAATTTTCAGAATTTCTAATTTTGCTATAAATATAACAAAATTCTTTTTTAGTAATATTTTGAGATAAATATTCTTTGTAGTGCTTAAATACTTCTAACCACTCACTTACACTTAGTTGCTTTCCTCTTTTCATAAATACTCCTTTTTTGAAAAAAAATAGACCCCCTAGGGGGTCTATCCCTTAGGGAGTCTAATAACTTTGTCCTACTCTCAAATCTAGCGCGAGCTAGATTTTATTTTTATTATATAGCTTTATCTACTTCAGTATATTGCATATCTAATGAATCAGCTACGTTTTTGTAAACTAATTT
Organism: Mycoplasma yeatsii GM274B; assembly: GCF_000875755.1. GTDB lineage: Bacteria > Bacillota_I > Bacilli_A > Mycoplasmatales > Mycoplasmataceae > Mycoplasma > Mycoplasma yeatsii. Next base: position 490,223 of record NZ_CP007520.1, on the reverse strand, counting down.
ACCATTAACTGTTTGTAGACCTAATTTTAATGCCATGTTTTCTTCAACAGCTTTTTTTCAACCTTTTGTTGCAATTTCTACTGCATAACTAAGTGTAGCATTAGTTAAAGCAATTGTTGAAGTTCTTGGAACTGCTCCTGGGATATTTGGAACTGAATAATGAATAACACCGTGTTTAATAAATGTAGGTTCAGCATGTGTAGTTGCATGATCAATAGTTTCTACACTTGCTCCTTGATCGATAGCTACATCAATAATAATACTGTTTGGTTTCATTGTTTTAACCATTTCTTCAGTTACTAGTTTAGGAGCTAATTTACCAGGAATTAATACAGTTGAAATAACTACATCACTTTCTTTAACTGCTTGAGCAATGTTTGCGTGATTTGATTTTAATATAGAAATTTTATCTCCATAGATTTCATGTAATTGTCTAATTCTATTTTCGTTAAATTCAATTACTGTAACTTTAGCTTCCATTCCTATTGCTAATCTAAGTGCAGCTGTTCCTGCAACTCCTCCACCGATAATTGTAAAGTTAGCTTTTGGTGTTCCAGGACTTCCACCAGGAAGAATTCCTAATCCATCATGAGTTGTATTTTTTAATAATAAGTTTGAAGCTGTGATAACTGCCATTCTTCCTGCAACTTCACTCATTGGACGTAATAATGGTAATGCTCTATCTGGTGTTTGAACAGTTTCATAAGCAATTGCAACAACTTTATTTTTTACTAATTCTTCAGTTAAATCTTTTAATCCAGCTAAATGGAAGTATGTAAAAATAATTTGATTTTCATAGAAGTATTTGTATTCTGATTTTAAAGGTTCTTTAACTTTAATAATCATTTCTTGTTTTCAAACTTCTTCAGCATTTGTAGTGATTTTTGCTCCTGCTTTTTGATATTCTTCATCAGCAAATCCGCTACCTAATCCAGCTCCTGATTCAACTAAAACTTCGTGACCATTTCTAACTAGTTCTACAACACCACTAGGTGTAATACCAACACGGTTTTCGTTTTGTTTGATTTCTTTAGGTAAACCTATTTTCATATTCTTCTCCTTGTTTAAACGTATTTTATTTATAAAATATTAGATTATTAATATTTTTTCACTTACGACTTTATTTTATCATTACTTGTAAATTAAACAAAATGATACCTTACCAATTATATGTTTTGGATCCAAAACATATAATTGGTAAGGTAGGTTAGAATGTTTACTATTTTAGACAATAAGTCATATGCACAAATTAAAAAACGTATATTAGATATCTTTGCAAAAGATCCTAAAAGATCATATTTATCAATAGCAAAGCAATTTAATAAATCTGTTTCTACTATAAAAAGATATAAGATAGAATATCTTGATTTTATAAATAATGGAAAGGAGATAGTCCTTTCTCATAAGAATGTAAATAACAAGAATGCACAAAAATATAATGATGAAACAATATACAACTTAGGTGAAATTTATCAAAGTGAAATGAAAATAACAGGAGGAGAGAACAATAATGGTAGTTGTTCATTTTTGACGTTGAAAAATTATCACAGTTGTTTAAAAGAAAAATTTGGTTATGAGATTTCATATTCAAATTTAGATAAAAGATTAATAAAACAAGGTTTTGCTAGTGCATACTGCAAAAGAACAACAAGAAAAGAAGTTAAAAAGATAAGAAAACAAAACGAAGAAAACAAAATTATTAAGTACAGCAAAGAGCTGGTTTTTTACACTCCAAAAGTTGTAGAAAAACATAGATTAGCAACAGCTAATAACTACAAATTCGGACAAGTTTTAGAAGTCGATGGGTGTACTCACTACTACTTTCAAAACGATACAATTGCAACATGTGTTGCTGTTGTAGATGTAGGAACAAATAGAGTGTTAGATATGTATTTCGAAAGCCAAGAAGAATCTCTAAACTCATATCAAAGAATATTTGAAAATGTTTTTCAAAAATACGGCTATCCTATGAGAATAATCACTGATAATAGGGCTAACTTTAAAAAAGATGAAATAAACAACGCTAGAACGCGTATAGAGCTTGAAAAAAGGGGTATAGAAGTCGTTTCTTCATCAAACGCTAATGCAAAGCCACACATAGAAAGAAAATGAGATACAGTGCAAAAGAACGTTCCTTTTTATTTCAAACAAAAGAATATAAAAACAATTGAAGAAGCTAACGCGATAAAAGATGAGTTAATCGAATATCTAAACAGCATATGTAAAATACGTGAAAAAGAAAGCGTTTTTAGAAAACTAGAAAATGAGGCAGTTGAAGCTTTCTTTGACATACCTATTAAGAGAAAAATTATGAATGGAGTGGTGGAATATCAAAAAAATTATTATGCTGCAATTGATGAAAATGGGAAGAGATATAATTTCAAGAAAAATGAAAGTATTGAATTTGTTATAGGTGCAGATGAGAATCTATACTTTAGAACAGAAACTATGCGTTTTAAAGCTGAAATATTAGAAAAAGGATCTCATGAATGAGGAATGGTTGATATAGCAAAAAGAAAACAATTAGATGAAGAAAGAAAACATGACTTAAAAACCCTAGGGACAATAAATAAGACAAGATGAATTCATATGCTATTAGATAAAACTCTTAACACAATTAAAAAACACCCGAGTGGATTGCCTAATGAAGTAGTTGACGAACTATCAGGACTTGTCTCAGGTGTTAAGAATGAATGTTATCGCATATCATTCGAACTCAAAGAAAAATTAGGCTTATTGGATTAGTTTTATTTTCTAATTTCCTTTGATAAGATTATTATAACTTAAAAATTTAAAGGTTCATTTTGTTTAAAAACCCACGATTCTTTGTCCAAATTACAACGGTTTATATGGAATAAATAATATAAATAGAATTTTACAGGAATTTAATAATAATAAAGCTATTCACTGAGGAACACAAAAATTTAAAGTAGGGGACCCTGTACTTTTTCATAGCCCAGAATTACTGGGTCCAGAAATTCATAATAATTTAAAAGGTAAAATTTCAAAAATTACTATAGACAATAACAATAAGTACATCGAATTCCATATAGAGTTAGAAACAAAACTTGTGCCTGATCAGAACAATTCAAAATATGATTTATTGAATAATGATGATAAATCAGAAAAATCAATAATATCTTTTAAAGTACACAACTCGAATAATACAGATTCAGATGAATATGATCATTCAACTATTATTCCTTTTCAAACTTCATATGCAATTTCAATACACAAAGCACAGGGTTTAGAATATAATTCTGTTAAAATTGTTTTTTCAAATACGCTAGAAAATCTTACGCACAACATATTTTATACAGCTATAACAAGAGCTAAAGAAAATTTACAAATTTATTGGGAAGATGATTTAGAAAAACATTTTTTTTCATCATTAAAATCAGATTATGACAAAAAAGACATGTGATTATTAAAAAATATGATTTCTGATAAAAATAAGCAAAAGTAAAGCTAAAATTGATACTAAAAATAAGTAGTTATATTTTCAAAAACAACCATTATTATAGTAATTACTTAACGAAAATTATTTTCATATTAATAATCTTGAAAAATTTAGGGTAATTTTACCCTTTTTTCTTCGAGTTATCATAATTTAAATAGTTTTTTATAGCAAATTAGATAATTGAACTTAAGTCATCTAATTTGAGTAAATAAGCATCTATTTTAATGAATCAGTTAAAAATATAATAAAATATCACCACCAGACATTACGAACTACATAATTCCTATAAGAATAACAAATTTTATTTATAAAACAACATCTAGTTGCAATAATCAAAACAAACAGGATAAAGAACGATCTAAATACAATTACACGAACAAAAAACATGGAATTCCATACTTTTTGTTCCTGTTTGTGCAATTTTTTACTAAAACTCGAAAAAATTTAGGGTAATTTTACCTTTTTTCTTCGAGTTATCTAATTTGAGTAATTTATGATATATTAATAATGTAAATATTTTATATTTATAGAGATATTGGCAGTGTGGTTCTTGCTGGCCCTGGGTGACGTTTGAGATCCCGAAATCCCGAGATCGAACCTTAACGACCTCTTTATGAGGTTGTTTTTTATATAATTTAGTTATCTAATAAAATTGTTTAGTTTATAATTTAATTGTTATATATTAAAGGAGCGTTATATGATTCAAAAACCAAGAGGAACTCAAGATATATTTTTAAAAGAAGCAAAAAAATGAAGAGTTTTAGAAAACAAATTAAGAGAAATATTAAGTTGTTATAATTACTCAGAAATAAGAACTCCAATTTTTGAATCAAAAGAATTATTTGTAAGAAGTGTTGGAGAAACTAGTGATATTGTTTCTAAAGAAATGTATGAATTTACTGATAAAAAACAAAGAGAATTTGTATTAAAACCTGAAGGAACAGCACCAACTGTAAGAGCATTACTTGAAAATAAATTATACAATCAAGAAAACTTACCATTTAAAACTTATTATATATCACCAATGTTTAGATATGAAAGACCTCAAACAGGAAGAAATAGACAGTTCCACCAATTAGGAATTGAAAGTTTTGGAAGTGATGATATTCAACAAGATGTTGAAGTTCTATCGATTGCTTATGATATTATTTTGAAATTACAATTAGCTGATAAAGTTGAAATAGTAGTTAATTATTTACTAACAGGAAAAGAAAGACAAGCTTATATTGTTGAATTAAAAAAATATTTACAACAATTTGATTTATGTAATGATTGTCAAACAAGAATTAATAAAAATACTTTAAGAGTTTTAGATTGTAAAATTGATAGTGATAAATTTGATAATGTAGTTAAAATGAAAGACTTTTTAAGTGATGATCAAAAACAAAGATTTGATATAACAATTAAAACTTTAGATCAATTAAACATTAAAACAGTAATCGATGATAAATTAGTTAGAGGTTTAGATTATTACACTGGATTTATTTTTGAAATTAAATATGTAAATAAAGGATTAGGTAGTCAACAAACTTTAATTGCAGGTGGAAGATATAATAATTTAGTTTCAGAAATAGGAAATATAGATATACCTGCTTGTGGTTTTGGAATGGGATTAGAAAGAATTCTAATTACTTTAGATGAAAATAATATAGATATTGATAATATTGATGATAGTTTAGATTTATACACTATTTGTTTAAATGATGATGCTATTTTATTAAATCAACAAATTTTAAAATTAGCTAGATCAAATAACTTAAAATGTGACACAAACAATATGCATAAATCTTTAAAATCAGCATTTAAACAAGCTGATAAATTTAATTCTAAAAACGTTATTGTTTTAGGAAGCAAAGAAGCAGAAACTAATAGTTTTATAGTTAAAAATAAACAAACTAATGATCAAATTAGTTATACTTTAGAAAAATGAATTAGTGAAATGAAAAAATAGGTGAAAATTATGAAAAGAACTCATACGTGTGGTCAATTAAATATTTCTAATATTGGTCAAAAAGTATTATTACAAGGTTGAATTAGAAAAATTAGAAAAATGGGAGCTATGACTTTTATCGATCTAAGAGATAGATATGGTATAACTCAATTAGTTTTAGATGATTCTTTTAAAGAACAATTAGTTAATCTTAAAACTGAATATGTAATTGAAATAACAGGACTTGTAGTTGAAAGACAATCAAAAAATCTTGAATTACAAACTGGAGAAATTGAAGTTAAAGTTGAAAATATTTCAGTTATTAATAAATCAGAACTAACTCCTTTTATGATTGAAGATAATATTTCAACTACTGAAGATACTAGAATGACTTATCGTTATTTAGATCTAAGAAGACCTGAAATGCAACAAAATTTAATTACAAGAGCTAAACTAAATCATGTAATTAGAAACTTTTTAAATAGTAATGATTTTTTAGAAGTTGAAACTCCTTATTTTGCAAAATCAACTCCAGAAGGAGCAAGAGATTTTTTAGTACCATCAAGATTAAATAAAAATAAATTTTATGCCTTACCTCAATCACCACAATTATTTAAACAATTATTAATGATTTCAGGAATTGACAGATACTATCAAATAGTTAGATGTTTTAGAGATGAAGATTTAAGAATCGATCGTCAACCAGAATTCACTCAATTAGATTTAGAAATGAGTTTTGCAACTGGTGATGATGTTATGAATCTAGCTGAAAAACTAATTAAAAAAGTTTTACTAGATATTAAAGGTTATGAAATAAAAGATGATCTTTTAAGATTAAGCTATAAAGATGCAATTGATTTATATGGTATTGATAAACCTGATTTAAGATATGATTTAAAAATTCATACTTTAAATGATATTTTTAAAAATACTAATGTAAAAATGTTTGCAAATATAGATGATCAAGTTATAAGAGCAGTTTGTATAGATAAATTATTAACTAAAAAACAAATTGAACAAGCAGTTGAACAAGTAAGACAATTTGGATTTAATTCTTTAGGATTTGTAAAAATTGAAAATAACACTTGATCTGGAAGTTTAGCAAGTCAATTATCTGATCAAGAAAAACAAGATCTAATTAAAGAATTTAATATTCAAACTGATGCGACTATTTTAATGAATTTTGGAAAATACGATAAAATTTCTCAAGCTATGGGAGCCGTTAGAATTTGTTTAGCTAAAATGTTTGATTTAGCAAAAGCTGATGAATTTAAATTATTATGAGTTGTTGATTTTCCTTTATTTGAATACAGTGAAGAAGAACAACGTTATGTTGCAGCACATCATCCATTTACAATGCCTAAAACTGAATCTTTAAATGATTTTGATACTAATAAAAAAGATGCTTTAGCTTATGCATATGATTTAGTTATGAATGGATTTGAAATTGGTGGAGGAAGCCAACGTATTACAAATCCAGATATTCAAAAAAGAATGTTTAATGCAATTGAATTAACTCCTGACAAAGTAGAAATGAACTTTGGATGATTTATGAATGCTTATAAATATGGTGCTCCTTATCATGCTGGTATTGCTTGAGGTTTAGATAGAATTGCAATGATTTTATCAAACACTAATTCAATTAGAGATGTAATTGCGTTTCCTAAAAATGCATCTGGAGTTGATCCTATGAGTAATGCTCCTGATTATGTAAGTGATGCTCAATTAGATGAATTAAATATTAAACTTAAATAGTTGGAAGTTATAACCGTTAGAGGTTATAACTTTTTATTTTGTTTAAGCTATTTTGAATTATTTGTAATTTGCTTGAATCAAAAAAAAAAAAAAAAAATAGAATCAAGTTAAGTACAGATATGTTTGTACTTAATTTAAATTCAAAATATATTTTAGATTTATGAAAGGCACAGATTTTATGAAAAAATTATTAACAATCTTAGGATCAGTTACAATGGTTGCTACAACTGGTGCAGTTGCAGTTGCATGTAAAACTGAAGCTAAACAACCAGAGAAAAAAGATCCTGCTAAAGATGAGAAAAAAGACGGAGAAGGAAAAGAAGAAGATAAAAAAGAAGAAGATGCCGAACAACCTTCAACAGCTCCAGGAAATGGTGGAACTAGCGGAGAAATGCAACCAGGTGATGGTGGAACTAATGGACAACCAGCAGCTAGTGGTGCATCATCAGGAGCTGGTGGAGCAGATTCAAGCGAAACTGTGGCAAGCTAATAGAAATAATGTATAAAATACAAACTCACAAATATTTTTGTGAGTTTTTTATATCTTAAAATATGTAAGTTATTTAAATAAAAGAAATATTTTAGAACAAAAAAAACAAGAACATTCTTGTTCTTGTTAAATTATTTTATTGTTCCAACATTTACACCAACTTGGAAAACATTAGATTTATAGACAACTTCAATTAATATATCTATGTTAGATTTTGGTTTAGATTGAGGATCTACACCTGGGATTTTTCTTAAAAATACCCCACTAAGTTTATTTTCTTTTTTGAAGTCTTCTAAGATATCATTATAAGTTTTATTAGAAGTTATTTTATTTTTGAATTTATCTCTAAATAATTCAGCTAATTCAATTGTAATAACCTTTATAGCAAACTTATCTGGTACTCTAGTGTGATCTAATTTTTCATGAGCATCAGTAGTAAATCTTTCATTAGTTGCTACGTTATTAACGTTTCAATTTGATATATTTTGATCAAATGATTTAGCACGTTCAAACATTCCATCCATCGTATTGACTCTTATTGTATCTCATGAAGAGATATTCTTATTAAATGCAGTAGCACCAGCAAACATATCGCTCATGTTTATTACATTAGAAACATTTCATGCAATATATTTATTATCTTTAATTTCGACTTCTTTTGTTGATATTTCTTTGTTAAATGCAACTGCTTCAGCGAACATACCTTCCATATTTTTCACTTTAGAAGTATCTCAATTAGAAATATCTCCATTGAATTTAGATGCACTATCAAACATTCTGTTCATATCAGTTACATTTGAAGTATTAAAGTGATTTAATGATTGATTAAAATTAGGTGTTTCAGAAAACATTCCAGTCATATTAGTTACATTTTCAGTATTTCATTTTTCTAATCCTTTTATTTGATTGCTTGTGTTTTGAATGAAAATTCCTGTTAAATCAGTAATAAATCAAGGTAGGTATTCAGGAACTTTGTTGATATTTTTACTTACTTCAGTCATTTTTCCTTTTTCATCGTAACCAAACGCTTTTAATTCATTACCTTGCTCTTGTTTAGTTTGTTTTAAAGCATAAACTTTTCCAAGGTCTAATTTAATTTCTGTAAATTTATTTTTAATTATTAACTGTTTATCTGCTGATTTAACTTTTTGACCAGCTTTACTAATATCAGCTAATTTATATTTGAATTCTATATCATCTCTTTTATTTAATTCTTTATTAAATCTATTAAATAAGTTTGAATAAGTTTCATTTTCTCATCCAGTGTTTTTGATGGTTTCATCTCAAACTTTTTTAACATTTTTCTCTTCAGATGAGATTTTACCTTTTATAGATGACAATTCTGTTTCTAATCTTTGTGCTTTTTGTTGTTCTTTTTCTAGAGTTCTTCTTGCACTAGCTAAGTTAGAATTTGCAGTTTCTAACGCTTGTTTTGCTTCGTTTCTTTCTCTTGTAACTGTATCTAATTGTTGTTTTGTTGAATTAAATTGAGCATTTAATGCTTGTCATTTTGTGTTTAATTCTTGATTTTGAGTTTCAAGTTGTCCCGCTCTAGTACGTAATGTAGACAATTCTGTTTTTATTCTTTCAATTTCAGTAGTTTTTGAACCTAATTCTCTTTCTAATCTTTGTTTTTCTCTTTGAAATTCTTGTTCTTTTTGTTGTAGTTGTTGAGATAATCTTTGTTTGTCTTGAGTAAGTTGTGTAATTTGTTGTTCTAGTCTTTGTTTAGTATTAGCTAATTCTTGTTTTGTTGAACTTAATTGACTTTGTAAAGATGAATTACTATCTGTCAATTCTTCTTTCAAACGAGTTAAATCAGCAATTTGAAGATCTTTTGATTGAATTTTTTCTTTAAACTTAGCAATAGCTTTTCTATTTAATTCTTCGAAAAACTCAGATGAATTTTTATATTTTTCAATTAATTTCACATATTCTTCTAAAGCTTTAGTTATTTTTCTAACAGTTTGTTGATTTTCAATAAGCTCTACATTGTACTGTCTTTTAATTTCTTCAATTTCATCACCAAGTAATTTAGTTAATTCACCATTTTTTTGAAGCATTTCTTTATAATCATTAATTTCTTGTTCTTTTTGTTGTAATTGATTTTCAAGTTGAGTTTTAGTTTGTTCAAGTTGAGAAAACTCGCTTCTTAAAGTTGAAAGTTCACCCTCTAATTTTGCTACCTTTTCATTAGATAATCTTAAAGCGTTGATATTTTGAGTATTTTGAGATCTTAGTGTTTCTAATTCTTGTTTTGTTGAACTTAATTGACTTTGTAAAGATGAATTATTATTTGTTAATTCTTGTTTTAAACGAGTTAAATCAGTAATTTTTAGATCTTTTGATTGAATTCTTTGGTTTAACTCGGCAATAGTATTTCTATGTAATTGTAAAAACACCATAGATGAAGTTTGATGTTTTTCAATTAATTTCACATACTCTTCTAAAGCTTTAGTTATTTTTTCAACAACTTGTTGGTTTTCAATAACTTCTTTATTATATTGTTTTTCCATTTTTGAAATTTCATCACCAAGTAATTTAGTTAATTCACCATTTTTTTGAATCATTTCTTGATAATCATTAATTTCTTGTTCTTTAGCTTGTAATTGATTTTCAAGTTGAGTTTTATCACTAGTTAATTGATTGATTTGCTCAGTTAATTGACTTATTAGTTTTAAATGTTTTTCTTGTTCTTCTTTTAATTGTTTAATTTGCTCTTCTACATTTGTTTTAGAATCATCTTTTTGAGTATTAATTGTTTCACAAGCAGTAGGTAATACTGCTAAAGATGTTCCCATAATTGAAGTTAGTATACATAGTAGTTTTTTCATGTTAACCTCCTAGTTTACAATTTAATTTCATCAAAAAAAAAAAAAAAATACAACATGTATTTTTGAAGTTGTGATATTATAATATGTTTATCAAATATAAAATTTATTAACAAATATCTTATATTATTAATATTAAATAATAAGTTAATTAAAGCTAAATTTATCTAGATCAATTTTTCGAGGTTTTACTTTATAAGATGTATAATTTATAATTTAATTAACATTAAAACATAAATACTTACGTTACTAGGAGAATAAATGAAAAAAATCTTTAATTTATTTTTATTAATATTTATAAGTTTAGCTAGTTTATTTTCTAGTAGTTTTAATATAACTAAAAACACATTTAATTCAAATTATCATATAACTCAAAACACAGATTTAAATAAAAATGATTTTGATGAAAACAAACACGTTACTTGAGGTGGACACGCTTTAAGATATTTTTTATATAAAAATTCATCAGCTAGTTATAATGAAGAACATAGACAGAGGTATGATAAACTCGTTAAAGCCTTAATTCGTATTGGATTAAAAGATGCACCACGTCCAATAGATAATTTAAAAGAAAAAAATGAAGAATTTAAATATGCTTTTCTTTCAAGTGCTATAGTTGTTTCAAAATATGGAAGTACAGAACCTGAGGAATTTTTTGCTGAAAGTTTTAGTAGATATATTTCAAGTAATGAGAGTCAGAAAAATACCACTTATTATTTATTAGAACATTTCTTTAATAATACTTTCCAAAAGTTAAAACGTGAAAATCTTGGTGGAATATTAGATAAAAAGAAGTGAAAAAAAATTGAAGAAAAAATTAATGAAGATTTTGAAGAGAGAAGAAAAAAAGATAACTTTTTTGGTTATGATATCTTCTTAAAAAATACTAATTTATCTTCTCAAGATTTAGGTTATGAAAAAGATAAAGATTTTGGTTTCTTTTCTCCTAAATATATAACTAGTACATTAGAATACACTACTTTAGATATCTATAAAACATACACTGAAGAATTATTTTTATCTAAAAGACATATACCGTTTTTTGATGTAAAACCTTGAAAAGCTGTAATAGAGATAAGTGAAAATGAATTATCAAAAATCGAATTTAATGAGAATGGGACATTAGAAACAATATTAGAAATTCGTTCAATGCTAAAATCTTTTGCTAATGCTCAATTATATAATCCTTTCAAAGGTAAAAAAAATAATAAAGAAGAAGCAACAACGTATAAAAGCTTTGGTGAATTAAATAATCATTGAAAGAAAAACTCTTTATTTAACTTTAAATTACATAGTGCAATTAATTTAGAAAAAACCATCAATAACTTAGATAATAAAACGTTTTTAGATCAAAAAGAGTGATTTAGTAAAAATGACCTGAAAGAAACTTTAGTTAAATTATTTAATAAAGTTGAACAAATTACTAAAAATAGATTTAAAGATATTTTTATAAATTTAATTATTACAAATCATAAAACTATAGATTTAGGTAAAAGATCAAGTCAAGGCGTTAATGGAGTTACATTAACTAGAATTAATGAACAAAAGCAAGGCAAAAATTCACCAATTTTTAGTTATGTAGTTATTAGAACAAAAAGTTTTAGTGAAAAAGATACAAAAGATAGTTTCTTAGATTCTTGATTTTCTTCAAATCATGTTTTTCAAACTGTTAATCATGAATTTGGTCATATTTTAGATTACTTTTTAGCTCAAACCGAAGAACAAGCTGAAGCAAATAAAAAATCATTTAATGAAGCTTTTTGAGCAAGACATCAACCAAGAAATTTATATAGTTCTGATAAAAGTCAAAGTAAAATAATTAATTTAAAAATAGTTCTTTTTATAAGTCTTATTATAGTTTCTTCAAGCAGTATTGTTGCTTTAATATTTATTTTCCATAAACGCAAAAAACACTAATTTTATATTAATTTTTGAACTCTAATATATGATTAACAATCATATATTTTTTTATTTTCACCGTAAAATTTACAGTTACATTTTTTTCTTTTTTAATATTTAAAATCAGTCTTTTTTTATTTGAACTAATCTCTATAAATTTTCTTAAAAAGGGGTTTTTATTACTTTTATGCATATTTTTTGAATTAAATCAAGTCTTTATTTTTTTTTTTTTTTAGAAGACAATGAATAAAGTAAGTATTTTTTGCTTACAAAATATAGGTAATAAATTTTTTAGAATATCCATGTGGAGGTATATATCATATGAAACTAAAATATTTATTTCCACTAGTTGCAGGTCTAGTTATAGGAGGATCTGCTGCTGGAGGAACTCTTTATGGTGTTAAAGTTATGAAACAAAACACCGATATACAAAACTTAAAAGTTTTACTTGAAGTACAAAAACGTGAATGTGATGAAATGAAAGAAAAACTTGAAGCACAAATAACTAGATTAAACGGTATTAATGATAATATTCAAAGAGAACTTGTTAATCTAGATTCACGTCTAAAAGACAATCTTAGCTTAGCTGAACAAGCATATGCTAATGCTGTAAAATTAACTACTTATTCTATGCAAAATTTAGCAAAAGAAACAATTAAATATTACTTAGTTATTTTTGAAGAGTCATCAAGTAAAATAGTACATTCAAGTGCGGTTACTACTAATGTAGGGCAAGGGAAAAAAGAAATTCCTCAATTAAAAGACTTATTAAAAACAGGGGTTAAAGACGAAGGAGAAAAAGAATTATTATCTGTCGAAAGTAAATATAAAGATCTTGTAAATAGTCAACAAACTGGACAATTAATTGCTGTTATAAATAAAATATTAACAGAGGCACAAAAAGGTAGTGACGTGTTAATTAAATTCCTACAATCTCAATTAAATGAGTTAGATAGCATTAAAAAAGAACTTAACAGAGTAGATAATAGAACTCTTAATACTTTACTTGATAGATTCCCTTCAATCACATCTCAAGGAAAATGAAATGACAAATCTCCATTAGATAAAATTAAAGAAATTGCTCAATTATTAAAATCTACAAAAGATGAATATGATGTAATTCGTGATGCTGTTAACCAAGGTATTAGAGATCTTACTCAAGCAAACAACAGAACAGAACAACTTATAAATATTTTAAAAAAAGATGGTGAAGGAGCTCAACCCTTGGCTTCTGGAGATGGAACAATGACTCCTGAAGGACAAATAGAATAATAAAAATCTTACTTTAAAAGTAAGATTTTTGTGAATAGATAACGTTATGGTTATATTTAATTTATTAGCAAACCATAGAATATTTCTGACTAGTTATCGTTTTTATTATCCTTGTGTATTATAAGAACTTTTATTAAAAATAGGGACAAATATATCTATATTGATATTCTAAAGACAAATATATCTATATTAATATTATGTAACATTAATTATATAATCTTTGCATGCTATTTAAAGTCTTTTTTGTAAGAGAAAATAAAAAAGAAAAATTAATGAAAGTAGGACAAAGTTACTTAAAATTAAACAATAAATAAAATTTTATAAAGGGTATAGAGGTTTGAAAAGTATATGAAATTAAAATATTTATTTACATTATTTACAGGGCTAGCTATAGGTTCTTTAACTTCTATAGGAACAATGTATAGTATTAAATTAGCAAAAGAAAATAATAATACATCAAACTTAAAAATATTATTTGAAAAACAATTGCGTGAAAGTGAAAAACTAAAACAAGATCTTGAATCAAGAATTAGAACAACAGAAAGAATTAGAAAAGATTTAGAAACAGAAGTAAGAAACATTAATTCAGCAACACAAACTAATATCCAAACAGCAAAAACTATTTATCAAAACGTTGTAAAGTTAACAAAAAAATCTACTAATTTAGAAGGTAGAAGTATCACATATTATCTAGCATTTTTAAATGTCAAAAATAATAAAGTTGAAATAAATTTTAGTGAAAATGTTAAAACACAATTAGAACAAAATGAAAAAGAAATTCCTATAAGTATTGATAAATTATTAGAATCTGGATTAGATTTTAAAAATTTAATGAATATAAAAGAAGATTACAATAATTTATTAACTAGAAATAAAATTACTGCTATATTAACTATTTCAAATAATATATTAGATAAAGTAGAGAAAGCTAATTCAAAAATAATGAATCACTTCCAATCTAAGGTAAATGAATTAAATAAATTGAAAAATGACATTGCTATTTTTGATGAAGATAATTTTGTTATGTTTATGGGAACAATAGATTCAGAAATTACTAAAGATTCATGAAAAGCTATGTCTGTTTTAAATAAATTTATTAAAATTAAAAATTTATTAATAAAGGTAAAGAATGAACATGACAATCTTTCTGCAGATGTTCAACAGAAAATTAAAGAATTAGAAGTATTAGACAAAATGCTAAAAGACCTTTTAGAACATTTAACACCTAAAATTCCTTCAGATGATGAGAATAATGCTTCTTAATTTATAAATAGATAATCAAAAAAAGGTTTCAAGAGAAACCTTTTTCTTTTTTATAATTTACTTGCTAAATCATAAATTCTGTCTTCAAACATTTTTGTATTATGAGGTGCAGCAGTTTGAGTTCTAAATCATAAAATAATTATATAATTTACAAAAATTTTACATAATAATAATTTTTTAGAATCATAATCTTTATAAATTTCTAGTAACTTATCTTCACACTCTTGATTCATTTGAGATGTTTCTATTAAATAAGCTAATTCAAAATGTTTATCTCCCATAGTTGCATATTCTCAATCAATAAAATAAATTTTATTGTCATTTGTTTGAATCATATTAAAAGGAAATAAATCATTATGTAACGGTGTATTATGATCCATAGATTTTAAAATATCATCAATTAAATCATAATAATCATCTAACACTTTAGTATTAGTATTTAACTCTTTAATTTTTTGTCTATAATGAGTAACTCTTTTAGTTAAATTAAATTCAGGAAATTTTAAATTTGAATTATGAATTTGTTTAACTTGATTAGCAACCAATTCAATATTTGATATATCTATAACAGGTTCAACTCCATTAATAAATTCTCATTCTATTTCTTTGTCAGTATTTCTAATTAATTTAGGTACAAAATCAAATGTTTTTAATAATGAATAATCAATATTATGATTAAAAGTATTATATTTTTTTATTTGTAAAAACTTATCATCCACTTTATAAGAAATATTAGTTCCACCTTTTGTAATTTGTTGTTTCATATTTACTCCTGAACTAGTTTATTTACGAATTCTTGTAATAAAGATATATAAGATCTATTAAAATCATTTTCTAAATAACATAAATATAATATTTTTAAATAATCTTTTTGATTAATTTTTTCATTATTAAATAATCTTGAAGCGTATTTAGCTGTTCATTTAACAAATTGTTTAGAGTTAAAAAAACTATTATGAATTTCAATTTTTTCTGAGTATAAATCTTTTAAATTATTTTTATATTCATCAGGAATTAATTTAAGTACTTCAATTGTGTATCTTTCAAATTTTTTATCTAAAACTTCATTTGCTAATAAATATACTAGTTGTTGTTTATTTAAGACGACTTCTTTATCTAATTGTTTATAAAAATCAATCATAGTATTAATCGCATGACACATACCAACTAACATCATATAATTTCTAATTGAGTTACTAAACTTTTTAAATAATTGTTTTTCAGTTATTATTTGTTTAATTTTAGGTTTAAAAAAGTTTAAATAATTATTAACTTCTTTAAATACTTTATCTAATTTAACTTCAGTTATATCATCAAAAGTTATGTAATCATTTGGATTTAAATTAAAGTTTAAGATTCATTTTTTATTTTTTAAAATCAACTTATTTAATCTATTTTTAAATCAAGGATTAATGTGTGAATATGCTTGTAAATCATAAGAGTTTAGATCTTTTAATTTATAAATTTCTATCATTATTTACCTCGTTTCATTTTCTATTATATATAAAAAAGAATATTTATATAAGTTATAATTAAATTAATATTTTTATTAAAGGAGAAGTAAAATGTCAAACAATCACCAAGAAGTTGAATTAGATTTTTTTGAACCTAGTTTAGGTTTAATTATTGCTAATTTAGATAATGTTTTAGATGAATTAAATAAAGATAATAACAACTACATTCAGTTAGAAAACTTAATTAATGAATTTGAAAATATCGAAAGTTTAGATAATTGAGATCAGTTAGTAAATAAATTAGAAAAACTAGAAGATTTAATCATAAATGAGTTAGTAAATATCAAAGATAGTAGTGTATTTAATTTAATAAGTAGTTTACAAATTAGTAAACATTTAGCTTTTTTATTAAAACAAAATAATTTTGTATTTAAACAATTAGATGAATTAGAAAATAACTCTAATGCTATGAAGTGAAATCACCAACAAGACTATATTGATTTTTACAAACAAGTTATAGTTGAAAAATCTAATCAACTTTTAAAAGAAAATAAACAGTTATTTGAACAATTAAATTCAAAAAAAGATGAGTTTAAAAAAGTTTATAATGTTTTAATAAGTGAACAGGTTTTTGATGATCTATTAGAAGGAAATAAACTTTTAATTGATATTTTAAAATTAAATATTAATTTCAATGATATTTTAGATTTAAAAAGATTAAGTATTTTAAATAAAATACAAGCTTATTTAGAATTTATTAATTTTTGACAACAAACAATTAATTTAGAAGAAGAATAATATGGATAAAATAATTGCTTTTATAGTTTTATTAATAATTTATTTTATTTTACTTATTGTAATGGGATTATTAGCTTATTTATATCAAATTAAAAATCAAGCTTTTATTAATTACAATAAAGAATTTTTTAAAAAATGAAATGAATATAAACTTAAACATAAACATGAAAATTTAAATCAAACAACATTTAAATTTGAACTTCCTGTTGATGAAATTGCTTTATTAGAAAAAGATTTTTTAATTTCAGTTAATGATAAAGTTAAAGTTAAAACTAAATTAAAAAAACAAGTTAAACAAAACTTAATTAAAGACTTTTTATATGATGATTATTTATTTTTAAAAGAAAATGTTAAGTTAAAAAAACGAGTTGATTATCAATTACAACAATCAACAATCTATCTAACAAATAAAAGAGTAGTTATTAATTTGTTAGATTCTTATTTTAAGATTTTAATAACTGATATTAAATCAATTTCAGTTTGTGTAATTAAAAAAAATGATCAATTTTTAGATTCTTGTTATCTAACAACTAATAAACAAGAAATTCAAATTACAGGTGAAGTTTTTGATTTTGTTTTAACAATTCAAAAATTAATTAGAAAAAGAGATGAAAATAATGATAAGTAATAATATTAGTTCTAGTTTGATTTCTTCAATAGTTTTATATGTTTTAATTTTATGTTTGTCAATATTTATATTTATTAGTAATTTTTATTTATTATTTCAAATTAAAGTTAGACTTAAACTTATTAAAAAAGAAAATCTTTTATATTTATACAATCATAAAAATTATTTAATAGTTTTATTTAATAGTTTATTTGATTTTGTTTTATTAATAATAGTTAGTGTAATTTTTAGTTTATATATTAATCAAAATATTTCTAATAAATATTATGTGTTTGAAATATGTGTGATTATTAAAATTATTAATGTAATATTATTATATTTTTTAAATCCTAAACTTATTAAAACAATATTAGTAATTAATACAACAAAATATTTAATTTTTTCTAATACATTAATAGAGATGGAAAAAATATTTTCTATTAGATTTGAAAATAAAACATTTAAAAAAGTAGTTATTAATTATTTTGATCAAAATAACAATAAAGAACAAATTAAACTTTATATAAATAAAAATTTAGAAAAATGATTTAAAGATAATTTAAATAAATATATTAAAGATTAGGAGAGTATTTATGATTAAACAAGCCGTATTTATTAAATCAGCAGCTGATAGAAGTGGATGAATTAATGATGAAATTAGTGAAATTTGTTTTGTTGGAAGAAGTAATGTAGGTAAATCTAGTTTTATTAATTCTTTAACAAATAATAATAAGTTGGCAAAGGTTGCAAATACTCCAGGTAAAACTAGGTTGTTAAATTTTTTTGATATTAATAAATCTCAGTTTAGATTAGTTGATGCTCCAGGGTATGGTTATGCAAAAATTAATGATGCAACTAAAATTCAATTTGCTAAAATGATGCAAGATTATTTTGTAAATAGAAAAAATTTAAAAGGTGTTTTTATGTTAGTTGATCTGCGTCATAAACCAACAAAAGATGATATTCAAATGTATGAATTTTTAAAATACTATAATATCAAAGTTGTGATTGTTGGAACTAAATTAGATAAACTAAAAAGAAATGAATATAGTAAAAATGAACAAATGATTAAACAAACATTAGGATTTGTTTCTAGTGATAGTTTTATAAAAATATCGAATTTAAACAAAACAAATATAAGTGAGTGTTATGATAAAATAAACGAACTTTTAGAGGAGTAAAATTGTATGACTGATTATAAAACTCAAAGTTTAAGTGAAGTTGAATCGAGTTTAAAAACAGATTTTAAAAATGGATTAACTGAAGCTGAAGCTAATTTGAGATTAACTAAAAATGGTAAAAATGCTTTACCTGTAAAAAAACCAACTCCTGCAGTTGTGTTATTTTTAAAAGCATTAGCTAGACCTATTCAAATAGTTTTATTTATTGCTGCAATAATTTCAATAATTGCTCCTTTAATAGCAAAACATACATTAAAACCTCATTTTGAAGATTTTATTGATTTTATTGTGATTATGTTTGTTATTTTATTAGATGCTACTTTAGAAACTGTTCAAGAAATTAGAGCAAGAAAATCAGTTGATGCATTAAAATCTTTATCTCAACCTAAAGCTATAGTTATAAGAGATCAAATAAGCAGAGAAATTGATGCGACTGATTTAGTAGTTGGTGATATTGTAGTTTTAGAAGCAGGAAAATATGTTCCAGCTGAATTACGTTTAATTGAAACTAGTGACTGTATGGTTGATGAATCAATTCTAACTGGTGAATCATTAAGCGTTGAAAAAGCATCAAATGCGATTAAAAAAACTAAAATATTATCTGATATGAAAAACATTGCTTTTATGTCAACTTTTATAACTTCAGGACGAGCAGTTGGAGTTGTTATTGAAACTGGAGTTAATACTGAGATTGGTAAAATAAGTAAAGCAGTTTCAGAAAATGAAGATCAAACTACAAGTTTAGGAAGAAAGATTAATAAATTTAGTTATTTAATCTCTTTTATTGCTGTTGTTATTAGTGCATTTATATTCTTATTATTCTTATTTACAGGAAATAGAGATAGCTGAGCAAGCTATTTAATGGTAGCAATTACTTTAGCGATTGGAGTTATTCCTGAATCATTATCAGCTATTGTTTCAATCACTTTATCATTTTCAACAAAAAGAATGGTAAAAGAAAATGTTATTGTTAAAAAATTAGAAAGTATAGAAACACTAGGTTCAGTTAATGTAATTTGTACTGATAAAACTGGTACTTTAACTCAAAATAAAATGACTATTGAAAAAGTTATTTGAAATAATAAAGTAATTAATTCAGATGAATTTGTTAATTTAAAAGCGAATGATGCTAAAAATATGTTTTTAAAAGCATTAGTTTTACCAAATGATTCAATTACTGAAAATGGTGAAAGAATTGGTGATCCTACTGAATTAGCATTAGTTGATTTTGCTGAAATGATGAACGTTGATGAACAAAAATTTAGAAAAAAATATAAAAGACTTGATGAAATACCTTTTGATAGTGAAAGAAAATTAATGACAACAGTTAATAGTTTAGAAAATAATCAAAAAGTTGTATTTACAAAAGGTGCATTAGATGAATTATTAAAAAAATGTAAAAAAATATATTTAGATAATAAAATTGTTAAATTAACTTCAGATCATAAAAAAGAAATTAAAAAAGCAACTTCAACATTAAGTGATGATGCATTAAGGGTTTTAGGTTATGCTTTTAAAATCATTAGTGATGATGATAAAAATTACGAATCAGATTTAATTTTTATAGCTGCAACTGGAATGATAGATCCAGTAAGACTTGAAGCAGTTCAAGCAATTAATGAAGCTAGAAAAGCAGGAATTAAAGTTGTGATGATAACTGGTGATCATGCAATTACTGCTTTAGCTATTGGTAAAGCTTTAGATTTAGCTTACACTCCTTATGAAGTTTTAACTTCAGAAAAACTAGAACAATTTTCAGATCAAGAATTAGCAAGTGCGATTGATAATATTAAAATTTTTGCAAGAGTTAATCCAGAACATAAAGTTAGAATTGTTCAAGCATTACAAAATAAAGGTTATATTGTTTCAATGACTGGTGATGGAGTTAATGATGCTCCAAGTTTAAGTAAAGCTGATATTGGTGTTGCTATGGGAATCACTGGAACAGATGTAGCCAAACAAGCAGCTGATGCGATTTTAACTGATGATAATTTTAAAACAATTATTAAAGGTGTTGTTGAAGGAAGAAACGTATTTCAAAAAATTAGACGTGCAATTGTTTTATTATTAGGATTTAATTTAGCAAATGTTTTAAGTATAGTTTTAATTTCATTATTTTTAAAAGTTTCACCTTTTGAAGCTTCAAATATTTTATTTATAAACTTAGTTGTTGATTCATGTTTAGCTTTTGGTATTGGAATGAGTCCTTTAGATAATTCTTTAATATTATTAAAACCTCAAAAGAAAAATGATGGAATTTTAAAAGATATTGTATGACCTATTTTTCAAATAGGATTATCTCTATCAGTTGCTCAAATTATTAGTTTTATTATCGCAATGTCAGCAACTGATATGAATTATTGAATGGATCAAACTAAAACTAAAGCAGATAACTGATTCTTATTTATTCAAAATAATAGAAATTACTTTTTAATAAATCCGACAAAATTAAATGAATTTATAATTTTTGGTAGAACTGCAATGTTTATTACAAGTGTTGTAGCTCCTACAATATTTAGTCATTTAATTAAATTAACTAATTGAAAAGAAACTAGAAAAATAGATTGAACAGTTTCAAAACCACTAATAGTTGGATCATCAATTGTTTTAATTGTTTCAATGCTTGCATTTGTAATTCCTGGAGTTAATGATACGGTATTTGGATTATTATCAGTTAATAAACAAAATCATTTAAGTTGAAATAGTAATAATTTCTGAATATTATTCACTAGTTTAGCTTGTGCTTTAATTCCAACATTATTTATGACTATAACTGATTTAATTCAATTCTATTCATACCATTTAAGTTCTAGAAGTTGAGAAAATAATCAAAAATTAATTGCTCAATTAGTAGAACAAGATAACAAAACACAAGTTTTAGAACAAGATAAAAAGAAAAAACAAACAAAATCAAAAACCAATTAGTAAGTTAAAAAAGACTCATAAAAGAGTCTTTTTTAATACTATTATTCTTTTCTTTGTTTAATAAGTTTTTCTCTATCAGATAATATTCTTATAAAATAATTTATTCTTAATAATTCATAATTAGCTATTAAATTAAGCATTGTTGATAGATCGTTTTTTGTATGATAATCATCAAAAGCTTGATAATATAGATTTCTATTTATATATTTGATATCTATTGGATAATAACCATTTTTCATTAATTCAAAATTAATTAAAAGTCTTCCTGTTCGTCCGTTACCATCAATAAAAGGATGAATTTCTTTAAAATTTAAGTGAAATTTAGCAATCTTTTTGATTATGTGTTCATTTGAATTATAATATCAATCTAATAGTTGTTGCATTTTTGCTTGTATCATATAAACATCAGCAACATCGTGCTTAGAATTAGAAATAACTACAGGAACATTTCTATAAACACCAGCATTTCTTCAATCATGAATTAAAACTAAATTATGTATTTTTTTGATTTTTTCTTCAGTTAATAAACCATGTTTATTTTTAGTCAGATCAAGAACATATTCAAATGCTTGTTTATGTCCGATTACGTCTAAATGATCCTTTAAAGGTTTTTTATCAATTACCATTCCTTTAAAAATAAAATAAACTTCTCTTAAACTTAGAGTATTTCCCTCAATAGCATTACTATTATAAGCATATTCAATAGCAAAATCATTGTTAATACGATTAAGTTCGTGTTCTTCAAGAGGAGTAAAAGATTCGATTATTTCCATTCTTTTATCAATTAACTCTAATAAATCAACACCAATTAAATCTAAAGGATTATCTAAGTCCATTGGTATTTTATATTCATTATTTTCTTTGATAAATCCATATATTTTGTTTTGATTAATTAAATCTAATATTTCTTGTTCTGAAAGATTTCACTTATCACTAGTTTGTTTAATTGTTAAATACATAATGTTATCCCTTTAGATTTTCTAATTTATTAGTTGATTTTATCATACGATATTAGACTAGTAATTTATTATAGATAAGCTATTCTTAAATATTAAAAAATATGATTTCAGAGAATTTTAAAAAATATTATCATTTTTCTACTTTAGTGTTATAATATTTTAGTTGATAGTTTACCAAAGGTATTATTCATCCCAAATATATCTTTGATAATACATTAATAAATCACAAAAGAGGGAGCTATATCATGATATCAAAACAAGATAAATTAGCTTTAATTAAAGAATTAGGTGGATCAGAAAAAAATACTGGTTTAGCTGAAGTTCAAATCGCAATTCTAACTAAAGAAATCGCTAACATGACTGAACACTTAAAAGTTCACAAAAAAGATGTTCCAACAAGAAGAAGCTTATTAAAAAAAGTTGCTCAAAGAAGACATTTCTTAAATTACTTAGTTAGAAAAGACGTTAACAGATATAAAGCTATTATTGAAAAATTAGGAATTAGAAAATAATTCAAAAAAATTTAAAAAAGTTATTGACACTTAGAAATATATGTATTATTATATAAGAGTGTCAAGTTAACGCAGGTGTAGTTTAATGGTAGAACTTCAGCCTTCCAAGCTGACTGTGAGGGTTCGATTCCCTTCACCTGCTCCATATGAAAATAACAAACACTAGAATTTACTAGTGTTTTTTTATTTTTATTTTAAAAAGATATATAATATTAATGTGTACGTAGTGCACGCAAAATGTCATTATTTAAGTTATATATCTTTTTACAGAAGAGATTCTCTTCTATGCACAATTTATAAGCACCTATTAAGGTGCTTTTTTATTTCTATTTGATATACTTAAAATTAATTAAAAGGAAAATAATTATGCAAGAACAACAAAAACAAAGATTATTAAATGAAATCAAATTTCAAAACTCTAGAACTCCTATTTGAATAAATTTTTTAGTTCAAATTTTAACTGTAGTTAGTTTATTTTTAGTTATTTTATTTTTAGTTGGTGGAGATTTACAAAACTTTAACTTTAATTATTATAAAAAACTAGGTAAACTTGCTTATTTATATTTAGCTTTAATTTGTTTAGCTTATTTAATATTAGTAACTTTTATTAATTGAATATTAATATGATTTAACGTTTTAAAATCAGATGCATTAAGTTATTGTCTAGGATTAGCTATGCTTTGTGTTTCAATAATTTATACTGGAGATTTAATGTATAACTGAACTGTTTCATACACTGTAAAATCATTAGTTAGATTTGTTATAGCTATTGTTAGTGGTTTAATTGGAGTTATTATTGGCACATTATTAAGTATGTTACAAAGAAATAAAGAATATCAAATTGAAGAAGAAAATAAGATTATTTTACTAGCTTATCAAAACGGTGAAATAATACCTACAAAAAAACAATTAAGAGCAATTAAAAAATTAGAATATAAATATAAAAAAGAACAAGAAGAATTAGAATTAATAGAATTTAAAAATAATTTATATAAAAATAAAAATACTAATCAATAGAAAGAAATTATGGAAAAACAAATAAAACTAAGAGGATATATTTCAAAATTTATATATTTATCAGGCAATTGAGGTCTTGCTATTTTTACTAGTGAAGAAAATGAGAAAAAAACAATCAAAATTAAAGGTCAAATTGGTTTGATGAAAACTAAAGTTTTATATGAAATCACAGGATCAGTTAACACTCATGCTAAATATGGATCTAGTTTTGATGTAGTTAATTTTGATTTTGCTCAAATTGATAATAAACAACAAATTATTAATTTCTTAAAATCTGATGTTTTTCCTGGGGTAGGTAATTTAACAGCTAAAAAAATAGCTGAACATTATTCTGAAAATTTTATTCAAGAAATATTAGATGATAAAGAAAAATTTCTATCAATTCAAGGTATAAATAAATCAAAACTAGAACATATTTATGACATTATTTATGATATTAATCAAAATAATTCATTAACAAGTGAATTTATTAATAATAAGTTAAATTTAAATATTTTAGAAAAATCTCAATGATATGTTAATAGTCAAGAAGAGCTTATTAATATATTTACTAATAATTTTTTTGAATTTGCTTTTCAAAGAAATTTAGGAAATATCGAAGATATTGATAAAATATGACTTCATTTTTCAAAAAATCCTTATGACATTAACAGAATAGCTTATTGAGCTTTTCATTGTTGTGATGAAATTTTATTTTCAACTGGAGATAGTTATACAAATAAAGAAGCATTATTTAGAAAAATCAAAGAATTTATTAATATAGATATTAATGAAAATAAAGACTTATTATTATCTAGTCTTTTACATGCTAAAGATCATAATTTATTAGTATTTAAAGAAAATAGAATTTATACTCATAATTCATATTATGATGAACAAGAAATTGCTTTAAGCTTAGATTATCATTTAAAAAATAATTTAAATAATTCAATTGATGAACAAACTTTAGATAAATATATACTAGAGATAGAAAATGAAATTGCAAGTTCTAAAAATATTAAAGATTTTAAATATGATAATTCTCAAATTAATGCTTTAAAAACTTTTGCTAAAAATAATATAATAATCATTACTGGTGGACCTGGAACTGGAAAAACTACAATTATTCAAGCTATTGTTAAGTTAATGCAAAAAATGTATAAAAAATCTAAATTTTCTATCTCAACACCAACTGGAAGAGCTGCTGCTAAAATTAGAGAAAACTTTATAGAATCAGAAGCTACAACTATTCATAGATTATTAGAATATGATGGTGATGAAAATAGATTTCTTATTAATAAACACAATGCTTTATCATTTGATTTATTAATAGTTGATGAGTGTTCGATGATTGACAATCGTTTATTTAGTCAATTTTTACAATCTAGTTTAAAAGCTAAAAAAATAGTTTTAGTTGGTGATCCAGAACAATTACCTAGTGTTAATTATGGAAATGTCTTTTTTGATATTATAAAAACAAATACTATTCCTACAATTAATTTAGAACATATTCATCGTCAAAAAGAAAACAATGGAATTATTGATCTTGCTTATATGATTAAAAACAACACTTTTGATATTACAAAAGTTGATCAATTAAATAATGTTAAATTTATTTTTAATACAGATAAAAAATATTGTTTAGAACAAATTAAAACTAATTATGCTAAAGATTTAGATTTTAATAATCCTTATAATACTCAAATAATTTGTCCAATGTATGCAGGAACTTTAGGTATAAATAATTTAAATGATCTAATTCAGTCTAATTTTAATTTCAATATTAATGATCAACAAAAAATATATCAAAGAGCAAAAAATAAATATATTGAATCAGATAAAATCATGTATTTAAAAAATGATAGTAAATTAAATATTTCAAATGGTGATGTTGGAATTATTGATTCAATTATTTATAAGAATAATAAATTTGATTTTGCAATTGTAAATTTTAACAACACTATTTTAGAGTTTAATAATCAAAATTTTGATGATTTAACTTTAAGTTATGCATGTAGTGTTCATAAAACTCAAGGTAGTGAATATGATAAAGTTATTTTAGTTTTAGATGCTACTCATTTTAATCAGTTTATAGATAAAAAATTATTATATACAGCTATTACTAGAGCTAAAAAAGAATTAATTATTATTACAAAAGAAGACATATTTATTCAAGGTATTAACAGAAGTTCTAAAAAAAGAAATACAACACTTCAAGAAGTTATAATTTCAACTTTAAACAAATAGAGATTTTTTATTATTTTAAAAGTTTGATATTATTATTTAGTATATAAAATAGGAGAAAATCGTGAAAAAACTATTAACATTTATTTCATTATTAACTATTTCTTCAACTGCTTTATCAAGTAGTTTAGTTTTTCAAACTAATAAATCAGATAATATTTTAGTTTTAAAACAAGTTGAAAAAAAATCACAAAAAGCTGAATATAAAACTGAAAAAGAGAAATTAATTTGTACTAAAATCGGATATTTTACAAATGATAAAGGTGAAATCCAAATAGAAAGATTTTTACCTAAAACTGAACAAGTTCCTGAAATATTACCTGAAATTATAACAAACTTAACAGATGCTTTTAGAAGTGTTACTTCCAAAGAAATTAAAGGTGTTGAAAAATGAAACACTGAAAAAATAACTAGTATGAATCATACTTTTTATAATTCTTCAATTTCTAATATTGATTTATCAAATTGAAATACTAAAAACGTAACTGATATGAGTGGTATGTTTGCTAAAACAAAAGCATTTAATAATGACATTTCTAATTGAGATACTTCAAGTGTAATTAATATGAATTCTATGTTTGAAGAATCTCAAGCTTTTAATCAAAACATAAACACTAAACCAGCTGAAAAAGGTGAATTAAAATACACTACTTGAGATGTTTCAAATGTAACTAGTATGAGTAAAATGTTTGCTAATACCAAAGTTTTTGATGGTGATATTTCTAATTGAAACACTGAAAAAGTAACTGATATGAGTGGTATGTTTAGCAACACAAAAGCATTTAATAATTCATTAAAAGATTGAAATTTAAATAGTGTGACTAATTTAAGCAGTATGTTTGATTCAGCTGAATTTTTCAACCAAGACATAGATAATTGAGATACTTCAAATGTAACTGATATGAGTTTAATGTTTGCTAAAAGCAAAGCATTTAACAAAGTTATTTCTTCTTGAAATACTTCTAAAGTTAAAAATATGAGTGGTATGTTTGAAAACGCTCAATCATTTAATCAAGACATTCAACAAAAAGAAATTAAAAAAGGTGAACAAACATACATTGCTTGAGATACTTCAAATGTAACAAATATGAGTAAAATGTTTGCTGATAATAATATCTTTAATAAAGATATCTCATCATGAAATACTTCAAATGTTACAAATATGAGTTATATGTTTAGTTCAGCATCTAAATTTAATAATGATGGAAAATCATTAAATACTTGAAATACTTCAAAAGTAACTGATATGAGTTTAATGTTTGATGCTGCTAAAGAATTTAACCAAGATATCTCATCTTGAGATACTTCAAATGTAAAAAATATGAACGGTATGTTTCAAAATGCAAGATTATTTAATCAGGATATATCTAAATGAAACACTTCAAATGTAAATGATATGCAGAGTATGTTCTTTTCAACAAGATTTTTTAATCAAAATATCTCTACAAAAGAAGTTACTAAATCTGATGGTACTAAATATACTGCTTGAGATGTTTCTAATGTAATAAATATGCAAGCTATGTTTAGACAAGCTGTTTATTTTAATCAAAATATAAGTAATTGAAATACCGAAAATGTAACAGATATGTATGCAATGTTTGAAGGTGCTGTAGCATTTAACCAAAACTTATCTGAATGAAAAGTTTCAAAAGTAACAAACTTTGATAACTTCGCTTCTGTATCTAATCTTGAACAAAAAAATTGACCAAAATTTAATGCTCCTGATCAAAAAACAAATAAAATTAAATGACAAACAATAGTATTTATAGTTGCTTCTGTGCTTGTATTGATTGCTGTAGTTTATATGTTTATTGCTTCAAGAAAAAATAGAAAATAAAAATGCAAATCTAATTTGCATTTTTTTAATCTTTAAATGGATTTTAATCTTTAAATGGATTTTCAGGATCATCTAATTTTATTTGTGATTCATTATTATTTTTTGTTTTTGTAAAATCAACTTTGATTTTTGTTTCATTTTCTTTTTCTATTTTTTCATATTCTTTTTTATATAAGAATAATTGCTCATTAATTCTAGATAATGTTTCAAAAATAGAAGCTACAATCATAAGTAAAAAAGTAATTGGTAAAAGTACATAAAATAAGATTTTAATGCTATTTTGATCGTTTATTAATAAGCTTAATACAAAATATATTGTAGTAATTAAAATTGTTGAACTATATAAACTAAAACCAGTTATTAAATAAATAATATCTTTTTTAGTATATTTATAATCACTTTTATTTTTTCATTTCCACCTAATAAACATATAACTTATTAAAAATAGTGAACCTAAAATTAAAAGAATGATTTCTAAAGCTATATAAGGTTGTAAACTATTAAAAATCTTTTTATTATCTTGACCTTTTTGTAAATAAATTATTAATAGTGATATTGATAAAATAACACTTCCAATAGTTGCTAGATATTTTAAAAACTTGTGCGACTTATAATTCATAAGCTATCCTTTCATTCTTTTAATTTTACATAATTATATTTTTAACAACAACATTTGCATCCAGACATATGACCAAATCTTAATGCTTTCTTTTTATCAACTAAAGCATAAACATCTTTTACAGGGGTATCTCCAGCATATAATCTACCTTGTTGAGTTAGTTTGTAGTCATCTTCATCGAATAATTCTGAAAAACTATTATCTTTAGAAAGATAAGCATCTAAAACATGACCAAATTCATGATGTAATGTTTGAAATCTATTATTACTTGAAAATCAAGATCAGTTAAATTGGTGTTGATTTTCTTTTGATTTAAAACTCTTGTCTCTAATTATTATAAAACTATAAACAGTTGTACTATCATCTGTTAGTGATTGAGTTGAAGTTATACCATTAACTCCAGTAGCATCACCTATACCTTTTATTTTTTTATCATTAGTTAATATTAAATTTATAAAAATCTTTCTAAAATCATCGCCAGCTATTTTATAAATAATATTAAATAATTTCAACGTTTCTTCATACAAGTCATCTTTTTTAAAGTCTTTTTCATCTTCATAAGCTGCATCTAAATTTTTTTTAATTTGAATAGAACTTTCTTGTTTACCATTTTTAGTTTTAAATTTAGAAATATCTTTTCAATATTCATCTAATTGATCAATGTTAGATCATTTGTTTTTAGTTTGTTTTGTATGTTGTATTTTTTGATATGGGTTATACAAAGTAGATGACATAAGTTTTTTTGCATATGTACCAAATTTTTGTTGACCTATTCTTGATATTGCATAATTATTAAATTCAAAGTCTGGAGAAAATATTTGTTTTCCTAAATTTGTAATAGTATCAGTTACATATCTACGATTAAAAAATCCATATATGTATCTATTACCATTTATAACATTAGTGTAACCTAAATCACTAGGATTTAAATTTTGTTTATTTGGATCCAAATTAATATCATATTTAATCTCTTTGCTTACTTTATTAGCATCGTTGTCAATTAAATCTTTTATTTTTATTCATTTATCCGTATTAGTAATTCCACCTGAAAAGTTATTTTTTAATTGTTTAAAAGTTTTTGTAAAGAAGTGTTCTAATAAATATCAAGTTACATTTTTTTGATTATCATTTGAACTTACATATTTACTAAATGATTCAGCAAAAAATTCTTGAGCAGAAGTTGAACCATATTCTGAAGTAACCATAACACTTGAAATAAGTGAGTATTTAAAATCTTGTCTTTGAACTATGCTTTGTTTTGAATTTAAAAAATTTATATTTAAAGTTTGTTCTTCAATATTTTTTATGAAATTTTCATATTCAGTTTTATTAGTATCATAAGCAGATGAATTTCTATATAAATAATATCTTAATGCATGTCCACCTCACATTAAACCATATTTTCTATTATAGTTTGAACGATAATCAGTCTTACCTGTTAAATCTGGTACGTTATAAGATTTATTTAAATAAGTTTGTGCAGCAAAAACTCCAACAATCAATAAAATTAAAATCCAAAGATAACGAGATATCTTTTTCATAACTTTCACCTTCAATCTAGATTATTCATAAATATCTATTTTCTATTTTTATTATTCTTAATTTAATTTTACTCTTATCTATTAACTATATAAGTTATTAAACTTAATAAATAAAAAATGAAAAAAATTTTAAAATGAAAAAAATTTTTAAATTTATAATCAATTGTAAAAAATGTTTCTAACAAACATTTTAAATATTAAATATTATTAATCATTTATTATAATTAATTAGTAACTTATAAAATAAATAGATATTTAATTAAACTAATACTATTTTAGTATTAGAGAAATTATTTTAATATTTTTTTGATTAAATATATTTATAGTAAATAGTTGGGAAAGATTATATGTCAAGTAAAAAACTTAAAGATTTTATGACTAATACAATTTTAGAAAAGATAAATTATTATACTTCTAAGAAATTTGATCTAAACACTATAAAAGAAATGTTAGCAATTGATTTAATTGATATTGAAGATGATTTAATTACTTTGGTTGATAAATATATAATGTATGTTATTTGATTAGAAAATAATCATAAAGATAAGTCAAATGCTTTTATAAAGTTTTTAAATAAATTAGATAATAGTAAAAAACAAGTTATTGATCAAACTAATAGAATTCAAAAACAACAAGACAATTTAGTTGAATATGAACACCGTAAACAAGATCAAGAAAAAATAGATCACTATTTATCTAAAATTTTTAATAAATATAAAACTAATATCGATCAACATAATTCAAGTTTAAATACTTATCATCAACAAAAAGTTCAAAATCAAATTAAAGATGATCAACACATTGAAACAAATCAACAATTCACTCCTAATTTAGAAAATCAATTAGATAATAGTTTAATTGATAGTGAGATTAAAACTAAAGATTTAATAATTGATAATAAAGATTTAATTGCTAATAATTTACAAGTTGAAACTGATTTATCAATAATAGAAAATACAATAAATTTAGATAGTGAATCTGAAATTAAAATAGAAAATAAAACTCAAGTTGATGATAAATTAGATTCATATTCAACTGACGATAAAATTAGTGATGATGAAGAAAAAATAGGTGATTATTATAAAAATATTTGAACTTTATCTGAACAAAACAATCAAGATGAAGAAATTGATTTAAATGATGATTTAACTGATAATCAAGAATTAGAATTTGCTAAAACTATTGATGATATTAATAGTGATTTAATTACTCATGATCCAGATGAATTTGCAACTTCAACAGTAAATTGATCAGATTATACTGATAACAGTAATACTGAAGAAGAAATAACTTCAAAAGAAGATTATTTTGAAATTGAAGAAGAAATCACAGCAAATAATGATTTTGAAATTGAAGATTTAACTGATAATCAAGAATTAGAATTAGCTAAAACAATTGATGATATTAATGGTGATCTGATTACTCATGTTCCAGAAGATTTCGCAACTTCAACAGTAAATTGATCAAATTATACTGATAACCAAGATCAAACAATTAAAGATCAAGAAGAAGTTTTAGAATTAACTCATTCTCCAAAATTAGGTGAAAAAATTAATTATAAAGATAAAAATTATTCTGTAGTTGGTATGAGTATTAAAAAAGATGAAAACGGAAAAGATAAACCTGTTATTAAACTAGTTTCTAATGATGGATCAGAACAAACTACTGATATAACATTTATTAAAAAATATTAAATTTAAATTAACAACTTCTATAATTGAAGTTGTTTTTTTATATGTGTTGAATTTTACTAATAAATTACAATATTGAAGCTTAGTGTCTTTTCTATATAATTTATATTTGAAAGGATAGTGAAGAAATATGAATACACTATTAGTTACTGCTGAAATATTTGGTAAAGATATAAAACCTGTAGCTATTATCGCTTTACTTTTATCTTTACTAGTTTTTGGTATTTTTTCATTTTTAGTTTATAAAAACAAAGTAAAAATTGTAGAACAAAAAAGCACAGTTATTGTGGCAATAAATTACATTATCGCTTTTATAGCATTAGTTTTATCTTCTGTTGCTATATCAAAATATAATAGTCCAGGGCTTGGAGATTTATTCTCAAATAATCTTCCAGCAACACTTAGAGGTTTAGCTTATTCAGGATTAGTATTCTCATTAATCGCATCAGGAATGACAGGTTATTTATACTCAAAATGAAAATAGTAGATAAAATGTTCTAATAGAACATTTTTTTCTTTTAATAATGTATAGTTTTATAGAGTAAGTAAATATCTAATTCGCTTGAGAAATATTCAGTTAATGTTATATAATTATTAATGAATAAGGGTGCTGTAAAAGGCTGAGATTATACCTATTAGCAGATCATGGTAATGCATGCGTGGCTAGGAATTTTATAAGGTTGATCTTTTGTACTTTACACTAGATCAACCTTTTTTGCCCTTATAACAAGGAGGAAATATGAAGACAAATAAATTAAAAATGATGTTGGCTATGACTGGAGCAGTAACTGCTGGATCAATCGTTCCGT
This sequence comes from Mycoplasma yeatsii GM274B, assembly GCF_000875755.1. GTDB lineage: Bacteria > Bacillota_I > Bacilli_A > Mycoplasmatales > Mycoplasmataceae > Mycoplasma > Mycoplasma yeatsii. Next base: position 457,150 of record NZ_CP007520.1, on the reverse strand, counting down.
TCGCTGTTTCATGTACTAAAACATCAGGATGACAAGAAATAATTACAATTAAAAATGCGTGAGTTAATGAAGGTTTTTTAAATACAGAAAAAGAAACAAAATTCCTTGAAACTTTAGAAAATAAATTTGAAAGTTTTAAAAACCAAGATGACTCACTTAAAAATTTTAAAAAAGTTAAATTTAAAATAGGTGTAGATGGTGCTAAAAAAGCATATCTAAGCAAATTAGAAAAAGATACTGAAGGTGATGATGTTCTTATTACTAACTATTCATATTATTTAAATGGTCTTTTTGATCCAGTGAAAAATGAAGTTAAATCTGATTTACCTTTCCAATTAGTTTCTCAAGCAAGTACATTAAGATTTACTTGACAAGATAACATAAATGAAATGTATAACAAAGCTAATGGAAATAAAAATGACAAAATAGTAGCAGATGCTGTTAAAAATAATCAAAAATGAATTGATGAAACAGGAAAAGAATATCCTGAATGAAATACAATTGAAAAAACAGATAAAAAGCCAGACGGTACTTTAACTTTTGATGGTTCTAAATATACAAATTTCTATGAAAAAGATAAACTTTCATATGTATATCGTGGAGCTATTCTAATTTCAGGAAAAAAAGCAGAACGTGAAAAAATTACTCAACAATGAAATTCTAAAGATTTTGATGAATTTATTAAAAACGGTATTGTTTATGAAAAAGATTCAAGTGCAGGAAGCTTTAAATATCAAGCTGCTTTAATAGCGCGTCACTTCAATAAAGATCTAACAGAAGTTACAAAAATTTTAAAAGGTGAAGTTGAAAAATACAAAAAACACATTTTTAAAGGAGTAGGTGCTGCTAAGCAATTAGGTAAAGAAGTAGCGGTTGGAGCTGAAAAAATAATTCCAAGAATTGGTTTTGATGATGAAGGAGCTTACAACTGAACTCAATCAAATCCAGAAAAATCAAAATATCAACCAAAAGGATTTGAAAAAAATAAAAATGTTAAAGACGAAAATTACGATAATGATGTTGTAAGAACATTGACATTTACTAACCCTGCTGGATACGATGTTGTTTTAGCTAGAAAAGGATTAATGACTAAACAAGTTGAACTTCTATCTAAAGCATTAACTTCATTAACATTAGATGAAAATACATACGGAATTTACACAGGTTACAACAAATTCCAAAACTTAACAGAAGAAATGTTTAATAATTTTATTAAATTACAGGCTCAAGCAGAAACAACAAAAGATTTAGTTACTAAAATTGATGAAGCTAAACTTTAAAAGTGAATAAAATAATCGATTTAAAAAATATAACTGTTTGTTATAACAATAAAAAAGAACCGGTTTTAGATAACATAAATTTAGAAATTAATAAAAAAGAGTTTATTGCAATAATTGGTCCTAGTGGAGTTGGAAAAAGTACTTTATTTAAAGTTATTATTAACTCATTAAAACCAATTAAAGGAACAGCTGAAGTTTTAAACCAAGACTTACTAAAATTAAGTAAAAAACAAAAAAACCAAATGTTATCAAAAATTGGTTTTTTAACGCAAAAGCCTAATTTGATAAATACCGAAAATGTTTACAATAATATAACAAGATCAATATCTCAGTATAAAAACGTTTTTTATAGAATTTTTAATATCCTTTCTAAAGAACAAAAAATAAATATTTTTACTAAACTTGACGAATTAAAAATACTTGATAAAGCTTTTTATAAAGTGAGTGAATTAAGTGGTGGTCAGCAACAAAGAGTTGAAATAGCTAAATTATTGGTTAAAAATGTAGAACTTATTTTAGCTGATGAACCTACTTCTAATTTAGATCATCAAACAAGTTTAGAAGTAATCACATTATTAAAACAAATAGCTAAAGAAAAAACAGTTTTAGTAAATATTCATGATTTAAGTTTGGTTAAAAATAACTTTGATAGAGTTATTGCAATCAATAATAAAACTATAGTTTTAGATAAAAAAACAGAAGAGATAGAAGAATGAGAACTAAAAGAGATAATAAAAAACAAACAGTAGTAAAGCAATCAAATTTCTTTAAATATAGATATATAAATTTTGATACTAACACAACTACTTCATGAAAATTTCATAGTATTTATTATCATATTTTTGCTTTCATTTTAATAGCTATTGTAGCATGAGCTTTTTATACTCATTCAAGCGGTATTAGATTTTATAATTTCAGCAAAACCTTTAAACAAATATTAAATATACTTTCTTTTGGTAACAAAAACTTTGAAACCGCTGGCCGAGCTAGTGGTGAGTATACAAATTTATTTGTTGACTCATTAAAATATTTATGAATTACAATTAAATTTGCTTTAGTTGGAACTTTTATAGGATTTCTATTCGCTTTAGTTACTGCATATTTTTCATTTGCAAAAACAACTAATAAAATAACATCAGCATTATTAAGTTTTATAATTTTATTTTTAAGATCTATTCCTGAACTAGTATTTATTAAATTAATTACAGGTTCAGTTAGAAATGAATTTAGTTTATTGTTTGTTTATATTTGATTTACTTGGTTGTGGCTTCACAAGTATTATTTTGAAATGCTAAATTCAATAGATCTAGAATGATACATAAATTCTATAAATCATGGAAATAGTAAAACTAGAGCATTTTTTAAAGAAATTTATCCTAGAATAAAAAATAGAATTGTTGCTTTATTTATATTTTCATTTGAATCAAATATTAGATGAGCTTCAATATTAGGTGCACTTTCACTACCAGGGATAGGAAAATTAATTTATTATGCTTCTCAAACAGCATCTAATTTTGATCAACTAGCAGTACCTCTAACAGTTTTAATGGTATTTATTTTAATATTAGAACTTTTAAATTACCTATTTAAAAAACATTTAGTTGAAGCAAAAACAAAAGTCATTAAACAAAGAAACGAAACAAAAATACAATATTACAATCGTCTAACAAAAAAAGTCAATTTCAATAAGTGAATAATTCTATCAATATTTTTATTTGTATTTATTTTTTCAATTTATACACTAGCAACAACACAACTTTCTTTATTCGATTTAAGTTCATTAAAAGAATTTTTAAGAGATTTTTTCAATCCAGATTTCTCTAAATTTAGTTTCTTAACAAAAGATGCTAATTTCAATCCGATATTATTATTTTGAAATTCATTTTCATTTAGTTTAGCTGCTATATCGTTATGTTTTATACTAACTCTATTTTTAATAAGAGTTCAGTGTTTATCTTTAAATAACAGAATCAAGGTAATGGTTTTTAGATCAATAAACGTTTTTATCAGATTAATTCCTACAATTGTTTATTATTATGTATTTTTATTTATTTTTGAAAATGATTTAACTTTACTTATAATAGCTATAGTGTTGCATCAATCTTCAAGTCAAACAAAACAATTAGTTGAAGTTATAGATAATTTAGATCAAGAAATAATAAAGAATTTGAAAATGCAAGGTTACAGCAATAATCAAATATTTATTAGATATGTTCTACCTTCTATTAAAGTTGAATATATTTCATTATTAACATTTTATTTTGAATTAATTTTTAGAAGTTCTATAACTTATTCAATACTAACTCAAGGACGATTATTAATCGGATCAAATATAGATCATTATTTAGATCCAAGATTTAACAACGGTATTAGAATAGCTTTAGCTTATGTATGATTAAGTACATTTTATATAATCTTTATAAATTTAATTTCTAAATTAATTATTAAAACAATTAAAAAATAACATTAAACAAATCATTTATGATTTGTTTTTTGTTTTATATAAGACAATATCTTTTAATCTATATTTAAGATAAAATAATAAGAGATTAAAGAGGTGCTTTAATGAAAACTAAACCTATTTCTAGAAATGAAATATTTGCCAAAGAAATTGCTTTAATAAATCAAGAAACTAAACAAGCAGGTCATGATGGAAAATATTCTGATTATATAGAAGAAGTTATTAGTAAGTTAAAAGAAATTGATAATCAGTTTTTTACTAATGTTTTATCAATGACTAATAAAGAGTTTGAAGAAAGTAAATTCTATTTAGGTAAAAGTGCAAATGATGAAGCAATTAATCAAGAAATTATTGAAAATATTAAATCTCAATTATATCTTTTAAAAGAATTAAACATTCAAGAAGCTATTGATAAAAAACAAAAAGTTCAAACTAATTTTTTAGATGATTATAAATATTATTTTTCTAATTTAGAAGAACTTCATCATAGTACTTATTTAAAATTACAACAAAATACTAATAAATATAAAAATCTAGAACTAGTAGAAAATAACTTTACAAAAATAGCTAAAGCATCAATAAAAAAAGAAGTTAATAAAACAAGTGATAATATTTCTAAAAAATCAATTAATGAACTAGTTAAAGAATGTAAAGAAATGAACTTAAAAAAATTAAGTGATTTAGATAGAAAAAAACAAATCTATGAAATAAAATTTAGATGATTTTCAATATTATCACCAATTTTTGTATTGATTATGGTTATTTCAATTATTTTACCTATTTATGTTTAGAAAGGAATTAATATGAAGAAATTAATTGTTGCTGTTGATGGAACTAGTGGAAGTGGTAAATCAGTTACATTTAAAAAGATAGCTGATATTGTTGATTACCAATTTATTGATACTGGTTTGATGTATCGTGCTTTAACTTGATTTTGTTTAGATCAAAAAATAGATCATACTGATGAAAATCAAGTTATAAAATTATTAGATAAATTTGATTATAAAGTAGATAAAGATGATGTTTTTGTAAATAATGTTAATGTAACAAATTCACTTCAAAACAATGAAATAATTAATATCATAAATTACATAACTCCAATTAAAGAAGTTAGAGAATTTATGGTTAAAAAACAACGTGATATGGTTAAAAACGGTGGATATATTGAAATAGGACGAGATATTACAAGTGTAGTTTTACCTAATGCTGATTTAAAAATATATTTAGATTCATCAATTGAATCAAGAGCTCAACGTCGATATGATCAAAACATTAAAAATAATATTATCGGTAAAACATATGAAGAAATTAAAAGTGATTTAGAAAAAAGAGATCACACTGATAAAACTAGATCAACTGGACCTTTGGTTTTAGTTGATGATGCTTGATATATAGATAATTCAAATCTAACTATTGATCAAGTTGTAGATTTAGTAGTAAATAAAATTAAACAATTAGAAAGAGAAAAATAATGAAAAAGGGAATTGTAGCAATCGTAGGAAGACCAAATGTAGGTAAATCTAGTTTATTTAACAGAATAATTAGAGAAAAAAAATCTATTGTTGAAGATACACCAGGTGTAACAAGAGATAGAATTTATGGTAATGCTGAATGATTAACTAGAGAATTTATAGTTATCGATACTGGTGGTATTACTTTAAAAGAAGAACAATTTACAAGAGAAATTAAAGTTCAAGCTGAAATTGCGATGCAAGAAGCTGACGTAATTGTTTTTGTTTTAGACTCTCAACAAGGTATTACTAATGAAGATAAAATGGTAGCTAAAATGTTATACAAAACTAAAAAACCCGTTGTTTTAGTTGCTAATAAATATGATAAAAAACAAACTGGAGTTGAAAGTTATGAATACTTAAGTTTAGGTTTTGATCAAGCTGTGATGGTGTCATCAACTCATGGAATTGGAATTGGAGATTTATTAGATAGAGTAATTAATCTAATGCCTAAAAATGATTCTAATATTAAAGATGATTCAACTAGAATTGCAATTATAGGACGTCCTAATGTAGGAAAATCTAGTTTAGTTAATTCACTAGTTGGTGAAGAAAGAATGATTGTAAGTGATATTGCAGGAACAACACTTGATGCAGTTGACACTAAATTTAAATATCATCATAAAGAATACACTTTAATTGATACTGCTGGAATTAGAAGAAAATCTAAAATATATGAAGGTATTGAAAAATATAGTTATTTAAGATCTTTATCAACTATTAATAATAGTGATGTTGTTTTATTAATGATTGATGCATCAAAAAATATAACTGATCAAGATACAAATATTGGTGGATTAGCTTTTGAAGAAAAAAAACCAATTATTATTGTTGCTAATAAATGAGATCTAGTTAAAAACAAAGAAGAACAATTATTAAAAAAAGAAGAAGAAATCAGAGCTTATTTTAAATATTTACAATATGCTAAAATTATTTTTATTTCAGCATTAGATAAAACTAGAATTAGTAAAATTATTGATTCAATTGAAGAAATTAAAGAATCATTATCAACTAAAATTAAAACTCATGTTTTAAATGAAGTTTTAAATAGAGCTCAATTAATTAATCCAGCTCCAGAACATAACGGTGGAAGATTAAAAATTTATTATGCTAATCAAGTTGATGCTTATCTTCCTACTTTTGTTTTATTTGTTAATAATCCAAACTTTGTTCATTTTTCATATAAACGTTTTATAGAAAATCAAATAAGATTACAATTCGGTTTTGAAGGTGTACCAATTAATATAATTTTTAGAGAAAGAAAATAATTATGAGTAAAAATATAACTATCATTGGATGTGATGATTATGCAACTAGTTTAGCTAATGTTTTAGCTGATAATCATCATAAAGTGATAATTTATACAAGTGATGAAGATATTGCTGATCAAATTAACTATGAACATAAAAATTCAAAGTTTTTAAATGAGTTAAAAATCAATCAAAACATAAAAGCTACAAATTGTTTATTAGCTAGTTTAGAAAATTGTGAAGTTTTAGTTTTAGCTAGTAAAAAAGATCAAAATTTAATTCAAGAAATTATCAATTATGCTAAAAGAAAAATGATAATAGTTGATGCTTATCCTAGTTTAAAAGATGATTTAACTTCATTTTCAACTGATATTATAAATATTTTTAAAACTAATGATATTTTAAAAGATTATGCAGTTATTTTTGGAGCTAATATAGCAAGCGAAATAGTTAAAAAACAACCTACTTGTTTTAATGTGTGCTCAAATGATATTAAATCAGCTGAAATCGTAGCTAATATTTTTGATAATGAATATTTTAATTGTTTAGTTTCACAAGATATTCTAAGTTGTGAAATTGCAAATAGTTTTAGTAAAGTTTTTGCTTTATGTGGTGGAATTTTAACTGGATTAGAATGTAGTATAAATACCTGTTCAAGTTTATTTACTATAATAGTTCAATCAATTGATCAAGTTATGAAGAACTTTAATAATTATTCAAAAGATAGTTTTTTAAATTTTGCAACTCTTTCAAGTTTTTTAAAAAGTTATTATGATAATGATTCATCAGAATTTAAATTAGGCTTAATGATAGCAAAATATAACGATACACAAAAAGCTATAGAAGAATTAAACTACAACATAGAAAATTTAAATATATTAATAAATGTTGAAAAAATGTGTAAAACCATCAAAAAACCCCTTACTTTCTTTATATTGTTAAACAAAATTTTATATAATAATAACAGGCCAATATCACTTTTAAATAAAGTTTTTACAGCCTTTAAATTATAAAAATATTTAATTTAAATAGAAAGCGTGGATCAATAATATGACAAAAAAAGATTTAATTGATGAAATTATTATTAATGAAAACATTTCAAAAGCAGATGCTGAAAAAGTTGTTAATAGATTATTTGAAGCAATTTCAAATCACTTAATAAGTGGAAAAGAAGTTTCAGTTGCTGGATTTGGTAAATTCTCAATTTCTGAAAGAGCAGCACGTGAAGGAATTAACCCTTCAACAGGAGAAAAAATTAAAATTTCTGCTTCAAAATCAGCTAAATTTAAACCAGCTAAACAATTAAAAGAATCATTAAACGCATAAAATTAAAAAATAATTTAAAAACGGTTGGAAATCTCAGCCGTTTTTATTAAACTCTATTTTATAAGAGGTGAGATAATGATTGAACAACTACTAGAAAAAGGTATAGTTTCTAAGAAAAAACTTTTATTAGAGTACTATAAAAAAATCAACTTAACAGATAATCAGTTGTTAATCGTTTTAATGATCATGCATATTAATGATCAAACTAGAAAAATGGTAACACCTACTCTTTTAAGTCAATATATGAATATGAATGTTGATGATATAGAAAACGAATTACAAGGTCTTGTTGATAATGATCTAATTGATATAAAACCTAGATATATTGATTTTAATAAGTTGTTTGAAAAATTATCAAATGCTGCAGCTAGCTTTTATAAAATTCAAGATAATAAAGAATTTTTAGATTCTGTAGATCAAAAACTTAACTTTAAACTTAATGAAGAAGAAAAACTAAATATTTTATCTTTAACTAGTCAAGACATCACTAAAAAACAGTTATTAGAAATTGTTAGCAAAAATCAATTTGCTGATTATGAATCACTAATAAAAGAAATTAATACATTTTTAAATTCATATTCACTAATAACTAATGAACTTAGCAAATTTGATTGATTAGATGATTAAAGTGTTTTACATAATCTAGTTTTAATGAACTAGTTAAAAACAATTCTATACAATTTTCAACAATTCATTGTCTTGGAATTGTTTTTTTATATTTTTTTGTATAGTCTTTTAATTGTTTGTAAGTAATTAAATAAAAATCATCATAATATGAAAAATATAAAATAATGAAAGCTAAGCCTTTTTGTTGTTCAACTAGTTCTAATTTATTTTGTTGATTTTTTCTTAAAGCATTAAAATTAAATGAATCTTTAGAAGTTTCTTTAGCATCAAATTCAAAATAAACTGAATTATAAACTCCAATATAATCACAGTTAAAATTATCTTTAAAAGTGGCATTTGTAATCATTTTATTTTTAATATTAATTAAATTAATATTTGTTGGGATTTTTGTAACAACACAAATTTGTTCATTTAAATACTTTTGATTTGTTATATTTAATATAGTTTCTAGATATTGTCCTTTATTTTTTAATGGATACATATTTTCACCTCTTCTATTAAAGTATTAGGAAATGATACAATAAATTTATTAGGGAGAATAAAAATGTCGAAAAAATTTACTATTAGTCAAATTCAAAATAAAAAATTTAATATAGTTTATAAAGGTTATAAAGCTGAAGAAGTTAATGATTTTTTAGATGAAATAATTTCTGATTATATGTATTTTGAACAAAAGATTCATGATTTAAAAAATGAATTAGATGCAGCTAATGAAAAATTAGAAAATATTTCAAATAAAAATGATGCTATTTTAGTTGAAATTCAAGAATATCGTAAACAAAACTGAGATTTAATGAAAAACACTTTTGGTGATGCAGATATTATTAAAAGAATTTCAAGAATTGAAAATAACTTAGTTGAAAATGAACAAAGACTTAAAAAGATAGATGAAATCTATACTTTATTGGCTAATAAAAAGTAAAGATAAATTATTTTTAAATCTCAAAGCCTTTTACTTTTCAAAGGTTTAATTTTTTTATGCAAAAAGGAGGAAAGATATGAAATTACTAAGTTGTTTATTATTAACGTTTTTATCAACACCTGGTTTAAAACTAACAACAAAAATAAATAATTCAAATATAACAACACGAGATTCATCAATTGTAATAGAATGAAAAGAACATAAGTATAATGATGATAAAACAAAATGTACTGAAATTGGGTATTTTAAAAATCATAAAGGAGAATGACAAATACAAAATTTTCATGAAAGTGTAAAAGAAGTTCCGACAGAATTACCAAGCCATATTACAAGTTTAAGTGACGCTTTTGCAAGTAATAAAAATACTGAAATAAAAGGTATTGAAAAATGAGATACTTCAAATGTAACTGATATGAGTTATACGTTTAAATTTGCTCAGAAATTTAACCAAGACATATCTAGGTGAAATACTTCACAAGTTACAAGTATGGAATGTATGTTTTCATATGCTAAGAATTTCAACCAAGATATAGGTAATTGAAACATATCGGGTCTAACTAATGCGGAAGGGATTTTTTTAGGAGCTGAAACTTTCAACCGAGATATATCTAAGTGAAATACTTCAAATGTAACTACTATGAGAAGAATGTTTACTAATGCTTCAAAATTCAACCAAGATATAAACACAAAAAAAGTCACAAGAGAAGACGGATCAACTTATATCGCTTGAGATACTTCAAATGTAACTAATATGAATCGTATGTTTGCACTTGCTAGTGATTTTAATCATCCATTAGATAAATGAAACACTTCAAAAGTTACTGATATGGGTGTTATGTTTATTAATGCTTCAAAATTCAACCAAAATATAAACACAAAAAAAGTCACAAGAGAAGATGGATCAACTTATACTGCTTGAGATACATCTGGTGTAGTTAATATGCAATCTATGTTTGAAGATGCAATATCATTTAATCAGGAAATAGGTAATTGAGACACTTCAAAAGTGACTGATATGAATAGAATGTTTAATGATGCAATATCATTTAATCAACCATTGAACAACTGAAACACTTCAAATGTTACTGATATGGATGCTATGTTTGAAGGAGCAACACAATTTAATCAACCATTAAACAACTGAAACACATCTAGTGTAACTGATATGAGTAGTATGTTTTCAGATGCTAAGAATTTCAACCAAGACATATCTAATTGAGACACTTCAAATGTAAAAGAAATGGAATATATGTTTGAAGGAGCTGACAATTTTGAACAAGATATATCACGCTTAAATGTTGAACAAGTAGAATATTTTGATTTTTTTGCTGATGAAAATAAGGTTAAAATACCAAATTTTCCACCCTTCCAACCTAAAAAACTAGAAGAAATTATAAGATCATCTTTATTCATTGGTGCTCCTGCTCATGCTCATATAGGTAAAAAATTTAGGTTTAAAGATGATGTTTTTTATTTTTTTATAACCTTTATAATGATCGTGATCTTATTGTAAAACCTAACATTGAAAAAGACGGAGTTGTTCTAGAACTTGATGGTAAGAAAATCACAAATAAAGATGAACAAAACTATGAATGAACTATAAATAGCAAAAATAATACATTAAAACTTAACTTTACTTATAATGAATCAGAAGATAAATCTCATAAAGTTGTTTTTTATATAACAAGACATAACCAAGAAAAACAATTTGATGAATTTTTCCAAGAAATAAGACAACCTAAACGAGATTCTAATCTTGGGTTAATATTAGGAAGTTCAATAGGAACAACTACAGGAGTTGTTTCAATTGCTTCAACAGCTATTTTAGTTAAGAAAAGACGTAAAAATAACAAGTAATTATAAAAAGTTTTAAGAAATTAAAGGGGGAAGAATATGAAATTACTAGGTTGTTTATTATTAATGTTTTTATCAACACCTGGTTTAAAACTAGTAACAAAAGTAAATAATTCAAATATAACAACACAAGATTCATCAATTCTAATAGAAGAAAAACGACACAAATATGATGAAAATGATCCAACAAGATGTATTGAAATTGGCTATTTTAAAAATCATGAAGGAGAATGACAAATACAACATTTTCCTGAAAGTGTAAATAAAGTTCCAGACAAATTACCAAGTCATATTACAAGTTTAGGAGCAGCTTTTTCCGGTAATAAAAATCCTAAAATAAAAGGTATTGAAAACTGAAATACTTCAAATGTAACTGATATGAGTGGAATGTTTTTATTTGCTGAAAAATTTAATCAAAATATAGGTAATTGAAATACTTCAAATGTTACAAATATGTATTCAATGTTTTCGTTTGCTAAAAACTTTAATCAACCAATTGGAAATTGAAATACTTCAAATGTAATTGAGATAGAAAAAATGTTTTTAGGTGCTGAAAAATTTAATCAAGATATATCACAATGAGATATTTCTAAAATAACTAGTCTGATGCAAATGTTTGCTGGAGCAGAAGCATTTAATTCAGATATAGGAAATTGAAACACTTCAAAAGTTACTGATATGCGTTACATGTTTGCTGGAGCAAAAAATTTTAATCAAGATATATCTACAAAAGAAGTTGTAAAAAGTGATGGCACAAAATATATAGCTTGAGATACTTCAAATGTAACTACTATTCGAAATATTTTTGCTGAATCAAAAAAATTCAACCAAGATATCTCAAATTGAAACACTTCAAATGTAACTGATATGCGAGGAGTGTTTTGAAGAGCATCAAATTTCAATAAACCATTAACTAAGTGAGATACTTCAAAAGTAACAAGAATGGATTATATGTTTTCAGATGCTTCTGAGTTTAATCAATCAATTTCTCATTTTAACACTTCTAATGTAACTAATATGCAACATATGTTTGAAGATGCTAAGTCATTTAACAAAGATATAAGTAATTGAAACACATCAAATGTAACGGATATGAATTCTATGTTTGCTGGAACAGAAGCATTTAATCAAAATATTTCAAAATGAGATGTTTCAAAAGTAACAGATATGAATTCAATGTTTGCTGAAGCAATATCATTTAATCAAGATATATCTAAATGAAATACTTCTAATGTAACTGATATGGGTTATATGTTTGCTGAAGCAACAAATTTTAATCAAAATTTATCTAAATTTAATATTGAACAGGTAGAAGAATTTGAATTTTTTGGTAATCCTGACAAGTTTACATTACCAAATTTTCCAAAATTTCCTCCTAACGAACTTAGAGAGATTATAGAACGATCTCTAATTTTCCGTATTCCTGCTGGTGCTAATATAGGTAAAAAATTTAGGTTTATAGATGGTGTTTTTTACTTTTTTTATAACCTTTATAATGATTTTGATCTTATTGTAAAATCTAACATTGAAAAGGACGGAGTTGTTTTAGAACTTGATGGTAAAAAAATCACAAATAAAGACGAGAAAAACTATCAATGAACTATAGATAACAAAAATAATGCATTAAGACTTAATTTTACTTATAATGAATCAGAAAAGAAATCTCATAAAGTTGTGTTTTATACAACAAGACATAGCCAAGAAAAACAATTTAATGAATTTTTCCAAGAAACAACTTCTAAAGAGCCTAAACAAGATTCTAATCTTGGGTTAATATTAGGAAGTTCAGTAGGAACAACTACAGGAATTGTTTCAATTGCTTCAACAGCTATTTCAGTTATGAAAAGACGTAAAAAGAACAAGTAATTATAAAAAGTTTTAAGAAATTGAATATATGTTTTAAATCTCAAATTGTTGTTGTACAATAAATTTGAGATTTTATTTGTCAACCGCTGTATTTGAAAGATGATATAGAGGAAACTCCACGCTTGCACAACCTGTGATGGTTGTAGTGATTATGCTAGACGAATAAATAAGTCTAGGCAGTAGATTTTACTGACGGCATAACTAAGCTAAGGCGAAAGCTATGCAACAGTTATGAAGTGCCACAGAGACGAGTATAGGGAAACCTTGAAATGGAACGCGGTAAACCCCATAAGCAAGAAACTCAAATTTTGGTAGAGGAATCTAGTTAAGAGAAACAGAATCAAAACTAGGAGCAGAAATGCTAGATAGATGGTTGACACTAGTAATAGTACAGAACGTGGGTTATAAATGAAGTCTCATCATATTTTTAATGTTTCTATCGTTTTAAAAGATACGTTAAAGATATGATTCGATCAAAAACAAGCTAGTCAGGTTTTATAATTTTAATTATAAAAAATGCAGAAGCTAATTTTGATCTTTTTTTGTATAGTTAAGAGATGACTGATATGTATATAGACCAATTAAGACGTTCCCTTATAGAAAATAATTTAACAATTTCTGTATGTGAGACTTTTACAGCAGGAAATTTTATATCTATGTTAACTAAAAATATGAAAAACCCTTCAGAAATTTTAAGATACTCTTGTGTAGGTTTTTCCAATAAATTTAAAATAAAACATATGAATGTTAATAAAAATCTAATTAGAAGACATGGACCACATTCAGTAGAATGTGCAAAAGAAATTGCTTATAACTTAAAACAGGAAACAAAAGCTGATATTTCTGTGTGTTTTATAAGAAACCCTTTTCCTGCAAATGAAATGAATCAATATCCTATCAATATTCTTTCACTCAATAATGAAATAACTCCTAAAACTTGTTATGCAGTTATAGCACTTCCAGACAATACTTGAGATTGATTTGAAATTCCCTTCAAATTCTATTGAAAAGAATTTATTGCTGAAAATATAAGAGAAGAGTCTGTTGAATTTATTGCACAACAAATTTTAAATTATTTATAAAACAAATTTTATATTTTTTCCTAATACTATATTGGAGGGAAAAATATGAATGAAATAACTAATATAGAAAAGAAAAATGAAATGAACAAAGTAAACGATATTAAAATATGAGATTCTAAAGAATTAAAAGAAACAATAAAAGAAATTGAAAAAACTTTTGGTCGTGGATCTATTGTAGTTTTAGGTGACAATAATAATTTAAATATCGAAACTTTTTCATCTGGTTCTTTTCTACTTGATAATGCCTTAGGAATCGGTGGATATCCAAAAGGTAGAATTATTGAAATTTTTGGTCCTGAATCTTCAGGTAAAACAACTTTATCATTACATGCTATAAGTGAAGTTCAAAAAAGCGGAGGAATTGTTGCTTTTATTGATGCTGAACATTCTTTAGATCCTAAATATTGTAAGAATTTAGGAATTGACACTAATAAAATGTTAGTTAGTCAGCCAGATAATGGTGAACAAGCTTTAGATATTTTAGAAATGTTAGTTAAATCAAATAGTGTTGATTTAATCGTTGTTGATTCAGTAGCTGCTTTAGTCCCAAAAACCGAACTAGATGGTGAGATGTCAGATCAATCTATAGGATTACAAGCAAGAATGATGTCAAAAGCGTTAAGAAAATTAAATGGATTAATATCAAAAACTAATACAACTGTTATTTTTATTAATCAATTAAGAGAAAAAATAGGTGTAATTTTTGGTAATCCAGAAACTACAACAGGTGGTAAAGCATTAAAATTCTTTTCTTCAGTAAGACTTGAAGTAAGAAAAGGTGAAACAATCACAGCAAATTCTGAAATTATTGGAAATAAAATTAAAGCAAAAGTTGTTAAAAATAAAACAGCTATGCCATTTAAAAGTGTTGTTTTATCATTAATATACAATAAAGGTATTGATAAAATTGGTGAGATAGTTGATTTATTAGTTAATTATGAAATTATTACAAAATCTGGTGTTTGGTATTCTTATAAAGATCAAAAAATTGGTCAAGGAAAACAAAGTGTTATTCAATGACTAAATGAAGATGAAGCTAGAAAAGAAGATTTCATAAATCAAATTAGAGAAAAAATGAATCAGGACAAATAATGCATTAAAAAAGCTCTTAAAGAGCTTTTTGTTATTTTTTAGGATTTAACTTAACTGTATTAAAATTATCAGTTTGTAATTTTTTAATTAATTCAGAAATTAAATTTATACCATTTTCACTAGAGCTTTGCATTAAATTAATTCCATTTGTAGTTTTACCGCTTGCTTCATCTTTAGATAATGAATAGTTAATTCCTATTAAATTAAATGATGAATCAATTACCATAGAACCTGATGAACCACCAGGTAGTCCTTGTTGATCATTTTCTATATTTGAATATAATGTTGAGTGTTGATTTCAAATGTTTAATTTCATACCGTGTTCATTTTCAATAAATGAATTTTCATATTTTTTATAGTTCTCATTTAATGAGTTACTATCTTTATTTAACTTATCGTTATATTTAACTCATAAACTTCTTAGATTGATTGGGTTATAAGCTCTTTGTTGAGTACTTATTACTCCACCTTGTGATTTTATTCCTCTAAAGTTTATGTCTTCTGTTTCATCTTTTTGTTTTTCTACAGGGTAGCCTGCATAAAATCATGATTTAATTGGAGAAAATTTTTCTGTTTTATAGTTAATATAAAAATCTTTTTCTTGTTCCGTTCCGATAATTGAGTCTAGTTTAGGTAATATATTTTTCAAATTATCTTTTGGTATTTTAACTTTTAATACTAAAAAATCAGCACCAGCATTGTTAGTTCAATATAGCTTGTTAGCATCTTTTGAACCGAAAAAGTTTTCAGGATTATCGTTTGTTTTACCACTTATTCCAGATGTCTTGTGTCTTGAATAAAAATATGGAGCATCTAAATATTGGTTATAAATATCAAAAACCGGATCTAATTGCTTTGTATCAACAGTTTTAAAATCAACATCTAGTTTTTCATCTTGTCCTCTTGTTCCTTTTATAAAAATATTTTTTCTTTCAGATTTATCATTTCTTGAATTTTCTCAAAATCCAGGTAAATTATCATTTCATTGTTTTAATACTTCTTTTTCATTTCTACCAAAATCAAAAATAGATTTATCAAATGTCTTACTTAAATCAAAAACGTGAATATTTGTTGCTACTAGTAATTCTCAATTCTTTTCATCTTGATCATTTACAACTCTATCTAAAACTCAAAATGTTCCTGAGTTTTGAAGATTTTTAAGTCTATAGCCAGTAGTTCTTCCTAGAGAGTCTTTATCTGCATCTCATGTTTTTGTTCTAATTGATAAAGTAAAGCTTCTATCATAAATATATTGGTAAAAATCAATATCTCGTTTTAACTGAGCTGTTTGCTGATAATCTGTTTTAAAATAATAGTTATTAGAGTTTTTAGTGTAAATTAGTAATTCAAATTCTCCGTTTTTATCATCAAAATTTGATTTAATTTCAGTTATTTGTTCATTTAGATTAAATTGTTTTTGTAATGAATTAAAATTTGAATAATAAAATAATTGACTTAGGTTTGAAGGTAAAAATCCAAAAGGATTTTTTTCAATAATTTTATTAATATCATTGATTTGTATTTTTTTATTATCTACAAGCTCGTCATCTTTAAAATTAGATAAATATTTCGGTTTTGTCATCGCTTCTAATGGAACTTTAGGATAATAAAATTCTGTTTTTTGTTTTTCACTATCTCCGTAATTTCCATATTCACCAATTTCTTTTATAAATTCAAAAAAATCGTTATTAACTTTTTCATCAGAAGAACTAAAAGTAAAATCAACAGTATTGCCGTGATTTCCGTCTTTAAATCATTGTTTTAAGTTGTGTTCTGTTGTTTTTAATTTAGGTGTTTTAAATATGATATCTCTTGCTGATAGAGAAAATAGTTCATCTAAATTAAATAAGTGTTTTTCAGCAAAATAAAGAGGATGTTCTTTTTGATTATAAGTAACATTATCTCTATATTCTAACTTATTAATATTTATTGAAGGATCTAATGGTTTAGCTGGTTCATTAGTTTCATTTGGTTTATTATTATTTGAATCATCAGGTGTGTTATTTGGTTTATTATTATTTGAATCATCATTTTTATCATCTTTTTTATCTTCTTGTTTAACAGCACAACTAGACACAAATAAAGGAGTTGTTGTTAATAATAATCCTAATAAGAAATTTACTTTTAAAATTTTTCTCGCCATAAAATCATCTCTAATCCTTTTAATTATTTTATTATAAATCAGTTTAGATAAATTAATATCAATAATAAAAACGCCATTTGGCGTTTAATTACAATTATTTAAAACTTTGATAACGGGTTTGTAACTTTTTCTATGAACATTGTCAATAACTCCATATTGTTGTAGTGCTTGTAAATGCAATTTAGTTCCATAACCTTTATGTTTTTCAAAACCATACATAGGATATTTTAAAGATAACTCATCTAAAATTCTATCACGTGTAACTTTAGCTAAAATACTAGCACAACTAATAGAAAAACTTTTATCATCACCTTTAACTATACAAATTGAATTATAGTCTTTTAAATCAATATTTTTATTTCCATCAATTAAAGCTATTTCTGGTTTTATTTTTAATCTTTTAACAGAATTTTTAAATCCTAATAAACTAGCTTGTAATGGATTTAATTGATCAACTTGATTTGCTGAGATAATTTCAATTTCATAGCATAAACAATTTTGAATAATTTCATCAAATAATTGTTCTCTTAGTTTTTGAGATAGTAATTTTGAATCTTTAATTTTAGCATTAAAATAATCATCTTTTAAAATAACACTAGCTACAACTAAAGGACCAGCAATACAACCTCGTCCAACTTCATCACTTCCAGAAATTATTTTAACTTTATGTTCTTGTTTTAAATTATCATCAAATTGTTTTCTATCTATCATAATGCACTAATATCATCAACTTCTTCTTCTTTTTTATAACTAACAGCTTTTTCAATTTCTTCAGGAACAACATCTAACACTCTTTCAAGAGAAATTTTACCTATTCTTCCTAGTGAAACATCTTTTAAAAATAATGAAAGAATTCTTTGCATATCTAACATATTATCAGTTATATATCAGCGTCTTTCTTTTCCTATTTTTTCAAATATTTTGTATGTATAAACTGTTTCAACAGGTCTTTGAAGATTAGTACTAATTTTATAGTATTTTTCAATATAACCTTCATAGTGATTAAAAATATATCTCATTAAACGTGCAGCAACACGTTCTTTTGGAAAGACATTATCTTTAACGGAATTAATAGCACAAATATTTGTAGCAACAGTTTCAGATTCTAATTTAGAAGGTAAAACTCCTGGAGTGTCTAAAAGGTTGATAAACTGGTTTAAATGAATAACTTGAATACCTCTAGTAATTCCTGGTTTATTACCAACTTTAACGTTTTTACCTTTAATAACTCTATTAATAAAAGTAGATTTTCCAACATTAGGAATACCTATAACTAAAGCGTTAATTAAAGAATTTTTTATTCCATTTTTCTTATCTTTTTCACGTTTAGCTTCAGTAGCTTGATTAATTGCGTTAATTAATTCATTAACAACATCTAATTTTCTATTGTTATTTAAAACTATCACTTTAACTTTATCTTTTTTAGAATAATATTTAACTCATTCATCAGTTACAGTTGGATCAGCTAGATCTGCTTTTGAAAAAACATAAATTATAGGTTTATTCTTTAAAAGTTTTTTAAAAGTTAAATTTTGTGATGAGTAAGGAGCTCTGGCATCAATTACTTCAACAACAACATCAACTATTTTTATTTTATCTTCGATTTCTTTTAATGTTTTGTTCATATGACCAGGAAATCAGTTAAACTCAGCACTCATAAACTCACATCTTTCTAATATCTAATATAAATTATACTAATATAAAATATAAAAAACATCACAATGTAGCTGATACTAATTGTGATGAAATTAATTTAGTATTATTTTTTTTCTTTAGTTGGCATAATTTCTTTAATTCTTGCAGATTTACCTGAAAGTTTTCTAATGTAGTAAATTCTTGCTCTACGTACACGTCCACGTTTAATTAAAGTTACTGAATCAATAATTGGTGAGTGTAGTGGGAAAGTTCTTTCAACAAATACACCGTTTGACATTTTTCTAACAACAACTGAATAAGTAATTCCTGATCCTTGAGTTTTAATTACTAAACCTTCAAATGATTGAATACGGAATTTATCTCCTTCTTTAATTTTTACATCAACTCTAATAGTATCTCCTGATGTAAAATCTGGTAAGTCATTACGTAATTGGTTGTTTACAATATCATATTTTGATTTCATAGTTTTTGTAGCTTTTGAACTCATATTATTGTTCTCCTTTCATTTTTTTATATAGTTCTAATTGAATTTTATTTAATTTTGATTCATCAATTAAATCTGGTCTTTTTTTAAAAGTATTAATTATTTGTTGTTCATCTCTTCATTTTGAAATATTTGCATGATGACCACTTAATAGAACATCTGGAACTTTTTTTCCTCTAAAATCATAAGGTTTAGTATAAACAGGATGATCTAATAAATTGTTTTCAAAACTTTCATTTTGATGAGATTCAGTTGCAATTACATTAGGTAAAATTCTTGAAATTGAATCAAGCATAATTAATGCAGGTAATTCTCCTCCTGTTAAAACATAATCTCCAATTGAAATTTCAACATCAACATAATCTAAAATTCTTTCATCAAAACCTTCATAATGACCACAAACTATAATTATATGTTTATAGTTATTTGCGTATTGTTTTGATAGATTTTGATTTCAAGTTTTTCCTTGTGGAGTTGTTAATATTACTATTGAATCATCAGTTTTAACTGATTCAATTGCACTAACAACTGGCTGAGGCATTAAAACCATTCCTTTTCCACCACCGTATTGATAATCATCAACTTGGTTATGACTTAGATTAGTAAAATCTCTAATATCTAAAATTTCAACTTCAATTGCATTTTTTTGGATTGCTTTTTTAATAATTGATTCAGATATATAAGATTTAATCATTTGTGGGAATAATGTAAT
Source organism: Mycoplasma yeatsii GM274B (assembly GCF_000875755.1). GTDB lineage: Bacteria > Bacillota_I > Bacilli_A > Mycoplasmatales > Mycoplasmataceae > Mycoplasma > Mycoplasma yeatsii. Next base: position 436,884 of record NZ_CP007520.1, on the reverse strand, counting down.
AATTGTAAACTTCATCTATTTTAAACCTTCAATGTCTTTAGCTATGATAACTTCGTTTTCTCAGTCTATTGAATCTATATAAACATCAACAATAGGAACTCAAAACTGTTTATCATCAGATTTTATTTTAACAAGCTCTTGAGCTGAATTACTCATATAATCAATTACAATTCCATTTGTTTTTAAACTTTTAAATTCAAAACCGATTAAGCTTTTTACTTTCAAAATGTTGTTATCTTCATTTGAACAATAAGCTCTGATATTTTTAAATTTTACAACTTGATTTATATTGTCTAAATTTAAGAACTTAACAAGTAAAAAGTTTTTATTTTGAACTTGTTCTATATTTTCAACTCTTAAAACTTGAAAAGTATTTTGAATTTTAACGAATATGACATTAATTTTTTTAATATCATCAATAGTAATATCTGAATCTATAACAATTTTTACAAACCCTTTGATACCGAATGTATTTACTATAGTACCAAACTCAATTAATTTGTCATTCATCAAATACTCCTTATATGTTTAATTTAAATTATTTAGCTTTGTTTGCTTGTTTAGCTTCATGTAAAGCTTTTAAGATACCTTGTTGTGATAATAAAGTTCTAACTGTATCAGTTGGTTGAGCTCCATTTTGTAATCATTTTAAAGTTAATTCTTTATCAATTTTAACTTCGTTGTTTAATGGGTTGAATGTACCAACTAATTCAATATATTTACCATTACGATTAACACGTGAATCTGCAGCAACTATTCTGTAGAATGGTGCTTGTTTTTTACCGATTCTTTTTAGTCTTAATTTAACCATTTTCTTCCTCCTATAATTTATTTATTTTAGACCTTAATTATCATATCAATATAAATAAAAGGTGTCAAGTATTTTTACTTAACACCTACAAATTTTTATTTATGATATTTTTCATTATTAATAATTTTAAATGATCGATATATTTGTTCTATTAAAACTACTCTAAATAATTGATGAGGTAAAGTGATTTTTGCTAAAGAAATCTTATTATTAAACATAGATTTAAATTGATCAGTATATCCATCACTAGGTCCTATAACAAAAAGTAATTTACCTGATTTAAAGTCTTTATTATTTTGTATTTTTAAAGCTAATTCTTCAGATGAAACTAATTTAGAATTAACATCTAAAATAATTTTTTCATAATCTTTGTAATTATTAATTTTATTTATTAACAGTTGAGAATTAATTTCTTTTACTTTATTTAATTCTCCATTAAATTCTTCTTTAAGCTCAATAACTTCTAAATCACAAAATTTATTAACTCTAGATAAATAGTCATCGAATGCTTGAATAAAAAACTTTTTATCTAATTTTCCAAAACAAATTATTTTAATTTTCATAAATTAGAATTTAAATCCACCTTTATTAAAGTTTGGCATTCTTCCGCTTTTTAACATTTTAGTCATTTCCATAACTTGTTTTTTACCTTTTTCAAATGAATTGATTAGCTCATTAAATTCTTTTTCAGTTCTACCTGATCCTTTAATGATTCTATTTTTACGGCTAATTGCTTTTAAAACTCTAGGATCACGTCTTTCTTTTAAAGTCATTGAATCCATTAAAACTGAAAAAACAGCTAATTTCCTTTGTGCGTCTTCAATTTGAGATTCACTTATTTTATTTGTTGGAAGCATTTTCATTAATTTACTTAAACTACCCATTCTACCAACTTGAGCTAATTGATTTCTTAGATCTTCTAAATCAAATTGACCCATAAACATACGTGTCATTGTTTTTTGCATTGAACGTTCATCGATATTTTCAACAGCTTTTTCAAACAGTGTTTCAATATCTCCCATACCCATTAATCTATCAGCCATTCTTTTTGGATAGAATGCATTTAGTGAACTAACTCCTTCACCTTCTCCGATAAATTTAATTGGAAGTTTAGTCATATATGTAATTGATAGAGTAGCTCCCCCTCTAGCATCACCATCTAATTTAGTAACAATTACTCCAGATAATTTTAATTGTTTATTAAATTCATTTGTAACGTTAATGATTTCTTGTCCAACCATTCCATCAACTACTAATAAAATTTCACTTGGTGAAGTTATTTTACGTAAATTATCTAATTCATCCATTAAAACTTGATCGATTTGTAATCTACCTGCTGTATCTAAAATAACAACATCATAATTATTTTCTTGTGCATATTCTAATGCTTGTTTTGCTGTGATTGTTGGATCTTGTTTTTGTTTTTCAAATACATCAATATTATTTTTTTCACCTAGTTGTACTAATTGTTCAATAGCTCCTGGTCTATAAATATCTAACCCAACCATTAAAACTTTTTTCTTTTGTTTTTTAGTTAAATAATAAGCTAATTTACAAGTTGAAGTAGTTTTACCACTACCTTGCAATCCTGCCATCATAATTACAGTAGGTTTTTTAGAAAGTTCTAAAGGAGAATTTATTTTTCCAAGAATTTCAACTAATTCACTATGAACAATTTTTACCATTTGTTGATGAGCATTTGCTCCATCTTGAATATAATCACCTAAAGCTTTTTCTTTTACTTTACTAATAATTTCTTTTACTGCTTCAACATTAACGTCAGCTTCTAATAAAGCTAATCTTATTTCTTTTAAAGTATCTTTAATATTTTCTTCAGTTAAAGTTGATTTTTTCATATTTTTTTCAATGCTTTTTTGCATTCTTTTTGATAAAAAATCACCAAATCCCATGTTTATTTCTCCTTTTTCAATCTTAATTATTATATCAAAAGTTAGTAAAATTCATTCCTACTAAATTACTAACAATATTTTATAATTCTAATTTTAATTTTTAGAATAAAAAAAGAAGTTATTTTAATACTTGAACTTCTTTTCTTTCTCTTATGACTGTAATTGTAATTTCACCAGGTACAATTACATGTTTTTTAATTGCTTCGCTCATTTGATGCAATACTTGGTTTAATTCTAAATCTGAAACAACAACAGGATCAACTATCAATCTTATTTGTCGACCTGATTGTAAAGCATAAGTTTTAGCAACACCTGGAATTTGATTACCTATTTTTTCAATCTCATGCATTCTTAGTATAAATTCACCAATACCATTATTTCTAGCACCAGGACGTGATGCTGAAATTGAATCTGCTATTGCAACTATTGCTGAAATTTCATTTGTTTTTTCAACATCTTCGTGATGAGATTCAATAGCATTAACTATAATTTCATCTTCACCATATTTTCTAGCTATTTCTGCTCCTAAAACAACGTGGCTACCTTCGTTTTCAAAATCAACTGCTTTACCAATATCGTGTAATAAACCAGCTCTAACTGCTTTTTTAACATCCAACCCTAACTCAGCAGCAATTGATCCACTTAATTTAGCAACTTCAATTGAGTGAGTTAAAACATTTTGACCATAACTTGTTCTAAAGTGTAATTTACCAAGTAATTTAACTAATTCAAAATCAAGATCATTAATATCTAATTCTTCAATGACTTTAATTCCATATTCTTCAATAATTTGGTTCACTTCTTGTTCTTGTTTTTTTAGTTCTTGTTCAATTTTAACTGGTTGAATTCTTCCATCATTAATTAAAGTTTCTAATGCTCTTGTAGCAATTTCTCTTCTTATAGGATTGAAACATGAAACAGTAATTGTATTAGGTGTTTCATCAATAACAATATCAACTCCACCAACTTGTTCAAATGTTTTCATATTTCTTCCATCTTTTCCAATGATACGACCTTTCATATCATCATTTGGAAGTTTTATAATATTAGAAGTTTTTTGATTAGCTACATCAACTTTAATTCTTTCCATAGCTGAAACAATAATATTAGCAGCTAACATTTTTGATTTACTATAAGCTTCAGTTTCTGCATTTTTTAAAATAGCTAATAAATCTTTTTGATTTCTTAACTCTATTTTTTTAATTAATAATTCTTTTGCTTGAGATTTAGTGAAATTTGAAATTTCTTCTAAACTTGAAATGATTTCATCTTCTCTGTTGTCTAATTGTTGTTTTCTTTTATCAAGATCTGATAATCTTAATTCTAATCTTTGAGCTTTAGCTTCGTTTAATTTTTTATCTGCTTCTATGTTAGATTGTTGTATATTTAAATTATTTTTAAGTTCTTGCAGTTCTGCTTTTTGAATTTCAACTTCTTTTTCAAAAATTCTTTTTGCATCATTTATATCTTTATAACCTTCTGCAACAATTTTCTTTCTTTCTAGTTTAGCTTCTTTTATACGTTCTGCAATGATTTTTTTTCTAGTTTTAGATCATATTAGATATCAAATAATAGCAGCTTGTGTTAGTAATATAACTAATGCTGTACCTGCGGTAATAATCAGATATATTTCTCAAATATCCATTTTAATATCTAGTCCTTTCTTCTTACGAAAATAGGAATGTTCTTTATACTTAATTAATTATAACATTATTAAAAAGATAATAGAGTGTGAGAAGAATATAAATATGACAGTGTTAGCAATGTTATTATTTATAATATTAAAAAAGTGCTCGCTGTTGCTCACGCGATTATGAACTAGTATTAAAATTAAATTAACATAGGTGATTAATATGAGTTTAAAAACTATTTTTCATATAGATATGGACGCTTTTTTTGCAAGTTGTATGCAGGTTAAATATCCTATTTATAAAAATAAAGCTATTGTAATATCAAATAATAATGACAAATCAATTATTACAACAGCAAGTTATCAAGCAAGAAAATATCATATAAAAGCAGGAATGGCTTTGTTTGAAGCTAAAAAACTATATCCTAAAATCATTAGTGTTAAACCTGATATGAACTATATTAATAATATTTCTAATCAAATATGAACCTATCTTAAAAATAATGTTACTCATAAAATAGAAGTTGCTTCAATTGATGAAGCTTATTTAGATGTAACTGATCTTGTTGTAAAAACTGATGTAATTAAATTAGCTAAAAAAATTCAACAAGATATTTTAGATGAATTTGATATAAGTTGTTCAATTGGTATAGGATTTAATAAATTTGTTGCTAAAATGTCGACAAGTTTAAATAAACCTTTTGGTATTAGTTTAACTACAATAGATAATTTTAAAACTAATATTTGAAATATAGATATTAAAGATATGTATGGTGTTGGTCCTTCAACAGTTAAGTTATTAGAAAATACTAATATTAAAACAATTGGTGATCTAGCAAATACTAGTGATCAAGATATTTATTATTTACTACACAATAAAGGTTTAATTTTAAAAAAACAAGCTAATGGATTATCTAGTGATTATGTTGATTATTTATCTAGCGAATATAAATCTATTTCAAAAGAAACAACATTATTAAGTGCAATTTATCAATATGATGAAATAGAAAATATTATTTTAAATTTATCTAAACAAGTATCAAATAAATTAATTGAAAATAACTTATTTTGTAAAACTGTTGAAATTAAACTAAAATATAAAACTTCATCTAAACAATATATTACAAGACATAAACAAATTACTTTAAATAAATATATAAATGATTCTCAGTTAATTTATAATAATGCATTAACTTGTTTTTATGATTTGATTGATGATAATAAAGCTGTAATTTTAATAGGAGTTGGAGTTAGTAAACTAATTAGTAATAATCAAAACTGAGTTCAATTAACTATTGATAAAGATCAAAATATTGATAATAAACAAGTTGAACAATCTTTATTAATAGAAGATTTAATTTTTGATATAAATAAAAAGTTTAATAAAAATATTATTAAAAAAGCAAAAGATGTTAAAAAAACTAGATAGTATCTAGTTTTTAATTTAGTTTTTTTACGGTTCTTTTTTATCTAGTTATTATTTTTATTTTAAATATAAAAACCTAGCACTTTTTATTTAAAATTCTAGTCTTGATTTTAAAAAAAAAAAAAAATAGAATGAAATTGCATTGCAAAAAGTGCAATATCTTTTTAAATCAATTTTAAGTAAAGTGTGGAGTTTATTATGAAGAAATTATTATCAATTTTTACAGCAATTGCAATGGTTGCTACAACTAGTTCGGTTGTTGGGTGTAAAACTGAGATTAAAGAAGAAAAAAATCTATCAAAATTAATAGTTGAAACCGATCTGGGAGTAATACACAATGAAACAATATCAAAAGAAATTCTAAAAGAAAGAATAAAATGATTCAATCCGAATATATCAGATAAAGTTTTATCAAAAATTGATTTAGATATATCAACCTTTGGAGCTAAAGTTTATTTGAATTATCCAGAAATTCAAAGTGAGGTTGAAGTTAAATTTATACCAGTAGAAAACGAAATCGATAATGGGTTAGACCTAAACTTAGGTTATGTTAAAAATGCTGTTTACAACGAAAAAGATCCTACTATTTGTGAAGAAATAGGATACTTTTTAAATGACAAAGGTCGATGAGCTATAGAAGGTTTTAATAAAGAAACAAAAGTAGTTCCTGATAAGTTACCTTGATTTATTACAGATCTATCACAAGCATTTTTCCAAAATAAAAATAAAGCTATTCAAGGAATAGAAAATTGAGATACTTCAAAAGTAATTGATATGAATTGAATGTTTAAACAAGCTCATGAGTTTAATCAAGATATATCTAAATGAGATGTTTCTAATGTAAGAGATATGAGTGGTATGTTTGGAAATGCATGAAAATTTAATATTGATATAAGTTCATGAGATACTAAAAACCTAGTCAACATGAGTCAGATGTTTGCTGATGCTAGACTATTCAATCAAAATATAGGAAATTGAAACACCTCAAATGTAACTGAAATGAGAAGTGTATTTAAAGAAGCATTAGTTTTTAATCAAAACATTAATACTAAAGAAATACAAAAAGCAGATGGTTCAAAATACACTGCTTGAGATGTTTCAAAAGTTATAGATATGGCAGATATGTTTGCTGAAACAACAGATTTCAACCAACCTTTAGATAGATGAAATACAGCAAAAGTAACTGATATGGGTTATATGTTTAATCAAGCTAAATCCTTTAATCAAAATATATCTAACTGAAATGTTAAAAAAGTGAGAAATTGAGCCGGATTTAGTTCAAACCAACAATGATCAAAAGATCATCAACCTAAATTTAATATACCACCACAAAGAAATGAAATAGACTAATCAATATATAAATAATTTCACACTTTATTTTCAATAAAAATAATAAGAATTAAAAAAGGACGAGCAGTCCTTTTTTTGTATTTATCAAATTTATTTTTAGTTAGATATTTAATTTATTAATAAAAACACAACCTTTATTTGAAGTTGTGTTTATTCTTTTATAATAAATATTTTTAAAACTTAGGTTTATGTTCATCTTTTCAATCAGAACTAGCGGCAGTTGAAAAATCTTTAAAATATTCAACATTTGATACATCTCAATTAGAAATGTTTTGATTAAACTTATTCGCAGCTCAGAACATATAACTCATATCAGTAACATTAGAAGTGTCTCAATTAGAAATCTTTTGGTTAAATACAAAAGCATCAGAAAACATATCTCTCATATTAATTACATTTGATGTATTTCAAGCTTTATACTTAGTATTATCTGATCTTGTAATTTCTTTTGTTGATATATTTTGGTTAAAGTTTCTACAATTTCTAAACATTCCACTCATATCAGTTACATTTGAAGCATCTCAATTTTCCAATCCTTCAATTTTGTGATTACCATTATTTCTAAATGCATGAGATAAATTGGTAATGAATTTAGGTAAATGATCAGGAACCTTTATAGTATCGTATAAAAATTCCTCTATTTGAATTTCACCTTTATCATTTGTAAAATATCCGATTTTAGTATAAGTTGTTTTCTCTTCTTCTGTTTTATACTCAGCTTTTTGATGTTTAGGTCAAATCTTGTTAAATTTTAGTTTTTGTTCAAAATTAATATCATTTTTATATGTAACAGTTAAAGACATTTCTTCATTTTTATCAGATATTAAATTTAAGCCTTCAAAAAAAGCATATTGTTTCCCTTTTTCTTTAAATATATTAAAGACGTCTTGATGACTTGAACTATCTAAAACATCTCCACCAATTCTTTCGTCTCAAACTTTGTTTACGTATTTAATAAAAGTTTCTTTTGCTTTAGAAATTTTTTCATTAATTTCATTTTTAATATTTTTAAGTTTAGCCTCTTTTTCCTTCAGTTCTTTTTTAACATTTGAAATTTGTTTGTCTAGTTCATCTAAATCAGAAATAGATGTCATTAATAAAACATTATTTAAAGAAGGGTTGTTTTGATTGATTTCAGCGTCGATTTCACCTAATAGATTTTCATTGAATTCAATTTCTCTTTCAATTGCTTTTAATTGTTTCTTAAGAGTTGTTTCTAAATTATCTTGGTTTTGAGTCGTTTTACAAGATACAACACCAAAAGTTGCTGTTGATGATAATGTTAGTATAGATAATATTGAAATTAATTTTTTCATGTTATTGGTTCCTCTCGAATTTTTGGTATATGTGATCTTGGTAATTATTCTATTATACTAATATAATTGTATTTATTAATCGAATTGTTCCAAACTAATTCTAGCATTTTAGAGTATAGAATTGAACTACTTTTTTAAATTCTAAGTTGATATTTTGACATAAAAAAACAACTCTTGAAAGAGTTGTTTACACTTTAAAGGTCCACCTTTGGGATATAGGTAGTGGGACACCTTCTTTACATTTGAATGATAATATATTTTTACAATAATTTCAAATATTATGGTTAAAACTTGGAGCTTAATAATATTTGTTCAATTATCCTATTTATCAATATCTTTTAAAAGATCAGATTTAAAATTTGGTAATGTATCTTTAGTAAAGAAACTATTAGTTGCTCCTCTACCTCTGAATGATTTAACATCTTTAACTTTTTGAACATTTCATCTTTTTAAACTGTATCTAAAGCTTTGTGCTCCAGAAAACATTCCATACATATTAGTTACGTTTGAAGTGTTTCAACTAGATATGTCTTGGTTAAACTTTTCAGCATCAGCAAACATTTGATTCATATCAGTTACATTTTCGGTATTTCAGGTTGAAATGTTACCATTAAAAGCACTTGCTCCTCAAAACATTTGACCCATATCAGTCACTTCTTTTGTTTTTCAAAAATTTAAGTCCTTATCAAATGATTTAGCTCCAGAAAACATTCCTTGCATATTTTTTACATTTTTAGTATCTCAATTTGAAATATCTCCGTTAAATTCATATGCATCATAAAACATATTATTCATATCAGTAACTTTTGAAGTATTTCAATTTCTAAGTGATTGATTAAAACTTTTAGCTTCAGCAAACATAGATGACATATTAACAACATTAGAAGTATCTCAATTATTTAGATTTTGATCAAAATTTTTAGTTCTTGAAAAAGTAGAGAAAAAGCTCTTAATATTTGAAGTATTTCATATATCTAAGTTAATTATAGAACTAGATTGTAGATCTGCAAATGCATTTTTTAGTGAAGTTACTTCAAGTGGTAAATGCTTAGGAACTTCTTTTATTTGTTTATTTTGATCTGTTATTGTTAGTATAACTAAACCGCTTGAAGATTTAGATTTATCTACTTTATATCCGATTTGCGTTACCTTATTTTGATCATCTTTATCATATTTTGTTTCAACTTCATCTTCTAAAACTTGATTTAGTTTCAATTCGAAATTTTGATTGTAAAATTTAAAGTTTAAAATATTATTTTTATTACCTTTTATTAAATTTTTCTCAGCATTAATTGAATCAGTTAATCTTAATGTTTTTAATCCAGATATTTTTTCATCTTCTAAATAAACTAATAATTGATCTAATACCTCTTGTTGAGTGTGAAAAGTTCCAAACCCATCTTCTTGATCTTTAAAAATTTTGTTAACTTTTTGTTGTAAAGCTTCATATGTTTTTCTATCTATGATATCTAATTTAAGATTATCTAAAACTTTATATTTATTAGATTTTAATTGAACAGTTCAATTATTTTTTACATTTTCTTTTTCATTTTTAAAAACTTTAAAATCACTAACTTTTAACCCTAGTTCTTTAATTTTTTTACTATTAAAATCTTGATTAACAAATTCATTTAAAACTTTTTGTTCATTTAAATCTTTATGATCTTGAATGTATAAATCAACATCAAAATGATCTTGTAATTTTAATTGTTTAACTTCAGTATTATGTATTTTACTAGCAACAACTGCAATAGTAGTTATAGCAGTTGTAGATAAAGTTAAAGCAGCAATAACTGCTAGTGCTTTTTTAGTTAATATAATTGATAATAATTTTTTCACAAATATTCTACTTTCTATTTTTTTAATCCTTTACTTCTTGAAGTGTAATAAAAGGCTTCACTTAATGTAGGATGAGTGTAAATTGATTTTTGTAATGTATCAAAAGTTAGTTTTTGTTGCATAAATAAAGCTATATGATTAATTAAAATATTAGCTTGATCGATCATCATAAAACATCCTAAAATTTGATTAGTTGTTGTTGAAATTAAAAATTTAATAAAAGAATAATCTTTAACAGTACCTTCAGCATGAGCCTTAGGAAGATATTGTGAATTGATAATAACTATTTCAAAAGGAGTATCCTTTTCTATTAATTCTTGTTCTGTTAAACCGATTCCAGCGATTTCGGGATTTAAATAAATTGTTCAAGGAACTAAATTTAGATCTAATTTTTCTGACTTTTTAAAATTTAAAATATCTTTTGCTACAATATCAGCTGTTTTATAAGCTACTGAAGAAAGTAATCTTAATCCTGTAATATCTCCAATTGCATAAATATTATCAAAATTAGTTTTCATATTTTCATCTACTATAACAAATCCGTTTTGATCTTTTTTAATATCGATATTTTTAAATGATTCATTATTAGCAGTTCTTCCTACTGCTAAAAGTATTTTTTCTGCTTGAATAAAAGTGTCATTGTAATAAACTTTATTATCTTTAATTTCGCTAATATTTACGTTATCTATAACTTTTATATTCTTTTCTTTAAAGTATTGTTTAACGCTTTGTTGAATATCGATATCGAATTTTGATAGAAAATTAGTATTAGTTAAAATAGTTATTTCTGTATTTAAAGTATTATATAAATAACTAAATTCTAAACCAATAGGTCCATCTCCGATAATAACTAATGATTTAGGTACATCTTTTAAAGTTAAAGCTTGATTTGAATCGATTAAATAACCATCTTTTTTAGCTTGTTCTAAACCTTTTAAATTAATTGTTTTAGATCTAGAACCAGTTGCTAAAACCAGTTTATCAAAACTAATGATTTGATCATTTATTTTAATAGTATTTTGATCTAAAACTTCACCATAACCTTTAAATAGAGTTACACCATTGCTATTTAAATTATTTTCCATATTTTTGTTAAAATAGTTTTTATTATCGATTCTTTTTTGTTGCATTTGTAAAAAATCATATCTAACATTATCAGAAAAAACTCCATAATTTTGACTATTTTTAACTAATTCATAAACTCTAGCGGATTTAATTAATGTTTTAGTTGGAACACAACCTTTGTTTATACAACCTCCACCAAGATCTTCAGCTTCTATTAAAGCTACTTTTAATTTATTAGCACCTAAAATGTTTGCTAATCCATTACCACCAGGACCAGCACCTAAAATAACTACATCAAATTTTTGCATAATACTCCTTTTTTGTTTTTTAATATCTTAATATAAATAAAATTAGAACTTAGAATTTTTCACTAAAATTTTTAGTAAATAATATCTTTTATCAAAAAATAAAGCTTGATTTGATTAACGTGATTTTAAAAGCTACACATATTTATACTCACTAATAAATGTTCTATTTCGAATTTTTATATTTTAATAATATTGTCTCAACTTTTGTTTTGGTATTTTTTAATCATATTTTCATTTGCTCTCGATCTTTATTTGCTTCAAAAATATCTGTTATTCATATAGTTTTATTATTTTTAAAGTCAAAGCACTGTACTTCATGATAAATTAGATTATCTTTATTTTCATAAAGCTTAGTCATAATTTGATGATAAATATCAAACGATATTTGAAAATTATTTTTTTTGTTATCTAATTGAAATAATTCTAAAAACATTTTGCTTTTCATTATGTTAATAGCAGAACAATTGATTACATTTCCTATTGCTTGAGGGTGAACTTTTTTATTGTAAATGTTATTTTCATAAATAATAACATTATTACCTTCATCATTTTTAACTGACGATAGATTAATTTTTGTTAAAGTTTTTACTGTAACATAATAAACTTTTTCATCCGAATAAAACACAACAACCGGACGATGTAATTTATTGCTTTTTGTAGTTATTTCATTTGAAAATTTATCTCTAGCGATTGGTAATTTATTATTTTTATTTTTAAACTTATATATTTTTCCCTTCATATTTTTAAATCCCTTCAATATGTTTTAGGAAAAAATAAAAAAACACAACCTTTGAGGTTGGAGAGTAGGACAAAGTTATTAGACTCCCTAAGGGATAGACCCCCTAGGGGGTCTATTTTTTTTCAAAAAAGGAGTATTTATGAAAAGAGGAAAGCAACTAAGTGTAAGTGAGTGGTTAGAAGTATTTAAGCACTACAAAGAATATTTATCTCAAAATATTACTAAAAAAGAATTTTGTTATATTTATAGCAAAATTAGAAATTCTGAAAATTATTTACTTTCAGAAGAAGCCTTCTGATATTTATCTAGAAAATATAAAGATTATAATTTAGGTATGGAACTAAAAGAATCACAAACAGGAAAAGCACCTAAAAAAGGTAAAGGATCAGGTAGACCTAGAAAGAACAAAGAAGAATATGATAAACAAAGAAACGAAGTGATTAAAGAGATTGATCGCGAAGTTTTAGAATGGTTAATAACAGACCTTTTTAAAGAAGATATTTTAAAGAAAAATAAGGTTGACAATCTAGATGAACTGATAGAAAAAATTAAGAAAAAATTTGGAGAAAATATTTCTAACAAGGAAATAATGAAAATTCTTGGAATACCTAAATCAACTTTTTACTACAAAATCAAGAAACAATCAAAAGATAAGAAAGAAGCTGTTATAGAACACGCAGAAATAATTAGAGAAGCTTTTGCAAAACAAAACGGAAGATATGGTAGAGAAAGGCTATCAGCATATATTTTCAAGACATATGGCATTATTATTAACCCTAGAACACTAGGAAGAGCAATGAATAAATTAGGTCTTTTCTGTCACGTAAGAACAACGTGCAAGAAAAAGCGTGAATCAAAAAATACTAACGTGTATTATCCAAATATTGCTAATAGAGATTATAATGGACTACAAAACGATATTTATGCAAGTGATGTTAGTTACATTCCTGCTCCAATAGATGTAGAAGGAAGACATGTTTATTTATCTATCGTAATTCATCACAAAACAAAGAAAATTGTTAGTTATAATTTATCCATATATAATGACACTAATTTAATTATGACTCACATTAGAAAAACAAAATTTCCTAAAAACTTTATTATTCACACAGACCATGGTGTAACATATTCATCGAATGAATATCTTGAGTATATAAAGCAACGAGGTGGAGTGGTGTCAATGTCAAGAATAGGTAACTCTCTAGACAATAGAGAAGCTGAATATTTCTTTTCAATTTTAAAATCAGAAATGTTTTATAACTTTGAAAAGAAAGTAAAAGAAATGACTTTTAGTGAACTAAAAGAATGTATTAAAAATTTCATTGAGTGATATAACAATGAAAGAATATTAAAAAAATTCAAATGAAAAACACCTCAAGAACTATGAGGTGTGTATAATAAACATAACTATTTAGTCTAATAATTTTGTCCCGGTTTCTTGTGTGGTCTATTTATTTCGGGTTTCACGCAATGTCCGCCCGGGTCCAGTTGACCTTCTTCCCAATCAACAATTAAGTAATAACTTAATTAATTTAATAATATCAAACCAAATTAACGAATGCAATATATTTTTATTATTCGTCATCTTCTTCAAATAGATCATCAAAATCTAATTGTTTTTTAATTTTATCTGAATTTAAATTAGATAAAACTGAACTAATATCATCTAAATAAGAACTTAGATCGGTTCCTTTTATTTGATTAGCTTTATCTGTTGCTTTTTGTTTAATTTCTTTTGATACAAATATTTTAGAACTTACTTTATTTTGTTTTAGTTGTTTTTCAGCTTTAGAAGTATAATTTTGTTCATCACTATTTGATATAGCCGGATTATCATAAGCTGTTGCTCTAATTAATTGTTTAACACTTACAAATTCAATATCATTTATTTCACTAGTTGTTGATGATGAATCAATTGAAACTCTTTTAATAGAATTTGAATTTATATCAGTAATTTGATCTTGATTATCTAAGATTTGAATGATTGAATCATCATTAATTGCATAACTAAATAAAATACTTTCTTTATTACGTTTTTTTTCTAATAAAATCTTAACTCCACGTTTAGGTCTTATATAAATTGGAATTTGATTTTGATCAATTTTTTTATAAGTATTTTTATCTGTAAAACAAATAATATCATTTTTAGCATCTAAACTAATTGCACTAACAATACTATCATCTTTTAAATTAGCTGCTTTAACACCTTTTGAACTAGTTAATTGAACTGGAATATCTTCAATGTTGTATCTAACAGCATAAGCATTTTTAGTAATAATTGCACAATATCTTGTTTTTGAAGTTACTAAATCAGCACTTACTAATTGATCATCATCACTTAATTTCATAATCTTAAATGATCTATTAAAAGTTTTAGTTTTTAAATCAACAATTGGAGTTCTTTTAATTAAACCTTTTTTTGAAACTATCATAATTTGTTGAGTTGTATTATCAAAATCTTTAACTACAAATGCATTAATAATAGTTTCACTACCACTCATTGTCGCAACTGTATTGATATGAACACCCATATCTTTTCATTTACTCATACTTATTTTATATAAAGGAATTGAATAATAATTTGCTTTATCTGAAACTAAAATTAAATGTTCTAAATTAGAAACAACTCCTGTTGATATTCACATATCATTTGGTTTTTTTTCAAAAGTATCAAAATCATTTTTAGCTAAAACATTATTATCAACAGCTTTAATATATCCATCTTTAGATACTCATAGATTAAATTCTTTTTCAACTAAAACTTCTTTTTGATTAACATCTAGATTTTCAACTAATTCACTAACTTGAGATTTTCTATCAACTGCAAAAGTTTTTTTAACTTCTTTTAATCTATTAATAATTTCTTGATCTAAAACTTCTTTATTATTTAAAATATCTTGTAAATGACTAATAGTTATACTTAAAGTATTTTTTTCTTGATTTAGTTTTTCAACATCAGTTGAAGTTAATCTATATAATCTCATATCAACAATAGCTGTTGCTTGATTTTTAGTGAATTTAAATTTATTAATTAAATTTTCAATTGCTTGATTTCTATTTTCTGATTTTCTAATTAATTCTATAATTTGATCTAAAATTGATAAAGCTTTAATTAATCCATTAACTATTTCTAACCTATTATTAGCTTTATTTAAATTAAATTGTGTTCTTCTAATAAATACTTGTTTGTAATGAGTTATATAAGCTTTAATAATCTCAATTAACCCTAATTGTTTAGGTTGTTTGTCAACAATTACAATATTGTTGTAGTTATAACTAACTGATAGTGGAGTATTTTTAAATAAGTATTTTCTTACAGTTTCAAGATTAGCTTTTTCATTTAATTGAATTACTATTCTTAAACCTTTTCTATCAGTTTCATCTCTAACTTCTTTAATACCTAATCCAGAATTTGAATCAATTACATCTCCTATTTTTCTAACTAGATCTTGTTTAACAACTTCATAAGGTATTTCATCGATAACAATATCATTATTTTCTTGGTGTCATTTACTACTAATAATAACTTTTCCTTTACCAGTTAAAAAAGCATCTTTGATACCTTCTTTATTTTGAATAACTCCACCAGTTGGAAAATCAGGACCTTTAACTATATCTAAAATAGTATCTAATCTAGTATTTTCGTTTTTAATAATTTTGATTGTTGCATCAATAATTTCACCTAAATTATGAGGCGGCATATTAGTAGCATATCCAGCTGCAATTCCAGTTGCTCCATTAACTAAAATGTTTGGAAAATAACCAGGCAATACTGTAGGTTCAGTTTCACTATCATCAAAGTTAGGAGCCATTAAAACAGTTTCTTTATCTAAATCTTCAAGTAACAGATTTGAAATTTTTGCTAATCTTGCTTCGGTATAACGCATCGCAGCAGCACTATCTCCATCAATTGATCCGTTATTTCCTTGCATATCAACTAAACAATTATTTAATTTTCAATCTTGACTCATTCTCACCATTGCTTCATAAATAGATGAATCTCCGTGAGGGTGATACTTACCAATAACTTCTCCAACAACTCTAGCTGATTTTTTATAAGGTTTATCAAATGTTAGGTTTAATTCGTTCATTGCAAATAAAATACGACGTTGAACTGGTTTTAATCCATCTCTTACATCAGGTAAGGCACGTTCTTGAATAATATATTTAGCATAACGTCCAAATCTATCACCTAAAACTTGTTCTAATGGATATGAAATTATACCTTTATTGTTTTGGCTCATATTTTCTCCTACAATTCTATATCTTTATCATTTAAATTAATTTGATCATCTTCTAAAGTAAACTTAACATTTTCATTGATTCAATCTTTACGTTTTTCAACATCATCACCCATTAATGTTTTAAACATTTTTTCAGCTAATAAACCATCTTCAATAGTTACTTGAATAATTTTTCTTTTATCTGGATTCATTGTTGTTTGTCACAATTGATCAGCATTCATTTCTCCAAGTCCTTTATAACGTTGAATTTCATATTTTTTATTAGAGTTTTTACTAAATTCTTTTAACTCATCTTCATCTCATAAATAGATAAAACTTTTATCAGTAAAAGTTAATTTATATAAAGGAGGTAAAGCGATATATACTTTCTTTTCAATAATTAAATCTTTCATATGTCTGAAAAAGAAAGTTAATAATAATGTTTGAATGTGAGCTCCATCAGTATCAGCATCAGTCATGATAATTATTTTTCCATAATTTGAATCTTTAATATCAAAATCTTTTCCAACTCCAGCTCCAATTGCATTAATAATTGTTTGAATTTCTTCATTTTTTAATAAATCTACAAGTTTAGCTTTTTCAGAGTTGATAATTTTACCTCTTAAAGGAAGAATGGCTTGAAACATTCTATCACGACCTGATTTAGCACTACCACCAGCTGAATCTCCTTCGACTAAAAATAACTCATTATTTTCTTTTTTTCTTCCTTGAGCTGGAGTTAGTTTACCTAACATCATTCTAGTAACATTTTTCTTACCTTTAACGTTTTTAATTGCCTGACGTGCTTTTCTAGCTTCTTCTCTAGCTTTTTGATTAATTAAAGCGTTTTCAATAATTTTTTGAGCAGCAATTTTATTTTCAATTAATCAATAACTCATAAATTCATAAACAGCATTTTCAACTGCAGGTTTAGCATCAGGTGTTCCTAATTTTGATTTAGTTTGACCTTCATATTCAATTAATTCTTCAGGAATTTTAACTGTTACAACAGCAACCAATCCTTCTCTTAGATCATTTGAATCTAATTTAGATTTATCTTTTAATAATTTTTGACTTCTAGCATAATCATTAATTGCTCTAACTAATCCTGTTTTAAACCCTGTAATATGACTTCCTCCATCAGGAGTTTTAACGTTATTTGCAAATCCTAAAATAATTTCATTATCTTCATCAGTGTATTGTAAACAAATTTCACTAATAATTTTTCTAGAATCTGCAGTTATATTAATAATATCAGTTACAACTTTTCTATCATCAACTAGTTCTTTAACAAATTCTTCTAATCCATTTTCGAATTTATATTCAACTGATTTATGATTAATTTCATCAGTTAAAGTAATTTTTAATCCTGAGTTTAATAATGCTGATTCTTTAACTCTTTGACTAATTGTTGCAAAACTAAAATTAGTAGTACTAAAAATAGTATCATCAGGTAAAAAATTAATTGTTGTTCCAGTTTTATAAGTTGATCCAATTTCAGTTAAAGCTTTTGATACTTTACCACCGTTTTTAAATTCGATTTCATGAATTTTTTTATCTCGATAAATTGTAGCTTTAAATCTTTTAGATAAAGCATTAGTTACACTTGATCCAACTCCGTGTAATCCACCACTTGTTTTGTATGCGCCTGTATCAAATTTACCTCCAGCATGAAGTACTGAAAAAATTACTTCAGGAGTTGATTTACCAGTTTTATGCATTCCTGTTGGAATACCTCTTCCGTTATCTTTAACAGTAATTGATCCATCTTTTTCAATTGTAATATTAATTTCATCACAAAATCCAGCTAAAGCTTCATCAATTGAGTTATCAACTATTTCTCAAACTAAATGATGCAATCCTCTGCTATCAGTTGATCCGATATACATTCCTGGACGTTTTCTAACTGCTTCTAATCCTTCTAAAACTTGAATAGCTGATTCATCATAATTTGTAGTTTTTGCCATAAAAAACTCCATTCTATAAGTATTTACATAATCTAATTATAGTTTAATATATCGTTAGTAAATTATATAAAACACTTAACTTTAAAAAATATTGCTAGTTTTTGTAAAAATTAGTATCTAAAACTATCAATATTAAATTTAAAATAAATATTTATTAATTTTTAGTCTTGAATTCAAAATTATAAAAAAATAGAATTAATTTGTATTGTTAAAAAAGTAGGTATAAAAATGAAAAAATTATTATGAGTTTTAGGTTCAATTGCAACACTTGCATCAACAAGTACAGCTGTAGTTGCATGTAATATTAATTTACAAAAAAATGATTTATCAGGAATAATAGCTAAAAAAGAGCTTGGTGAAATTAAAGTTAAAGATATAATTGAAGAAAAAATAAAAGAGAAAATACAAGAATTAAATCCTAAAATAAAAGAACACTTGCCATCATTATCAATAGAATTAAGTGATTATAAAGCAGTAGTGAAAAAAGATAATGAAGAAGTTGAAATTAAATTTATAAGAATAGATAATGAATCAACTAAATTTAATTTAACAGGTAGAAGCAGTGACGGAAGTCTATCTTATGTTAAAATTCCTGGTACTGATGGGTGACAAATTAATAAATTTGAAAAAGAGGTAGATAGCGTTCCTGAAGAATTACCATGATTTATAACAAGTTTAAATCGTGCTTTTTCAGAAAATCAAAGCAAAACTATCAAAGGTTTAGATAAATGAGATACTTCAAATGTAACTAGTATGGATTTTATGTTTGAACATGCTTCTAACTTCAATCAATCACTTGATAATTTTAATACTTCTAAAGTTACAAGTATGATTAATATGTTTTATGGTTGTATAGAATTTGATCAATCACTTGATAATTTTAATACTTCAAATGTAACTGATATGAGTGGGATGTTTGCTGGTTGTGTTTGTTTTGATCAATCACTTGATAATTTTATTACTTCTAAAGTAACTAGCATGAATGGTATGTTTTGAGATGCTCAAACTTTTAATCAATCATTAAATAAATTTGATACTAAGAATGTAACTGATATGAGTAATATGTTTGCTAATGCTGAAAAATTCAACCAAGCTCTAGGAGGTAAATTTCATACTTCAAATGTAACTGATATGAGTGGTATGTTTAATGGAGCAAAAGCATTTGATCAATCACTTGATAATTTTATTACTTCTAAAGTGACTAATATGAGTAATATGTTTGCTAATACTGAAAACTTTAATGAATCACTTGATAATTTTAATACTTCAAATGTAACTGATATGAGTGGTATGTTTGCTGGTGCTAAAAAGTTTAATAAATCATTAAATAAATTTGATACTAAAAATGTAACTAATATGAGTAATATGTTTGCTAATACTGAAAGATTCAATCAATCACTTGATAAATTTAATACTTCTAAAGTGACTAATATGAGTTATATGTTTGCTGGTGCTAAAAAGATTAATAAATCATTAAATAAATTTGATACTAAAAATGTAACTAATATGAGTAATATGTTTGCTGATGCTGAAAACTTCAATCAATCACTTGATAATTTTATTACTTCTAAAGTGACTAATATGAGTAGGATGTTTAATGGAGCAAAATCATTCAATCAAAATATATCTAATTGAAATGTTGATAATGTTACTGAATTTGATGATTTTGTTTCAAATGATTTAGATAGAAATCTTTTACAATGAACAACAAATAAAAGACCTAAATTTAAAGAAGAAGACTAATATATATTTCTACATACTATAAAATAAGTTAAATATTTATATAAACAAGATTGTTTTAATATGACAATCTTTTTTTATTATTAAAAATTTATATATTTAAATTTGTATTTTTAAAATTTGCTCTTGATTCTAAAAAAAAAAAAAAATAGAATCAAAATATATGCAAAAAAGTGGGGATATGTATGAAAAAGAAATTATTATGAATTATAACTCCAGTTTTATTATTGGCTTTAATCGGTAGTGGAATTGGAGTTGCTATTGTTAAAAAACCGAACTCAAATACTCAGAATAAAATTCAAAAAATTGATTTGTCAGAAATAATAATTAATAAGGATATAAGAGAAATTAAAGAAAAAGATCTAACTCAAGAAAATATAATAAATAAAATCAAAGAAATGAATCCTGAAATTAGAGATAAAGATCTATCAAAACTATTAGTGGAAAAATTTGAATATACTGCAATGATTAAAACAACTCAACAAGATCCGATATTTACAGGAGAAGTTGAAGTTAGATTTATACCTGTTGATGATAATGGAAGTAATAATCATAGAACTGCTGCATATAATGAAGATGAATCAATCTGTGAAAAAATTGGATATAGTAAAAATTTTCAAGGAATTTGGGAAATAGAAAAATTCAAACAAACAACTAGAAGCGTTCCAGAAGAATTACCTTGATTTATTGAAAGATTAAGTTTAGCTTTTACGGGAAATATAAATGAAATAATAGAAAATTTAGAATATTGAGATACTTCAAATGTAACTGATATGTCTACTATGTTTCTTCTTTCTTCTAACTTCAACCAAGACATATCTAACTGAAACACTTCAAATGTAACTAATATGAGAGGTATGTTTGTTTCTGCCATTAATTTCAACCAACCTATTGGTAAGTGAAACACTTCGAATGTAACTGATATGAGTGGAATGTTCGGAGATGCTCGCAAATTTAATCAACCATTAAACAACTGAGATACTTCAAATGTAACTGATATGAATGATATGTTTACTTCTTCTAGAGAATTTAATCAAGATATATCTAATTGAAATGTTGATAATGTTACTGAATTTAAAGGTTTCAACGACAATAGTGCATTAGAACAAAAACATATCCCAAAAAAGTTTAGAAAGAAAAAACAATAAAACATTAAAAGGCACATGTATCTATGTGCCTTTTTCTATTATTTTAAACTCTCTAATTTAGTTTTTATTGATTCAAATTGTTCTTTATATGATTTGTATTTTTCTTGTTCAGCTTGAATTTTTTCAGGTTTTGCTTTTGAAGTGAAATTAGGATTATTTAACATATTTTCACTTCTATTAATTTCTTTTTGTAATTGATCTAATTTATTTTCTAATTGAGCAATTAGTTCTTGTTTATCAATAAATAGATCATTTGATATTTCTAAGAAGTATTCATCAATTGATAAACTAGTTTTATTATCTGAATTTAAATCTTTAATTATTTTAGTATTTACAAATGTTTGTAATAAGTTATTAATTTGATCATTATATTTATTAAACAATTGATCGTGAGTATTGTTAGTATTAGTTATTTTTGCTTCTAAAACTAATGTTTTGTTAATTTTATTTGTATTTCTAAATTCACGTAATGCTGTAATCATTTTAATTACATCATTAATATAACTAGTATCAAAACTTAAGTTTAAATTAGTTCATTGTTCTAACATAATAGAATCTTTTAATTCCATAGTTTGATAAATTTCTTCAGTTACAAAAGGAATGTAAGGATGAAGCATAATTAATATTTCTTTTAATACATAAAATAATGTTTGTTGAGTATTAGGTTTAGTTTGATTATTATTTAGATTAATTTTTGCAAATTCAATATATCAAGAACAATATTTATCTCATACAAATTCAAATAAACTAGATCCAGCTAAACCAAATTCATATTTATTCATTTTTTCAAATACATAATTTTGAACTTTAGCTAATTCAGTTAGAATTCATTTATCAGTAACATCTAAATTTTCTTGTTTATAGAAGTTAGGATCAAATTTAAAATCATCATCTAAATTCATAAACACATATCTAGAAGCATTTCATAATTTATTAATAAAATTTCAACAAGCTGATACTTTAGAGTTAGAATATCTAATATCTTGACCAGGAGTTGAATTAGTTAATAAGAATAATCTTAATGCATCAGCACCATTTTCTTGAATTACATCCATAGGATCGATTCCATTTCCTAAAGATTTACTCATTTTTCTTCCTTGTTCATCTCTTACTAAACCGTGAATTAAAACATCATTAAATGGTATTTGTTTAGTATATTCTAAAGTTTGAAAAATCATACGAGCAACTCAGAAAAAGATAATATCATAACCTGTGACTAACACACTTGTTGGGAAATATACTTTGAAATGTTTACTATCAAATCCTTGACCGTTCATTAAAGTTGAAAATGCTCATAAACCAGATGAAAATCAAGTATCTAATACATCTTCATCTCTAGTTCAGTTTTCAATATCGACTGGAGGTGTTTTTGATACATGTAACTCATTTGTGTGTTTATTATATCAACAAGGAATTTGATGACCTCATCATAATTGTCTTGAAATACATCAATCATGAGCATTTTCCATTCATCTTATTAAAACATCATTAAAACGTTCTGGAAAGAAATTGATTTTATTATTTGATGCTTGTAAATCTAAAATCATTTTGTTGAATTTTTCCATTCTAACAAATCATTGATCTGAAAGATAAGGTTCAACTACAGCATTAGATCTTTCACTAAATCCAACTTGATGAGTGATATCTTCTATTTTTACTAATAAATCATTTTGTTTTAGATTTTCAATAATTTTTGCTCTAGCTTCAAATCTATCTAATCCAGAATATAACTCTCCAGCTACATCATTAACAGATCCATCAACATTTAAACAAACAACCATATCTAAGTTGTGTTTTTTACCTAAAACAAAATCATTAGCATCATGAGCTGGTGTACATTTCATAACTCCAGTTCCAAATTCTACATCAACATACTCATCAGCAATAACTGGAATAATTTGATTATTAACAGGATTAATTACATTTTTACCAATATATTGAATATATCTTTGATCATTTGGATTAACAACAACACATTGATCAGCAAACATTGTTTCAGGACGAGTTGTAGCAACAGTTAAATACTCATTAGAATTTTCTAACATATATTTAAAGTGATACATTTTACCTTCAACTTGTTTATAAATAACTTCGATATTAGAAATTGCAGTTTTTTGCATTGGATCTCAGTTAACTATTTGTTTATCTTTATAAATAATATTATCGTTATAAAATTTTACAAAAATCTCATTAACAACATCATTAACATCACTATCTAAAGTAAATTTTTCAATTGAATAATCTAAACTTAATCCTAATTTAGCTCATTGACTTCTAATAATTGAAGCGTATTCTTCTTTTCATTTTCAAGCTTCTTTTAAAAAGTTTTCTCTTCCTAATTTATATTTATCTATATTTTGTTGTCTTAATTTTTCTTCTACTTTAACTTGTGTACTGATTCCAGAATGATCCATACCAGGTAAAAATAAAGTATCATAACCAGTTGTTTTTTTAAACCTAATAATTGCATCTTGTAAACTAGTATCTCAAGCATGACCAATATGAAGTTTACCTGTAACATTTGGTGGAGGTAGAATAATTGAAAACTTAGGTTTTTGCGAATCAACATTAGCTTTAAAAAGATCTTTTTTAACTCAATTTTCATATTTGTTTTGTTCTACTAAATGATGATTATATTTTGAATCTAACTGCTTTTTCATACAAATTTCCTTTCAATCAATATAAATATTTTACATTATAAAACACTGTAACTATAGTTATATTTAATAAATAATTTACATGATATGTTAAAGATATATTCTAAGACTTTTATTTGCAATTGGCAAGTTTAAGTTATTACAATAATATTATTTTGTAAATATCAATCTGATATTTACTATCTGGGGTTTAGTTCTTTTCCAGCACTGCTGACCTTGAGGATGCTAAATAACAAAAAGAACAAATTATAAGCTTAGAAATAGGCTTATTTTTTATTTTCTAAATAATGTCATATATCTGGTAAATTTATTTACAGAATAAAAAATAATTGATAATATAATAAATGTAAGACACAGAACAACCTCAGCAAGCTTAAGCGTATATATCATTTATGATATGAAGTACGCGGGATCCTGTGCAGGAGAGATTAATCTCTCTTTTTTTGTGGAGTGATCGATAATGAAACGTTATATTCATTTTTTTATTGATGAAAGCGGAAATCCGACAAGTGATTTTTTTGTAGTTGGTGGTTTTTATTTAGAAAGTGATAATGCTCAAGAAATCGAAAAAATAAAGCATAAAATTGCTTCAAATATAAATAAAACAGAAAAATCAATTAAACAACATAGATTTTTACATGAAAAAGATCTTATGAATTATTATGCTAATAAAACTTCATCATCACGTAATGATAAAGAAGTTAAATGAAGTAATATGAGTTTTGACAATAAAAAATATTTAATTGATAAACTAAAAAATCATAATCAACATAATTTTGTAATGGTTTCTAATCTTAAAAAATGAGAAACAGATTTTATAAATATTAATGCAATTTATAATATGATGGTATTCTTTTCAATAGAAAGAATTTTGCAAAACCTTGTAAAGAGTAAAAAACTTTCAGCTAAAGATCGAATAACAATTAAACTTTATATAGATCAAAGAAAAGATTTACCTAAAGTAAGAGATAAAAATTCAAATAAAATGTTCAAACTTAAAGGTTTAGAAGATTATTTAGATACTACTTTTTATGCTCAAACTAAGTTTAAAACTCTAGATATTACAGTTAATCAATTGAATTCTATTTCTAGTTCTGTGATAAGATATTGCGATTATTTTGTAGGTTGTGTTTCGTCAACTTTTAATTTATTAAATGGTTCAACAAAAGAATGATTTATAAATTCTGATTATTTATTAGATAAATTTGTTAGAAAAATTGATTCTACATGCTTTAGTACAATTAAAAATCAGCAAAAAAGTATGAAAAAAGGTTTTGAAATATTTAAAAAGAAAAAATAATAAATAATCAAATATTGGCAACGTCATTTCTTAACAGCGTTGCTTTTTTATTAACTTTAAAATAATAAATATTGGTTTTAATCTTATAATTTGCTAGATTTATATTGTCTATTTTATAAGTGATAACATATAATTTTTAAAGAGGATAATATGAAAATAATAATTTTAAATAACGATGAACAAATTGCAAATAAAGCTAGCGAAATAATAGCAAATCAAATAAAACAAAAACCTAATAGCATACTAGGTTTAGCAACTGGATCTAGTCCTGTTAAAACTTATCAAAAATTAATTGATATGTATAAAAATAAAGAAATTTCATTTAAAGATATAACAGTGTTTAATTTAGATGAATATAAAAATATAAATCCAAATAACGATCAGTCTTATACTTATTTTATGAAACAACAACTATTTAATCATATAGATATTAATTTAGATAATTGTTTTATACCTAATTTTGAATTTAACAATGATCCAGAAAAATATGACGAATTAATTAAAAGTAAGGGTCAAATTGATCTACAACTATTAGGATTAGGAGTTAATGGTCATATCGCATTTAATGAACCTTATACTAGTTTTGATTCATTAACTCATATTGTTGATTTAACTCAATCAACTATACAAGCAAATTCTAGATTTTTTGATGATATTAATTTAGTACCTAAGCAAGCTATCACAATGGGATTAGAAAGTATTATGAATGCTAAAAAAATTGTTTTAATAGCAACTGGATCTAATAAAGCTGAAGCTATTAAAAACTTAATAGAAGGTAGTATATCAGAAAAATGACCTTGTTCAATATTACAAAATCATAAAGATGTAACAATTATAATTGACAAAGATGCATGTATTAAATTAGAAAATTATTATGAGAGTTAATTTAAATTAACTCTTTTTTTATTAATACTTAAAAATTAAGAAAAATGAAAATAAAAAAGGCCAGGGTGACGTACACTTACCTGGCGTTTGGTTGCCGGAGTGACGAACACTTTCCCGACACGATCCTTATTTATATAATATCATGATTTTTAGCTTCTAAAAATATGAATTTCTAGATTTCTCAAATATTAACTCTTTCTCAAAAAGACACGGTAGAGTCAATCCATTCGAAATAAAAAAGGCCAGGGTGACGTACACTTACCTGGCGTTTGGTTGCCGGAGTGACGTACACTTTCCCGACATGATCCTTAATTAAATGTTATCATAATAATTATTTAATTACAATTTAATAAAATCTTTAATATTTATTCCCATTTCATTTAATATTTCATCAAATGTTATTATTTGAAATTTTTCTTTAAATCTATCAAAAAGATCTAATAGCTCTTTCTTTAACGATGAAAAATTCTTTGAAGTTAAAGTAATTTTTAAGAACATAAATATTATTATTAATCTTAATTCACCACAAATTTTATATTTTATAACGTTTGATATATCATTTACTGCCATCCTTTTAAAAGCGATGTTGTAAATTCTTTCTTCATGAGCACAGATGTTTCTAGCTATATGCAATATTTTTATCCCTGATTTAAAACTTACGGTTTTTAATTTAATAGAATTAGTTTTTATATCATACTCTTTTAAATATCTTTTTAAATAAAAGAGAGCTATATAGTTTTTGTCACTATCTTTAAGGATTTTAAACATAAAAGACATATTACCAAATGACATTATATTAACAACTACTCATAATGGAACATGACCATATTGTTGAATATAGTGTTTTAAGTATGATGTTTTTTCACTTTTTGAAGTAATAATATTATTAACAGTAGAAATAAAATTTAATACATCAACATAATCATCTCTATAATTTTCAGGATATAAATATGAATCTACTCTATTTTCTGTATTATATTTTTGACTAAAATGATAAGACATTATTGTTTTAAAATCTCTTTCAAAAAGTAGTATGTATTTTAAAATAATACTTCTTAATTCTCTATCAAAAAGAAATAAAGAATAAATCTCATCAAAAGTTGTTCCATTTTTAAAAAACTCTTTGTTATTTTTATTATCATCTAAAAATAAATCTTTATATCCATTTATTATGTTGTAATAATTTTCTTGTTTTAATATTTCTATTACTTTTTGTTCATCTTCTATTACTAATCCTCTAGATTTTAGTATTTCTATTTGTTGTTCAAAAGTTTTAAATTCTTTAGTTAAACGCATCTTTTTTTCCTTTCTAGATAATTGCAATAATACAATTTTTTAATAAAAATTAAAACAATCTGAACTCTATATAGTATTAGAAAAAAACTCAAAAAATTATAGGTTTTTCATTCTAGTAATTTACTTTTTCTTGCATTGTTTTTAAATATCTATTAAAAATAAAAAAAGATTTCTATGAAATCTTTTAAGTATTATTATTAAACAGCAACAGGTGCTTTAATTGCATCGTGACAATCATAATCAATTATTTCAATATCTTCAAATTTACAGTCTAAACTATTTTTAACATGATCAGCAATTTTTAATTTAGGTAGTTTTTTACACTCTCTTGATAATTGTAATTTAACTTGATCAATATGATTTGAATAAATATGAGCATCACCAATTGTATGCACAAAATATCTAGGTATTAAATTACATTCTTTTGCAACTAAAGCTAATAATAATGAATAACTGGCAATATTAAATGGAACACCTAAAAATAAATCTCCACTTCTTTGATATAGTTGTAAATCTAAATACCCATCTTTTGAAACATAAAATTGATATAGTGAATGACAAGGTGGTAATAACATATCATCAACTTGACAAGGATTTCAAGCGCTAACAATATGACGTCTTGAATAAGGATTTGTTTTAATCTCATGAATAACTTTTTTTAATTGATCAACACCATTAAAATCACGTCATTGCTTTCCATAAACTGGTCCTAAATTACCTCATTGTTTTGCAAACTCATCATCTTGTTTAATTTTTTCAACAAATTCTTGTAATGTTTCACCATTGTAAACATCACTTTTTTTAAAAGCTTCATAAGGTCATTCGTTTCAAATATTAACTTTATTATCTACTAAATATTTAATGTTAGTATCTCCTGACATAAATCATAACATTTCATGAAAAATACCTTTATAAAACACTTTTTTAGTTGTAACTAGTGGAAAACCTTCTCTTAAATCATATCTAGCTTGTACACCAAATTTTGAAATAGTTCCTGTTTTAGTTCTATCATCTCTAACTTCACCATTTTTTAAAACATCTTCTAATAAATCTAAATACTGTCGCATGATATCTCCTATTTTCTATGTTTTTTTAATAAATTATATGCACTATTAATTTTTTTCATCATTTCTTGAGCTTGATTATTATTAAGATTATTATCTGGATGATATTTAATAGCTAATTGTTTATACTTAGTTTTAATTTCATTTCAAGTTACATTGTTTTGTAAACCTAGAAATTCTAATGCTTTTAGTTCATCACTAAAACTAGTTTCAAATAAATAATCATCATTTAAAAAATCATCAAAATTCTTTTTATAGTTTATTTTAGATTGCTGGTGTATATCTTTTAATTTAAAAACTTTATAGATATATTGCAATTTCGATTTAGTAATACTTAAAAACTTTTCACTAATTAAATCTAAAATACTAGTTAAATTATTATTTAAAATATTTAATTTAATCTCATTATTATTTAAATAATTAATTTGTAAATAAACATCAATTAAATTAGAAATGATATTTAATAATTGATTAGATACAACTTGTTTAAATTGAAAATATAATTCAGATAGGTGATTTGAAATTTCTAAATTATATTCAGTAATATTAACTAAATTATTTTTAGCATCATACAATTTGTTAATATTATTTCAAAAAATATGATTAATTGTATTTGATATAAAATTTAAAGTTAACTTTAAATTTTCAAATAATTTGTCATCTAATTTATCATTATTTATTTTTATAAAATCTATAGTGTTATAAAAATTTAATCTAAAAATATCAGTTAAATATTCATTATAGTTATATTGATCTAATTTAAGAATTAAATTATTTTTTTTAATATCATTGATAATTTCATCTAATTCAGCTTGATTATTAAATTTAAACAAATTAAAAGCTAATGATTCTTGATATTTATTATAATTAGTAATTTTTATTAAGTTAATATTTTTCATATATACACCTACGCAAAATATTTTATTATAGATATTTATAATAATTGTAATTTATCATTAATAATTAAAAACTTGAAATTCTATTCAATAAATAAAAAATAAATCACAAATTTTATGTAATAATACTAGTTAATTAAACAAATATAATTTAACAAACTAAAGCAGTTTAATAATAAAGTATAATAAAATTAGTAATCAATTTGTAGCAGGTGTGTTAAATGATTTCATTAATTAAAAGTTTAAAAAGTTATGCAGATTTAAAAAATGGATCTGGTTTGTGTTTATTTTCTAGTTATTTATTAGATCAAGCAATTAATAAAAAACATTATCCTTCAATGAAACAAACTAGTGTTGAGTGTCACGTGAGTGAATCATCAGTAACTTTATTTTCTAAAAAACTAGGTTTTACAGGTTATAGAGAATTAATAAGTAAATTAAAATTTGAAATTACTTATTTTTCAGTTGATGAAATTGATAAAGAAATAAAACAAGGACCAAAAGAAAAATTAGAAGAAACTGTATTTTCAAGTTATAATAATAAACTTCAAGAGCATATTGTAAAATTAAAAACTCAATTAAGTAAAATATCAAAATTAGTAGATAAGTTTTATAAAGCTAAAAATATTCATTTATTTTCAGGTTATGTTTTACAAAAAGAATTAAATTGATTAAGTAATTTTTTTGTAATAAATGAAGCAAGAGTTATTGAACAAACTAATATCTTTTCAGATTCATTTAAACTGTATGAATTAAAAGAAAATGATCTAATTATTTTATTAATAGGCGATGAAAAAGAAATACCGTTTTTCCAAGCTATATTAGAAACTGTTCCTGATGAATTTAAAGCTAATTTATTTATATTTTCAATGTCAGAAATATTAAGTAGTAATTTAGCAAATTTATATAATTTAAATTCAGATTCATTTATTAATTATGGGTGAAAATATCATCAGTTATTTGAACATAGTCAATCAATATTTTTAAAATATTTACTAGATCAATTAGCTTATTTAGTTAAATGAAAAAATAAACAAGATGAATTTGAAGAAATTCAACAATTAAAAAATACTAAATAACTAATTGATAATGGGGAAAGTTATGAAAAATCAAAACAAATCAAACAATGTTTATAAGTTTATTAAATTTTTAAATGTTGTTTTTTATGTGTTTTTAATAACTACTTTTCCAATTGTTTTTATAATTTATTTCCGACCATTTTATTATTGGCAAATTAAAAGTTTAAATATTGAACAAACTTCACATTATAGTTATTCAACAATTAAAACAGCTTATGATTCAATTATGAATTATTTAAGCTTATTTGGTTCTTATAGTGTTGGATCATTAAAAAGTTCAGTTGAAGGTCAAACTCATTTTTATGATGTTAAGATTTTATTTATTATATGTACTAGTTTATTTTTAATCTCTTTAATAGGAGTTATTAGTATAAGTATTTTTAAACTTAAACATAAAAATAATTTTAAAACTAAATTTAATCAGAGTTTTTATGCTTCGGTTTTTATAGTTTTATTTGCTATTGTAATTTCAATATTTGCTTTGATTGATTTTGATAAAGATTTTGAAATATTTCATAAAATATTTTTCATGCAAAAAGATAATTGAATTTTTAATCCTGATAGTGATCAAATAATAAATATTTTACCTGAAGAATTTTTTAGAAATTGTACGATATTTATTTTGTCAACAACAATTATTATTTGTTGTTCAACTATAATTTATAATTTAGTAAAAATAAAAAGATTGTTACATTAACAATCTTTTTTGTTGATTTTATTATCAAATTCATTAATTCTATCAACTATTTTTTTTGCATAATCTAAGTGGTCTTGATTTGTAGAATCAATTACCATAATTGGAAGAACATCTTTATAAAATTGATATCAAGTTTCATAGTTTCTACATAAACTTTTTCAAAATTTGTCATTAGTTTTTGCTTCTTCATTTCTATGTCTTTTATTTATTCTTTGTATAGCAGTATCTTCATCTACTTTTAAATAAATAACTAAATCATATTTAAATTCTTTTAATTCTTTGTCATAAAAATTGGGTACTACACAACTTAAAAAATAGTCTTTAAAAACATTATAATCAACATCATTTAATCTACCATAATTATGATCTGTTTCAGCAAATACCATTGAATCTAGTAATGATCTATCATAAATTATATTCTTTTGATCTATATACTTTTTAAATGTTTTCATTCTATCAGTTAACATTCATAAATCTAATTTATAGTTAATAGTTTGAATATCATAACTATTTTCATCATATGCTTGTTTGAAATAAGGTGATTCAAAATTTTCATCAATAAATATGTATGAATCATCTAAAAGTGATTTTAAATCTTTTAATAAAGTGCTTTTTCCTGCACCTGTTGTTCCAAATATAGCTACTCTCATAAAACCTCTATAATAATAAAATTTTAACAAAAACTTTTAATAAAGTTAACCTAATAAAATCTAACAATTTACCTATTTTATTAATATTTAAGTTATTTTTTTAAAATATGGTTAAAAAATATATAAATTTTACTAATACATTATTGAAAGATAGGAGAGTAAAATGAAAAAGTTTTTAAAAATAATGTGTTTAGCTAGTTTATCTATTTTAAGTGCTGGATCTATTTTTGGAATAGTTTATCACCAACATAATTCTAATATAGTAAAAAGAGAAGATAAATTGGTTAATGATAAAGATTATCATAAAGATGAAGCCGAAAATGACAGTCATGATAATAGCGATTCTAATGATGAAATTGATAAAGATGATGAAAAAGATGATGAAAAATTAATGATAGATGACAAACCTGAAAGTCAAAATATAATTTACGATACTAAAATTGATGAAAAAGAAAAACAAAAAGCAATAGCTAGAAAAGAATTTGAAGACATTTTAAATAATTCTAATAAATCAGATAAAGATATCATAGAAAGTTTAGTTAATGATACAAAACAAGAATTAACAATATCTTATAAAAGAGCTACTTATAATAAAGATAAAACAATTTGTAAAGCCATTGGTTTTTTCAAAAATGATAAAGGTGAAATTCAAATAGAACAAATGCCAGTAACCGTAAAAGAAGTTCCTGCTGAATTACCTTGGCAAATAAATTCTTTACAAGAGGCCTTTTCATATAACCGTAATGTTAAAATTAAGAATCTAGAAAAATGAAATCTTCAATATGTTAGAAATTTAAAAGAAATATTCTATAGTGCCTACGATTTCAACCAAGACATATCTAATTGAGACACATCGAATGTAACTGATATGAGTGGTATGTTTTGACGAGCTGATAGTTTTAATCATCCAATAGGTAGATGAAATGTCAGTAATGTAGTTGATATGAATGGGATGTTTTATGATAATAAGAATTTCAACCAACCACTAAATAGTTGAAATGTTTCTAATGTAACGAATATGAGTGAGATGTTTTCAAATGCTGAAAAGTTCAATCAAGAATTGAGCAATTGAGATGTAAGTAAGGTTACTAATATGGAGGGTATGTTCAGTTATACAGATAGTTTTAACAAAGATATATCTGCTTGATGTCTGTCTAATCTTAATTCTACAGCAAACATGTTTAATTCTGCTAAAGCTTTTAATAACGATGGCGTTCCTTTAATTACTAGAAAAGTAAGAAAACCTAATGGACAAGTGGTTACAACTTGAGATGTCTCATATGTAAAAAATATGGAAAAAATGTTTTATGGTGCAAGTGCTTTTTGTCAAAATATATCTAATTGAGATGTGTGAAATGCATCAACTGTTGAGTTTGTTAATTCAAAATCAGGAAATTGATTTAATCCAAATTGAACAAATAATTTACCCAAAAAAATAAGAGATAGATATTATGGTCGTGAAGATAGAATAGTGTATTAAAAAGGTGGGATCTCCACCTTTTGCTGTATTATAAATTTGTTTCATTTATAAATTCTCAAATTAATTCTGACGCTTTTTTAATAAAATCTTTAAACTGAAGAGAATTAGGTTTTTTTTCAAATAAGACATCGCTAATAACTTTTACTGAAATAATATCTTTTTCATACAATCTTGCTGTGTGAAAAAAACCTGTACATTCCATATCAATAACATCAATATTTTCATCTATTTTATTTATAAATAAATCAACGTGCTGTTCATTAGATATGAAAATATCAGATGAAGCAATATTAACTTGACTAACAATTCTATTATTTTGTTTTACATGTTCAAATAGTTGATTTTCTTGTTGAAAAAATTCTTCCATTCTTGGAACTTGACCGTATTTATATCCAAATGCAGTTGCATCAGCACAAGAATAAAATGCTTTTTTTACAATAACAAAATCTTGTTGTTTTAAAGATTTATTTAATGAACCACAAGTTCCTATATTTAAAATTTGATCTACATTATATTTTGATAAAACATAAGATAATCCAACACTTGCATTAACTAATCCTATTCCTGTAATTGCAAATAATATGTCATTTGATTCATATAATTTAATAATTTCATTATTTTCTATTAATTTAGCTGAAGAATTTAAAATAGATTGTTCTAATTCCTCATACATTGCACTTATTATTAATTTTTTACTCATTAATTTCACCTAAATAATGTTTAACTGTTTCTATTAATTTTAAACCTATACTATTAATTCCATGTTTTTTGATAGCGACTTTATATTGATTTTCTAATAAAGTTTTAAAACCTTTTTCTAAATCTTCGAAACATAATTTACGAAGTTGTTCTACACCTTCATAATCTCTTTCAATACTTATTTTATCTGCACAAAATACAATCATATCTAACATAGACATATTTTTACTTCCAACAGTGTGATTAAAAACTGCATTTAAAATTTCATCATCTTTAATTAATCAATCATACTTTAAATGTAAAAATCCTGTATAAGAATGTCAAACTGGAAAAGGTTCACTTAACAACTCAGGTAGATATTTACTTAAATACTGTTTTTGTTTTTCTTTATCTCATCTTTTTGTTATATCATGCAGTGTTCCAGCAACTAATGCTTTTTGTGCATCTACATTTCATTTTTTAGCTAATTCATATGACATTTGACCAACATTTTTACAATGAATATATCTTTTTTGATCCATATGATTTTCTAATCTTTCATGCATATATAACAAGCTAAGATTAGTATAATCATTTATTTCTGGTATTTGTTTATCTAGATTTTTTAAGTTTCTAATATCAGTTGAAGATAAGTTATTGTTTTCAAAATCAAACATTTCTAAATTGTATTTTAAAGCAATTTCTTTATTATAATCTTCACTTCTTTTAAAAACTTTAAATTTAATTAATTTAATTAAATCATCGAAATTATTTCATTCTTCAAATCGATCTAATTGATCTGAACCCATAATAAAACAAAATTCATATTCGGGATATTTTTTTATCATATATGAAACTGTTTCATATGTTTGAACAGATCTGTTACTTTTTATTTCATAATCATTTATAAAAATAAAATCATATTTATTTTTAATAATCTCTAACATAGCCATGCGATGTTCAACTGAGCTGTTTTGTTTTGATTTAAAAGGATTTAAAAAGGTTGGTATTAATCAAACTTGATCAAATCCTAATTTTTGATAGCATGCTTTTGCTATATTTACATGATCTGTATGTATTGGATCAAAACTACCCCCAAATAATGCGATTTTCTTTTTCATCTATGATCACCTTTAAAAATTAGTTATTTTGTAAGAAAAGGAATTAAAGACAATCCTTTTTTCTTTCTTAGTAACATATAAGGAATAAATACTAAAAATAATACAATAGCTAGTATTACAAAAAATACAATTAAACACTGTTTGTTAGCTTGTTTTTTTGATTCTTTAATTTCTTCAGAAGATAAAATTTCATAACCATAATATGAAGAAATATTTCCTTTTCTTCATCTAATTGAGATTAGTGAAAATACGTGAAATAAAACTGTTGCTATTAAAATTACTCCAACAATAATAATTTCAGTAATAATTTGTTCTTTATTTTGACGTTTAAATATTTCATTAATTCCTATCATTATTCCAAGAGTTAATGATCCGTATAAATAAATAGTTGCACATAATCAATTTATATAAATCGGACCTTTAATTAGATATCTATAATGTTTAATTAAAAAGAATGGTATAGTATCTCTTCCTATTAATAGATTTGTTTTATAAGTTCTAACACCTAATAAAATTTGTCTATAATCAACTAAACCAATAATTAAAATAATTAAACCTATAAAACCAACAACACCCATAAGAATAGGATTAGGAATATATGCTTTATCAATACCTAAAATATCAGTTTTCTCATTAGCTGTAAAATGAACTATTAAAAAAAATGCTGATATAAGAAGTAATAAAATACCTATTAATTGAATACCTAAGATTCTATATTTTTCCATTCTAATTTCTTTTGCGATTTGATCAGGCATTTCAACATTATCTAATTCTTTTTTAGAAAATTTAGGAAGTAATAAAGAGTTTTTGTTTTGTGATGCTGATTGATCAGTTAAATTAGTTTGTTGAGTGTTAGTTGCTTCTCTTAAATTTGCTTCAGTAAAATAATTATCGTTTGAAATATTAAAAGAATCTGTTTTTTTACTTGTAATATCATCCATAAACTAAACCCTTCTCTCTTCTTGTTGTTGAGATTTTTCTTGTTTTATATTTTCTATAATAGAAACTATTTCATCATCTATATAATTTAACTGTTTTTGTAGTTCTGTTTTTCTAAGTTTTGTATCATTTTTTCTTCTTCTAGATCAAATCAATAAAATTATTAAATAACCTATCAAAGTTAAAGAACCTATCAAAATAAAAATAGTTAAAATTGTTATAAAGTTTACATTAATACCAAAAATTTCAATACCTGAAGCATAAAGTATCATGTAAATCACTCCTTATTTCTAAATATAATTTTAACATGTGAAAAAAGCTAATATCTTAATACTGTTGTTAGATTTCTAAAAAAGACTAGTTGAACTAGTCTTTTCTATCGTATGGTTTAGGAGCTTTTGCAATATTTCTTTTGTGCTCACTAATTTTGTGTAAATAATCTATTCTTTCTTTTAGTTTTGGATTTGAATTATTTCCTAATAAATAGCTATCAATCTCATCATAACTAAATCCAATTTCAGCTTCATCAGTTTGATTTTCTCACAACCCTGCTGTAGGTTGTCTTTTGATAATTGATTCTGGAACATTTAATAATTTTGCAGCTTGTTTAACTTCTGATTTTAATAAATGAATAATTGGAACAAGATCAACTCCACCGTCACCAAATTTTGTAAAGTACCCTATGTGTCATTCATCTAAATTATCAGTTCCTAAAACTAAATATTTTTTAGTTTGAGCTATTGTATATAAAGTAGTCATTCTCAATCTCGCTTTAGCATTTGACATAGCTAATAAACTTGGTTCTTGATCTAAGTTTGAAAAACTATTTTTAAATGTATCAAATGATGGTTTTAAATCAACTTCTACGTTTTTTAAATCACATTGTTTAACTAGTTCATTTGCACATTTAAAATCTTCATCACTTGAATAAATTGGCATTCAAACAGTTAGATAATTATCAGGAAAGGCTTTTTTAGCTAGATTAGCTACAACAGCTGAATCAATTCCACCACTAATTCCAACTATAACTCCATCAGCATTAGCTTCTTTTACAGATTCGCGAATAAAATCAACTAAATAATTTAAATAATTCTCTAATTTATTTGACATATTAATCCATTCACTCCAATTCATAATCAAACACTTTAACAAAATCACCTTTTTTGATTCCACGTTCTTCTAACATTTTATAAACACCTGTATTTTTTAATTTTTCGTTAAACATTAATAAGTTATCATCAGTTCAAATAGGGAATTTTTGATATATTTTCAGAATTGTATCACCTGAAATTTCTCATTTTCCATTTCCTCTGTTGATTACTTGAATATCTGGTTTTTCTTCTTCTAATGTATAAATTGCAACATCTTCATCAGATTCTTGATTTTCCATTTCTCATAAAGGAATATCTTTGGCATCTTTTAAAACATCATAAATTTTAAATAAGAATTGATCAATATTTTCTTTTTTTAACCCTGAAATTTGTACAGTGTTTTTGTCTTTAAAATAATTAATAATTCTTTCATCTAACATGTTTATTTGAGCCTCATCTAAATCCATTTTATTTAAAACGATAATTTCAGGACGTTTTTCTAAATTTAAATTATATGCAGTAAGTTCTTCTTTAATTAATTCATAATTTTGAATCACATCTTCAGTTCCATAATTTCCTGACATATCTAAAACGTGACAAATAACTCTACATCTTTCAATGTGTTTTAAGAATTGATGACCTAATCCTTTTCCTAAACTAGCACCTTCAATTAATCCAGGAAGATCAGCAACAACAAATGTATCACCATTTTTAGTTCTAGCAACACCTAATTGAGGATTTAGTGTTGTAAATGGATAATCTGCAACTTCAGGTTTTGAATTTGATATAGCTCTTAATAAAGTTGATTTTCCTGCATTTGGTTTTCCAACAAATCCAACATCAGCTAAAACTTTTAATTCTGCTTTAATTTCAAATTCTTGACCAGGTTCTCCGGCTTCAAAAATAGTTGGAGCTTTATTTCTAGAGTTTGCAAATCTTGCATTTCCTCTTCCACCTTTTCCACCTTTAGCAATCATAACTAGTTTTTGATCTTTATTAATATCTGCTAAAATTTCACCAGTTTTAGAATCAAACAGCACTGTACCAACTGGAACTTTAATGATTTTATCTTCACCTTTAGCTCCATGCATGTTTTTGATATCACCTTTTTTACCATCTTCAGCTTGATATCTTTTTTGTAATTTTAAATCAAGTAATGAGTGTTTACCTGAATCACCTTGGAAATAGACTGAACCACCGTTTCCTCCATCTCCACCATTAGGACCACCATTAGGAACAAAAAGAGCATGATGAAAACTAACCGCACCATCTCCACCTTTTCCAGCTTTAACAACAAAATTGGCAGTATCAATAAATTTCATTTTAAACACCTCTTTTTGCTTTTATTATCTACTATTTTTATTTTTGTTCTGTTAAATTATTTCAACATTCTCAACATAAAAATGTTGCAATATTATTATTAAAATTATTTTCTTCTAATAGGTCTCACTTAACAATTTCTTCAGTTACTATTTTTTCAACTTCTTTATCAGTTAAATTACGATTTTTATCTTTTAACAATCTTCCAAGTGGAGTTGGACTGTTTTTAACAACAAACTCAATTTCTTGTTCATCACATAATGAACAAGTTATATTAAAAGCTTGGCTCATCACATAATTATAATCATTAAATTTTTTGTAGTTATTAGGATCGAAGTTTATTTTACTCATCTATAAAAGCACCACTTTCTTTTATAACTTTTAAGATTAAGTCTACTTTTTCTTTATTAAATGATATCTTAGTTTTTATTTGTTCAAGATCTAAATTGATACTATTAATTTCATATGTAGTATATAAAACTGCAGTTGTTATTTCATTAATATCATCTAAATTGATATTAGGAAAACTATTTAAAAAATAAGAAAATAAAATTTGTTTTGACATTTCAATTAAACTAGGATTTTTATCAGTTATAAATTCGATTAATTTATTTTCTATTTTTTCTATTTTCGAATCAATTGATTGAACATCTATTTGAGTTGGATTAATAATATATTCTTTATCTTTTAAAACTTTAAAATCAATATTAATATCTTGTTCTGATAAAGCTAGTAGTAAAAATGTTTTATTATCATTGCTATTATTTTTAGAAACTAAATATTTTTTTACATCATCTAATAATAATCTTATATTAACTGAAGCTAAATTTTTTATAGCTATCATTTGTTGGATAGTATCTTTTGAATTTAACATTTCTCTGATTTTATCAATATTAAAATTGTTATTATTTTCAAACAAGTTTTTATTTTGTTCGGTTCTAATTATTTTTAAATATTTTAATAAATCAGATTCAACATTTTCAGGAATATAAGGCATAGAAAGCTCTGTGTTTATTAATTTTAATGCATTTTCAAAATCATTATCATCAATAGCTTTTTTGATATCATTTAATAACTCATCGTAAAAGTTGCTCATATAATCTCCTTATATAAAATAAAAATTCATGCCTAAGCATGAATGTTTGTTTTCGAAGTGGTGCCCACGAGAAGGCTCGAACTTCCGACCTCACGCTTAGAAGGCGCGTGCTCTATCCAACTGAGCTACATGGGCAATTACATATATGAATATACCACATTCATATATGAAATCAAATATATTTTTAATTAATTTTTAAAATTTTCTAATTTATTTAAGATAAATAATGTGTCGATGAAATTTTCTTTATTTTTATTTCTGTTATAAGCATTTAACAACTTGCTTACTTGAATTCTTATACTATCAATATCTTTTTTATTATAAACACCAACTTGTTTTTTATATGGACCAAACGTAATAATGTAATACTTTAATAACATCTCTCATGAATAATTAAATCTTTTTGCTGTTTTTGGTGCTATTACTAACATTAGTGAAATTATTTTTAACATAGTTACTAATTGAGATTTTTTATTATTTAAATCATCAAGCGAATAATCTTTTTTAGTCATTTCTTTAAAAACTTTACTATTTAAATCAATATTATCAACACTATTTAATAGATCTGTTTTTTCATATAATTCATCTTGATTTTTTTGATATAGATTTAAAGTTTTAACTAATGAGATTTTTTTTCTTTCAATTAAGAATTCTCCAATTTCATAACTATCTTTTTTTAACATTTCTATTGTTTTTAAATAATTAATAGCATATAAAGATTGACTTAAAAAATCAACAATTCTATCAGTATCACACACAAATTTAGAATAATCTTTTAATTTAGAAATGTGTTCACCAATTTTAAAAGGATTAAAGTCTTTAAAGTTTACAGGAGATAAAAACTGATCTGGTTCATCTTCTTCTAAACTATCAATAAATGTTTGGTTTGATGTTTGTTCATCTGATACATTAACTGAGTCTTTTTTTAAAAATAAGTGCATATAGTTATATAAACTGTAAAATAAGTCTTTTCCATCATCTAAACTACATAATGATTTAATTTTTTCTTTTAAAAATAAAGCTGTAAATTTTGATAATTGAAATAACAATTTATATTTTTTATCTAATGAAAATGTTGATCAATTAGATTGTTTAAAATTGATTAAAAAAGCATTAAACTCTTCGTCAAATTTTAAGTTTTCAATATCAGATTTGTAGTAATTATATTCTTCTGGAGATAAATGTCTTCCTTTATTAAATGTTTTTAAGATTCGTTCTTTAGTGTAAAACGATTTTATATTATTAAACATTTCACTTTCATTTGTAATATCAATAAGTATCATTGTTACAAATAAAGGATAAGCTGCACCAAAATAAACAATTTTTTCATTACTATCTATTAAGTTGTAAATAAACTTATATTTTTTAGCAAGTTCTATTAAAACTAGTGATAAAGAATAATTATCATTATTTAAAACATCATCATTTATAAATGAATTATTTTTAATATAAGGTAGTGCTATATTTGAAATAACATAAAAGATTTCTTCTTTATCTTGAGATGATAATTCTTCTTTATATAAACTTTTTTTCTTAGTTTCAGAATTAATATATTTAAAAAATAATAAGTAATTTTCAGTTATATATTTAGATATTTCACTTATTTCTGATAATTCAATATCATTTAAAGTTTTAGATTTTAAGTTTTGATAGTTAAATAAACCAAAATATGTAATTTCAAAAATTTCATCAATTTTTTCTTTCATAGACATATTAGGATTTTTAAAATTATTGTTTTGTAATAA
The DNA here is from genome assembly GCF_000875755.1 of Mycoplasma yeatsii GM274B. Taxonomy (GTDB): domain Bacteria; phylum Bacillota_I; class Bacilli_A; order Mycoplasmatales; family Mycoplasmataceae; genus Mycoplasma; species Mycoplasma yeatsii. Next base: position 395,418 of record NZ_CP007520.1, on the reverse strand, counting down.
TTTATTTTCTTCATTAAAGTACGTTCAATATATTGAATCACTTTTAACAGCCATAGAAATACACCTACTCTTCGATTTGTTTGATATATGTTTTCATATTCTCTAAAGCTCTATCTGAGTATAATTTCTTTTTGTTTTCTTTGATTTGTTTTTTAGTCATATTAGAAACTTCTAAATCTCTTAAAATACCTCAGTTTGCTTTCATTGGTTGGAAGTTAATTGGTGAAGTATTATGAATGTAGTGTAATAATGCTCCAGCTACAGTTGTATCACCTGGAATAATTAATTGTTTATTTTCTAAGAATCTAGAAATATTAATTCCAGTAATTAATCCACTTACACAAGATTCAACATAACCTTCAACTCCAGTAATTTGTCCTGCAAAAAAGATGTTAGGACTAGATTTTAATTGTAAAAATTCATTTAAAACTTTTGGAGAATTTATGAAGTTGTTTTTATGCATAACACCATATCTAATAAATGTAGCGTTTTCTAGTCCTGGTATCATTGAAAAAACTCTTTTTTGTTCAGGTCATTTTAAGTTAGTTTGAAATCCAACTATATTATATAAACTATCTTTAGCATCATCTTGACGAAGTTGAACAACAGCATAAGGTTTAACTCCATCAGGTCTAGTTAATCCTTGTGGTTTTAAAGGTCCAAATAATAAAGTTTGTTCTCCTCTTTTAGCCATACCTTCAACTGGCATACAACCTTCAAAATATTTTAATTTACTTTCTTCTTCTAAATGTCCAATAGCAATTTCTGCATTAATTAATTCATTGTAGAATTTTTCATATTCTTCTTTAGTCATCGGACAGTTTATATAATCTTGACTATCACCTTTGTCATATCTATTTTGTCTGAATGCAATATCCATATTAATAGAATCTTTAGTAACAATAGGAGCAACTGCATCAAAAAAGTAAAAATCATCTTTTCCTACAATTTCATTAATTTGATTTTGTAAACTTTCAGTTGTTAAAGGTCCAGAACAAATTAAAACTATTTGATCTTTAAATTCTTTTAAATCAGTTACTTCTTTGTCATAAATTGTAACGTTTTTATTTTCTTTTAAAGTATTAGTAATAAATGATGAGAATTTTTCTCTATCTACTGCTAAACTACCTCCGGCCGGAACTCTTGCAAGTTCTGCTGATTTCATAATTAAAGAATCTAACATTCTCATTTCTTGTTTTAATGTTCCAACAGCATTGTTTAAATCATCGCTTCTTAATGAATTAGAACAAACTAATTCAGCAAAATCATCTGATACTTGTACTGAATTTTTCTTGATTTTTTTAACTTCGTAAAGATTTACTTTATATCCTCTTTTTGCTAATTGATAAGCCACTTCACAACCTGCCAATCCAGCTCCAATAATATTTATAACTTTATTCATTATTCCATCAATCCCGCTTCATATAAATTTCTAAAATGACCAGCTTGTTTTTTAAGTTGATCAAATGTTCCTTGTTGAACTATTCCACTACCATTAGGACCTAGCACATAAATTTGATCAACGTTTTTAATTGTTGTTAGTCTATGAGCAATTGTAATACACATTCTTCCTTTTATCAACTCATCTAGTTTAGATTGAATTTCTTTTTCAACAACGTTATCTAATGCACTTGTTGCTTCATCTAAAATAATTAGATCAGGGTTTTTTAAAAATACTCTGGCAATAACTAGTCTTTGTTTTTGTCCACCACTTAGTATAAATCCTCTTTGACCTAAAACTGTATTATATTGATCAGGTAAACTCATAATAAAATCGTGAAGTTCTGCTTTTTTACATGCTTCGATAACTTCTTCATCAGTTGCATCAAATTTAGAGTATTTAATATTATCAAAAAATGTTCCAAATAGAATCTGAGGATCTTGTTCAACATAACCAACTTTATCTAGATAAGCTGGTAGATTAATTTTATCTAAATCATGTTTTTCATTTACTAAAATTTTTCCTTGACTAGGAGAATAAAATCTTAAAAGTAGTTTTGCAATTGTAGACTTTCCAGCTCCAGTTTGACCCACAAACGCATAGCTTTTACCTTTTTCAAATTTTAGATTCATTTTTGGTAAAACTATTCTATCGGGTTTTTTAGGATATGAAAATTCTATATCTTCAAAAGTAATACTATCAATTTTTGATATTTTATATCCTTTTTTGTTTGGAGAAATACTTGGTTTTGGATCGGTTAACTCACTTATTCTATCAGCAGCATTAGCAGCAGCTGTTGCAGTTTTTAAACTTGGAATTAACATTGACACTGCTCCAATTAGTGATGACAGTAAAGGAAATGCTAGAGAAATAGAAACTTCTAAATCATGATTTTGAATTGAATTATTTAAAAACTTAATACCTAAAACTATAAATACAAGAGGCATTAATAATCTAATACTAAATCCTAATCATGTATTTAATGTAGCATTTGAATAGTTAACTTTTGTTAGTTTTTCTTCATAATTTTTATCTTTTTCATCTAATCTATTAATTTCATATTCTTCAGTTCCAGAAGATTTTATTAAAGAAATATTATTTACTCTATCAGTTAAATCTGAATCATTTTCTCTTTTTGCATCAAATGAAAGAATCATTTTTCTTCTCATATCAATAAAAAATCCTACACCTAAAATATTAACTACTAGTAAATAAATTAATGAAATTGTTGCAACTAAATGTTGTTGTTCAATAAATAGAATTGCAATTGCAGTTGTCGAAGCAACCATAGAATATATTAAGTTAGTCATAAATTGTTGTACACCTAATGATACTTTTTGAGTGTCTCCAACTAATCTTGTTAAAATATCTCCAGAAACATGATCAAAATAGAAATCTACATCTTGATCTGTTAATGCTTTTAAAATTCTGACACGTTGCATAACTTCTATTTTTGCTGAATACAATACAATAGTAAAGTTAGTAAAATATTCAAGTATTAAAATAACTACTAAGTTAACAACTAATACATACAATCATTGTGTTGAGTTTAAAGAAATAGAATTAAATAAACTTACATTTTCAGACTTAAGTAACGCTTCAAGCATTTTTGCTGAAAATAAAGGAAGAATTCCAGATGAAAAAGCGTTTAATGCAGTTATCACAACACAACTTCAAAAAATTAATGGACTTTTTTTAGCAAACTCGATGTTCATTTTAAAAAACATTCCAAGTTTTTTAATTGTAAATTTTCTTTCATTATCGAAATGAATTTTATTTTTAATATTTTTTAATTTTTTTTTCATTTTGAACTCTCCTTTCTACACATCATATTTTGCAAATCCTGCATCATATAGTTTTTTAAATTGACCTTCTTGTTTAATTAACTCTTTAAATGTTCCTGTTTGAACAATACCTTTTTTAGGTTCTAAAATAATAATTTGATCAACGTTTTTAATTGTTGAAAGTCTATGTGCAATAGTGATACTTGTTCTATTTTTCATTAATTCTTCTAATTTAGATTGAATTTCTTTTTCAACAACATTATCTAAAGCACTTGTTGCTTCATCTAAGATTAATATTTTTGGATCTTTTAAAAACATTCTAGCTATAACTAGTCTTTGTTTTTGACCACCACTTAGAATAAATCCTCTTTCACCAATAACAGTATCATACTTATCAGGTCAACTCATAATTAGATCGTGTAATTCAGCTTTTTTACATGCTTCAATAACTTCTTCATCAGTTGCATCTGGTTTAACATATTTAATATTATCTAAAATAGTTCCTAATAATAATGCTGGTTCTTGTTCTACATACCCAACATTAGCTAGATAACTTGGTAAGTATAAATCTTTAATATTTATATTATCGTTAATTAAAATTTCACCTGAACTAGGATCATAAAATCTTAATAATAATTTTGAAATAGTAGATTTTCCAGCACCAGTTTGACCAACAAATGCATAACTTTTACCTTGTTCTAATACTAAATTAAAGTTAGGTAATATCACGTTGTCTGGTTTAGTAGGATAAGCAAAATTCACGTCTTTAAAAATAATGTTTCCTTTTATTTCATCAATTACGATACCTTGTTTGTCTAATGAGTGATTATTAATTTCATTTTTAATACTTGTTATACCGTCAATACGTCTTGATGATGAACTGGCTTGTAATAATCCACCAATTGCTCTTAAAAACATCATAACCGGACCTATCATCATACCTGCACACATAATCATAGGACCAATTAATAGTTTTAATTGATTTAAATCATTTCTATAAATAAATGAAGCAATTACAATCATTGCAACTTGAATAGTGTTTATTCCAAAAAATAACACAGACATCATTGAAGCTTGAGAATAACTTATTTGTTTATATTTTTGATAGTATTTCTTATGAACATCAACAAATCTTTGCTTTTCATATTCTTCAGTTCCACTAGCTTTGATTAATTTAATAGTGTTAATTCTATCAGTTACATCACCATTAATATTAGAGATAATTTTTCTTAAATTAAAGATCAGTTTTCTCATAGGAATAAATGAAAGTACAAACATTAATCCTAATCCTAAATAAAGTCCAATTAAAACAAGACCTACATATAAAGTTGTTGTCGCAAATAAAGCAACTATTGTAAAAATTAAAGAAAAGAAAGCGACTAAAATGATATTTGGAAAAATTGCAGCTTGCATTCCAATTAGTTGTGTATCGGTTACAACTTTAGTTAATATTTCACCTGTTTTTTTATCAAAATAATAAGACATGTCAGCAGAAATTAATTTTTTAGATACTTCATGTCTTAAATCAATCTCTATCTTTTTACCTAATTCTGCTCCAAAAAAGTTAGAAACATAAGTAAAAACTCCAGTCAAAATTAAAACTACTATTCAAATAGCTAAAACAACTTGTCAACTTAAACCTCATCAATCAGAAGAAGTAAAAGCATTATTTTTTTCGTGCATAATTGAGTATTGAAATTGTTGTAATAAAAATGGATTAAAAGAAGAAAATCCAGCAGATAAAATTGAAGTTATCACTAAAATAACTGTTCATTTTTTATAAATTTTCATATATTTTATTAGAATAGCTATGAAATTTTTATTACCTTTATTTAGCGAACGTTTTTCATCTGAAATTTCTTTATCTGATAAAACATTTTCTTTATCTTTGTTTTTATACACTTTCATAAAAGCCTCCTTGTCCATAAGTTAATTTTAACATTTTAACTATAAAAAAATCTCTTAAGCTCTGTGCATTAAGAGATTTAGAAACTTTAAAATACTTTTTGCTATGATAAAGTGTTAATTTTAAAGTTCATTTAAAATATCATCTAAGTTTTCAACTAATATTCCATTTTGTTTAATAGCTAAATTGTTTGCTTTAAATTTACTATTAACTTTTTCTGGAAATACATAGAATTTATTATCATCTTCTAAACATAAATCTAAAACTGACTGAATAGAAATAATCTCTTTATTTTGACAAATTACAACAGCATTTGCTAATCCGACTAATGTTCTTGAAATAGAATCATCTTTTTTATAAATATCACTTATTTTGTCATTTATTTGATTATCTGAAATTATTACTGAACTATCATAATTATCAATTAATTCAAACATTTCATTATTAAGTGTTTTTAAATTTTTAATAGATAAATCAGTAAGCAAAATAAACGAACCTTTTTTACTAATAATATACTCGATAACTTCTATAGAAAAATCATTATTATATTTAAATGATATTATTTTGTTGTTTAAAATTAAATCATCTAATAATTTAAATACATTTTTCTTACCATATGCATCAACTGTTGAATCTAAAACTAATGAAAAGATTTTACTTTTAGACTTTGTTAAGTTTATATTACCTTTGTAAAACAACACAAAAGGTGGTCTTATAATATCTTTTAAGTGTTTAGGGTAGTTATGATCTACAAGTGATATAAAATTAGTTTCTGATTTATTTGAAATATTTTCTAATGTTTCAGGTGAAATTTTTTCTTTATTTTTTAAAGCGTTAAAAACTTTTTCTCAATTGTATTGATATTTTAAAGTAAAAAATAATAATATATTACGCATTGACTAGTTTAAGTATAAAATTCTATTAGCAAAAATTTCATTTCTTACATTAGTTAAATCGTTATTAGAAGCGAATGATTGAATTCTTCCTTCAATTCCAATTACAGCTTGATCGTGTAATAAAAATTCATCATCAACAGTGTTAGATCATGCTTTAACATTAATATAATCAACACCATCTCCTTCTTTTACTTTATAAGGTTTAGGTACTTTTACAACAAACTTATATAGTTTTTTATCTCCATCTTTTGAAGTGTATGCAATAGTAGCGTCTCCTTCTAATTGACCAATAATATTTACTAAATTCATAATTTCTTTCCTTTCTTTATCTGGTTCATTAAAGTATTAGGATAAAATTTCAAAAATTGTTCAAAAAATAAAAAAATTCTCTATTTTTAGTAAAGAATTTTAAATATTAATTAATTTTAGTAATAAATTCATCAAATTGTGTTTCGTTTGAATCTAAATTAAGATTTCTTTCTAATCTTTTATTAATAATTTTTCAATAAATAATTGAAGATAAAATTGTGATCATACAAATAACAAAAGTTGTAGCAAAGAATATAAACACTCCATGCACTCCTAAAACATTAGAATTAAATACTTGTACAAAAAAGTAAGGAAATGATGCAGCATCATCAACACTTGCTCCACCAAAAACAGCAATAGCTCCTCTGATGATTGCAATTACACCATATAACACTAAAATAGCAACTGATATTGATCATACTCTGTATAAATTCTTTTTATCTGAAAAGTATTTTTGATCATGATCGATAAAAAATAAGTATGATGAAATCATTATTAAAGGACTAATAATATGAACAATTGTATTTTGCATTAATTCTCAGTGATTTAATTTAAATTTGTTAGTTGCAATACTTACTGGAAATAAAATGAAATTATAAATAACAAATGTAACTGTTATAAGTAATGTTATTGTAAATGTACTATCAGAAGATAAGAATTTTCATTTTCTATTTTGCTTGTCTATTGTAATTGCAGTTAATATAAATCAAAAAGCAACTAAAATATTAGTTATTGTTGTAAAAAATGAGAAAAAGTAAACCGCAAATTCAGAGATATTAAATGAAATTCTATTAATTAAACCTTTATCATCTAAATATAAAGAACTTCAATTTAAAAGTTTTTTTACATTACTGAATTGTTGAGAAATTAAATCTTTTAACTGTTCAGAAGTCATGTGACCGTTTTTTGAAATAAAATCATTAATTTTTTGATTGACTAGAGAGTAGTTAATTACTGAAATTATAAAAGCTAAAAGTATTGTAGTAAGTAAAAATGATCCGAATAACAAAAAGTATCAGAATTTTAATGTCTTATATTTACTTTTATTTTCTGATACTCTATTTTTTATTTTTATTTCCATAATAACCCCCTTTAATATTTAGAAATTTTAATTTGATTTTTTATAGTTTTATTAATTATATACTTAGAAATGATAAATTAATTTTTTTGTATTTTTTTATTAGAAATAGATCTTTCTACTTCTCTGATTCCCGGAATTGATTTTAAGGCTAGAATCATTTGATTTAGATGGTTATGATCTTTAACTTTAACAGTGATTTCTCCTTGAGCTGATAAAGTTTTTTCATCAGTAATAATTTTTGCATTTATAATAGAAGTTTTTAACCCAGATAAAATTTTACTTATATCATAAATTAATCCTGTTCTTTCAACTGCAAAATATCTTAGTTTTGTTGTATATGTGCTTTGTTCAACAACAGCTTCATTTCATTGAACAGAAACTAATCTTGATTTGATAGTTGATCAATCTAAGCTATAACATTCTTTTAAATGAACTTTGATCCCATTAGTTTTAGTTACAAATCCAACTACTTCTTCATAAGGTATTGGCATACAACAACTTGCAATAGTTGTTTTCATATTTGTAATACCATCAACTAAAATATCATTTTTAATATTTTTATCATAAATAACTTTAGATTTGATACTGTTAAATACTTCATCATCTTTAGAATAATCTTGTTTTAAATATACTTTTTCAGCAGCTTCAATTGTAGTATATTCACCTTTAACAACGTCTAATAAAAATTCATTTAAATTAGCATAACCCATTTCTTTTACAATTTGAGTTGATTCTTCTACACTGTTTTTCTTTCATCTTCAATCTTTTTGATTAATATAAGCATTAATGTTTAGTTCAGCTTTTTTAATAAGTTGAAGTTGTTGCTCTTTTTTATCTTTACTTTCTTCATTTAATTTATTATTTAAGAATTTTTTAATTCTATTTTTTGCATTTGAAGTTGCAGCGATTTTTAATCATTCATAAGTTGGTTCTTGTTTTGGAGAAGTTTTAATTTCAACAACTTGTCCTGATTTTAAAATAGTGTTGATAGGACTAAATACTCCATCAATTCTAGCTCCAATTGTTTTTTCACCAATTTCAGTATGAATTCTATAAGCAAAATCTAAAACAGTTGATCCAAAAGGTAGAGTAATAACTGCTCCATTTGGAGTTAATACATAAATCGAAGAAGTAAACACATCTTCTTGGACATGTTGTTCGATACCATCATTATCAAAATCTAAAATTCTACTAAAGATATCTAGTTTTTCATCAATATCTTTTTGACGTTTTACAACATCAACAATTTCTCCTTCTTTATATCTTCAGTGAGCAGCTGCTCCAGTTTCAGCGATTTCATCCATTTCTTGAGTTCTAATTTGAACTTCAAAAATATGACCTTTAGAATCAGATAAAGTTGTATGTAGTGATTGATAAACGTTGTTTTTAGGTGTAGCAATATAGTCTTTAAATTTACCTGCTAAAGGAATATATTTCTGGTGAATAAAACCTAAAATTTTATAACAGTCATCAATAGATTTAGTAATAATTCTAATTGCTAGTAGATCTGTAATTTGCTCAAAGTTTTTTCCAAAAATATTCATTTTTCTATAAATTGAATAGAAAGTTTTAGGTCTACCAAAAATGCTAATTATTTTAATATTTTTTTCTTTTCTTAAATATTCATCTAAATCATTAATAATTTTATTTATAGTTTTTTGACGTTCTAAAATATCATTATCAAATAATTTTTTAATATTTTTAAACTCAGCTGGGTTTAGAATTTCAAACGATCTATCTTCTAGTAAAGATTTTGCATTTTTCATACCAAGTCTATGAGCAATAGCTGAATAAATTTCTAATGTCTCTTTAGCTATTTCTTTTTGTTTTTCTTCTCTTAGATTTGATATTGTTAAAATATTATGAAGTCTATCAGCAATTTTAATAATAATAACTCTAATGTCTTTTGCCATTGATAAATAAAGTTTTCTTAAATAAACTGATTTTAATTGTTGACGTTGTTCTTTTGCAAAGAAACTAACTTTAGTAACTGATTCAACTAAATTAGCAACTTCTTGACCAAATTTTTCAATTATTATTTCTTTTTCAACAGGAGTGTCTTCTAAAACATCGTGCAATAATCCAGCAATAATAGTAGAAGGACCCATTTTTCATTGAGCTAGATAATAAGCAGCAGAAAGAGGATGATAAATATATGGATCACCATTTTTACGTTTTTGTTCTATATGAGCTTGATAACTAAATTCATAAGCTTCTTTTATTAAGTCTAATTCTTTTTGATCTTTTATATATTTTTTAACTTCATCTAATAGTTCATCACAAGTTTTAATCTCTCTATAATCAAGTGCTGTAACTGATTGTTTTGTTGTTTGAGACATATTATCACATCCTTATATATATTTATTATAAAAAATTAGGGGCAAATTCCCCTAACTTTTTAATATTTTATTAGTTTTTGTAATTTGTACTCAGAGAATAATTTTTCATCATGTAAGAAAGATAAGTCAATTAAGAATGAAATTCCTTCAACCTGAGCATTGTTTAATTTAACTAATTCAATAATTGCATGCATTGTTCCACCAGTAGCTAAAACATCATCTATAATAACTACTTTATCACCAGGTTTTAAATCACCTTTATGCATTTGTTGATGATCAACACCATACTCTAAAGCATATTCAACATCATAAACTTCTCTTGGTAATTTATTTGGTTTTCTTACTAACACAAATCTAGTGTTTGATGCATAAGCAACAGCTGACGCGAATAAGAATCCTCTTGCTTCTGGAGCAACAACTACATTAGCTCCAGATTCTTTTACAAATTGAGCCATTTGATCAATTACATTTTTAAATGCATCAGCATCATTTAATAAAGGTGTGATATCTTTGAATACTATCCCTGGTTTTGGGAAATCTTTAACATCTAAAATATATTTTTTTAAATCCATAAATTATACCTGCTTCTAGTCATTAATTCCTACAATAATTTGTTCTTCTTGAGAAACTCTATAATTTTGAACAAAGTGTTTGTATCCTAAAATGTATATTATACGTTTTCTTTCTAATAAAATTCATAAAGGTAGTGCAATTACTAGTGATACTAGTGTTGAAATTAACACACCAATAATAATTGTCACACCCATACCTATAATTGAAGGCATACATAAAGAAATAATTAATGCGTAAGTTATATAAATAACTGTTACTAATAAAGTTCTATTTAATCCAAACGTAAAGACATTTACAAACACTTCTTTTAAGAATGAGTTGTTGCTTATTAATGAATCTAATTTTTTATCAGTACGTTGTTTATTTTGTTTTACAACTGATTTTATTTCTTTTTGTTTTAATTTGTATTCTTTATATGATTGATTTTCTTTTTTACTAAATATAAATTTATATTTTCAAATGATAGTCAATCATAGTTTATGAACTTTATTTTTAAATCCTAGTTCTTGAATTTTATCATTTACTTTTTGTTTTAATAAAGTTTTGAACTCTTTACGAACAATTAATGATTTTTCTCTTATTTCATGTTTTATAGCTCTGATTTCTGAAGAAACATTAACTTCTTTATCAAATACTTCACTAAACGCTTTTAAGCTCTTAGATTTCATAATTGATTTACCTTTTCCAAGTATTAATACTGAAGTAATAACAGCAAAACTTAGAACAGCTAATACAGCACCTAATATTTCAATTCCAACAGGAACTCTTAAAACAACTACTAATGAAACTACTAATAATACAGTTAAAGCAACCGATAATGCTAAAGCAACAAAGTAAGTTCATTTAAATCTAATTATCATATAAACTGATAAAGCTATTAATGCAATTCCAAACACAATTGCCATTTGTTTAATTTGACCAAATGAAGTGTATGGTGTGTTGATTAAGTTAATAATTCCTTCATCAGATGAGTTTCTAGAGTGATCATATCTTGGTGTAGTTGCATCAGGATTACCACTAAATGTTTTAAAGTTATATAAGAATCTTTCAAAAACATTAACTACAGTTTTGTCTTTTAAGTTAGTAATTCTGAATGAAACTCATGGTAATTCATTAGCTTCATTACTTCTTGATAAAACATCAACAAAGTTTGAACCATATTCAATTTGAAGTTTTAGTCTGTATATACTTGATGGGCTTGAACTTCTTGAATTTCATAAATCAAAGTATCTATCATCAAAGATTTTTTTAAATACTCCAGAAGTTACAAATGCAGATCATCTGTATTTTTCTGAATTTGTTAATTCATCATAACTTCTATTATTAAATTCAGTTCTACTAATAAAATTATCTTCTTGTAGTTTGTAATCTACTAGTACTTTACCCATTTGTCTGATTCTGTTTGCACGGTTAACATTACCGTTGCTAGTTTCAGTACTTTGATATTGTAAGAAAATAGAATCAAGCCTGTTGTAAATATCATCAATTTGGTTTCCATACATTGTAACTGAAACGCTATTTCCAAAACTTACGTTATAGTTTGGACCAACTGAGAATCCTAAACTTATTCCTAAAATCATAAAGATCATAAAGAATATAGAAAAGATTTTATTTACATTAAATATTTTTCTCTGGTTTGATCTATTTTTTAAAGTTGATAATTCTTCTTTTGTTGATTGAGTATTTAATTCAGCTAAGATTAGATCTCTTTTAATTTCTAAATCTTTAATTCTTGATTTTGCAAAGAAACTAAAGAATTTATTATTTTTAGTTCTTTTAACAATTTTTGCAATTTTTTGATTAATAGTTGAAATTTGAATTGCATCTTTTTTAAGTTTTTTATCTTTTCTTTGTGCAATGATTTTTTGTTCAAGATCTTTGTAGAAATTATATTTATCTTTGGCTTGTTTTAATTTAGCTAAATCTTTAGCAGTTAATTTTTCTTTTGAGTTTAAGTTTTCAATCTTAGAATTGTAATAACTTACTCTAATATCATTTAATAAACTTGATTCATAGTTTCTTTGAGTGTTGAAAGGTAATAATCAAGGATAATTAGTAAATAATTTAGCTTTTATTGATAATCAAGTTAATATACGTAAAGTAATAATTGCAAATACAATTACAAATAATATACTAATAACTCCAATTGTAGCTATACTTTTTAAAGCACCACTTCCTAAAATGAATAATAAAATGTTAGGAATTAATATAATAAATGATGCATCTAATAAGATTGTTAAAGTATCTTTATTACTAATGTTAAATGATGATTCAGGAGATCGTTTTTCAGCGTGAATATTTTTCTTGAATGCTTCAAAATAAATAATACAAGTATCTAATACAAGTCCAACACTAATAAATAATAGAGTTAGTATTTCTGGGCCAACTGTGATAGAAAACACAATAGGTAATAACAGTGTTAAAGAGCCAGAAATTGCTGCAATTATAATTGCAAATAATCCTAATAATCTATATGCAAATACCATAAATATCATTACAGCTAACGATAGAATTGCTAAGAACACTATTGTTACATACAACATTACTGGAGTTATTTCTTCATCATTTTCTTCTATTGATAGAACTTTAAATTCATATCCTAAAGTGGTTTGAACAATATCAGAAACAATTTGTGTTGACATTGTATAGTTAGCAACAGGAATGTAAAGTTTAGTTGCACTACTTTGTTTATCAGTAACAAGTGCTGGAACTCTAGAACTAATTCTTTGATTTTGTTGAGCACTAATTTGTTTATTATTTAATAAAACTTGATCTCTAAAAAGATCTTGTTTTAAGTTTTTATTAACTACAGTACTTCCACCGGCAATTGTTGTTTGTCTGAATAAAACTTCTTTCATCATTACAGAAATGATTTCACTAGCAACTTTATAGTATGGACCAATTGTAGAAGTCCCACTTAATGAACGCACACCAGATGTAGCTTGAATTTGACCGAAATATTTTCCTTTTCCTTTTCCATCTTTTTCAACATCATTAAAATCATCTGCTTTAGAGTTTGAATCATATAAATATTTATTTGTTGAATTTATAAATTCAAATTCATAATCTTGAGCAACGTTAGTTACATTTCTTAAATCATTTTGACCATATAAAACGTGTTTTAAATCTACAAGATCATCAATTCCACCTTCAGAATCACTTTTTCATCATTTTTTGATGTCTTTTCCTACTAAACTAGCTTTAGCATTTACTCATTCACCAGTATTATTTTTGATTTTATAATTAATAGCAAATAAATCTATTAATGCATTAGCAGTTTCTGAATTTTGTGCACCATTTGATGAAATTCATTGTCTTACTTGTTTAATTATTTCATTTAAATAAACGTTTAAAAATTTGTTTTTGTTTGCATTTGATTCTGATTGATCAATATGAACATAATAACTTCTTAATCTAGATAATACGCTACCCATTGAAGTTATCATTGTCATTTCTGTTGGAGTATTATTTTTATTATCTTTATTATCTCCTGATACACCTAGTAATTTTTTTAAGTAATCTTCTTTGATCTCAAAAGTAACAAATGGAGCATTTCTTGTTTGAGTATCACCAGGTTGTAAAGATTCGTCTCTAGCTTTACCTAAAAACTCATCAATTGATAATTTATTTTTAATAGGTGTTTGTGATGTGTTTGTGTCGTTATAAACTCCATCCACACCAGCTTTTTTCATTATTTCATCATTAAAAAGAAGATCTTTATAATCTTTATCTAAAATGAACAATCCACCAACACGTTCTATAGATTCTTTAAAAAGTGCTTGACTGTTATTATAATTAGCTTTTGGTGCTTTAACTAAAACACGTGATTTACCACTTTGTTCTATTTCAACTGAAGTGTTAGAAAAAGGTGATAATTTTTGTTCTATAGCTTTAGCGGCTTCAGATGAAATTCCGTTAGGTAACCCTTTGTCGTTATCTGGTTTTTTAGATTTATCAAAAACCCCAACCATGGCTTCAAATCCTTTTGAGAATTTTGAACCAGGACTAATATTTTCAACAACTTTGTATGTTGAAACTCCAATACCACTAACTAAAGATGCTAAAAGTAAAAATATAGATGATAGACGTAATATTTGTTTTATATTAAATGCTCTTTTTTTCACATCTTTCACCTCTCTACTTATTTATTATTTTTATTAATTAAAATTGTTTTTATAAATTAAAGAAAAACACATACATATTATAGCATTTTAGAAAATGTTTTAAGCATTGAATTTTTTTATATTTCTAGTTTTTGAATCTTTTAGAATTTTATTTTTAGTCATAACAATTGAATCATGTTCAATTTTTTTAACTATTTTTTTATTTTCAATAACTTTTCTGTATAAAGTCATTTCAAATTTCTCATTATCTAACGAATAATTAAACTGTCCTTTTACTTTCATAGTTTTGATAAATGAAATATTCATATTAGTATCAGTTTGAATAACTTCTTCTTCTAATGTTTTTCAATCAACCAAACTAATTGAAATCATAACAACACTTTGTTTTACTAATGCCGAATTTTTTCTTACAGTTTTATTTTCGATAATATTAATATCATTTCTATATCCTAATTCAAATAAACAATCTTTTACTTGTTCAGGTTTTGAAGTATTTATTAAAATTGTAATTATTTTATTTTTTGGATATATTTTATCAATAACAATTCCTTGAATAATCATCACTATACCTGAAGCAAATAATGAAGGGCCGAAAATAAATTTAAATTTAATTGTTCAAATTAATGAAGAATCATAATCTGTAAACTTAGCATTAGATGCAATTACTCTGGCAATTTCTTCTTTTGTTCAATCAATAGGATTCGATGCTAATCAACCTTTTGGTAAATATAAAGTGCTTCCTACGGTTTCGCTAAACTTTTGGCTTTCAAGTGCTTTTTGGTATAAATTTTGAAATTTTTCATTACTTAAAACTCTTATTGTTGATAATTTCATGTCTGGATCAATTAGTTCAACTGATAAATTAATTGTGTTTAAAACAACCACAAGAGCTAGGATGATGAAATTAATTTTCATATTAATAGCACCAATTTGTCTATTATATTTTTTAGAAACATAATAACTAATAAAATCAGTTCCAGCAGTTGAAGAACCTACTGTATAAGTTAATGAATAACTAGCTCCTAAAAAAGCTCCACCAATAACTGAAAATACAAACATTCAAATAGTTGAAGTTCATTCTCCTGGAATTGAAGCAATTAATTTGTAGTTAGAAATTACATGAAATTCTCGTGGATTAACAACAGGAATCATGTTTAAAATTTGATCTCAAGATAAACTTAAAAAAATGTATAAAATAGAAGTTAAAGTAAATTTCAACCCTACTTTTATAAATCCAAAAATAAATAAAGGGAAATTAATTAAAAATAAATATATGAAAAATAAACTTGATGAATTTAAAACATTACTAGCTTGATCACCTTTAATTAAATTAGCTGTAGTAATAGCAAAAAAACGAGCAAAACTAGATAGACCACCAGGAAATAACCCAGCATCTCCAGTTGAAGAAATAAAATAATCTATTGAAATAGTAGTTAAAAGACTCGCTAGTGTTATAACTAAAATATCTTTTCAAAAATTTCTTCTAAAATATGTTCTATTTTTTATTGATCTTTTTTCTTTTTCAAAATTCTTTTTATAGATTTTTTCGTATATTTCTGTTTGTTTTAATTGATTAATTTCATCAACTGACATATTAATTTTTTCTTCAGTTTGAGAATAAATTATTCTTTGCATACGCTCCCCTTTTTAATACATTATATGCATTGTAAATTTAGCTTTCAATGTAATATATTATAAATTATAAAATAAGAATTATTTGATTAATCAAATAATTCTTGTCTTCTTTTCTTATATTTTTCTTTTTTAATTTTTTCAATGCTTTCTTTAATATGTTTACGTCTGATTTTGCTTTTAATTTTTTCTAATTCTTGTTTTCTTTTTTTTCTATATCCTGGTTTAACTTTTTTATTTTGATATTTACTTATGATTTTTTTAGATTCAGGATCTAATTCTTTATAAGTAGTTTTTTTAACTTGTTTTCTAACTGTAATATCAACTAGTTGATTATC
Source organism: Mycoplasma yeatsii GM274B (assembly GCF_000875755.1). GTDB lineage: Bacteria > Bacillota_I > Bacilli_A > Mycoplasmatales > Mycoplasmataceae > Mycoplasma > Mycoplasma yeatsii. Next base: position 378,995 of record NZ_CP007520.1, on the reverse strand, counting down.
TATTAATTTTTGAATTTCAAATTCAATTCCTTTTTTAGTTAATTCATCAATTTTATCTTTGTTTTTAGCATTAAAAATAACATAACTTATACCAGTTAATTTATTTCTTCCAGTTCTTCCTGATCTGTGGATGTAATAACTTAAATCTTTTGGTAGATCTATAGAAATAACATGACTTACACCTTCTATATCAACTCCACGACTAGCTACATCAGTTGCAACAACATAATTGTATTCATGATTTTTAATTTTTTTAAGCATAGCCATTCTAGTTCTTGGTTGAAGATCACCGTGAATTTCACCAACTCTAGTAATATTATTTTTTCTTAATATATTTACAATATTTTTAACTTCTTCTTTTTGATTAACAAAGATTAAACATAAAAACGGATTTATAGAGTTAATAATTTTAGTTAAGCTTTCTTCAGTTTCACGATTTTTAGTATCAATTAAAATATGTTTTACATTATTTGACGATAATTTATTGTTTGAATCATCAATAAAACTAGCATTTTGTACATATTTTTTAGCAAATATTTTTAATTGTTCACTTATTGTTGCACTAAAAATTCCGATTGTAGGATTGTTATTAATTTTTGACATTAAATAATCTACATCTTCAATAAACCCTAGATCAAAAATCATATCACATTCATCAATAACTACATATTTAGCAGTAGTTAATCTTAATTTGTTTTGATCATATAATTCTTTTAATCTAGTTGGTGTTCCTACTACAATTTGAGGCTGAACTTTTTCTAGTTGTTCAATGCTTTTATTAATATCATCTCCACCAATAAACATACTACAACTTAAATCAGGATTGTTTTTAGAAAAAACTCTTACATTTTCATAAATTTGTTTTGCTAATTCTCTAGTTGGTGTAACTATTACAGCTTGAACATAACTTTTTTCTCTAGAAACAGTTAAATCTAAATTATTTAATATAGGTAATAAAAAACTATGAGTTTTACCTGTTCCAGTATGAGCTAAAGCAATTACGTTTTGATATTTTTTAAATAATGGAATTACTTTTTGTTGAATAGAAGTTGGATAAATAAACTCAATTTGCTCTAAAGTATCATTAATATATTTTTTGAATCCAAAATCTGTAAATTTCATAATTACACCTTCTTTCTAGTAATAAATTGGTTGTTTATATCATAAGTTAAAATTTCAAGATCATTAAATTTATTAGCTAATTTATCTTTAATATCATCAACAAAATAATTTTCCATATAATGACCTAGTTCAATTAAACAAACATTATTATCATTTGCATATATTCACTCATTTCATTTTACTTCACCTGTTATAAAAACACAATTTTTTAATGCGTTATACACCATAGTAGAAGCTCCAGATCCAGTTGTGATATAGATTTGATTTGTTTTTGAATTTAAATCAATATTTGAATTAAATCTAACTGATTCCGAATTAAATATTTTTGCTAATGATTGAATTAGATCTTCAATTTTAATTTCTTTTTTAAGATAAAAAATATTAGATTCATTTTCATAACCATATTTTTTGTATTTTTTTATTTCAATTTCTTTATTAATAATTTCAGTTAAATTTTGATTTGAACTAGCATCATAATTTGTGTGAATAGAAAATACAACAATGTTATTTTTAGTTAGTTTTTTAATCATTTCTTTTTTAATAGGATTTTGTTTTTCTTGTTTTAGTTCTGCAAAAATAAAAGGATGTCTTGAGATTATTAAATTAACATTATTTTTTAAAGCATATTCTAAACAATCATTAGTTAGATCTAAACAAATTAAAACTTTATTTACATTAAAATTTACATCTAAAGCTTTTTTATTAAAGATTTGAAAACCAACATTATCTCAATCACTTGCTTTTTTAGGATTGAATTTTTTATCTAAATATTTTGTTATATTAACTAATAACATTTATATATTCTCCTATTTCATCTATTTGAGCTTGTATTTCTTGACTTCTTGGATTTGAAGCATCAATTTGTTTTAAAATACGTTTTAAATTGTTTGATTCACTTTTTAAGAAATTTATATATTCTTGATCTTTTATAAAAAATGATTTATCACCAAATCTAATGTATTGATCATCTTTTAAATCTGATTTTAAATTTTTATCAACTACAGCAATTCAATAACAATGTTTGTCATCAATAACAAATTGTTCATGTGTTATTTTAAAATCTTTATCAACTGTTCATTTTCTAATTTGAGAAATTTGAGTATTAGAACAAATTATATATTTTGAAATTTTTTTATGATCTTTTGATAATATATCTAAAATAGTTTGAGAACCTAATCCACAGATAGTAACTATATCAATATTTTCAATTGATTCATTTGATACAAATTCTAGTCCGTTACTTAAAATTGTAAAAATTTGGCTATCAAAACCAAATTTTGAAATATTTTCTTTTGCTGATTGAAGTGGTTTTTTATTTAAATCACAAGCATAAACTTTTTTAGCTTTATTATTTTTAACTAAATAAATTGGTAAATATGCATGATCAGTTCCAATATCAGCAACTACATTAGCATTATCAATTAATAAAGAAACAGATTTTAATCTCTTACTAATCATAATTAACCTTTATAGAATTCTTTTAAAGTTCTACCTGATTTATTACTTGATGAAGGTTGTTTGAATCTTCTAATAGTTTTAGCTTCTATTTGTCTAATTCTTTCTCTTGTAACAGATAATTCTTTTCCAACTTCTTCTAAAGTTTTTGGTGAATCATATTTACTTAAAGCTGTGTTAATAACTTTATTTTTAAATGTTCTAACTTTTTGAATAGGAGTGTCTAGATGAATATCTAATTCTTCAACAGTTTCTTTTAATTTTTGAAATTCAGGATCGTTACATTCTTCAGCTAATCTTAATAAAGTTCTTAATTTAGTTGGGGCAATTCCATAACGCATTCTAATAACTTTTTCTTCTCTTGGTGGCATATCTTCAAATGTTTTTTCTAACACTTCTTTTAATACTTCTTTTTCAGTATATTCACTTGGTGAAACCATGTCTTTATCTTCAACAAAATCACCAAAATGAGTATCATCTTCATCACCAAAAGGTTTTTCTAAACTTACTGGTTCAATTGATATTTTCTTAATTTCAACAACTTTTTCAGCTGTCATCCCTTCACCAATTTTATTAGCAATTTCTTCTGCATTTGGTTCACGACCTAATTCTTGAGTTAATTGTCTTTCAACTCTTGCTAATTTGTTAATTGTTTCAACCATGTGAACTGGAATACGGATTGTTCTTGCTTGATCAGCAATAGCACGAGTTATTGCTTGACGAATTCATCAAGTTGCATAAGTTGAGAATTTAAATCCTTTTTCGTATTCAAATTTATCAACAGCTTTCATTAAACCGATGTTTCCTTCTTCAATTAAATCAGCAAAATCTAATCCACGGTTTAAGTGTTTTCTGGCAACTGAAATAACTAATTTTAAGTTAGATTCAATTAGTTTATCTCTTCCTTCTTTAACTTCTTCAGGATCAGATGAATTAATCATTTTCGCATAAGTTATTTCTTGTTCTTTAGTTAAAATAGGAGCTTGTCCAATTTTGTAAAAGTAAGTTTTAATGATATCTTGGATCTTAGTTTCGTTACTAATTCCACCTACTCTATACTTCATATGAGTTGAAGTTCTGGCTGTTTTTTTACCTCTTAGTGCATCTTTTTTAGCACTTTGAAAACGAGTCATTAATTCTTCATCATCGTTATCTAGATCTTCTTCTTCATACTCTTCATCAATATCATTTAATTCTAAATCTAACTCTTCTTCATCTTCTAATAAATCACTAAAAACAATTCCTTTGCTTTGGAATAATTCTAATAGTTTTTCATACTCATTATCACTTGCGTTAGGAAAAATATTTGTAAATGTTTGTTGTACATCTTCTGATGAAATAGTGTTATCATTTTTTTTAGCAAAATCTAGAGTATAGTTTATAAAATCTTGAATTGAAGTTATCTTTTTTAATTCTGATTTGTTATTAAATTTCAACATCGTTTAGCCCCTCTTATTACTTTTAACAAGCCTTTGAATGCTTGCGTAAATTTTCTTTTTATCATCTGTGCTTGCTTTATGCATTTTTTCTTTTAATTCTTCAACTTGAAGCAAAGTTCTAAAAGATTCTATTTTTGCAAAAGCATCTTCTAAACCTTTTTTCTTAATCGGTTTCATTAACATATCATCGTTGATTATTTTTTCTTGTTTTTCATTAAAGTCTAAAATATTGTATTCTTTTAATAAATCTAGTGCTTGTCTTGCATTGTGACCTTTATATATATCTGAATTATAAAGACTAATTAAAGTACTTGTTGCATGTTTAATGTCTGGATTTATCATTTTATCAATATTAAAATTTATTTCATTTATAAATTCATCACTATGTAATAAAGAAACAAAGATTTTTTCTTCTGCCATTAATGCTTGTTTTGCATATATGTCTTTTTTGCTAATAATATTATTTTGTTTCTTGTTGATTATAATATTATTTTTATTTGTTTGTGAGTTTTTAACAACGTGACTATCATTTTGTTTTACATTAATTTGTCAAATACTTTTAATAGTGTCTAAAGATAAATTAGTTTTTTTGCAAACCTTGTTAATAGCCATTTCTTTTAAAACATCACTTTTTATTAATCTTGAAAATTGATAAATTTGTTTTATAAAATTTTCAACTTCAATCGGATCGTTTTTATTAGTAAATTCTCATAACTTATCAATAGCATAATCTATTGGATGAACAGCATTATCTATAATATTTTTTACATAATCAATTTTATTTGAATTAATTAATTCATCTGGATCTTGATTAGTTTGGTTGTTAACTATATAGATATTTAATCCTGATTTTAATAATTCTTGACTAGCTTTTAGATTAGCTTTAACTCCAGGTTTATCTCCATCTAAAAACATCAAAACATCTAAGTTGTGTTTTTTAAATATTTGAATATGATGCTGACTTAAACTGGTTCCCATTATTGCAATAGCATTATTGATTTGAATTCTACAAAGAGCAATAACATCCATAAATCCTTCTAAAACAATAATTTTTTTATTCATTCGGCTTGATTTTAATGCTGTAGAAACGTTGTATGCAAGTTTAGATTTTTTAAAAACTTTATTTTCTTTACTGTTTAAATATTTAGGTTCAACACCACTTGTATAACTTCTTGCACTAAAACCTATAATGTTATTTTCTTCATCTTTGATAGGAAAAATAATTCTATCAACAAAATAATCTTTTGTAAATTCTTTTTCAATTATTCCTAGACCTGCTTTTTCAATATCTAAAGCTGAATAACCTTTTTCTAATAATTTTTGAACTAAATTAGTTTTTTTAGAAGCAAATCCAATTTCAAATTTCTTAATTTCATCAAGTGAAATATTTCTTTGATTTAAATATTTTATTGCATCTTGGCCTAAACTAGAAAATAACGTTACTTTAAAAATTTCATTAGCTTCATTATTGATTTTAAAAATCATTTCTATTTCAGGATCTATTTTAGGAGTTTTATAATCTTTTAATTCTTCTAATTCTATATTTGAAATATCACAAATTTTTTTAACTGCAGAAATGAAATCTATTTTTTCATACTCTTTTACGAAATTAATTACATTTCCACTAGCACCACAACTAAAACATTTATAAATTCTTTTTTCAGGTGAAATTGTTAAAGAAGGGTTTGAATCATCATGAAAAGGACAAATGCACATATAATTTCTTCCTTTTTTAACTAAATTAACATACGAAGAAATTATAGAAACGATATCAACTTTATTTACAATATCATCTATTTTTTGATTTGATAACATTTTCATTTGCCAAACCACCCCTATATTTAACTGATTGTTAAGTTTTTATTTAAATTGTTCATTTAAAAATTGTTTTAAATCTTTTATAGCAACTCTTGTTTGTTGCATTGTATCTCTATTTCTAACTGTTACTTTTTGATCTTCTAAACTTTCAAAATCATAAGTAATGACAAATGGTGTTCCAATTGCATCTTGACGTCTATAACGTTTTCCAATGTTTCCTGTATCATCATAAGTTGCATCGAAATCTTGTAATAATTCATTAAATAATTCTTTAGCATTATCATTTAACTGTTTTGATAAAGGTGTAACAGCAACTTGATAAGGAACTAAAGTGTAAGGTAATTTCATAACAACTCTTGAGTTATTTTCATCTAATTGTTCAATGTTAAATGATTCTCAAAATACAGCTAACATCATTCTTTCAACACCAACACTTGGCTCTATAACATGTGGAAGAACTTTTTTATTAGTTGTTGAATCTAAAACTGTTAAATCTTCACCTGTTGCTTGTTGGTGTGCATTTAAATCAAAATCACCACGATGAGAAATACCTCATAATTCTCCTCAACCAAATGGGAATTTATATTCAACATCACTTGTTTGTTTTGAATAGTGAGCTAATTCATCTTTTTCATGTTCTCTTATTCTGTAATTTTGTTTATCAAATTTTATTTTTTCAACTAAAAATTTCTCAACTTGTTCACTTCAGTATTTAAATCAATCAGTACTATCAATTGGATCAAAGAAAAATTCTAATTCCATTTGTTCAAATTCTCTTGTTCTGAAAATGAAATTTCCAGGAGTAATTTCATTTCTAAATGATTTACCGATTTGACCTATTCCAAATGGTAATTTTCTTCTAGTACTTCTTTGTGCATTTTTAAAATTAATAAAAATACCTTGTGCAGTTTCTGGTCTTAAATAAACAGTTGAAGATTCATCTTCTATAACACCTTGACTAGTTTTAAACATTAAAGCAAACTGTCTAATTGATGTAAAATCAGTTTTATTACATTTAGCACAAGCAATTTTATGTTTACTAATAAATTCTTCTAATTGAATATTATCCATACTTCCAGCATTTACTGATGGATCAAATTCTTCAATTAATTTATCAGCTCTTCATCTACTTCTACAATTTTTACAATCAATTAATGGATCGTTAAAACCATCAATATGTCCAGAAGTTTTTCACACATTAGGATTTAAGATTATTGAACTATCTAATCCTACGTTTAAAGGATTTCTTTTAACAAAAAAGTCTCATCATGCTTTTTTTAATTTATTTTTAACTTCAACACCTAAAGGACCATAATCTCAACTATTTGCTAATCCTCCATATATTTCAGAACCTTGGAAAACAAAACCTTGAGATTTTAAATGGTTAATCATTTCCTCTATTGTTTTTGTCATAGCTATCTCCTTTTAATAAACTCAAAATCAAATTAAAATATATCTTATTTATTATAGCATTTTATAGAATGGTGAAACACCAATTATTTTGATAATTGGCTTTCGTAATAATAACAAACAGGTTTTTTGAAAAGTTAAATTATAAAATAGACAAATATTATTTTATTAATTTGTTAAGATCTTTTAGTTTTGATTCTAAAATTTCTTGTTCTTGATTAATATTTTTATGATCATCACAAGCAATAAAATAACTTGTTTTATATTCAGTGTATGATTTTAAATATGATTCTAAAAATTTAACTAAATCTTCAGCAGCAGTATCATCAGTTGAAGAATAAATTTTACTATTATCAGCAAACATATATTTTTTATAATCTTCATACTCATTTAAAAAACCAAAATTGCTATCAATATAATTATTTAATTTAGACAATTTAAGTTTCATATCTTTAATATTTTTCTGATAAATATCTTGGCATTTTTCACATTTTTTATATTCATTTTTAATTTCAATTATTCTAGATAAAACGTCTTGTTTATTTTCAATAACTTTTAATTTAAATTCTTTTTCAGAATCTAATTCCGCTCTTTTTTTGATATATTCAGAGTTTAATAAAATATCTATATTTTGATTGTTTGTTGAGCTTGTAATACTTATTTTTGATTGGTTAGGATCATTTTTAACTTGAACATTTTCTTTTACAAATAGTTTTTTAAGTAATTCAAATATTTTCATAATTTCTCCTTTAAAAGCTTTTATTACTATTTGATTATATTACATTCAAAATCTATTCAAATTTTCTAGCTAATTAATTTAAAATTGAGAATCTAAGATTTGATTAATAAATACCGAATCATCAAATTCTTTATACTTACTTAACTCATACATACTATTTGTAAATATACCAACTTGATCTTTATAATAATTTAATAAAAACTTGGCTAATATCATTAAATAATTTTCTTCAACTTTTCTTTCTATTGCTTGATTAAAATTATTATTTGAAATAAATCTTAAATAACTAGCTAGATTGTTATTAATAAAAATAGAGTCATTATAATAACAATATCGACAAACCATACAATAATTATTAAAATTAATCGCAACTATATCATCTTTTAAATTACAAAAGCCACAATTAGATAAATCTAATTTATGACCGATAAAATTTAAAAAATAAAACATAAATAGTACTGTTGTTTTAAAAGCTTGGCTTGGATTTTTATTAATAATATCAATAGAAGTTTTTAACATATTAAATAGTTTAAAATTCTTAACATTATTATCTAAAGTATTTACTAGTGAAGTTATGATATTTGCATATAAATACAAATTGTAATCTTTAGTTATATTTAAGTGAGAATCTATTAAAACACCTTTTTTTAATTTAGATAAATTGAACTTATTTCTTGATTTAAATATTTCAAATTCAGATAAAGATAAGTAATTAATAGAATATTTATTTTTACTTACACTTTTATTAACTCCAAGACTAACAAAACTTAATTTTCCATACAAATTAGAATAAACTGTGACTATTTTATCAAAATCTTGATAATCAAAACTATCTAAAACAATAGCTTGAATGATTTTTTCACTCATTAGTATTTATCCTTGTCATAACCCATTTTTTTAATTAAACTTGCTGAGTTTCTTCAGTTTTCTTGAACTTTAACAAATAGTTCTAAATTAACTGGTTTTTCAAAAATTTCTTGTAATTGTTTTTTTGATTTATATCTAATATCAGAAATTTTTGAACCTTGTTTACCAATAATAATTCCTTTTTGAGATTGTCTTTCAACCACAATTGTTGCAACTATATTAATTTCATCTTCATTTTTTTCTAATTGATCAATTAAAATTGCAACACTATGTGGAACTTCTTGTCCAGTTTTTAATAAGATACTTTCTCTTATAATTTCTCTTATTGTAAAACGTTCTGGTTGATCTGTAACTGTATCATCATCATAAAATTGGAAATTAGTTTCTGGTAAATACTTAACAATTAAATCTAATAATTTATCGATATTAATATTTTCTAAACTACTTGTAATAATAATTTCATCAAATTGATTTTGATAGGTATTTCACTCACTAGCTTTTTGAATAAGTTGTTCTTTTGAAACACTATCAGCTTTAGTAATAACTAAAATTTTATTAGTTTCAACATTTTGAATTTGTTTTAATAAAAACATATCATTTTTACCAATCACTTCATCAGCTGGTGCTAAAAACAATAATACATCAACGTCTTTTGTACTTTTTAAAGCACTAGAATTCATAAATCTATCTAGTTGTTTTTTACTAGTATGAACTCCAGGAGTATCAATAAAAACAATTTGATATTGATTGGGCTTTGTATAAATTCCTTTAATGTTATTTCTTGTTGTTTGAGCTTTATTAGTAACAATTGAGATTTTTTGTTTCATTATTCTATTTAATAATGTAGATTTTCCAACATTTGGTCTTCCAATAATTGAAACAAATCCTGATTTAAAATTATTCATGTTCATTCTCCACTTCTAAATAATCATCTTCTGTAAATTTAATTTCATATTCTATGTTTGATAATTTTAAAATTTTATCCTGTAGATCAAACATAACAGCTTCTTCATCTTCCAATTCATGATCATAACCTAATAAGTGTAAAAAACCATGAACGAATAAAAATCCCATTTCTTGATCGATAGTATGATTGTATTTAGCACTTTTTCTTTCAGCTTCTGTTAAATTAATAAAAATGTCTCCTAATTCTCTAAAGCCTAATGTTTTTATTTCTTGATCTGTCATTTCAACAGGAAAACTAGTAACATCAGCAATATAAGAATGATTTCTATATTGTTTATTTATTTGTTGAGCTTCTATATCATCAACAAAAGTAATAGATAATTCAACATCATAATCAAATTTGAAAAACTCATAAGCTTTTGTTAAGATTTTTAACCCAAAATTTTCTCAGTTTTTCATATCAACTTCTGTATTATTAAAATAATTAATCTCTAACATAAAACAACTTCCTTTAATGACTTAATTATACTTGAGTATAGTTAAAAGTTGTAATCAATCTTGTATTAGAATTATAATTTTCAAATAATTTTAAAACATTTTCTATATCTTGTTTTTCTAGAATTTCAAAATCATCTTTCAATAAAATATATTGACTGTTTAGATAAAAAATTCTTAGTAATTTAATAATTTCAGATTCTTTTTTATTCAGATCATGACTATTTATTATTTTGATTAAATTTATATTATATTTAGTTAGAAGATTTTTAATAATTTCATATTCAAAGATATTTTCTTTATTACCATCAACAATAATATTTTGAAAAATTGTTGAATAATTAATATTAATATCATCTAAATTTTTAATATGTTTTTTAAGAGAAAGTTTTGAAATATTTTTAATATTTAAATCATTTATTAAAACTAAAATATGATCAATTTGATTAATATCTTTAGTTAATAAATTTAGTTTATATTCATTTGAAATAACATTAATTTTATTATTGAAAATAAAGTATTTATCAGTTGATAAATCTTTTAATTCAAAACTGTTAATATTTTCAAATTCTTGATATTCAATTTTAGTATCATAGTTTTTAAACTTAGTTGCTATTTGTTTATATTTAGAATAATTTTCTACAAAATAAATTACTTTTTTTAGATCGTTACTATGAATTGATTTAAATAAAATCACAATAATAAGTAAACTAAATTCTAAATAGTTAAACTTTAATAATTCTCAACTAACAAAATAAATAACTAATAAACTTATCTTTTCAACTATTGAAAAACACACATTTAAAATATCTAGTTTAGTTTGATCTAAAGATTCTATTGTTTTAAAAATATTGTCTTTATCAAATAAAGCGTTTTTATTAAATAAACTAGATATGAAATTAGTTTCTTTATTTTCTATTGATTTGTTTTCAGTAACTAATTTATAAATAAAACTGATTGTTAATCATATTAAATCAAAAACTAATAATACTAAAAATATAGTTTTATTAACATAATAAACTGCAGATAAAATTACAATTGAACTTATAAAACTTGAAATTAAACTTAAAAAATTAAGTGTTTCAAAACTAGATAGAAATCTAATTTCACTATAACTGTTAACTAGATCTAATTTAGTGTTGTTTTCAATTAGATAGTTATAAAATAGTTTCGTTTTTTTAGCTTTATTTTTCTTATATAAACTGTTTAAAAGTATTTTTGAAATTTCACCAATAGTTATGTTAATTAAAAATATAAATAAAAAGTAAAGATAAATGGAAATAGAATTATTTTTGTTGAGAAATGATGATGAATAAATATATAAAAATCTCATTTCTAAAACCACTAATAACACTGAAAATAGATTAATTAAAATATAAGCAATACAAGTTAAATTGAAATTATAAAAAATAGATTTTATATGATTATAATTTGCTAGAAATTGTCTTTTATTAGATTTAAAAACTAGAATATAGCCTGTAAAAATTTTATAAAAATCATTATAAGTAAATTTTTCTTTTTTAGTTTTACTTGGATCATAAACTATTAAAAAATCTTTTTGTTTTTCAACAACAACAAAATGCATCATTCCTGTTTGATTAACAACTTGAGCTAAATAAATTTGTTGATCAACTTGTTCTAAGTCTTGTTCTATTTCTAGTGCTGTTGTTTTTAAAAAGTATTTTTCGCTTAAATTATTAATATCAAAAAAACTTAAAGATTCATCATTATAATTGTTTTCTACTTTAAGACGATCTACATCATAATTTTGATTGTAATAATAATTAATAACCATAGCTAAACACGCTATTGAACAATCATTATTTTGAGTTTGTTTTACAAGTTTAATAAAAATCACCTCTAATAATGTATTAGAAGTGTTTTTAATTTATTTACCTAAAATTACTAAATTATTTTCTAATTGTTGACTTATTTGCTCACCTTTTAAATATCTAACAAGTTCTAATCCAAATAAAATAGCTGATCCCATACTTGCTCCTGTAATAATATTATTTTCAGTTGCAAAAGCTTTTTTGACATAATTACTATTTTCTAAAAATTGATTACATCCTGGAAAGTAACTAACATTTTTACTATCTAATAATTTAGTTTGACCAATAATTTGAGGAGCTGCACAAATTGAAGCGATTAATTTATTTTGGCTATTGAAATGTAAAATTTCATCAAGCATACGTTGATTTCCAACTAAACTCATAACTCCACTTCCACCAGGTAAAAACATTCCATCATAATCATTAATATTAATATCTTTTCATAATTTATCAGCTTTAATAGTAATATTATGAGCTCCAGTTACTTCTAATTCATCAATTGTTGAAACAATATCAACTTGAATATCAGCACGTTTTAAAATATCACAAACACTAACTGCTTCTGTTTCTTCAAAACCAGGATTTAAATACATAATAATTTTTTTCATATTCTAATCTCTTTTCTATTTATTCTAATTATAATAAAAAAGCTAAACAAAATTGTTTAACTTTTACTATTAGTCTGTTGTTTCTTTTAATAATGACGCCGGTTTTTTCTTTCTAATTTTATTTGATGAAACTAGAAGTGAACCAACAAATGAAATTCCTACAATTGCTATACTTGTAAATAAAGTTCATAATGCAAATCCATATGGAATCGCAAAACCAAGTCTTGTAATGATCGTAATTACTATTGATATTATTGATCAAGTCAGAATTGTTGAACCTACTCAGACTAATAAACTTAATATTGATACTGTTCCAAATGCATACTTATTAATTGAAAATGTTGAATAACCTAAAGCCTTCATCAGAGTCATAAACTGTTGATATTGAGAAACATAAATATCTCCAATTAACATAACAAGTAATGCTGAAGTAACAATAACTGTAATAATTAATAACATACCTATTGATATAGCGATAAATGTAACTTGATCAATAAGTTGTTTTGAAGTTTCTAACAATGTTTGATTTTTAACCATTGATCCAATATCAAATGATTGACTAGGACCAGCTGAACCAGTACCAATTAAATAAGATCCGTTATATCAAATTGGTGGAACAAAACTTATACCACTAGTTAATTCTAAAGGTTCAGATGCAACATTTGAGTATTTTGAATTATGTCACATCATTTGTGATTCTTTAAAAATATCTCCATCAACAAATTTCATAGTTTCAAAGAACTTATCACCAGGATTTGAGAATTTTGAAATCTGATTAAATTCATATCTATCGAAAGCTGAAATTATATCATTTCCATCTTTTTCTCCAGCTTTTATGACACCATCTGTTTTATTAAATAAGTTATCTTTAATTCCTATTTTTTTACCTAATGAATAATCCATTACTAAGTTAGCTAAACCTTGATCTACAAGAGTTAATTTACCGTTATATGAATCAAGCACATCAACAGGTGTTGCTTTAATTTTTAAATCACTATTTTGGTAATTAACTTTAGTATTTTTTTGCATAATAGCAACATCTATTCCACTTCTGTTAGCTGAACTTGTTGATTTTGTAATTCAGTTTAATGGTTTTGATAAGAAGTTATCCGCTCCTGTTTTAGCTACTTTATCACTTGTGAAAGTATATCTTAAATCATAAGGTCTAATCATTAAGAATTTTTCATCACTATTTTCTTTAATAGATCAAGCATTTTTTACACTTTTAGCAACTTCTTTTGCTGGTATATCTTTTCTGTATCATTTTTCTTCATCAGATATATTTAGATCTTTTTTAGAACTATTATTTGCATTAATAATATCATCAACATTAATAAATGATTGAGGAATATATAATTGAATATTTTTATATTCATAATAAGGTCTAATATAAGAAGATTCAATACCGTTAAATTCATCATTATAAATAAAATCATCAAACATATAAGAATCTTTTTTTAATTTTTGATCTTTTATAACTGTGCTTGTATTATCTTTTAAATCATTTTCATATTGAATTTTAAAAGTGATTTTATTGTTATCTAAGTTATAAGGATCTAATCATCTAGCTTTATCAGCAGAAGTAACTCCTTCTCTTCCAATTCTATGATTTTGAATTTTTGAACCATAATCTTTTTCTAAATTATTTTTATAATAATCAGAATTTATAAAGTTACTATCATCATAAATTCATGCATATTTAGGAATAGGAATATATCCTTGTTCTTTATTAGTTTTTATAAAGAAATGTTGGTTTGATGTTGAGATATTTTCAATAGTTTTTTTCTTAGATAATCCATAAAAAGCAGCAGCTTGTTTGTTTGGAATGATTGGAATATTTAAAGTATTAGTTTGTTTATCATAATATTTAAATTTAGTATTTTGATCAACTATATTGTCAGTTTGAGTTCCTAAAAATGCTTTTTGAATTTCTAGTAAAGTTGGATAGTCAACAAATAATTTATCATTAGCACGCTTTTTAAATTCAAATGCAGTTTGATTATCAGCAATTCCAGTGAAAGAAATATCTATATTTTTATTATTAAATGTAGCATTAGCATCAACTACAGTTGAAGGTGTTTCTTTTTTAGGAATAATTTTGTCAATGTTATATCCAATTGCAAATTGTTCTTTTCTTGAAAGACTCTTTTGTAAGAAAGAATTTACATAAGGAGGTAATCCTAATTTAATAGCATCTAAAAGTCTGTCTTTTCAATCACCATTACTTGAACCACCTTGTCGTCCTAATAAAGATGTAATAACTTGAGAAGCCATAATAGTTATATTATTTGTAGTATTTTTAAAAGTAAGAGATTTATTTAAATCATCTCAATTTTCAGAAGTTTTTTTATCTGCAAATAAGTTATATTTAGAGTTTAAAATTATTCCTAATATCTGATCGATAACTCCAACTGAAAATTGTGAACCTACAACGTTATATAAATTGTTACCAAAAAATTCAGTAAAGATTAAATCAAGTCCAGTTGAATCTGTTGCAGGTTTAGCTTCATTAGTTTTAATTTCATTGTTTGTTGTTAAATTATTTGTTGTAATTTTTGTTTTAGCTTCTTTACTGAATTTATCAATATCAGTTCTAAGTAGTCTTAATAAAGTTCAGTTAAGCTTGTTTTCACCTGAATAAACATATTTAGAAAAAGGTGTAACATCATATGAACTGGATGCATAAAATGATGGATCTGAATAATAATCTAAAACATCAGGACCAATTTTAATACTTTTTATATCTTTATCTAAATGATCTTGACCATGTCAGTAAGTAATAGATTTTTTAGTTAAAGGTGAGTTAGTAACATCATCTAAAAATTTGTACTCATTAGCATATTTAATACTATTGTAATATGCTTTTTTAGTAGTAAATGCAATTGAAGGAATAGCTAGTCCTGTTGAAATAACAAAAGTTGAAACTCCAACAACTGTAGAAAGTAAAATAATATTTTTCTTACCAGAACTTGCTAAAGTTAAACTAAATTTAGTTGGGAATTTAGCTTTTTTAAATCATGAATTTTTCAAGCGATTAATTAATTTAGATGAAGATCATTTTTGAGTTACTTTTAAAATATCTATAACACTTTGTTTTGTAATTAAATAAGAAGTTAAAAGTGAAACTGCTCCACCAATCAATCCAAAAATAATTAATGAAACTATTAATGAAATCGGTTCAATAGTAAATTGATATAATGGAAGGCTGAAGTAATTAATGAATAGATGAATAAATCCAGACTGAGTAACTAATCCTAAAACTCATCCTAAAGGAACAACTGTTGAAATAATAATTAATGAATAAGATAAATAAGTTACAGATATCATTAAAGGTTCTGTTCCTAGTGCTTTTAAAATACCAATTTGTTTTGCATTAAAATGAATAGTTTTTCTAATACAGATTATTAAAGCAACAACTGCAATTACTGAAACTACAATCGCTGAAACTAAGGTAATTATTTGATAAGTACGAATAACTTTAGGTTCAATAGTTCAGTTAAATCTTAGATTTGAACTGTTAAAATCAGTTAAACTTAATCAAGTATTAAATTGAGTTTTTCCTTTACTTTGTTGACTAACTACTGAATCATAAATTCTAGTAACGTCATTCAATTGAAATGCATTAAATAAGTTTTTTGAAGTTTCAATATTAAAATTTTTATTTCTTCTTAAAAAACTCATCTCATAACCTTTTGAAGTTTCATTAGATTTTGTTGTAGAAGTACCACTTAATATATTTTTAATTGTTTGTGATCCTGCATAAATTACTGCTCCTAATTTAGATTGAGGAATAGGAAAATCTGGATCAGTTGAAGGGAAAAATGAATAAGTGTCAGTTGCATATCCAGTAATTGTTAAATTAGCTGATTCAACTTTAATTTGATCACCAATTTTATAATTATGTTCTAATGCGTATTGTTCTGAAATTAAAACTTCACCATAACGTGGCATTCTAGCTCCAGCATTTTTATTTAAAATAGTTAGATTTGTTGTGTTTGATTCAGTTCTATTGTCATCTAAAAATACCATTCTAAATCTAGTATTTGAAATATAATCATAAGTAAAAATTTCTCTTCTAAAACTAATATCATATCCACTAGCTAAAGCAGTGTATCTTAAATGAGCCAATCAACAATCATGAATAAAATCAACATTGTCATGGATAATACTGTTAGGTTTAGAAACGTGATTATCAATTGAATCTAACAGAGCACCACTAAAAATGGGTCTAGTTTGATGGTAAATATTAACTTTTTTAGTCAATGATTTTGATTGACCATTATTAGTGATTAATTTGAATAGTGAAAAGTCATTAACTTTAGGTTCAATATTTGTTACAACTGTTTTATTGTTTGATTGATCTTTTAAAGTATCAGCAATAACTATATCAGTCATTCCTCTCATACCTATTTTTTTGATTTGATCATCAACATTAGAATCTTTTGTGATGATTTTGTACTCATTTTCTTTTATAACTGTTTTATCTATTTCAAAATTATTTAAATAAGGTTTGTTTTTGTCATTAATGATTCAACTAAATCCTTCAGGTGTACCATTGAAATGATCATCAGTTTTGAAATTACCATCAATATCTTTGATATCTCTTCCGACTAAAAAATTATAAAAATCGTTACCCTTATGGTCTAATTTTTTATTAGATTTTTCAAACTTATCAACTATAGGATTAAAAATTTCTAAATATATTTTTTTACTTATATATTCAATAAGAGTGTGAATTGAAGCATAAATATAAGAAAAAAATTCTTTTTCTTCATTTGAAAAAGTATTAAAAAGTTCTATAACCTTTTTTTGACCTTCTTTTGAAGTAGATCAATTTTTATCAAAACCTTTAACTTCGATTTCATTAATTTTGTTGATAATATCATTGAATTTTTTTGTATCTGATGTATTTAAAATATATCTACCAATAACTGTATCTTTTAAATAATCAACATTTTGATTATTTTTTATTAACTCATTATATTTATTAAAAGCAAATTGAGTAGCATAAAAAGTTAGTTGTCAACTTCAAACTGAGGCATTTGTTTTATTACTTTCATCAAAAGTAGTTATATCTTTAAAAAAACTTGCAAATACTTTATCAGCAAACATTTCAGTTATTAAAGTTTTTTTGTTATCAGTATTTTGTAAAGCTTTTTCATTTAAAACGAAATTTAAAAATGAAGTATTTTTATCATTAGTTTTTTTATTGTAATATGAATTATCAGATACTAAATCTAATAAAGGAAAAATTGATCTATCAGTTGTATCAGTTGCATCTTGAGAATTAATACTTATTTGATTAGAACTTATGTGATCAAATTTTTTAACATTGTTAACTATATTATTATATGTATTATCTATACGAGAACTTAAAGTGATTGAAGTCGATAAAATAAAAGACGCTAAAAAAGAAAGCAGTAAAATGATAGTAAATTGTATTCTAAATTTAAATACACCTTTAACACCCTGCTTTAAAAGTAAGAAAAAATTAGTAATGTTTTTATTCATCTTTTCTCAACCCTTTTTTTAGAAGTTATACCTTACAATAATAACATTTTAAAAACAAAATATATACAATATAGTTCCAATTAAATTTTGTTATTGTGTGAATTATTATTAGTGTTATTGTTGATTAAATATTTATTATTAGAACTAGTTTTATATAGCTGATATTACAAGCATTTAACTATTATTTGTATGTTATAATATGAAATAGATTGAAAAATAATTTTACTAATATTTGAGGTGAGCGAGCAATGAAAAAACTGATATCAGTTTTAACTACAACAAGTCTTTTAATATCATCAATAAGTACAATATCATGTACATATACAAGAAACTTTGCATACAATGTAACAAATCAAATGAAAATGTACATGGACATTTCATCAATCGCTGCTCAATCTGCAATTTTATCTAGTTCTGATAATGAAGATCAAAGTTTTGGAAATATTAGTACTGATTATTCACTTCAAACATTTGCTCAAACTGAAATTAAAGATTTATTCAAAGGTCAATCATTAAATTTAATGAATAAATTTGTATTAGATAAAAACAAAAGAAAAGATGATAAGTTAACATATGAGAATCAATTTAAATCTATGTTTGGTGATTTATCTAATAAAAAATGAACTGAAACATTAAAAAATGTAATGCCTAAAATTTCTACTCCAAAAACTCCGAAATTTAACTGAAACGATAATAAAACAAAAACAACAAGTAATAGTTTAATTTCAACATTAACTTTAATTTCTGGTGGTTTAGCTATTGCTTCTGATGATATAACTGCTCAACAACAAGGTTCATTAATTGGTAATCTTTTAGCAGATAAAAACGGTTTATTAGAATCAACAGCTTTCACTAAAAAAGATGGAAAAACAGTTCTTTCAGATTTAATTAATACATTAAATAAATTTACAGATACAACAAAAGAAAATAATAAATCTAATACGTTATATATTGTTTATGAATTGTTAAAACACGCAACAGATAAACCTGCTTGATTAGATAATGTAAAAAATAAAACTAAAATATCTGATATTTTATCTAATGCTTCAAAAGTGTTTTGAGATTCAATCATCATTAAACATGAAGCAGGAAAAGAACAATCTATAGATTGAATGAATGTTGCAAAAAAAGGTATTGATTTGTTAAAAGCAATTGCTGTTTATCAAAAAGCAATTGAATCTAAAGAAGAACAAATAACACCTGAAAATTACAAAAAATTTAGTCAAACTAACATTTTCAGTACAACAAAAAGTAATTCAGATTTCTTAAAAGAAGTATTAGATTTAAAAATAGAAGATGTTTATAAAGAATTTAATAAAGATATTAATAAAATAAAACAAAACATTAATTCTATTAACATAAAATCAATATTAAACTTTATAAGAAGTAGATTAACAACAGATGAAAATGGTTATAATCTTCAAAAAGTTCTGGTTTTATTATTTGGATCACCTGATGAAAATGATATAAGAAAAGCGCCTGTATTTTCGAATTTTTATCAAAGAGTCAGTGATATCGATATATTAACTAAAGTTCAATTACCAGAAATATTAAAACCTATTGTAAAATTTCTAGTTCAAAAAGAAGTTTTTGAAGGAATTCTTCCTGCTTTTCAAAAAGATTTAGTAGACCAAGCAAAAGATAATCAATTTAAAAAGAAATATGGTGAACTAGAGGGCTTAGCAAAATTTGTTCTTTTCTTTACAGGGATATCTGGTACCATTTTAAATGCAGATAAAATAGCAACATTCTTAAATAGCTCAGGATGATTGGAATTTTTAGATAATCCCTATCTAGCACTATATAAAGGAAAACACTTCTTTAATGATGTTTTTGCGTTAATAAACGAAATAAAAGGTGCTGATTTCATACCTGATGAAATAATAGAAATCTTACCGAATATAAAAACTGCATTAAATGTAAAACTAGATAGAATTATTGATTTTGTAGCTAAAAAAATAAATAAAGATAAAGGTATTGATGGACTTCAATTCTTATATGGATTAAGAGATAAAACAATTCGTGAATTAATAGATGATATATGTAGTTATTTCAAAGTAGATGATAAAGAAATAAAATACATTCTTAATTTATTAAACATTAACGCTTTAGTTGATAGAATATTTAATCCAAACATAACTTTAAGTTTTAAAACTAAAGAACAAAATGGTCAATCATTTAAAACTAATAATTCAATTTCTACTATTGTTACTTTACTAGGTTTAACCGAAAATAACTTTGATGAGGTTAAATTAAAAATTGACAATAATGTACTAGCAGATCAAGATGTAAAACAAATTCAAGAAGCAATAGAGAATAAAAAATACGCTTTAGCTGGAACTATAATGTTAGGGTTTAATCCTAATAATAAAGATAAATTTGTTGAAAAATCAATTCTAGAAGCACTATCTTGATTATTTGGACATCGTGATCCAAAACAAGATTTAGACACAAACACTACTAGAACAACAACTAAAGCTTTAATTCAATCATATCAAGATTTAGTTAGTTGATTTACAAACGAATCAATTGCTAAGTATGAAAAAGATAATTTATCAGGTTCGCTTGATCAAAATAAATGAAAAACTAAATTTTTAAATGTTGAAGGAGATATAAATAATCCTTCAGAAATAGTGACCATAAAATATGAAATGTCTTATGGTGATAAAAAATATAATATAGAAGTTTCAAATAGTACTGATATTAATGAATCTTGAAAATTTAAAAAGATCGAATTAAAAGATTAAAAAGAAAAACTTTCTCAATTGAGAAAGTTTTTTTATTTCTTACTTTTCATCTTATTGTAAAGTTCATAAACCTTAGCTTCATAAACAGAATTTTTAGGTTCGTAAAATTTAATGTTTTTTATTTCATTAGGTAAATATTGTTGTTCAACTCAAGAGTTTTTATAATCATGAGGATATTTATAACCTATCCCGTTTCCTAGTTTTTTAGCAGATTTATAATGAGTATCTTTTAAGTGTTTTGGAATATCATAAATTTCACCATTTAAAACCATTTGATGAGCTTTTTTTGTAGCTAAGTAAGCTGAATTTGATTTTGGACTTAATGCCATTTCAACAATAGATAATCCTAAAATAATAATTCCTTCAGGCATACCGATTTGTCTAAAAGCAATTGTAGATTGTACAACTCTACTTGGTATTGTAGGATTTGCCATACCAATATCTTCATAAGCCATAATTACCATTCTTCTCATTAATGTTTCATAATCACCTAATTCAATTAATCTAGAAAAATAATATAAAGAAGCATCAACATCACTTCCTCTAATTGATTTTTGTAAAGCAGATTTTAAATCATGAAATTCATCACCATATGCTGAATCAGAATTTTTAGACATTGTTAATATCATTTTAATTTGTTTAATATCAATAAATTCATCTTGATAAAGAGTTTGAATTAATTCTAAAGAATTTAAAAAACTTCGAACATCACCAACACAAATTTCGCTTAAATAATTTAGTGCTTCATCATTTATATTCACTGATATTTTATTTTCGCTAATTAATTGTTTTGCATATTCAAACATTTCTTGAGAAGAAATTGATTTTAATTGTATTAATAAACTTCTACTTCTTAAAGCTGGATTAATTACAAAAAATGGATTTTCTGTTGTTGTAGAAAACACATAAATATTTCCTTTTTCCATGTATTCTAATAAAATATCTTGCTTATCTTTATTCAAACGGTGTATCTCATCAATAATTACAATAAATCTATCTTTTGATAAAGCTTTATCAATAATTTTTACCAATTTTTCTTTTTTATCATAACTAGCATTAAAAAGTTCATATTCAATATTTAAATCATTTGCTAAACTAATTGCAAAACTAGTTTTACCTACTCCACTTGGACCAAAAAAGATTAATGAAGTACAATAATTATTTTTAATCATTTTATTAATTAGTCCATTTTCTTTTAAAATATGAGATTGACCTATAATTTCTTTAACACTTTTTGGTCTTAATAAAAATGATAATGGTTTATTCATATTAAATCTCCTAATTATAATTTAATTTTAATACTTTTAAAGTAATAAAAAGGTCGGATAAACCAACCTAATTAATTATTTTTTAAAAACTATATCAAATACTTCTTCATATTTTGAAACTGGAGTTATTTTTAATACGTCTTGTACTTCTTTTGGAACATCATCAAGATCTTTTTGATTTTTAAAAGGAATTAGAATGTGTTTTAATCCACTTCTTGATGCTGAAATAGATTTTTCACGTAATCCACCAATCGGCAGAACATTTCCTCTTAATGTAATTTCTCCTGTCATTCCTATTTCTTTTGAAACTGGTTTTTTAGTTAACGCCGAGATTAATGCTGTAGTTAATGTAATACCAGCACTTGGTCCGTCTTTTGGAACAGCTCCTTCAGGAACGTGAATATGAATATCAACATCTTTGAATGCATCTTTATCAATTCCAAATTTTTCATAATTTGATTTAACATAAGTTAATGCAATTGTTGCTGATTCTTTCATCACTTCACCAAGTTTACCAGTTAAAGTTAGATTTCCTTTTCCTGGATAGATACTTACTTCTATTGGTAAAATATCTCCACCAAATTGAGTATATGCTAATCCAGTAACTACTCCAACTTGAGAATCATCTTGTTTTGAAGTATGTTCAAAAATATGTTTACCTAAATATTCATTAACAACTTTTCTATCAACAACAAGATTTTTAACTTCACCATTTAATAACTTAACGATAAATTTTCTAGCTATTGTTGAAATTCATCTTTCTAATTGTCTTACACCAGCTTCTCTTGTGTAGTACTTGATCATTTCATCATAAGCTTCATCAGTAAATTTCAATTCTTCTTCTGTTAATTGGTCTTCTTCTAAGATTTTTGGTGTTAAGTAGTCTTTTGCGATGTGCATTTTTTCTAATTCAGTATAACTAGATAAATTGATGATTTCCATTCTGTCATATAATGCTTCAGGAATATTTTCTGGATAGTTCGCTGTAGCAATAAACATAACAGTGCTTAAGTCATAAGGTTCTTCAATGTAGTGATCTGAGAATTCTTTGTTTTGTTCTGGATCTAAAACCTCTAACATAGCTGAAGCAGGATCTCCTCTTTGATCACTTGCCATTTTATCAATTTCATCTAATAAGAATAGAGGATTTTTAACTTTTGCACGTTTCATTGCTTGAATAACACGTCCAGGCATTGAACCTACATAAGTTTTTCTATGTCCTCTAATTTCTGATTCATCCTTAACTCCACCAAGTGAAACTTTAACGAATTTTTTACCTAAAGCTTCAGCAATTGATTTAGCTAAACTAGTCTTACCAACCCCAGGAGGACCTACTAATGTAATAATCGGACCTTTTAGAGTTTTAGTTTTTTGTTTAACAGCAAGATATTCAATAATTCTTTCTTTTACTTTTTTTAATCCAAAATGATGTTTGTTTAAAACTTCTTGTGCATATTTTAAATCAGCAATGTCTTCAGATTGTTCTCATCATGGAATTGACATCATTCAATCAACATAATTTCTTTCAACATTTACTTCGGCACTACCAGGTTGCATTGTTTCGATTCTTCTAATTGAAGATAAAATTTTTTCTTTAACATTTTCTGGGAATGGTTCAGTTTCTAAACGTTTTTTATATTTATCTAATTGACTTCTATCTGAGTCTTCATCATCTAATTCTTCTTTAATGATTCTCATTTTTTCTCTTAGATAATATTCTTTTTGTTGTTTGTCCATTTTGTCTTTTAATTTTTTATTAATTTCAGTTTCTACTGATAATGCATCTCCAGTTGCAGCTTGAGCTTTACTTCTATCTTTTAATAAGTCTTTTAATAAATTGATTTTTTCTTCTAATGAAATTGATTCTAATATTTTAATCTTCATTGGTAATGGTATAAATGAAGCCTTGTCAGCTAAACCATATATTAGTTCATTAACATTATTTCAATCATCTTTTTTAATAGCTTCTTCAAATTCATTTATGTTTCTTGAAGTAACTCTACCTAATTGTAAAATTAATTCTTTGATTTTATTTTTCTCTTGATCAGTTGTTGGTACTTGATCTTCTAAAACTGTAGCTTCTGCATATAAAATTCCGTCTTCTTCAATAAAATTGTCAATTTTAACTTTTGAAATAAATTCTAATTCTGTTGATAATGTACCATCTTTTCATACTTTTTTAACACTAGATTTAGCTAAGCAACCTATTTCAAATAATTTATCTATAGAAGGATTTTCATCTAAAGGAACTTTTTGAGAAACAACAATAACTTTACTATCAAAATCTTGTTCAGCTTTTTTGATACTTAACTTACTTTTTTCTCTACCGAACTCTACAACTTTTAAATTTGTAGGAAATAACACTATACCTCTAGTTACAACAACAGGTATTTTATTTATTTTCATACCCTCACTCCTTTATTAATTTCTCTTTATATATCATATCATAATTCTAGCACTTTATATGCTCAAGTGCTAATTAAAGAAAAAACATCCATTTGGATGCTTCAATATAGTTTTAGGAAATTTTTTGATTATTTTCCATTTTTTTCATATAAAAAGTCATAAACCATTTCATCTTCAACTTGATTTTTGATTGAATCTAATGAAATTGAACCTTTAATTAAGTCTAATTCAACACCATAGTATTTAGCGATTTCTTCAAGTTTGTTGTTAACAACTTCATCAGTTGCTTTAATGTTTTCTTTGTTTTTAACTTCAGAAATGATTAAGTAAGTTTGTAAACGGTTTTTTGCGTCTTTTAATAATTCTTCTTCGATATCTTTATCTGATAATTTAGTTAATTCTTTGTATTGTTTTAAATTAATTCCTTGTTGAGCAATTTGTTGTTCAAATTCTTTTTTCAATTCTTTTGCTTGTCTTTCAATTGCAGTTTTTGGTAAATCAATTTCTGAGTTTTTGATAATTTCTTCCATAACTTTATCTACAAAAATAGATTTAGCGTTAGCTGTTTTTTGTTTTAAAACATCTGATTTAACTTTTTCTTGTAGATCTGCAAATGTTTTAATTTCTGGCATGTTTAAGTCTTTAGCTAATTCATCATCTTTAGCAGGAATTACTTTTTCATTAATTGATTTAATATTTAAAACAAATTTTGCATCTTTATCAGCTAATGCTGGAATGTATTCTTTAGGGAATTTTACATTAATTTCTTGGTTTTCACCAACTGATAATCCGATCATTGAATCTTCAAATCCTGGAACAAATTGATTTGATCCGATTTCTAATTTGAAATCTTTTGCTTCTCCACCATCAAATGGTTTTTCATCAACATATCCTTTAAAGTCAAATACTACAACATCACCTTTAGCAATTTTTGCATCAGCTGCTTTTGGTTTTTCCATAGCGAATTGTTGACAGTAACTATCAATTACTTGATCAACTTCTTGATCAGTTACTTCAATTTTAGTTTTTTCAACTGTTTTAATTCCAGTGTATGATCCTAATTTAATATCAGGACGTAAATCAAATACAAAATTAATTACTAATTCTTTTTCACTAACTTTTGCTGGAACTGGTGCAGGAGAATTCATTGGTTCTAATTCTTTTTTTTGTTCTCTAGCAAAATCAAATGCTGATGATAATGATAATCTAAAAGCTTCATTGTAAACTTTTGTAGGAGTTAAGTATGCATTAACTTTTGATTCTGGAGCTTTTCCTTTTCTGAATCCTGGAATTTCTAAATTACTTTTGATTCTATTACGAGCTTTTTTTAATAATTCTTCTCATTCTTTTCCATCAATTGTAACAACTCATTTACCTTGACCTTGATCAATTAATTTTTCTTCATTAAATTTCATTATTTATTTCCTCTCTTTTTACTTTGTATATGAAATATTAATATTTTTAGGTTTTATTGATATAGCTTGAGAAATTGTTTTATCAATAATTTTAAAAAGTTTGTCTTTATTAATTTTTAAAGTATCTAATGCTTTTTGTACTTTTATAGTTATTAAAATGTATAGTTCATTATCTTGAAAAACGCTTGTTAAAACATCTATGTTTTCTGCTTCAACATCGAAATTGGACATAACAGTGCTTTTTATTAATTTGTCCACTACATTTTGTTCAATTTCTAAGTTTCCTCTTCTATTTTTATCAATAGTTATATACATTTAAATCACCTCTTGGTTTGTTAGATTAAGCTCTACCAACATATTTTCCATCATTTGTTGAAATAATAACTTTAGTTTGTTCATTAACAAATAAAGGAACCATAATTTCTAAACCTGTTTCTAGTACAGCTTTTTTCTGAGCTCCACTTGTTGTATCTCCTTTAACAGCGGCTTCAGCTTCAACAACTGTTAATTCAACTTTATCAGGTAAGTTAATACCTAAAACTTCGCCTTCAAATTCAGTCATTTTGATCATTAAACCATCAACTAAGAAGTTTTTTTCTCATTCTAGTCTTGTCATTGGAATTTGAACTTGATCATAAGTTTCAGTGTTCATTAAATATGCATCAACTCCATCGTTGTATAAATATTGCATATCTTTTCTTTCGATCATTGCTTTGTCAACTTTTTCTCCACCAGTAAAAGTTATGTCAACACGTGATCCTGTTCTTAAGTTTTTAGCTTTAACAGAAACCTTTCCTTGTTGACGTCCTGTTTTAGAAAATGATTGTTCTAAAACTAGATAAATATTACCATCATATAAGAAGGTAGTTCCTGGACGTAAATCATTAACTGACATTTGTACTCTCCTTTTTAATAATAAATTTCTTGCTTAAAAGCAAAATTCTATAATATTATACCACTTAAATCGTAGATATTGACTAGCGTATAACCAATGGTTTTATTCAAAAATATCATTAATTTTTAAATCAGATAAATTATTTAAAAAATATATTGATGCAGGTTGTAATTTCTTACCTTGACGTTGAATTTCTAAAATAGTAATTGCTTTATCTTTTGTTTTAACAACTATTCCCTGTTTATTAATATCAATAATAGTTCCAGGTTTAACATTAATAAATTTATCATCTATTTCAGTTATTTTTGAACTTTTAATTTTATATCTTTGTTCATTTATAGTTGTATAACTAATTGGAGTTGGTGATAGTGATCTAATTAAATTAAAAACATTAAATGATGTATCATCTCAATTAATTTTTTCTTCTTCAGGAGCAATATTTCGACAAAATGTAACTTTAGATTCATCTTGTTTGATTGGTTCATATTTATTATTGTAAATATCAACTAAATATTTTTTAGCCATATCAGCACCTAAATCAGCCATTTTATCAAATAAACTACCTGAGTCATCACTATCTAAAATATCAATAGATTCTTGAACATAATAATCTCCAGCATCCATTTCTCTAACCATTTTCATAATGCTCATTCCAGTTGTTTTTTTACCTAATTTAATTGCATATTGAATAGGAGCTCCACCTCTTAATTCAGGTAATAAACTTCCGTGAAAATTAATAGAATCAAATTTAGCTAATTTTAAAACTTTAGTAGGAATAAATTGACCATAAGCACAAGTAATAAAATAATCGAAATCTAATTCAGCTAACTGTTCATAAGCATCACCTATTTTTACAGGTTGAATTACTTTAATATTATTATCTAATGCCATTTGCTTAACAGGGGTTGGGACTAATTCTTTTTTTCTTCCTTGAGGTTTATCTGGTTGACTTATAGCAAGAATTACTTCAATTTCTTCAATCTCAGTTAATGCTTTTAAAATAGTGGCTCCAATTTTAGGTGTTCCACAAAATACAGCTTTAATTTTTTTATTTTCCATGCTTTTTTTCTCACTTTCTAGTTATTTCAAAAACTCTTTTTAAAATCACAACCATCGCTAAAGTATCACGGTTACAATAATTAATCATGTCTTGTTTAAATGTTTGATCTCAAAGTTGATCATCAAGTCTATCTTCTAAAAATCTTCTAAACATTTCACTTGCTTTTCCACCATTATTAATAGTTAACATTTTATAAGTAAAATGAGGATCTAAAGCGGGTTGAGTTTTTTTAATTGAAGTTAGTCCATGAAAATTTTTATTAGCTATTAAAAATGAAGGTCTTTGTCCTTTTTTACCTTTAAAAAAATCAATTAAATCAATTGTATTATTAACAATATACATTAAAGGTAATTCTAATTCAGGAAATAAACAAGCTAAACATTTTAAAACTCTTTGTTCAAAAGATTTATTATAAGCAACATAAACTCCAGGATCATTTTCAAAAATATCTTTTAAAAACTGAATTACAAACATTTTTCTAGGGTCTTGTTTTGAATCTGATAAAAATTGATAATGCTTCATTGTTTGTTCATTATTATAATCGTAATTATCATCATTAATTATATGAATCGAATATTGAAACGGTGTTTGATGATATGGATTTGTTTTATAAAATCTAGGAACAGCGAATTTAACTGTTTCAAAATCATACATAAAAATAGGATATTTTTCATATTTTTTTAATTCTTGTTTTAAAAAATCATAGTTTTCATCTTTAATCATTAACGATTCATCATTTAAAATTTCTTGTTCATATTTAGCTACTTCAAATATTCTTTCTTGATCTTTATTAAAGAAAGTTTTTGAATCAACTAAGTTATCTATTACAACATCATTTAATGTATTGTAATCTTTAAAATAAGGTGAAGGTAACTCTTTAATTAAAAATGCTCTTTTATCTTTATTTTTACCAGTTAATTGTCATCATCCTTCAATAGTTTGATCAAAATATTTTAAAACATGTTTACATGATGATTTTTCAGGTATTTGTCAATTAGTTCACACAGCATTTCTTGATCTAGTTTTAGCAACTTGTAAATAACATGATTCGTTGTTAAAAATATTTAAAATATCATTTTCATTTAAACTTAAATATTCTGATATTTTATAAAATAATTCATCTAAATCTATAAAGTTTTTTAAGTTTTGATAGTCTTGAAATAATGTGGGTCTATTTTGAGATTCACCAAATGTTAATTCATCTAAACTAACAAGTTTTTCAATATCAAGATCTTCAGTATCATCTAAGTCTTTAAAATTTAAATTTAAATTATCTATATTTTTAACAATTTGTTTAGCTTGATCAAATGAAATTTCATCATCTGAATATTTATCATCAAGATCAGCTAATTCTTTTTTAAAATCAAAATAATAATTTAAATCTTCAGCGTGTAAATAATCTCTATTTAACTTACAAATCTTTATATTTTCAACAATATAACCGTTTTTTTCTAAAACATAAGCTTGATAAACTAAATCTCAAAAATGCTCTTTTTTCACACTACTTGTTGCTTTAGCTTCTATAATTTCAACACGATTATCACCTAAAAGTTTTAAAATATCACATCTAACTTTTAAATTAAAATTATCATATTCAAATGCAGGTTCATATAAATAAATATATTTATCTTGATACTTTTCTATCAACTCTTTTGTTTCTTTAACTGCTTGTTGGATTTTTGTTATTTCATTAAAACTTTTAGTAAGTTTGTTTGGATGATTTTTTCTTTTTTCTATTTCAAAAAATTCAATTGCTTTTTGACCAAATTCTTTACCATCTTCAATAGCATCACCTTGAAATTCTTCTAAACTAAAACCATCATCACTTAAAATACTTTCTTCTAATTTTTGTCTAATTAATTCTTTTTCTTTATCAGTTTTTAAATCAGAAAAAACATAATCTTCAAATAAATTTATATTAGTTGCATTAGAGTTGTAATCATCTTCAGATTCTAAATCATTATCTAAATTAAAAAAATATTTTTTGTTTTTACTAAGTTCTAATGTTGTTTTAAAATTTTGTATACTGTGAAAAACTCAAGCTTGTTTAATACATTGAGTATTAGCTGTTTTAAATGTTTCTTTAGATATATTTGTTTTAAAAATATTTGACATTTTACTACCTATTTTCTACATTCTTTAAATAAAATTATACTTCATTGCTAAGCAAATAAAAATTACAATCTAATATGATTGTAATTTTAAATTTATTAATTTTCTTTAACTCTAGTTGGAACGAATTTATGTTTTGAACGGTGCATTCTTCTTTCGTGATTAATATCTAAGTTTTTCTTTTGTTCTTTAGATTTTTGTTTAGCTTCTTTTAATCTTATTTTTTCTTCTTGTTGAAGTTGTTTTGCACTAGCTTTTTCAGCTAAACGTAATTGTTTTTTTTCTTCTTTTGTAAGTTTAATTTCTTTTTCACCAATTGCAATTCTTCTTTTAGTTTCTTCTAAATCTAATCGAGCATTAACAATTCAGTCTGTTTTATAATCATTTTTATTAATTTTAGTAGTTAAACCTTCAACTTCATAAGCTCTAACTTCAATGATTTCTTGAGTTTTTGGTGAAACTAAATGAACAATAACATCAAAAACATCACGATATTTATATTCAGCACCTCTTCTAGAATAAACTTTTTCAAATTCTATTCTTAAGTTTTTTCTAGATTCATTAATTGCTATATATTGTTTAATTTTGTCTCTAACTTGTTGATAACGTTTTTCTTTTTCTTTTTTATTAGCTTTTCTTGAAGTTAAAGTACTTCAAATAACAAATCCAATAATAAATACAAATAACGCAACCATCATTATTGTATTTCCTGATGCCATAAGTCTTATTCCCTCTTTCAACTAATATATATTATAAATTATTTTTTAATTATTGACTAACTTTATCAATAACTCCTCCACCTAAACAAATGTCATTTAAATAAAACACAGCTTCTTGACCTGGAGTTACTGCTTTTAAAGGAGTTTTAAATGTTATGTGATAATCATTATCTTTAATATGTTTTAATTCAACTTCACTATCAGGTTGACGATATCTAAACTTAGCAGTACATTTAAAGTTATTAATATCATCAACATATTTGCTTATATCTAGTGTTCAATTTATTTCAGTAACTGTACAACTATTAGATAATAAATAACTTTCATCACTAAAAGGACAAACATAAATAATTTTTTTATCGATATCTTTTTTAGCTACATAATAAGGTTCTTTCATTCCACCTAAATTTAAACCTTTTCTCTGACCGATTGTATAATACATTACACCGATATGTTTTCCAACAACTTTATTAGTTTTAATATCAACAATATCACCAGGTTGATTAGCTATATAGTTTTGTAAAAAGTTTGTAAATTCTCTTTCACCAATAAAACAAATTCCAGTTGAATCTTTTTTATTAGCTGTAATTAAGTTTTGCTCTGAAGCTATTTTTCTAATTTCAGGTTTTGTTAAGTTGTATAAAGGAAATAGCGTTTTTGATAGTTGGTTTTGAGTTAATTGACATAAAAAGTATGTTTGATCTTTATTATCATCAATTGCTTTTATCATTTCATATTGATTAGTTTTTTGATTAAATCTGATTCCTGCATAATGACCCATAGCTATATAATCTGCTTTTAATTCGTTAATTGCATAATTTAAAAACTTATCAAATTTAATGTATTTATTACATAAAATATCTGGATTTGGTGTTCTTCCTTTTTGATACTCACTAATAAAATATTCAAAAACATGTTCTCAATATTCTTGAACAAAATCAATTCTATGTAATTTAATATTTAATTTATTTGCAACTTCTAAAGCATCTAAATAATCTTGTTCTTGAGGACAAACACTATCATTAATATTACTATTTCCTAAAACATCATTATTAGCAGCTGAATCTCAGTTTCTCATAAATAATCCTTCAACTTCATATCCTTGTTGAATTAATAAATATGCAGCAACAGATGAATCAACTCCACCACTTAAACCAACTATAACCTTTTTCATATAACTCCTTTTTTTCTAACTAATATTTTAACTTTTTAAAATAAAAAATAAAACTATTAATTAATAATAGCTTTATTCTTTTAATTTATTATAGTTTCTATTTTCCTGAAACTTTTTTATTTCACATAGGAACTAAACATAAACAAGCAACGATTCCTAATACGATCATTAATATGAACATTGTTTGGAATTGTGCTGCAGAACTAGTAGCTTTTTCTCCCGCTTTATCTCCTAAAATTCCTATACCGATAACAACTTTAGAAATTAAACTATCTGCAACAACATAACTTGTAATTCCTAATATTCCTGAAGAAGTAGAAACTACTCTATGATGTGAGAATTCACCAGCTAACATTCCAAAGAATGTTTGAGGAATAAATATAAACCCTCCTAAGAACATAGAAAACGCTAATAATGGAACTGTTTTTCCAGATTGTCAAACTCCAATAACAGCACAAGTTGCAATAGCAATAGATAAAATTATAACAGGAACGAATCTTTTGAAGAATCTATTTATTGTTAATCCTGCAACAAGTGTTATAACTGCTGCTCCATAATCCATCATTGAATAAATTAAACCAGCTTGTTTTTTGATATCAAAACTATGAACATCTTTTAAATATCTTAAAGTAAAGTCATTTAATCCTGATCTCATTGTATATGTACAAATATTTGCTATAACAAGTAATCAGATTCATTTGTTTTTTAATACATATTTAACAAAGAAATAACTAAATGGTTTGTTATCTTCTTCGCTAGCTACGTGTTCAGTTTTACCTATTAATTTTAAATTATAGTATTTGTCAAGTGGTGGTAATCCAACTTGTTCAGGTCTATCTTTTGCAAATATAACAATAATAACACCTACAACAATACTTAATATACTTGGTAATACGAAGTATCCAACAGTTCCTAATTTTTCACCAAAAATAGTAAATGATAAAGGAATTAATGAAACAGATAAAGCTCCTCCTAAGTTATGAGAAACGTTTCAGAATACCATTCTGTTTCTTCGACTGTTGTGGTTGAATCATTTATATAATAAACGAATTGCTGGTGTTGCTCCAAGGCTGTGAAGATATCCCATTAACACCATTAAGATACATGCCCCTACAACTGAAGCAGTCATATTAGCTTTTGAACTAAAGCTAACTCCGATTAAAATATTAACAATTCCTGCACCAACTAGTCCTAATCCTAATAATCAACGATTTGATTTAGTATCAGAAAGTGGTGAAGTTATGAACTTACATAATCCATATGCAATACCAAATGCTAATCCAACTATAGCAAATTGATCTTTAGTTATTATGTTATCTGCTTGAGCAATACTTCCTCAAATAGTTCATTGTTTTCTTGTGAAGTAATAAACCATGTAACCTAAAAAGGTCATAAGGAATGTCATGTTTTGATTATATGAATAATCTCTTTTAATCATAAAGTCATACATGTTTTCTTTAGTGATAGGTTCAGAGTGTTTTTCATTTAATCAATTGAACATATTTTTAAACTTGTTCACTATTTATCCTCCTTTTCTAAAATAGCATCTAAATCTTGAACAACTTGATCAGCAATATCAAAACTACTAATTTTAATTCCAGCAGCAGTTTTGTGTCCACCACCACCGTGTTTTTCAGCAACTTGATTGATTTGAATGTTTTGAGAACGTAGTTCAACTCTTATTAATCCATTTTCATATTCACAGAAGAATGCTCAAATTGGTCTGTCTTTAATATTACTTAATAAGTTAACATACTCATAAGCAACATAATCAGTGTCTAAACCGAGCTCTTTTAATTGTGAATATTTTAGATATAAATAACTAACTCCGTTCTTAGTTGTTTTATAGTTTGAATAAACATAACTAGTTAATTTCAAATCAGTTTCAGTTTTTTGATACATAGTTTGATATAGTTCACTTAAATCAAAACCTTGTTCTAATAAGAAACCTGCTAATCTAAATGTTCTTGGTTTTGGATAACGTAACATAAATCTATTAGAATCAGTTACTATTCCATGATAAATTATTCTTGCAGTGTCAGCATCAATTTTTAATTCTGGATTTTGATAAATAATATCAGCTAACATTTCTGAAGTTGCACAATAATCAGGATCAACTCACATTACATCACCATAAACATCTCTATTTGGGTGGTGATCAATTTTAACAATTGTTTTTCCTAAGTGTCAACGTGGTTCATCAATTCTTGGTCTATTGGCTGTATCACCAATAATCACTAAGCTATTTTTAAACTCCTCATCGCTAACTTCGTCAAAATCACTACCAATAAAATCTAAATATTTAGTAGGATTTCCTGTAATTTTTACTGTTTTTTCTGGTCAATTTAACTTAATAAGATTTCTTAAACCAAATTGAAATCCATAAGCATCTCCATCAGCAGTAACGTGTCTTAAAAGTATAATTGAATCATTTTCTTTAATTAGATCCAATATTTTTTTTACAGCTATTTTATCCATAGATTTTCTCCTTATATCCAATCTTTTTTAATATCGATCAATATTTTTTTTAGATTCTATATATTAGCTATCCTTTGTTATTATATTTTAAAAAGAAAAACATGTAAACTAGTTTTTGTTTACATGTTCATTTTATTCAACTATGTTTTTAGGTTCAAAGTTTGAATTTTCAGATAATGCTTGAATTAACTCTTTTTCTTTATTAGATAGATTTCTAGGAACGGCAATATTTATTTCAATAAATAGATCTCCTCTTTTATCTCTATTAACTTGTTTATATAAACCTTTATTTGAAATCTTAATTGTTTCTTTTGAACTAATTCCTTTTGGTAATTTAACTTTAACATCACCATCTAAAGTTTTAATAGTAATTTCATTTCCTAAAATAGCATCGATATAAGATACATTTCAAATCATTTTAAGATCATAATCATTTATAATTTCATAAACTTTAGATTCTTTTAATAATAGATCGATATATATATCTCCATTAGGTCCACCATTTAATGAAGCGTGAGCTTTGTTAGCCATTTTGATTTGTTGACCAGGCATCACACCTTTAGGGATATTAACTTCAATTTTTTGTTTAGCAAAATAATGACCTTTACCGCGACAATCTTTACATTTATTTTTAATGATTTTACCAACACCATCACAATCAGGACAAACTGCACTTTGTTGGAATTGAATCATTCCTAAATTTCTTTGAATGTTAACATGACCTGTTCCAAAACATTTACTACATTTAGTTATATCATCTTTTGATTTAGCTCCAGTTGCATCACATGTTTTACAACTAGTTAATAATTGAGCTTCAATAATTTTTTCTGCACCAAATAATAATTCTTTAAAAGTTAAAAAGATATTAACTTTTATGCTTTCACCTTTTGTTACTCTTTGTGAATTTGAGCGAGAATTTGATCCGAAAAAGTCACCAAATATATCTCCAAAAAATGATGAACCTCCAGTTGATGAACGCATTTGACTAAAGATATCTTCAAATCCACCAAAACCACCGAATCCACCAAATCCAGAATTTTGATCAAAAGCAGCATGACCGAATTGATCATATCTAGCACGTTTATCTTTATCAGTTAAAACTTCAGCTGCTTCATTAATTTCTTTGAATTTTTCTTCAGCATCAGGTGATTTATTAAGATCAGGGTGATATTTTTTAGCAAGCTTACGGTAAGCTTTTTTAATTTCATCTTCACTTGCAGTTTTTGAAACACCTAAAACTTCATAGTAATCTCTTTTTGCCATATTTTCTCTCTTTCTGATTTATGCAATAAAACAAACTAACACATGTTAGTTTGTCATATTTAAAATTTATAATTATTGATTTTGGTTTGGATCTTGGTTTGTATCTTGACCTTGTTGTTTTGCAAATTCAGCAGCAGCTGCCATTGCTTGTTCTAATTCAGTCATTTTTTGTTCTAAAGCAGCGTAATCTTCATTTTTAACTAATTCTTTAATTTCTGCAACCATTTTTTCTGATTGTTCTTTTTGTTCTGGTGAAACTTTATCTCCAGCTTCTTTAATTGAAGATTCAATTACATTAATATAACTTTCTGCTTTGTGTTTTAATTCGATGTTTTTCTTTTTAATTTCATCAGTTGCTGCATTTTCTTCAGCTTCTTTTACCATTCTGTTGATTTCTTCATCACTTAAGTTTCCTGAGTTTGAAATTGTAATAGATTTTTCTTCATTTGTTTGTTTATCTTTTGCTGATACACTTACAATACCATTAGCATCTATTTTAAATGTAACTTCAATTTGAGGAACACCTTTTGGTGCTGGTTGAATTCCTGTTAATTGGAATTGTCCTAGTGATTTGTTATCTGCAGCCATTGGTCTTTCACCTTGTAAAATGTTAATGTCAACAGCTGGTTGGTTATCTACTGCAGTTGAGAAAATTTGTGATTTTTCAGTTGGAATTGTAGTGTTTCTGTCAATTAATTTAGTCATAATTCCACCCATTGTTTCAATACCTAATGATAATGGAGTAACGTCTAATAATAACACATCAGTAACATCACCAGCTAACACAGCTCCTTGAATAGCAGCACCCATTGCAACAACTTCATCTGGATTAATTGTTCTGTTTGGTTCTTTATTTAATAAACTTTTTACTAAATCTTGAACAGCTGGAATTCTTGTTGATCCACCAACTAATAACACTTCATCAATATCTTTTGCAGTTAATTTAGCTTCACGTAAAGCATCTTGAACTGGTTGAGAAGTCATATCAACTAAATGTTTAGTAATTTTGTTAAATTCATTTCTTGTTAAACTTGTAGCAAATGAAATTGGTCCATTTTCATTCATTGCGATAAATGGTAAGTTAATTTCAACTTCTAATTGACTTGATAAGTTAATTTTTGCTTTTTCTGCTTCATCTTTTAATCTTTGACGAGCCATTTTATCATTTGATAAATCAACTGAGTGTTCAGCTTTAATTTTTTCTAATAATCAATTAATAATAGCTTCATCAAAATTATCTCCACCTAGTTTGTTGTTTCCACTAGTTGATAAAACTTCAAAAGTACCGTCAGCAATTTCTAGAATAGAAACGTCAAATGTTCCTCCTCCTAAGTCATAAACTAAAACTTTTTCTTCTTTATCTGCTTTATCTAAACCATAAGCTAAAGCTGCAGCAGTTGGTTCGTTAATAATTCTTTCAACTTCTAATCCTGCAATTTTACCTGCGTCTTTTGTAGCTTTTCTTTGAGCATCATTAAAGTATGCTGGAACAGTAATAACTGCTTTTGTAACTTTTTGTCCTAATTTAGCTTCAGCATAATTTTTCATGTATCTTAAGATTTCAGCTGAAATTTGTTCTGGAGTATAATCTTTATTTTCTAAGTTAATTTTTGAGTTTGTTCCCATTTTTGATTTAACTGATTGAACAACGTTTGGGTTAGTAATAGCTTGACGTTTAGCAGCTCCACCAACAATAATATCTGAATTTTTAAATGCAACTACACTAGCAGTAGTTCTTTGTCCTTCAGGGTTTTCTAAAATAATAGGTTGTCCACCTTCTAAAACTGAAACAACAGAGTTAGTTGTTCCTAAATCAATACCAATAATTTTTTCTTTAGCCATAATTTTCATATCTCCTTAATGTTTTTAGTGTTTTTTATCTTTAATGTTTTAATTTATTATTTAGCTACTTTAACAAGTGCGTAACTTAACACTCTATCATGAATCATATATCCTTCACTTAAAACAGCAACAATTCTATTTGATTCAAATTCAGTATTTTCTACTACTTCAGTTGCTTCTTGTTTTGTTGAATCAAACATTTCTCCAACTTGAGTATTCATTGGTTTAATATTATTTGATTCAAGTGATTGAACTAATTGATTTGAAATCATTTCAAATCCCATAACATACGGTTTAACAGCATCATTATTAATTGGTGAATTAATAACTTTTTTTAATAATTCAATTGGTTGAATCATATCTTTAGCTAATTTTGATGCACCATATTTTTTAATTTCTAATTCTTTTTGATTATATTTTTTAGTTAGATTTGCAATATCAGCAACATTTAGTTGTTTTGTATAATCTATTTCTTCTTTTAGTTTTTTATTTTCTTCAACTAATTCATCATTTTTAGATTTAATACTTTTGATGTATTCATTAACTTTATCAGCTTGTTCTTTAGTTAGAGAATCTAATATTTTTAATATTTCATCATTTTTAGATTTATGTTTTGCCATAATCCAAATCCTTTCCTTCTAAAATCTCAATGATTAAATTCATCAACCTGTTAACTTGAGAATAATCAATTCTTTTTGGTCCTATCAAAGTTAGTACAGTAGAATTTTCTCCTACTTTTAACTCAGTTCCTACCATAGCAATATCATCAATATTTTCATTAATTTCATTACCTATTTTTGTTGAAATTTTATTTAAACTTTTATTTGATTCATATGCTATATCAAATCATTGAAATGGAGTAATCTCTTCCATTAATTTTACAGCTTTTTTTAGTTTTTCAGTATCACTAAATTCAGGATTTTCTAACATGTATCTCATTCCATGAATTTCTTTTTGATCTGTTTTAGAATCTAAAATTGTACTTATAAATGTATTTAAAACATAATCATATTGTTTAATACTTAATGCAAGTTGTTCTTTTAATTTATCAATATGTTCATTTAATTGATCTAAACTAACTTCTAATAAAGAATCTGAAAATAATTTAATAGCAATTTGAAGATCTTCTAAACTAATATCATTTAAATTAAATACTTTATTTTGAACTGATCCATCAGAAAATATAAATACAACATTAGCAATTTGATCTGAAATAATAATTAGATCTATTTTTTTAAGTTTAATATCTTTAAAATTAGTTTTTTTAACAACAACTGCAGTCATTTTAGTAATTTCACTAATTATTTCGCTGGCATAATTTATAGTTTTATCTACATTATAATTACGAAGTTCAAATATTTGTTGAAGATATTTTTTTAAATCCTTATCTTCATTGTTATTAAATTTCATAATATTATCTACATAAAATCTATAACCTTTAGTAGAAGGGGTTCTTCCACTTGAAGTGTGTTGTTTTTCTAAATATCCTAATTCTTCTAAAACAACTGATTCACTTCTAATTGTTGCTGATGAAACTTTGATATCTAATAATTCTAAGATTCTTTTTGATCCAACGGGTTGATTAGTTTTAATGAATTCTTTGACAATCGCTTCTAATATTTTTATTTGTCTTTCTTTTAACATAACTGATCCTAACTAATTTATTTGTTGTTTTTCTAAAACAAATTCATTTTCTTTAACATCAATTGTATATCTTATATTTTCTTGGATTGTCTGACTGATGATTGCATGAGCTAATAAAGTTTCAACATTTTTTTCTATATATCTTTTAATAGGACGTGCACCAAATTGTCTGTCATAACCTTCTCTTATAATCTTATCTTTAGCAGCTTCTGAAAAATTAATGTAATAGCTTTGATCTTTTATTAATCTTTCTGATAATTCATTTAAAACTTTGTCTACAATTTCACTAATTGTATTTTCTGATAATGCATTGAAAAATATTATATTATCAATTCTGTTTAAAAATTCAGGTTTAAAGTTTTTGTTTAATTCATCTTGAATTGTTGTAAATGTTGCTGGTTCTAAATTTGTTGCAGCTAGTATTTGTTCGCTACCGATATTTGAAGTCATTACAATAATTGTGTTTTTAAAATCAATAGTTTTTCCTAGTGAATCAGTCAATCTTCCATCATCTAAAATTTGAAGTAATATGTTAAATACATCAGGATGAGCTTTTTCAATTTCATCAAATAGAATTATTGAATAAGGATTTCTTCTAACTTGTTCAGTTAATCTTCCACCTTCTTCATAACCAACATAACCAGGAGGAGCACCGATTAATTTAGCAACTGAATGTTTTTCCATATATTCACTCATATCAAGTCTAATCATTTTTTTAGGTGAGTTGAATAGAATTTCAGCAAGACTTCTTGCAACTTCTGTTTTTCCTACTCCAGTTGGTCCTAAAAATAGAAAGCTTCCAATTGGTTTTTCAGGATCTTTGATTCCACTTCTGCTTCTTATAATTGCATTAGTTACAGCTTTAATAGCTTCATCTTGACCTTTAACTCTAACTTTTAATAATTTATCTAAATTTAATAATTTTTCTTTTTCTGATGAAATCAATCTATCAACTGGAATACCTGTTGATTTTGCAACAACTTGAGCAATATCTTTTTCACTTACTTCTTCAGATATTATTCTGTCAGATGAATCGTTTTCATAACTTGATAATTGTTTTTCAAGTGATGGTAGTAGTGAGTATTGAATTTCTCCTGCACGTTGATAATTTCCATCACTTTGAACTCTTTCTAGTTCTTGTTTTAAACTTTCAATAGTTGATTTTAAAGAATTAATTTTATTTAGATATTCTTTTTCTTTTAATCATTTTTCATTTAAAGAGGTTTGTTGTTTTTTAAGAGATTCAAGTTCTTTAACTGCTTCAGCTAATCTTTCTTTTGATTTATCATCTTTTTCTTTTTCTAACGCAGATTTTTCAATTTCAAGTTGCATAACTTTTCTATTAACTTGATCTAGTTCAATTGGAACACTTGCTAGTTCGGTTTTAATTGAAGCAGAAGCTTCATCAACTAAATCAATTGCTTTATCTGGTAAGAATCTATCAGTTACATATCTACTTGATAATTTAGTAGCAGCTACTAGTGCATTATCGTGAATTCTAACTCCATGATATGTTTCAAATCTTTCTTTTAGTCCACGTAATATAGAAATTGTTTCATCAATAGTTGGTTCATTTACTAAAACTCTTTGAAATCTTCTTTCTAAAGCAGCATCTTTTTCAATGTATTCTCTATATTCATTTAAAGTAGTTGCTCCAATCGCTCTTAATTCACCTCTAGCTAGTGCTGGTTTTAATAAGTTAGAAACATCCATTCCACCACCAGATCCAGTTCTTCCGGCTCCAACGATTAAATGTAATTCATCTATAAATAAAATAATTTCACCATTAGATTTTTCAATTTCTTTAACAATGGCTTTAACACGTGATTCATAATCACCCATATACATTGCTCCGGCCATTAAACTTCCCATATCTAATTCTAAAATTCTTTTATTTTTTAATAGATCAGGTACATCTTGTTTTACAATACGTTGAGCCAATCCTTCAACAACAGCAGTTTTACCAACTCCTGGTTCACCGATTAAAACTGGATTATTTTTTGTTTTACGAGAAAGAATTTGAATAAGTCTTGATATTTCTTCTTCTCGCCCAATAACGGGATCTAATTTTCCATCCTTAGCATTTTTAGTTAAATCTCTAGTATATTTTTTTAAAGCATCAGTTACAGTTCCTTTTTCTTGAAATTCCATAAAACTACACCCCTTTTTTAAATACAAATTATTCAACTACAATTATTGTATCACTATTTTTAGCAATTCAACAATGAGAGTGCTAATTTTTAAAAAACTTGTGTTTGGGTGAAAAATAAAAAAGTTGAACTTTTAAGTTCAACTTAATTAAACAAAGAAATCTTGTTTTGCTTGTTGTTTAATTTCGCTTGTTGTAGCAAAAGGAATTTTTGTTGTATATCCTAATTTAGCAGCAACCATTTGTTTTGCAGGTCATTCATTAATTGCTCTATTTCATTGATTAATTGAATCATTATATATGTCGCGAGTTGCAGTAATTTCTTTTTGTAAATATATATTTTGTTGCATAGCTTCTCTAACTGATTTGTGAGATTGTAGTTCAGGATAATTTTCAAATTGAAGTTGTAATCCTCTAATAGTACGATCTACATCTTGTAAAACTTCAGTTCTTGATTGTTTAGATAAATCAATTCCGCTTCTATAAGCAGCAACTGATTTCATAATGTCTTTATCTAGATCGATTGATTTAGATAATAAACTTGCTAAGTTTTTCATAACTTGAACTCTTTGTTCTAAATAGTTATCAACTTGTGAAGCGTTTGCTTGAATTTTTTGTTCTAATTGTGCTAAATAATTTCTAGCTTTAACTTTTCTATATTGGAAAATTAAACCAGGAATAATTAATATTCATAATAAAATTTCAAATATTTTTGATCCAACTCCAATTGTGATAGGAAGTTGTTTATTAATAACATTAATTTCACGTCCACCTTCAAAAACAGGACCATTAATTTCATCTAATTGATTTGCCATTTGTTTATCTCCTTTTTAATATCCTTTTATAAATATTATACTTTAATCTACAAATTCAACAATTGCTAGATCAGTTATAGTTTGACGTTCATTTAATTTTGAACCAACATTTTCATATCAATCTTGATCGATACTAAATTCTTTGAATGGAGTTATTTTTACATGATTTAAATTGTTGTATTCAACATATTCATCTCAAGGAACTGGAACGCTATGTAAATTACCATCTCTTCCTCATACTGGAACAAAATCGACTCTTTGAACTATGTCATATCCTTTTGATACAACTTGTGCGATTTTAGTTTTTTCATCAAATGATTGAACATATAGTAATGAAGTTGTTTTAACTTGTTTATGTTCAAATAAAGAGCTAGGTAACATTGATAATTGTGCTTCAATTTCAGGTTTACTTAATACTGTTTTTACTGATTCTTTTTTATTTTCACTATCAATGCTATTTAAAGTTGGTATAGCAAAATATGGAGCAAAAATTGAATACATGTTTAAGAAATATCATTTATTAGTTTGAATAAAATGTTCTTTAATTTCATCATAACTATATGATTCAATGCTTGGATAAATATCATTCATTTCAAATTCTATTAATTCATTTGAAGTTATTGAAAGACTCTTGTTTTGTTTTATCATATCAAAATTATCTCCAAAACTAGCTTTATTATCTTCAATTAAACGAACAAGATTTTCTTGAGCAAGTGGGGTGAATAATAAACGGAATTCTCTATCATCATTTCTATCAAATGCTCCAAAATAAGCTTCAAATTTTGTATTTGTTAATGGAGAGAAGTTAAGGTTTTTCTCAGCATATTTATATAGACTTTTTTCAATCTTTTTAGCATATTTTTCTTTTTGTTTTTGACTACATTGATTTAATCCAGCACCAGTTCTTGTGAAGTTTAAGTTAGGTGCAAGTTCAATACCAAATGTTAAATAAGATGAATCATGTCTTACAGGAAGAGGTTTTACAACACTAGCAACTAAAGTTTGAGTTTTAGTAACTGTTTTATCACCTTGAGTTTCTTGTCAAGAAATTGTTAGAGTTCCAAAATATTCTTTAGGTTCTATTACAAATTTAGAACTACTAGATAAAATAAACGGATTATTGTAAACTGATCCTGATTTTAAAGCTGTACACGATAATTCTTTATCATAATAATAATTAATAGGTTTGTATTTCTTTTTAAAGTTATCTAATGCTTTTTGTCCTAAAAATCTATTAAATTTAATTAAAGGCATAGTTTCTGAAAAGATTTTTTCTTTAGTACCATGACTAATTAAACTTATAAGATTTCGTGTTTGATCATAACCTTTTTTTAATTCTTTTTTAAATGTTTTATTAGCATTAGAAACAATGCTATCAATTTCTTTTCTCTTTTTTCTAGTTCATAAAACTTGTATTAATAGAAATGCTGTTGCAATTATACTTGATATAACCGTACAAATTATTGCAGTTGGTTTTTCATTGTTTTTCATTTCTTGTGAACTAGTTAAAGCTCAAATGAAAAATGCAAATATTAAAGTAGAAACCACTATAACTATTATGTTAATTATTGATCATATTTTTACTCTTTTTAAAACTTTATTTGATCTATCTAATTTGTGTTTAGCTTCGTTAATCTTTTTAACTTGGCTACGATTTTTTTCAATATTAATTTCTGATTGTTCTGTAAATTCTTGAAAATATTTTTCAATGATTTCTTCGTTTTTATGTAAATAACTTTCAAATTCTTGAACCGGATCTAAAATCATGTCATTATTCATTTTTTATTTCCTTTCTTAGCTATTTAATATATTTTCAAGCTCTTTTCCTACACCGTTGTTTTCAACTGTATCACAAACTTTATAAGCTACTTGTTTTAATTTATCAACACCATTAGCTGT
Organism: Mycoplasma yeatsii GM274B; assembly: GCF_000875755.1. Classification (GTDB taxonomy): domain Bacteria; phylum Bacillota_I; class Bacilli_A; order Mycoplasmatales; family Mycoplasmataceae; genus Mycoplasma; species Mycoplasma yeatsii. The sequence goes on along the minus strand of NZ_CP007520.1, from coordinate 334,907 downwards.
TGCATAACCTCTATCGACACCACTAACCATTTCAATATCATTATGATTATCACCAAAAGTAATTACTTTTTTATAATCTATATTATTTAATTCTGATCATTTTTGTAAACCAGTTAGTTTGTTAACACCTTTTTTCATAATGTTAAACATTGTTGGAAGTGATTGAACTAAATCAAATTTATCTAAATATTTATCAAATAATTTAATTTTATCTTGAACTTGATCACCTTCAACTCCAGACACATTAACTAACAATTGCACAACTTTAATTTCTTCAGATCTAATTTTTTCTGATAGTTCTAATAATGTATCGAATTTTTTAATTGTTCAACGATATTTTTTTCTAATGTTTAACATATATTTTTCTCAAACTTTAATTCTTTTAGATTGATCAGTTCCTAACATCATACCAGGAGCATAACAAGCAACATCAATTTGATTTTCATGACACAATTTAATAATATCTGCTGTTAATGAGCTATCTAAATACTCGGCAAATAAAACTTCATTAGTTTTTAAATTAGTAATTAAAGCACCATTACAAGCAATAATTGGTAATTTTACTTTTAATTGTTTTGCTATTTTTTTATTACATACATCTAATCGACCAGTACAAAAACTGAACTTATTATTTGTTTTCTTTTGATATTTTTTAATTGATTTAATTGTAGCTTTAGAGATATTTAAATTTTTATCAGAAATAGTTCCATCTAAATCACTTAAAACGTAAAAATAATTTTTTTCCATTAATCTTCAATTCCCTTTCATGCATCAGACATAATATAGTCTTTTCCTTTTTGAACTTCATGCTTAACTAAATCTAAATAATCTCATTGTCTTAAAACTTCATAACTTGCAATACCAACAGTATTTGCTATATTAATACTTCTAGCTTCAGCAACCATAGGAATTCTAAAAGTAGTATCAAAATTATCTTTAATAATTTGTTTTGAAATTCCAGTTGATTCTCTACCAAACATTAAAAATACATCATCATTAACTTTTGTAAAATCAAAATCTGAAATTGGTTTTTGACCATATCTAGATAAACAATATAGTTTAATACCAGGATTTTTAGTTTTAAAATCTTGTCAGTCATCATATCTAGTACAATCAACAAATTTAAACTCGTTTGCACTAGGACGTGATAAATGTCTTTCATCAAAAATAAATCCTAAAGGTTCGATTATATGTAATTTAGCGTTAATAGCAACACAAGTTCTCATAATTGCTCCAACATTTTGAGCAATTTCTGGTTCGTATAAAACAATGTTTAACTTTCTTTTATCTGTCATAATTTCTCCTTAATACTTATTTATAAAATCACTAAATTGATTAATAGCTTGTCTTCTTGCTGAGTTTTGATTCTTTTCTTCACTTGTCATTTGTGAATAAGTTTTGTTGCTATTTTTAGGAACAAATACATAATCATATCCAAATCCAAATTCTGTAATTCTTACATCATCTGAAATATAACCATCAACAATTCCTTTAAATACAACTTGTTTATCATTAACTGCATCATAAAAACCGATTGTAGTTATCATTTTTGCTTTTCTTTGATCTTGAGTTTTATAATCTTTTAATTTATCTAATAACATATGACAAATTTGACTATATTCAGTTACAGGATAAGCTCATCTTTTTGAATAAATTCCAGGAAAATTATCTAATATATTAACACATATTCCAGAATCATCACCAATTGCAATTCCATTAATATATTTAGCTAAATCTTTTGCTTTTATTAATGCATTTTCTTCAAATGTAGTTCCGTTTTCTTCAATGTCATTATATTCTGGTAAATCTAATAAAGTTTTAACAGTTCAATCTTTTAAAATTGCTTGATATTCTCTTGCTTTATTTTTATTATTTGTTGCAACTCATATTATTTTTTTATCCATAATTCTCCCTTGTTTATAAATATATACAAATATATTTTAAACAAAAATCACACTTAACTATATAACTTTTTTAACTACATTAAAAATATTTAATACTCAAGATAAAATACCATAAAAACACTAAATAAAAAGAGTGATAATCACTCTTAATGTTTAATCTTTTAAAGCGTTAATTGGTACTATTACAATTCCATCTTCTCTTTTATAAACAGCATTTCCAATACCTACTATAATACATTTTAAAATTGGAGGTTTATTGTTATTTTCTTCGATCTTTTTAACTGCTTTATTTAATGATTTTGCAGCTTGTTCAATTTGAGCTGATGATAGTTTAATTTCAATTGCACATCAATTTCCATTATCAAGTTCAATCACAGCATCAATTTCATTATTATCATAATCTCTGTAGTGAAACACTTTAGCTTGTAGCGCTTGAGCATAAACTCTTAAATCTCTTATAACTAATGATTCAAATAAAAGACCAAATAGTCTAATATCATTTACCAATTTTTCAACTGTAACATTTAATAAAGCACAAGCTAGAGAAGGATCGCAAAAACGTTTCTTTTCTGAAATCATCACTCTTTTTGATGATCTTAAATTAGTTGCATAAGGTTCTTGATTATTAAAAATAAACATTCTATTTAAAACATCAATATATTTATTAATTGTTGGGCGAGAAATTGTTTCACTGTCATTTGCTGAAATGTCTTTTATAATAGTTTCTTCTGATACAAGTGTTGCTTCATTTCTTGCGAGAGATTTTAAAATTAATTTGATTTTTAATGGATCATATCTTGAATTGTCTATTTCTTTAATTGATTCATTTAAAATAGTTTCAATATATGAGTTAGGTAATAAATGACAATCAGAAACTGGTGTTTCAATATTTTTGGGTCATCCACCTCTAACTATTAAATAAGCTAATTGTTCAAAAGTTAAAGGTTCAACTAACTGTTCATTTACTTTTTGATCACATAAATCCTTTAATGAAACTATTCCTAATGATTCTTGTGATTCATATAAAGACATTGTTTCCATTCTAACTTTTACAATTCGTCCAGCTCCAGAGTGTAATACTCCTTTATACTTTGGAGTTGATGAGCCAGTTAAAATAAACAATCCATTTTTATTTTTTCAATCAACTTCTCATCTAACTGCATCTCAAATTGAAGGAACTTCTTGTCATTCATCAATAAGTCTTGGATATTGTCCATTTAAAATAATTTTCGGATTAACTAAAGCAAGTTGTCTATTAGAAAAATTATCAGAAGGATCTCCTACAAAAAAAGCGCTTTTTGATAAATAATATGAGGTTGAAGTTTTACCACATCATTTAGGTCCTTCGATACAAATTGCACCAGCTACATTAAGATATTTGTCTATTACTTTTTCGATGATTCTTGATTTATAGTTCTCAAATAATTTATTGTTCATATTAAACCTCTTTTAAACAAAAATATTCCTATTTATAAAAATTTTACAATATTTAAGGAAATTTTTTTACAATTTTTAAGAAAAAAACTTTACAATATTTAGTAAATTTTTTTTACAATATTTCGTAATGATTAATAAATCGTTTTTTAACTATTCTATTATTTTGCTTAGAAATAGACATAAAAAAAATGAAAAATGCCAGTGGCATTTTTCTATCTATATCTATGATTAATTGGTCTCATTCTTCATTCAATAACTGCAAATAATGACATTGAAATAGTATATCTTAAACAGTTTCACCCAAATACAGCTAGAGAAGTATATAAGTTTAATTTATCATAATTTAATTTATTTTCATCATCATGATCATGACCAGCATGTCCTAAAATAAATTGAGTTGTTGAGCTTAAAATTTGAGCATGTTTATGATCGTGATTATGTCCAGCGGGTGGTAGTCATCCTGAGTTTGGATTAATTGCCAAAACTTTAGCTTGAATGTATAATGCTAAAACAAATCCTAAAGTAACTATTGTTGCAAAAATAACAATCATAATTGGAATAGGAGTTCAACGTTTAAAGTTTGCTAGTTTAATATTTTCATCACGGTGAATTGGTGAATTTCTAAAAATTAAATTAAAAATTATAAATACTAATCAAACTATAATTACATATTCAATTGATTGAATTGGAGGTTGTATTCAACCGTGTTCTCCTCCGTGAATTGCATTATGCATAATTGGAGCAATAAAACCTATTACTGAAGAAAATAACGGTCCTAAAACAGCAATTGAAATCATTACAACTGTAATATCTAAAAATCTTGTTTCAATTCAAACTTGATCTCCATTAACTGGTATATGAATAGATTCAGCTAAAATATCTAAACCACTAACTGCTGCAGTTAAAGCTAAAAATACTCCTGTTAATACTATTTTAAAAATTAAATTCTTTTTAGTAAGTCTAAATACACTTTTTAGTTCAAAATCAGCTGAAGTTACATCATCATGATTTCCATACTCATCAAAGTGATGAATTCCGTGATAGTGATCTTTATCTTGATTTTCGTGTTGCTCGTGATAGAAATGATCATCTAATACAGCTTCAGCTTTATTAACTAACTCATCTATTTGTTGGTTTTCTGATTTTTTCTGAGCCATAATTATCCCTTCTCTATATTATTTATAAAAATTATAAAATAATTATACACGTTTTTTCTTTTTTTATAAAAATTATAAATATTTCAAATAAATAAAAATAGATAATGCTTAAGATATAATTTAATATAAAATTATAAATAGAATTAAACAAGGAGAATATTATATGTCAAAAAATAACGTTATTGATATGGTTGTTGAAATTCCTAAAGGTTCATCAAATAAATATGAAGTTGATGAAAAAACTGGAAGAATTAAATTAGACAGAGTATTATATGGAGCTAACTTCTATCCAGGTGAATATGGAATGATCGAAAACACTTTAGATTGAGATGGAGATCCATTAGATGTTATTAGTTTATGTACTTATCCAACATTACCAGGTGTTGAAGTAAGTGTTAGAATTTTAGGATCAATTAAAATGATTGATGCTGGAGAAATTGATACTAAATTATTTGGTGTATTTAATGATGATCCAAGATTTAAAGAATATCAAACATTAAACGATGTTCCTAAACATTATCGTGATGAAATCGAAAACTTCTTCTTACAATACAAAGCTTTACAAAACAAAACTGTAAAAATCAATGGTTGAGGAAGTTTAGAAGAAGCTTTAGAAGAAGTAAAAGAATGTCAAGAAAGATACGAAGAATACAAAGATCGTTTAGCTAAAGGGCAAAAAGATGAAATTTTAGCTGAATGAAAAGAAAAAGGTCTAGGACAAGCTTAATAAAAAATGAGTTTAGTATTAACTAGACTCATTTTTAATTAGTAATGCTAAAAATGATAAATAAAATTATTTATAATAATATATAGTAAGTAGAATTTGGTGAGAATCATGACTAACTTAAGATGAGATTTATACATCGTTAATCCAATAATTATCATTATAGGTTTAGTTTTAGCACAATTAATATCTCATAAAAATAAAACATCTAGAAAAAAGAGATTGTTTTTTATTGAAATGGGTTTATTTTGAGTTGCTATTACTTTTTTAATAAAAATAAATTCAGATGCTTTTAATGCGTTAAATAATTCAGCTTCAGCTTTACCTACTTCAGTTTTAGTATTATTTGCTTTTATTGGAAGTTATATTTTATTTGCTGCATTACTTAATCCAGTTGCAGTTAGATGAACTTTTTGATTAAGACAAAGAAGAATTTGAATATGAATTTCTAATGCAGCTTGTTTTTTTGCTACTTTAACAGGTTTTTTAATCTCAACTCCAAATCCTTTTAATGTTATTATTCTTTCTATTTTAGTAGGAGTTGCAATATCATCTAAAACAATTTACTTTTTATTTTGTAATGAACAATATCATGAAAGATTATTTCCAATAATTACTTCAATAAAATGTGGTATGGTAATTACTTTTGCTTCATTTATTGGAACTGAAATTTATTCATTAATCATAGCTAAAACAAATACTTTTAATGCTTATGGAACAACTTCATTATTTATAATTGGTTTAATTTGTATAATTTTATCTTTTGCTATTTCATTAATGTTAAAAGAAAGAAGACAAAATGTTCAAAAACACGATGATGAAATATTAGAATCAGTTCAAAAAGTAAATAAAAAAGTTATTATTTGATTAATGATAATTTCATTTTTAATCGGTATTATTAGTGCTTTAATTAAAACACCTTTATTTGAAATGTATATTGTTGCAGTCACCAAACTAGAATATAAAGATAATGCTAATTCATTAATCTTTTTAAAAACTTATAATTTATTCTTTCTTTTAGGTCAGATTGTTTTAGCTTATATTTTCTACAAGTTCATAATTATAAAAATAGGTATTATTAAATCAATTTCATTGTTAACTGCATTTTTAATGATAGGAGTAGTTTTAATTACTTTTGTTCATAATATTTATTTAATTCTTTCTTTAACTTTCTTATTTGGATTAATGTTATTTGTAACTTTTTATATTTGATTTGGAATTGCTTTAATGTGAAACTATCGTGTAAAAAGATCTCCTATTATAGGAATTTATACAAGTTTAGAAGCAATAGGATTTTTAATTCCTTATATTATTGTTAATATTTTAAAAACTTATAACGTAGGATTATTTCAACTTTTTAAAGATTATGAAAGTATTTTTAAAGCAGATATCACTCAAGAAAAAATATTAAATAATCTTCAATCATTTTTATCACTTATAAATAATGCTTATTATGTTAACTGTTCATTATTATTTGTTTTTATGGGAATCTATTTAGTAATTGTAATTTGAATAGGTCCTAAAATAATTGCTGAATATAATGATTTAGATGGATTTAAAGTTAAGCTATTAACTATTACAAGAAAAAATACTGAATATAAAATGAATACTAGATTGGTAAGAGAATAATATGAAATTATTAAAACATCAAAATTTATTAAATATAGAAACTGAAAATATTAATTTTAAAATAGCTAAAGATTTTATTAATTATTGAAACAATAATCATCAGTTAAATTTAACAAATGATGAAATTGATTTTTTAATTCAAATTATTAAAGCAACAGCTAGTTTAAATAATAGAATCAGTGTTGATCAATCAGATTTATTTAGTATTTTACATACCAATATAAATGAACAATTCAAAACTAGTTTTTATCAAGCAATGGATTTTACAATGTTTAGAGAACTTAATTATTATTTAGAAGAAACTCAAATGTATAAAGAAAATATTGAACAATTATATTTAAAAAATGCTATTACAAATAATGAACTTGATCATTGTAATAAATTAATAAATTGAATAGATAAAAAAGTTGTAGAATTACAAAATTCAATTAATATAGTTTTAAATAATCAAAAATTAAAAGATTCAATTAACTATAATTTATTAACTGAGTTTTATGAAACTCAAATAGATGAAAAAATCAGAAGATTTAGATGATATCAAAACACTTTTATGATTGTTGTTGATTGTTAATGGAGAGTAAATATGACTAATCAAGATTTAGATTTAAACATTATTAAATTAAATAAATTAATTCAAATAGGAAAACAAGTAGTTGTAAGTGATCATCAATTAGAAGATATAACAAATTACACAATTAATCTAATTGATAAATTTTTATTAGAAAACGATCAAATAACTTATTATTTGAATAAAGATTTAAAAAATCAAAACCATCAATTAGATATCACTTTTTCTGATGAACAAAACAAATTAGATATTAATAAAATATATCAATTTATCTATTTATTAAAAAGTTTATTATCAATTTTATTGGCAAAAGACGCTTTTTGTAATTTAAATATTTTTACTCAAATTAAAGCTAATTTATTATTTTATATAAAACAAAGTTTAGAAAATAATTTGTATGATGCTAAAAGTGATTATTTTGATATTTGAGATAAAGAATATCACCAACAAATAACTATGTTTAATCATTTATATTCAAACTTTAATAAAATGATATTTAATGTTTTACACTTAAATTTAAAATATAATTTAAAACCAATTAATAAATTTCAAACCGATTATAATTTTAGTAAAGATTTTGTAAATTTAAGTTATGTTTTTTATAAAACACGTGGAACTATGAATAGAAGTAATGAGTTTTTTGATCTATTAGATAAATCACATATTTTTATTCTTTTAGATAAACTTAAAAATAACTTAGATAAATTTTATTCAACTAAACAACAAAGTTTAAATATTAGTATTCAAATACAAACTTTATTTATCATTATATGTAGAGTTATGTTACAAATTGAATTTGATTTTAAAGATAATGAAGAAATTAACAGATTAATAGAATTAAATGCTAATACTTAATTAGGAGGTTTATATGAAACGCTGAGATCAAGTTACTATAGATCAATTTTCAGGACCAATTGAGTTATTATGAACAATGATTAAAGATAAAAAAATCAGTATTGTTAAACTAAGTTTATTAGAAATAGTAGATCAATATTTAGATTATATTAAACAACAAAAAGAATTAGATATTGAAATAGCTAGTGAATATTTAACAATTGCAGCTCAATTAATTGAAATGAAATCACGTAAATTAATACCTGTAGTTGATGATGAACAAATTAGTCAAGATCATGATTTTGATGATTTAGTTGAACGTATTGAACAATATAATCAAATTAAAATAGCTACTGATTTTTTTATTCAAAGTCAAAATCAATATTTTGAAACATTATCTAAAAAAAGATCAAAACAAAACTTTGCAAAAGAAATCCAATTTCAATCAGATGAACTTTTATTAGATCCCTTAGATATTGATTTAGATAAATTTACTGAAATATTTAAATCAGTTATTAGTAAATCAAAAATAAATGAATATAATGAAGATTTTGATTTTGAAAATGAAATATATCAAACATTAACTACTCAAACAATATCACCTCAACAAATAGCATTAACAATTATTAATAAAATGAAAGCTAATAAAGTTAAAGAATGAACTTTATTTGAATTATTAGATGGTATTGGATTAAATATTAAAAATTTAGTTGCTTGTTTTTTAGCAGTTTTAGATTTAACAAGATATCAAATAATGAATATAAACCAACGTGATAATAATATTTTTGTAGAATTTAAAAGAGAAGTTATTGAAGATGAAACTATTATCAATAAACAACTAGAGCAATGAGAAAGTGAGAATAATCATGAATACTAATATTAAAGCTATTATTGAAGGATTATTATTTATATATGGTGATGATGGAATTTCTTTACTTGAAATTCAAGATGTATTAGACACAATAAAACCAAATGATATTAAACAAGCTATTATTGATTTAAATAAAAAATACCAAGCTGATGAGTCTTGTGCTTTATCAATTCAAGTATTTGGAAATAATAAATATCGTATGCAAACAAAACCTGAATTACACCAATATTTTGCTAAATTAGAAAAGCAAGAAAACAATAGAAAATTATCTCAATCAACAATTGAAGTTTTATCTATTATTGCATATAAAGGTCCAATTTCGAAATCTCAAATTGATTTTTTAAGAAATAGTGATTCAGCTTATCAAATGTATAAATTAAGAGAAAAGAAATTAATTAGAGTTGCTAAAAAAGATGAGCACACTCGTGCTAATTTATATACTATTACTGATAATTTCTTTAAAATCTTTAATCTACAAGGTGGAGTTGAAAGTTTACCAACTATTAGTGATGAAGAAATTGATAAATTAATTGAACAACAAGAAGTTGAACAAAAACAAGAAAATCAACATTTGTTTGATCAAGTTGAAGATTTTGATATTGAAGAGTAACTGATTATAAAATATAATAAATAAATTGATTACTGACAATTCAATAAGCTGAATTATTAGTTTAATAATGGAGGGAATATGAAAGAAAGATTACAAAAAGTAATTGCTTCTAGAGGTTATGCATCAAGACGAGCAGCTGAAAAACTAATAACTCAAGGAAGAGTTAAAGTTGATGGAATTGTTGTAACTGAATTAGGAACTAAAGTTGAACCTAATGCTAAAATAGAAATTAATAATAAAGAAGTTATTTCAGATTCAAATAATCAAAAATACTATTATTTATTTTATAAACCAAGACTTGTTTTAACTACAATGTATGATCCTAAAAAAAGAAAAACAGTTGCTGATTATTTTAAAGACTTAAATCATAGAGTTTATCCAATTGGAAGATTAGATTATGATGTTAGTGGTCTATTAATTATGACTAATGATGGAGAGATGTCTAATTTCATAATGCATCCAAGATATGAATTTTTTAAAACTTATCAAGGAATGTGTTCAGGTCAAGTTTCAAAAAAACAAGTTGCTCAACTAGTTAAAGGAGTAACTATTGATGAAAATTACTTCACTAAAGCAATTGATGCTAAATTATTAAAATACGATAAAGAAAAAAATATTTCTATTGTTGAATTAACAATTGCTGAAGGAAGAAAACATCACGTTAAAAAAATGTTTGAAGCTGGTGAAATGAATTTAGTTAAACTTATGAGAACTAAAATTGAGTTTTTAGAGATCGGTGATCTAAAACCAGGTGAGTATAGAGAGTTAAAACCTAATGAAGTTAAAAAACTTTATGGAGTTTATAAGTCAATTAAACAAAAAGATCGCTAATTAATCTATTACAATATAATTAATAACAACTTAGGAGGAAGACAATGAGAATAGCTATTTTTGGTACAGTTGGTGCTGGTAAATCTACAGTTTCAGCTGAAATTAGTAAAAGATTAGGATATGAAATCTTTCCAGAACCAATTGAAGAAAATCCTTATTTTGATGACTATTATAAAGATCTAAAAGCTACAGTTTTTAAAATGCAAATTTATATGTTAACTGCTAGATCAAAACAACTAAAACAAGCACATCAATTAAAAGATATAATTTTTGATAGAACTATTTTAGAAGATCCTATCTTTATGAAAGTTAACTATGATTTAGGTAATGTTAATGAAACTGATTATAAAACTTATATCGATTTTTATGACAATGTTGTTTTAGAAAATTTAAAACTTCCAGATGAAAGAGTAAAATTTGATATAGTAATTTATTTAAGAGTTTCAACTGAAACAGCAATAAGAAGAATTGCTCAAAGAGGAAGACCACAAGAGCTTTTAATTGATAATTCTTATTGAGAATTACTAAATAGAGATTATGAAGAATTCTATAATAAAAATGTTTATGATTTTCCTTTCTTTGTAGTTGATGCTGATGAAGAAGATATTAATAAAAAAATGGATATAATCATGGCTAAATTAGAAGAAGTGGAAAAAGAATTAAAAAGTAAAGGAAAATAATAATGGGAAGAGCACACGAAGTTAGAGCGGCCTCTATGGCAAAAACAGCTGCTAAAAAATCTGCAGCAAATGGACGTGCAGCAAAAGAAATTTACATGGCTGCAAAACAAGGTGGAACTGATCCTAATTCAAACTTAACATTACGTTCAGTTATTGATAAAGCTAAAGCAAATCAAATTCCAAGAGATGTAATTGAAAGAGCTATAAAAAGAGCAGCTGGTGGAGATGCAGAAAACTATGTTGCAAACAGATATGAAGGAATGGGTCCTGGTAATGTTGCAATTATTGTTGATGCATTAACAAGTAACGTTAACCGTGCTGCAGCTTCAATTAGAGAAGTATTTAACAAAAATAACGGAAATCCTGAAGGAAAGGTGAGTTTCTTATTTGAAGATGCTTCAATCTTTATGTTTAAAAATAAAACTGTTGAAGAAGTATTAGAAGGATTAATGCTAGCTGAAGTTGATGTTAATGATGTTGTAAGTGAAGATGGTGATGTTGTTGTTTATGCTCCATTTAAATCATTTGCAAGCGTTAAAAAGGCTTTAGATGAACTAGGTGTTGAAGAATATATTGTTGCTGAAACTAGAATGATTCCAACTGATGAAAGAATTGTTATTAGTGATGAAGAAATCAAAAAACAATTACAAACACTTTTAGATAAATTAGATGATTTAGAAGACGTTCAAAACGTTTATCATAATGCAGAATTATAATTTCAACCGAGATTAAAACTCGGTTTTTTATTATCTTTTAATAGAAATATTTTCACGTTAAACAAATATTATTTTTTAATAGTATAAATGGTTTAAAATTATAGATATAACAAACTATAAACACAAGTACATTTAATTAGTAAAGGAGTATGGATATGGAATATAATTTATTAAATTTAGTATTACTAATAATAAACATATTTTTATTAGGTTCTATATTAATGTTGTATTTATTCTATACAAAAACTTATATAAATCATCGAGTGCCTTATATTAATAGTTCTAATAATAACATTACTTCAACTGAGATAAATAATATAATTTTAAATTTTAAAATCATGTTCAATTTAAAAGATTATGAAGTTATTTATACTGATACTGAAAAAATGATAAAAATTTTTAGAAATGTAAACAAATCTAAAAAACAAATCATTATTAGTAAACGCATTTTTGAATCTACAGGTTATGAAATAGATTATTTAATTTCAAGATTGTGAATTTCAGCAAAACAAATTCAAAAAGATAATAAACTTACTTTTTATAAAACATTAATTTATATAATACCTTATACACTATTGTCATTAATTATTATTAGTTTTACATTTTCATTATTTTTATATCTTTACAATCAAATAACAAATGAGTTTAATCAAATGCATTCATCAAGTGCAATTGTATCTAGTTCTGAATATACATTAGCTTGATTTTGAATTAATCCTGTGTCTGGATATTTATGCTTTGCTTTTGTTTTATGTTTATTTATAAATTACTACATATCAATGAGATATAAAAATAGATTAGAAATCTATTATAATGAAGAAGTAACTAAATTAGTTAAATCAGCTATAAATGAATATGAATTTGATTTTAAAGCTGCAAGAACTTATGCTCAATCAATTAAATTAACTTATATTCCAGTTATGAAAATATTTAACTTTTGAAATAATCATTATAAATGAACTGGTCCATTTACTATTGTTTAAAAAAACCTGGTACTCCAGGTTTTTTATTATTCATTTAATAAATCTTTTATTTTTGTAGTTACAATATCAATTGCTACTTCATTTCCTTCTTTATAAGGAATAATTAGATCAGCATGATCAATTGTAGGTTCAATAAAAATATCATGCATTGGTTTTACTTCTGTTAAGTATTGGTGAATAACACTTTCAATACTTCTTGCACGTTCTTTAGTATCACGTTCTAATCTTCTAATAAAACGTAAATCATCAGCTGTTTTAATAAATAATTTTATATCACCTAGTTCACGTAATTTTTCAAAGTATAAAGCAAATATACCATCTAAAATGATTACATCACTTGACTTAATTACTTTTGTTTGTTCTGTTCTTGTTGATTTTACAAAATCATAGATTGGAACAGTGATATTTTGTCTTTCTTTTAATTTAATTAAATCTTGCACTAATAAATCAATATCAATTGAGTTGGGGTGATCGAAGTTAATCTGTTTTCTTTTATCAATTGACATTTCACTAAAATCTTTATAGTAATCATCCATTGAAATATGAGAAACTGACTTATCTTTTAAAATCTTATTAGCTATTCTATCAGCTACTGTACTTTTACCACTAGCACTTCCACCTGCAACTAAAATAATACTTACTTTTTTATTCTTGCTCATAAACTCTCCTAATTTAAATATTATTGTTATTTTAGCATTGCTCTTTTTTATAATAAAGACTTTATTAAATTAAATTTAAAAAAATAGAGCTTAAGTAGCAAAACAAAAAGCGTTTCTACTTATTAACTCTATTTTTTATCTTTTTCTTCTTTATCTTTTTCTTCTTTATCTTTTTTGTGTGAACAATCTTTTGAGCATTCTTTATTTTCTAAGATAATTTTTAAGTGAGTTGGTAAAGCATAAGATAAACCAACTAGATATAAAATTATAATTCCTAATCCTGGAGCAACCGCTTTAAATCCTAATGCTGCAATAAAGAAAGGAACAGCAATGATTAACAACATTGTAGCTAAAATTAATATTGATATATTGATTATGATTAATAATTTTTCATGTTTTTTAATTTTTTTAGATTTTATAAAAGTTAATAAAAACGGTATTATTAAACAAAGTCCTGAAAACACAAAACCTGTAACAGCTAACGCATAAGGAGTTGTTTGTTTCCCTAATACGTGTAGGTGTTGATTATTTCCATAACCAAAAGATTCATTAGCAATTATAACAAGTATGAACATAAAAAATGTTGATAAAAAGTTTAATAGATGCTTCTTTTTCATTTTTCTTGCCTCCTTTAATTTTATTTTACATTAATAGTTAACTTGTACAAAAAATCAGTAAGTTAGATATCAATTCTAAACACTTACATTGTATTTTTAACACATAAAAACGATACTTTGTCTTTTTTACATAGAATTGTGAAGTTTGCATTAAATTCTATTTAAAAGTCAATTAGTAAGTGTGTTACAACTAAGATTTTTAGACTGTTTTTTCAAATACTATCTTTCCTTCAACTATTGTTTTTAAAACATTTAAGTCTTTATCTAAAACAACAAAATCAGCATACTTATTAACTTCAATACTTCCTGTATAACTATAAATATTTAATTGTTTAGCAATATTTATTGATGTTGTTTTTATTAAATCAGTTAATGATATATTAGTTATATTTTTAAAGTTTTTAACTACACTATCATAAGTTGCAACTGAACCTGCTAGTGCATTATTTGATACTAGTCTTGCTTGATTGTTAGATTTGTTGACTTTTAAATTACCTAATTGATAAATTCCATCATCTAAAGCTTTACAACTAATCGAATCAGTTATTAAACAAATGTTGTCAGCTGTTTTATGATCATAAACTAGTTTTATAATTTCAGGTTTTAAATGAATGTTATCAGCAATTATTTCACACAAAATATCTTTATGATTCAAAGCACTAACAGCTAGTCCTGGGTTGTGATGATCAACTGTACTCATTGCATTAAATAAATGAGTTATATGTTTTACTCCTAATTTGTAGTATGGTTCAAATTCGTCAGCTTTTATATTAGAATGACCTGCACTTGGTATTATATTATTTTCTAGTAAATATTTTGTAAAATCAGTGTTATCTAATTCACATGCATAAGTAATTATTTTGATATTATTATTTGAAATTTCATTTCATTTTTTAACTAGTTTAATATCAGGATCTTTTATTAAATCTTCTTGATGAGCTCCCTTTTTAAATTTACTTATAAATGGTCCTTCTAAATGAACTCCAATACATTTAGCTTTAGCATTATTAAGCTTCATAAATTCTTTTAAAATAGTTTCAGTTTTTTGATCGTTATTAGTAACTGTTGACTGAACATATCTTGTGATTCCTTCTTTAACTATATTATCAGCAAATGTTTTAAATCTATTTTGATCACCTTGTTCAAAATCAACACCATAACCACCATGAGTATGACAATCAATAAAACCTGGTAGTAAAAAATTATTTTCTAAATCAATCGCATCATTTAATTTGTAATCTGAGCCAATCTCAACTATTTTCTTATCTTTAATAATTACATATCCATTCTTAATAATTTCATTTTCTAATACAATTTGAGCGTTTTTTAATATCATAAATCCTCCGTTAGTTTAATTTTATAATGATTAGTTTTAAAACTTATCTATCTATTAAATAATTAATTATTATAAAAAATATGCTAATGTCATCTAATTATGTAAAACGCTTGATCAAAAAAAAAAAAAAATAGAATAAAGGCAACCACTAAAAAAGTGAAAACTATGGTTTAGTTGTACTTAATTTAAATTCGAAATATATTTTAGATTTATGAAAGGTACAAACAAATGAAAAAATTATTAACAATTTTAGGATCAGTTGCAATGGTTGCTACAACTGGGGCTGTTGCTGTTGCATGTAAAACTGAAGCTAAAAAACCAGCTGAAGACGCTAAAACTCCAGATGGAAGCCAAGGTGGAGGAGATAAAAAAGAAGACGAAGGTAAAGACGAGAAAAAAGAAGAAGAATCTGGAGGAGGAGCTGTTAAACCAGGTGGAGAAGCATCTGAAGGGGGAACTGTTCAGCCAGGTGGAGAAACTGTTCAACCAGGTAGTGGTGGATCAACTGAAGAAATGAAGCCTTCTGCTTAGAATAAACAATAATTAATATAACAAACAAGTCTTTAGACTTGTTTTTTTATATTCATAGTTAAAATAAAAAATCTCAACCGATTATGATTGAGAATTTTTATTGCACTTATTCAAAATTAACAATAACTTCACCAATAAATTTGAAAGTTACAAAAAACTGAAAGTAGTATCAACCTTTCAAACTCTTAATTTAATAATGCCCCTTGAAAATTAAAATTACTTTTAACTTATACTTTTATTATAAAACTAGATGTCTTGCTTGTTCTTTTAATGAAACGTTTTTCACCTAAATTTTTAGCTTTGTTTCATAGTCTAATAATTTGTTTTAAATATAAAAAAGACACCATAGGTGTCTTTGAAATTAAACTGCTTGATTTGTGTGTGAGATCATTAATTCTTTAATTGATACATCTTGAGGTAGTTGATAAACATATAGAATAGTTTGTGCAATTTGATCAGCTGATAATCCACCATTAAGTTTATCTTTTCTTTTCATATGGTTTTCTAAAACTTCTTTATTAGTTGTTGTTGATAATAAATTAGTGTCAACTATTGCTGGTTCAATTAAACAAAATCTAATGTTAGTGTCAGATAATTCTCTTCTTGCTTGTTCAGTAATTGCATTAACTGCAAATTTAGACCCATTATAAACTGCATGATCAACTGAAGTATATCTACCTGAAACACTAGAAATATTGATAATAGTTCCGTGATTTAGTTTTCTCATAGTTGGTAAAACTGCATCCATTCCATTAATTACACCTTTAATATTAATATCTAAAGTATCATATTTTTCTTGTAAATCTTGATCTGCATATTTATCCATTGGCATAATTCCAGCATTATTAATCATTAGATCAACTGGACCAAATTTCTCTTCAGCTAATTTAATTGCATTTTTAATTTGATCAATATCTCTAACATCAACACGTGCTGTAACACAATTATCTAAGTTTAAACTATCTAAAATTTCTTTTCTTCTAGCCATAATTAAAACAGGATAACCTTTTTCTGAAAATAATTTAGCACAAGCTAGTCCAATACCACTACTTGCTCCAGTAATTGCTACTAATTTTTTCATATTCTCACTTCCTTTTAATCAAAATCAATTCCTAATAATTCTTTAGCTTCTTGGATTTTATTTTCTTTTATTAGTTTTTTAATATTTGATGAAGAAATATTATTATCTCTTTTTTCAACAATAACATTATCAGTTCCAAATTCAACAATTAAATAATTAATATCACCTTTAGCTTGTCAACCGAATTTAAAATCTTCACCTTCAACAATTTTGATAACGTTTAATTTAGTTTTTAAATCATTTATAAATTGTTCTCTAGTTGTTAAAGTTAGTTTTTTATTAACTTTAATATCATAAAAATAATCTAATTCTTTTAAGTTTTTATTTATATAATTTAATTTTTGTTCTTTTGTTGCTATTTTTTGATAACTTTTAGATTCAACAAAGTTTTTAATTTTTTTATCAAAACTAATAACTATACTATTTAAGTTTTCTTTTTTAGCTATATCAATAACTTGATTAATTATTTTTTGATGATAGATGTGAAAACCATCAAAATTACCAATAGTTATAATGGATTTTTTATTATTTTTAATTGGTTCTATTTTACTAAACGCTTGATTGAAGTATTGCATTAATTGTCCAATCCTCCTCTTTTAGTTTTAAAAATATCATCATTTGATCTTTCATAACAACTAATTAAATTATTATCTTTATCACTTATAAAAACTAAATCTGGATTAACATCTAATTTTATTTTTTTACCTTGTTTAACACTTAAAATATCATCATAATTAATTATTTTATAATCAGATAATTTAATAGCATCATACATAGTTATTAGATTATCTCAATTGATTTGATCGATAGTTTGTGCTTTAGTTATATCAAAAGATCCTGATTTAGTTCTTCTTAATTCTTTTACATAACTAATAGTGTTTAGATCTTTAGCAATATCAACTGCTAAACTTCTTATATAAGTTCCTTTAGAACAATAAACATCTAAAGTTATTTCATGATTTTTATTATCATAATTTAAAAATTTAGTTTCATATATTGTGATTGTTCTTGATTTGATATCAACTGTTTTGTTTTCTAAAGCATATTCATATAATTTTTTACCATCAACTTTAATAGCTGAATAAATTGGAGGAGTTTGATCATAAGTATAATTATTGTATTTATTTATAACATTATTTAAAGTAGTTTGATCAATTTCAAAACTAGGTTCAGTTTTAATAATTTCAGTTTCAGCATCATAACTACTAGTTTGAGCAAATAATTTTAAAGTAACAATATATCTTTTATCATTATTTAATAAATAATCACTTATTTTAGTTGCATTATTAACTAAACAAATTACAACTCCAGTTGCTAGTGGATCTAAAGTTCCGCAATGTCCTACTTTTTTAATATTTAACTTCTTTTTAACTTGTTGAATAAGATTATTAGTGCTTATGCTTTTAGGTTTATCTAGTATTAAAATTCCTGATTTTTGATTCATATTTTATTCTTTCTAACTTAAAAAAACCAAGTTTAAACTTGGTAATTTTATTTTTATTTTGAATTTTGTTCAGCTAAAATTTCATTAATGTGATTTGCACGATCTAAACTTTCATCATATTCAAAATTTAAGTTTGGAACACTTCTTCAATCTAGTTTAGAAGCTAAAATCATTCTAATTTCTTTTAATCCTTCTTCAATTTCTTTACCAACATTTTCTTTTGAAATTTCTTCATTGATTGGTAAGAATGAGTAGAAAATTTTAGCATGAGATCCATCAGCTGAAAGTCTTACTTCAGCTACTGAAACTGTATTTAAAACTGGGTTTTGTAATTCTCTTTGTAATATTAAATTTAGCTCTCTTAACATTTGTGATTCTTTTTTCTTTTGAGCTTTTAAGTTTGACATAAATAAACCCTCCAATTTTTGTATATGTTTATTATATCATTATTATTAACTTATAAATTTAATATACTGTGTTGTTTCTTAACTAGTTTTTGTTTGTTATACCAGAAAATATTGAAGTAATAATTTTAGTTCTATTTTCAATTATTTCATAATTTCTTTATTGCAATTTAATAAAAACGACTATACGTTAAATACATCATTATCTAATAAGAATTCTTTTAAACCTACATATAAAATTCCATTTGCATCATAATGTTTAAAAATATCATCATAAACAATAACAATTTTTTTATAGTTATCTTTTACTTGTAACAATGGTCTTATTTCTTGTTCTTTTTTATCTGGTTCATCAAGATTTAAAGCAACTTGAATATAATATTTTGTATCAATTAAATTTGCAATAAAATCTATTTCTAAATTATAAACATTACGTGATTTGTCTGTTTTTTGATCATATGTTACATATCCAACATCAACGTTGAACCCTCTAGCTTTTAACTCATTATAAACTATATTTTCCATAATATGACTACGATCTAAATCACTAAAATTTAGTCATGCATTTCTTAAACCGATATCAGTAAAATAATATTTTAAAGGAGTTGAAAAATATTTAGCACCTTTTACATCATATCGTTTAGCTTTAGAAATAATATATGCTTCTTTAAAATATTCAATATATTTTGAAACAGTATTAGCATTAATTTTAATTTTACTTTCAGATAGAAATCTATTTGATAATTTATTAGGATTTGTTAATGAACCAATATTAGAAGAAATGAAATTTAACAACGTTTCTAATATTAAATGTTCATTATTAATTTTGTATCTATCTAAAATATCGCGAATATAAGTTGTAGTAAATAAGTTTTGTAAATATTTTGCTTTTTCAGTATTAGATTCTATTTTATAAACAAAAGGCATTCCACCATAAATAAAATATGTTTTTAAATCAAAATTATCAACTTGTTTACTATTATAAATTTCTTTAAATGTAAGAGGATTTACTTTAATTTCATCTCCTCGGTCTCTAAATTCAGTAACAATTTCACTTGAAAGCATTTTAGAATTGCTTCCAGTTACATAAATATCAACATTTTCATGTAGCATTAAACCAATTAAAACACCTGTGAAATTAATTAGTTGATCATCTTGTTCAACATAAGGATTTTTAATTGATTTACAATTTTGGATTTCATCAATAAAAACATAATATTGAATATCTTTGTTAGAAATCTTATCTAAAAAATATTTATACAATTCAATAGGATTGTGATATTTAACATTTGCTATATCATCTAGATTCATTGTTAGTATTTGAGTTTGATCAACACCATTTTCTATTAAATGATTTTTAAATAAATTAAATAATAAATATGATTTACCACAACGTCTTATTCCTGTAATTATTTTTACTCTACCGTTGTGTTTTTTAGAAATTAATTTATCTAGATATTCATTTCTTATTATATTCATAAAGCACCTTTTTGACTTTCTGTTAAATTTATTTTAGCACCAATATTTTTACTATTAATAGAAACAGGAACAAAAAACATGGAATTCCATAGTTTTTGTTCCTGAAATTAGCATTTTTTAGAATTTAACAAATAATTTATATGGATTTCCATATTTTTTGTTCGTAAAAGTTTATTTATGTTATTTTTAAACCCATCAGGTGTAATTATTTATTGATTAATTAAAAAATGATTTTGAATAATTTATTTAATTAGTCTGTATTCATTATGTCAAAAACTGTTGAAGCAATAATTTTAGTTCTGTTTTCAATTATTTCATAGTTTCATTCATCACAATTAACAATAGCAGGTACATCATTTTCTAGATATTTTAACTCTTTTATGATTAATGGTGAATTTGATTTTTCATATAAATTCTTTTTCTTTTCTGAAAAAGATTTATTACCTATTGAACTATTTTTACTTCCATCTACAAAAACTAAGTTTCCAGGTTGCTCTAAAAATCTAACGTATTTGGTTTGTGATTCTGGGTTATTTTCATCATATCCAACCATATTTTTTCATGTAGAATTATGTTTTTGTGGCATTATATGTTCTAGTGTTTTTCCTGCATTATACTCTATTTTTTCATTTGATCCACTAAGAATACTATCTTCATAGATATCAATTATACTTTTATAAATTCACTTTGTTTGTCTTTTTGGGAATAAACAAGCTTGGACAAATTCTTCTTTACTGTGATTTGATAGTAATAGGTTGTTTTCTTGAGTTGATTCATTTAAGATTTTTCTGATTTCATTTGGAGATTTTTGTTTTTCTATAGTCAATTCATTAATTGCTTCTATAAATTTTGATAATGATTGACCTGTCCCTTCAACAGCCATATATTTTATAAGATGTGCTGAAAGAACTTTTAAATATTTTAAAATCGTTTCATTATCATTTCATTTTTCCTTATTTTTATCAAATAATGAAAATTTATCAAATAAAGCAAATATATATGGAATATGAACGTCTTTTTGATCTATTACTCTAAGTCATAATTTATTTCCAACTTCTTTTTCTAGTGGAAATTCAATACCTAAAAATAATATTGCAAACTTTTGTAATTCGTCTAACATATTTGTAAATGATTCATCGTCTGATATATTCAAATCTTTTAGATAATTTTTGAAATTTTTATACAATTTGTAATGAGAGAATTTAGCATTATATTTTTTTCAAGTTAAAAAGTGTTTTATAAAAATTTCAACTTGCTTGTGAACGTCACTTTTCTTAATTCCTCTATGATCATTGTTAAAAATTTTGATTATTTTTAAATTGAAATCACTAATTTTAGTTTTTGCATCCTTATTTGTTTTTTGAGAAATAATTAAATTCTTAATTAAGTCAAATTCTCTTAAAGGGGTTCCTTTTGAGTTTAGGTTTTCAAATATTTCCATTTCATATGATGGATTTTTATTTGTTTCAAACTCTGAAATACAAAAAATAAAATTATTTAAAAAAGTGTCAAGATAATCATTAAAGTTTATGTTTTTATCTTTGAAAAATTCTTTAATTATTCTATATGTGTTTTTTATATTGTTGCTACTAATTTTTTCATATACTTTACTAGAATCATTCTCTTTAACAAGTATATTCATACTTTCACTTAAATCATTTTCGTATTCATATTCAAATTTAATCTCGTGACCAAATTGTTGTTTTAGTGGGTTTAATAAACTTTTATCTGAACAAATAGATTTTAAATAATGTATTAATATTAAAGAAGTTGTTAACCTTTGTTGTCCATCAATAATTCTTTTTTTACGAGTGTATATATCTTCTTTGATCTCAGTAGTTGTTATCATTCCAAAATAATGTTCTTTTTTATCTTCAACTCTTAATTTTAAATCTTCAAGAAGTGTTAATACATTTTCTTCTTCTCAACAATATTCACGTTGATATAAAGGAATTTGAATTATGTTTTTTGGATCTGTATAATTTTTGAAAAAATTACTAATTGAAGATCTTGTAAAATTTATTGAACTATTAGTTTCTTGATTTTGTTGCATAAAATAATTCCTTTCTCTTTTTTATTTAATAAAATCATGCCCTAAGACTTTTGAAATGATATAGTTTTTTGTTTTTTCTGATAAGCAAATTTCTTTTTCTCATCGACCTATTTCATATTGCTTAAATTTGTTAATATCAAATTCTGATGTTTTTTTTAATTTCTTTAATTGTAAAGAATTTACATTATTTTCATCAATGATTTTTAGCTCTATTAAAAAAGATATGATTTTGCTTTGACGATAAATATTTATTCAATCTTTATAGTATTGATTATTTCCTTTATCGTATTTTGAAAAAATCAAATCTATAATTTCTTCTACTGAACGTTCTTGTAAAATAGGTATGTAATCTCCATTTAAATTAATATCTAAAAAACCAAGACCAACAAGAGTTTTAAAGCATTGTTCAAATGCTGAATCACTATTAAAATTATCCACATATTCATTATTTTCATTAAATACTTTCATTCTTTTGCCTTCTGGGTAGTAACTAATTTTTTCATGATTTTTATAAATTTGATCAAAGCGCTTTTTATATGCATCAAAACAAATTGCAACCATTCTAATTCTTGAACCTTTAACTTTTTCTAAAATAATATTTTTTTCTTCATTACTAATTAACATATTTTCTCCATTAATTTTAATTTTCAAAGTCTAGATAATTGATTATATTTTCAATTAGATCTTTTACTAGTTCTGATGGTATTGAGCTTCTTTTAGAATAACTTCCTCTAGCCATATGATCATTATTTCCTTTTACTCGGCTTGTTAAAAGGTTAAGTTTTATATTACTTTTAAAGATAGTAGGTTTTAAAGAAAATTCACTATCATAAGATGAATAATAAGTTTTGTTTTCAAAATAACCTGTGTGAAAATCTCAATGCTCTTTTTGAAATTCTCAAGTTTTACTAGTTGCTGGATTTTCAATTACTCAAACTTTAGGATTGAATGTTTCGATAATATTAATAGTTGCTCCAATTGTTGCTACTCCAAGTATTCTTCCTATTTCTTTTTGTAAGAATTGTCTTCTTTTTACAGGGTGGCAAGTTTTATTATAGTTTTGATAAAATTTTCTATTTTTTACTTCTCAAATTGAAGTTGAATTTTCTTGGTCATTTGAAGTTGAAGTTATTTTTGTGAACATTTTAGCTCCACAATCAGCTCCACTTCAACTCTCACAAGGTGGTGAAGCTAAGATTATATCTGGATGCTCTAATTCGCTTAATTGTTTTATTAAATTTAAAATTGGTTAAAGATAAATCTATTTGTTTGTATTTATAATATTTTGAATTCTTAAATTTTATATTTTTAGGATCATTTATCCCTATTGAATAAACTATAAATTTTTTATCAAAATATTTTTTAATAGCTTCTTTTTTCACGTACATCATCTCTTTTTAACTCTAAAGATAATGATATATATATATATATGCAAGCGTTTTATAAAAAATGAGCAGAAAAAAACCCACAAAACTTGTGAGTTAATTTTTAATTTTAAAAGTAGGTCTTTTAGATTCAGTTCATTCTGGGTGATTCGATTCTGGGAAATCATGGGAAAAATCTTCAAATTCAGTAACATTATCAACATTTCAATTAGATATATCTTGGTTGAAGGATGGAGCTTTTTGAAACATAGCTGTCATATCAGTAACATTTGATGTATCTCAATTAGATATGTCTTGGTTAAATGATTTTGCACCATCAAACATTAAACGCATATTAGTTACTTTTGAAGTATTTCAGTTGTTTAAAGGTTGGTTGAAGGACTTAGCACCAGAAAACATAGCGAACATATTAGTTACATTTGAGGTGTTTCAGTCGTTTAAAGGTTGGTTGAAGGATAAAGCTCTTTCAAACATAAAGCTCATAACAGTTATATTTGAAGTATCTCATTTTTCAATCCCTTCGATTCTTTCGTTTTTATTTTCACTAAATAAACCTACTAAACTTGTTATAAATCATGGTAATTCTTCTGGAACTTTACTTGTATTTATATCAAATTGCTTTACCATTCAGTTCCCATCTTGATTTATAGAATAACCAATTTTTTTACAGATTGATTTATCTTCATTATACACGGCAGTTCTGCGATTATTACTTCCATTTCCATCAACGGGTATAAATCTAACTTCAACTTCACCAGAAAATTTTAGATCTTTTGTTGTAGATTTAATTACTGCACTAAATTCAGAAATTTCAACTGACAGACTTGATAAGTCTCTATCTTTAATTTCAACATTTAATTCTTTTAGTTTATTTAATATGGTTTTTTTATTTAAATTTTGTTCTTCAATTGTTCCTAAGACTTTTTTGGTTAAGTCTGATAAATTTATTTTTTGATTTTCATTATCTTGATTCGGATTTTTATTTTCTTCATCAGTTTTATTTTGAGTATTTGAATTCGGTTTCTTAGCAACAGCAACTCCAATTCCAGTACCAATTAAAGCTAATAATATTAAAATTGGAGCTATAATTCATAATAATTTCTTTTTCATATCTATTCCTACTTTTTTGCAATATAACTTGATTCTATTTTTTTTTTTTTTTTAGAATCAAGTACTAAATTACAAAAAACAAGAATTAATATCCAAGTATTTTATAAGAACTAAGCAAAAAAACTCACAAAAGTTTGTGAGTTAAATTATATTTATTAAATTTATAATTGAATTGAAATAGTATATCCAACAACAATTTCACATTTGAATTTAGTATTGTTAGATTTTGCTTTGATTTTTACTTCTAATTTTTGATCTATTTTTTGTGCTTCAAATTTTTCTTTGCTAATAGATTCTAATTTTGATGCATTTTTAATAAATCAAGCATCGACACTGTTTAATTCTTTTTTAGCTTGTTCATTTTCAATGATTAAAGTTCTACTTTTGTTTTATTAACAGGGATATGTTATTTTCTAAATTTTTCTGGGATATGTTTTTCTTCTAATTTTGAGTTTGCAGCAAAATCAGAAAAATCATTAACATTATTAACATCTCAGTTAGAAATGTTTTGGTTGAAAGATTCTGCATTACGGAACATTTCTCTCATATTTGTTACATTTGAAGTGTTTCAGTTGTTTAGAGGTTGGTTGAAGATTTTTGTTTGTTCAAACATACCTCACATATTTGTTACATTTGAAGTGTTTCAGTTTCCTACTGGTTGATTGAAAGATTTAGCACCAACGAACATTAAAATCATATTAGTTACATTTGAAGTGTTTCATTTAGATATGTCTTGGTTGAAAGATTCTGCATCACGGAACATAGCACCCATATTAGTTACATTTGAAGTGTTTCAGCTAGATATATCTTGGTTGAATTTTGAAGCACCATCAAACATACTATGCATATTAGTTACATTTGAAGTGTTTCAATTAGATATGTCTTGGTTGAAAGATTGAGCTTTTTCGAAGATGCTACTCATATCAGTTACTTTAGAAGTATCTCACCTTGATATATCTTGGTTGAAGTTTTCAGTATCAACAAACATGTAACCCATATCTGTTACGTTTGAAGTATCTCACTTATCCAAACCTTTTATAATTGTACTCATATTTTCTTGGAAAACCGTATTTAAACTTGTTATAAATCATGGTAATTCTTCGGGTACGCTATTTGTAGATGGAAGCATCACATCAAGACTTCAGTTTCCTGCATTATCTTTCCTATACCCAAATTCTTCACAAACTCTCCCATCTTGGCTATAAACAGTATATTTACCTCCAAACTTGTCAATAGGTATAAATCTAACTTCAACTTCTTCTTTAAATGTTGAATCTTCTGATCTGACTTTAATTTTTGCTGTGTATTTAAGTTTTTCTACTATTAGATTTGATGTATCTTTATCTTTAAAATCAGAATTTAATTCTTTAACTTTTATCAATACATTTGCATCATTTATATTATTTTCCAAAAAAGTTCCTAAATCTCTTTTAGTTATTATTTCTGATAAATCAATTTTTTGATTTTCTTCATTAGGTGTTGAATTTACATTATTATTTTCATTATCTTGATTTGGAATTTTATTTTCTTCATCAGTTCTATTTTGCGTATTTGAATTCGGTTTCTTAACAACAGCAACTCCAATTCCAGTACCAATTAAAGCTAGTAATATTAAAATTGGAGTTATAATTCATAATAATTTCTTTTTCATATCTATTCCTACTTTTTTGCAATATAACTTGATTCTATTTTTTTTTTTTTTTAGAATCAAGTACTAAATTAGAGAATCTTCATTAAAAATATGCTATTTATTAATAAAGTTTAAATAATATAAAAAACCTCATATGCTTTGTGTGTGGTATTTACAAAAATTCAATAATATTTGTTGTTTTAAAAGGTTATATTTTTAAATTTCTTTCTAATACATTATTGGTGAGAGAATGGATAAGTTAAAACTATTTAGTATAGATTTTTATCGATATTTAGTTAATAAACATTTCTTTTTAATGTTTTTATTATTATCGTGTTGTTTTTGTTGTAATTTAATTAATAGTTTTGATTTGAAATATTTAATTTTAACTATTTTATTTTTAAGTATTTCAATTAGTTTAAATTATAAAAATTTTCATTTAATATTAATAATTTTTATAGTGATCTGTTTAGTTTTTTTAGGTTATAAATTATGGTTTAAACATGATGATTTAAGTTTTTTAAATAATAAAGAATTACAAGCTAAAGTTGTAAGTAAACATAATAATTATGCAATTTTAAAATATAAAAATATTAAGTTTTATGTATCTGATTTTGATAACAAATTTCTTTTAGATCAAAAAATAAATATTATTGGAACATTTAAAAAGTTAGAATCAAATACTAATTATTATCAATTTGATTTTTTTGATTATTTAAATAAACAATTTGTAACTCATCAATTAGATAAATATAAAATTAATGATATTTCTAATGGAATTAGATCAAGTGAGTGATTAAGTAAAAATATTTATTCAAATAATTTAGTTAGTATGTTTTTATTAGACAAAAATAATAAATCTTCAGATTTAAATAAAGTTTTATCAGATTTAAATTTAGAGTTTTTACTTGTTTTAAGTAGTTTTAATATTCATTTATTTACTAGATTTTTTTACAAATTAAACTATAAGTATAAATGAACTATTAGTTTAAAATATCTTTTTTATGTAATTGTATTTTTAATATCTTATTTAACAAATTTTAGTTATGCTTCACTACGTATTGTTGTTTATTTTTTAGTAAGTGAGTATTTTATTTTTTCAAAGAAAAAAGCACCATTAATTTTTAAAAGATTTGCATGTTTAATAATTTGTTTTTTACTAACACCAAGTTTTTTAACTTCTAGTTCAGTGTTGTTTGTGATTTTAGCTTTTTTATTTGTTTATGAAAATATGTTTAGAAATAAGTTTTTAAACTATATAACTAGATCAAGTTTATTTACTTTTTATTTTATTCCACTGCAAATTTATACATTCTACAGTTTTAGTATTGTTACTCAAATTAGTTTAATTTTTTTAAGACCATTATTTGCTTTAATTTATTTTACAATTCCAATTTGATTATTAATAAATACTAGTTTATTAACTAATAGCTTATATAAAATATTGACTTGAATAAAAAAGATTAATTTTAATATTAATTTAGGTTATTTTAATGTTATGTTTTTATTAGTTGTTTATTTAATTGTTTTAATTGTTATGATGTATGAGTTTAGAAATTATAAAACTTGAATATTACTATTTTTTGTTTTACTAGTTTGTTATTTAGTTAATTGATTATTAAAACCTGGTGTGTTTTTATCAATGTTAAATGTTGGAAATGCAAATACTTTTATTTTTCACGATAAATATAAAAATATTACTATTATTAATGATTGTGGAACTGGTGCAGGATTTTCAAAACAAATACCATATGAATTTTTAAAATATTATGGAATTAATAAAGTTGATTTAATTATAATTTCGCATTATCATGCTGATCATTTTAATGGATTAGAAACTATTCAAAAACATATAAGAGTTGATCAAGTAATTGATTATAATAATTTTGAACATATTAAATCTTTTAAAGGAGTTAATCTTTACTTTTTTTGAAATAATTTAAAATCAGAAAATAATAGA
Source organism: Mycoplasma yeatsii GM274B (assembly GCF_000875755.1). Classification (GTDB taxonomy): domain Bacteria; phylum Bacillota_I; class Bacilli_A; order Mycoplasmatales; family Mycoplasmataceae; genus Mycoplasma; species Mycoplasma yeatsii. The sequence goes on along the minus strand of NZ_CP007520.1, from coordinate 306,274 downwards.
TCTTTGGTTCATATTTTAGAATATAGAGATGTTAGAATTTTATTTACAGGTGATATTGAAAAAGAAGCTGAACTTAATTTAGTTAATAATGCGTATTTTAGGTATGTATTAAGTTTAAAACCAATTGATATATTACAAATTCCTCATCACGGATCAAAATCAAGTTCAACAGAAGAATTTATCAAATTAATAAACCCTAAATATGGACTAATTTCAGCTAATTTGAGAACTTATAATTTTCCAAATATAGAAACTTTAACTACATTATTTAAATACAATATTACTTATTTTGAAACTGAAAAAATTGGAAATTGCTTTTTTGATTATAGTTCTTATAGATTTTGATTTAAAAAATAAAAAAGACCACCGAAAGGTGGTCAAATTATTTATCTAATGAATTGAAAAATATTAAGCGCTCATTAAGCGTGATTTTTCTCTAGCAGCCTTGTTTTCTTTAAAGATTCCTTTTTTAAGACCTTTATCAACTAGACTAACAGCAGCTTTAACTAATTGCTCTTTATTAGCGTCATCAGCTTTTTTAGCAGCTAAAGCTTTTTTAATAGCAGTTTTGATTTCTGATTTAAAAGCTCTGTTAGCTAATCTTGATTTTTCGTTAGTTAAAACACGTTTTTTCTGAGATTTAATGTTTGCCATTTCTTTTTCAACTCCTTTTATAAAATTATAGATTTTTGAAATACATATACAAGTATAACAAATTTTAAAATAAAGTTAAATATAAAAATAATATATTTTAATCACTTATTACTTTATTATCTAAATAAATATTAATTATTTGATTATTATAGCAATTAAAATTGTAAAATATATAAATGAATAGAGTGATAGATATGTATTTTGTTTATTCTGAAGACTTCTTTTTAATGAATCAAAAAATTGATGAAATTATAAAAAAGAATCAAAATAAAGATAATTGTGAAATAAAGACTTTTTCTTTAACTGAAGATGATTTTAATGATATTTATGATAATGTAACTAATTTTAGTTTTTTTAGTGATCAAACAATTATAGTAATTACTGAAGCTTATTTTGTAAATGAAAGTAAAACTAGTTTTAATAAAAACTTTTCACTAACTAAACTAACTGAAATGATTAAAAATAAAAATCCAAATAATATAGTTATTTTTGCAATGAATTCTAATAAGTTTTCTAAAAAATTAAAAATAGCTAAATTTATTGAACAACATTGTAATGTGATTTATTTAAAACCTTATGATCAAAATCAAACTATTGATTATATTATTAAATATCTAAATTCTAAAAATAAAAAAATTGATAATAAACTAGCAAATGAAATTTATAATTATTTACCAAATGATCTACAAACTATTACTAATGAATTAAATAAATTAGCTAGTTTAACTTCTCAAATCAATTTAGATATTATAAAAAATGTTTTTGCTAAATATCATCAAGATGATGTATTTATGTTAGTTGATGCTTTTATAAGTAATGATATTTCTAAATTTATAAAACTTTACCGAGATTATGTTTCAATTAATGATGATATTATCGCTTTAATTAGCTTGTTAGAAACTAATTTAACTTTTTATAGAGATGTATTAATTTTAAAACAACAATTTTTATCTCAACAAGAAATATCATCAATGTTAAATTCTCATCCTTATCGTGTAAAACTAGCAATGAATAATAAATATAATATTAAACAACTAAATGATAAAATTAAAATAGTCTATAAAATATTTAAAGGTATTATTTCATCTGAAATGGATAAAAACATTATTGTAGAATATGAACTTATAAAGAATATGGGAGGATAAAATGCAAGAATTATATTTACAAACTATATATTTAGCTAGAAATATATTAAAAACTGAAAAGTTAAGATATTTTATTTATAAAGATAATCAATTTAAAAATAAATTTTTAACATTAATAAATAATATTTTCACTCTAGAAGCTAATTATGATCAAAATATTGATGGAGAAACTTTTGCTAAACAATTCGCTAAAGCATTTATTTTAATAACTAATCAAAAAGAAAAGCAAAGATTTGAAACATTTGATAATAAAACCGAAGAAGAAATGTTTTCTGATATTGATACAATTATTAAATCAATAATCAAAGACTTTAAAGTAGCTAAAACTAAATTAGTTGATCAAACTGAAAAAATAACTTCTAGTGAAATTCAAACTTTATCTGTTTTAAGTGAAGAAATTATTAGTAAATGAGATCAAAAACTTCAACAAGAAGATAAACCAAAACAACAAGAAAATATTAAAACTCAAAATGAACAAGAAAATGTTGAAGTTGATCAAAACAATCAAACAGTTCAACAACAAGATATGAATGAAATTTTTAAACAATTTAATCAAAACATGTTTGAAAATTTAAAAAATAAAGAGCTTCCAGTTCTTCCTATACAAGATCCTAGGTTTTATCCATATAATTCAAGACCTAAGTTTATGCCGATATTTAAAATAATTTTATCTATTCTTTCTATTATTTCTACTATATTAGCAATTTCAACTTTACTGTTTTTATCATTAAACGTTTTAGATATAAGTTCAAATGAATATGTAGAAAAATTAAAAGCAAATGCTTGAACACATTTTATGGATAGCAATAGAGCTCAAATTTTAAAAAAAATTCCTTTAGGTGGGTTAAAACTTATAGGTGTACAAGGGATTTCATTAGCACTTCTACATATTCTTCCTGCTGTGTTAATTTGTTCTTACACATTCAAATCAAATCAAAATAATAGAGAAAAATATAGAATGAAATTAATGCCTGTAATTCTATTTGTAGTTATGTTTGGGATGATGCTTGGAACATTATTTAATTTTATTTCATCAAAAAATATTGAAGCTAGTTGAAAAAGAGATTTACTTGATCTAATTCAAAATAATAAAGAACAATTTAAAAATCATTTTAATGGCTTTTGAACATTAGTTACAAAAAATTATGGTTCAAAAATTAATATAGCAACAATTTTATCTGCAGTTTGTCTTTCTATAACAATATTTACTTTAATTGTTGCTGTTATATTATTAGTTGTTAATCCAAAACTAGATAAAGAAAGAATTATAAAAGCTAATATAGAACATCAAAAAGCAGTTATGGCAATCATGAGTGGTGAATCATACGAAATAGATCTTTCATTATATGACACTGAAGAAATAGAAATTAAAGAACCAAATAAGTTGCAATTATTTATAATGAAACTTAAAAATAAAAAATCAAATAAGAGTAAAAAAGATGAATAAATTTCATCTTTTTTTATCAAAAAGAACAATTTTTCAATTTTTTTCCTAATACATTAATGAATAGAAATAAGGAGAAAATTATATGAAAAGAATAGATTACTTTTTGAAAAAAGATTTCAGGTATCTGACAGAATCTGAAAAGATAGAACTTTTTCAAATACTAGAACCACCGATAAACTTTGCTATTAAAAAAGCGTTGTCAAAATTTTATAAGGTTCCTTTAGAATTTCAAGATATGCAAAGTTATGCCTGGATGGCTTTTGATGATTTATTAAAGAAATATCAATCAAAAAATATTAAGAAGAAGTTTGTTTCGTCAGTGATTGATGCTGTAACGTGAAAATGCACTGATGCTTGTGTTAAATATATAAATAACAAACATAAAGTTCTTAATAACGTCGTTTATAAAACAGGAAAGAAAGATTTAAAAGAAGATAATGTTAAAGAAATGAGTTATTCTGAATCTACAATGGGTTGAGAAGATCTCGTTGAAAAATATTTTCAAACAACAGAAGAACCTTTAGCAAGAGAAATCTTTTACATGTATGCAAATGAAGTAAGTAAAACAAGAATTTGTGAAACATTAGATATATCAAGAAATAAATTTACAAGAATACTTAGAAAAACTATATCAGACTTACAAGAATTAGCAACACCGTTATTATAATTCTACGTATTATTAATTATAATAGTATGTAGAGGGTGAATTTTATGAGTTACTATTATAGACATAATTTTTCTTTTAGTTACCATGGATTACAAAGAGCAAAAGAACGCTTGAAACTTAAAGATAAAAAAGATTATGAAGTAAAAGAAATATGTTTAAATCATATTAGAAATTCTACAAAAAGTTTTCAAGACAGCAGGCACGTTTACATATCAGCTTCGAATACAAATATATACTTTGTAGTTGAAAAAAATAATAATCTGATAATTACTGTGACTGAGATTTCTGCTGAAAAACAATGAAAAATGTATGGAGGTAGTTCATGATAATAGGTATATTTGGAAAAATAGGTTCAGGAAAAACTACAATTTCTAGTAAATTTACTAACTTTCACCCAAACTTTAAAATAATTAATGCTGATATTGTGGCTAAGAAATGTTTAGAGCAAGAAGAAGTTAAAAATAAATTGAAAAAGATAGATGAAAACATTTTAGATAATGACAATAATATTGATAGAAAATATCTAAGAGAAAAAATATTTTCAAATAAAGAATTTGGACAAAAGATAGATGACTTATTATGGCCAATAATTAGTGATGAGATAAATAAAGAAATTTCTTTTGATCCTGCTGCAAATTATATTATTGAAGCAGCACTATTAAATAAATTAAAGATTCCTAATATTGATTTTAAAGTTAAAGTAAAATCTAACTTATTTAAAATTGCATATAGAGTTAAAAAAAGAGATGGTGTGAGTCTTTTTAACATTTTTAAAATTTGGTTAAAACAAACTAAATTATTAAAGAAAGTTAAAAGTGATATTACCATCAAATATTTTTATGAACTAGAACTTTATATACAAAAAAATAAAATTATTGTTGATTAAAATTATGAAAATAGAGTTGTTTTTATAAAAATCCCTCACATAAAAGTTGTGAGGGATTTTGGTTTATTGGTTAAATTCTTCTAATTCACCATCGTTTAATACTTTTGTTATTTTTCCTTTGTACTCAGTTAATTTTTCTTTAGCTATTTTAATCTTTTGAATGCTTTCTTCAAAAATTTTCATTGCTTCTTCTAAAGAAATATCATTGCTACTTATTTTCTTTGTATCTTCTTGGATTTCTTGCATTAATTCGTCATATGATTTTTGTTCGTTATTCATTTGCGATCACCTCTTCTAAATTTGCTACTAATTTACCATCTATTAAGAAAACTTTTATTTTCTCATTTGTTTTAACGTCCTTATATGAAGTTATTTTGATTCCGTTTTCATTTGTAACTATACCATATCCATTTTCTAAAGGTTTTTTAGGATTTAGTAAGTTCAACTTATTAGCCATTGATTCAAATCTTAATTCTTCAATTTTCATTTTTTGTGAAATTAATGATTTAAAGTTTGAAGTCATAAAATTAAAATTATTTTTATATTGTTCTAATTTATAAACACTTTTATTTTTCAACACATTAGTAGATTCAATTATTTTAATATTTTGATTATTAAAAGCTATTTGGATATTTTGTAGTAGTAGTTCTTTAATTTTAGAAACATCTTTATATGAATTATTTATTTTAGTTTTTATACTTTCTGGAATACTATATTCTAGTTGTTCTATTAAAATCTCTTTACTTGAAATAGCAAATTCTACTGCTTTATTTTGTTGAGATTTTAAATGTAATAAATCTTTTGATTCTAATTCATACCTATTTTCAATTTGTAAACGTAGTTTATCTAAATGATATTTCAATTGTTTTTTTAACTCTTGAATATCTCTACTTACTAATTCACCAGCAGCAGTTGGAGTTGCAGCACGTACATCGGCTACATAATCAGCTAACGTTACATCAGGTTCATGACCTACAGCACTAACAATTGGAATATCACTGTCTTTAATTGCTTGAAGTAATTCCATTTCATTAAATGATCAAAGATCTTCATAACTTCCACCACCACGTCCAACAATTAATACATCAAGTTTTGTCGCAAAACTATTTGCTTGTTTTATCTTTTCAGCAACATCATGAGCTGATTGATTTCCTTGAACTTGAGCAGGGAATAAAAATATGTTTGTTGAAGGCATTCTTCTATGAATTGTTGTTACTAAATCGTGGATTGCAGCTCCAGAATCAGCAGTAATTATTCCAACATTCTGAACAATATTTGGAAGTCTTTTTTTAATACTTTGATCGAATCAACCGGCTTGTTTTAGTTTTACAAATCTTTCTTCATATATTTTTTGAAGTTCACCAATTCCTTCAATTTGAACATCTCTAACTTCAAAATTTACTTTTCCACCAACTACATAATACGTGATTCTTCCTGCACAAGTTATTTGCATACCCTCTTTAGGATTTAGTTGTGTAAGTTTATGTGCATTATTTTTTCATATCATACAACTTATAGTTGCATTTTCATCTTTTATTGAGAAATATACATGACCTGATTTATTTAATGTTAAATTGCTAATTTCACCTTTAACATATATTAATTTAAAATAATCAATGTTTTCTAAATAGTTTTTTAAGTTTTGATTTAACTCTTGGACTGTTAAAACTTTTTGCATATTATTTTTCTTCTATTTTATCTAAAATGGCATTAACAAATTTAAAGTCAAAATCAGGTACATAAGATTTTGTATATTCAACCATTTCATTAATTGTTACAGCTTTTGGAGTATCTGTATATTTTATTTCATAAACTCCAACAATTAATATAGATCTAATAACTGATGGGATTCTTTCTCATTTTCATTTTGTTGATAAATGAGGTTTAATTGATTCAATAATATCATCAGTGTTAGTTGCTATTTTTTCTATTTCATTATAAACTTCTTGGTCTTTGATATCTTGAGCATCATCTAAAATATCTTGTTTAATATAGTTTAAATTAGCATCTAATAATTGATATTTATAAAATGCTTGAATTAATATTTTTCTTTTTGCAGTAGCACTAATTTTTGATGTCATATTTAATTTTCCTATCCATTATTTCTTTAATCTTTAGTTTTAATTGTAGTTAATATTTCTTTTTTATTATTTTCAGATTTATCAGAGTTATCATCAAAAACAAAACCATCTAAAATATCAATATAGTTAATTTGATTTTTTTCTTTAAATAACATTTGTTTTAAGATTTCAAAAACTTTATTTTTTTGATTTGTTTGTAAGAATTTTAAAATGTGATCTCTTCTAGGTCTGTATGAAAATTCTTTTTTCTCAATATCAAATTTAATTATTCCTGATTCAGAATTTACTAATTTAACTACATCAGATAAGTATGATGCAATTGATTTTAATAAGTTGTTAAATTTTGATGATTCTTTGATTTCTTTTTCTAAATCTTTAATATCATCAACTTTATTTACACCTTTGCTTCATAAAAAACCAACTATTGATGGTGTGTGTCTATCAAAGATATTAACAATACTTTTATCAAGTCATTTTCGTAATGATGAATCAGTTTCTACATTGTGAAGTTTTAAATTAGAACCTTCTTTAAATTTTTTAATTTGTTCAGTTGTAAATTTTGGTAAAGTTCTTAGATCTAATTTTGCACTTACTTGTTTATCTTTTTCTTTTGTTTTTTCAAATTCAAATTTTATAAATCTAAGATCTACATCTGAACCTTCTTTAAAATCATCTTCTGTAATTTTTGAATATCCTAATGGATTAACAATTGAAACTGGAACTTGTTTGTAAAAATTTAATTTAACATCTTGAAGATCATTTCAACATTCAAACTTATTTTGCGTAAAATTATCTGCAGCTAAAGCTTTTAATCTTGATATTGCATATTCTTTTTTATTATTATCCTGATCAACATTTTCACTATTACTTGAAGAAACAATAACTTTTAATTCTTCTAAACTTACAAAAGGTTGAGAAGAACGTCAAATTCTTTCGTTTTTAATTGAAGTTAAACCTTCATATTTACTAATAGTTACTTGATTTACTGGATTACAACTTATAGTAGCAATACTAGTAGTTGTTAATAAACCAATAGCACTTAACATACCTAACATTTTTTTCATATCTACACCTCATTTTTTATTAACTATATAAATTTTAATTTAATTATATTTTATAGTCTATCTGTAAATTTTTTATTAACTAAATCTTCAATTTCAATTTTATATGGAGCGAACTTGTCATCTACATATGGAGTTTCTAAAATTTTTGGAACATTTTTAAAATCTTCATCTCAAACAACGTTGCATAAAGCGTCAAATCCAATATAACCATATCCAATATTTTCATGTCTGTCTTTATGTGATGATAAAGCATTTTTTGAATCATTTAAATGTATACATAAAACTTTATCTAAACTCATATGTTTAGTTAGTTCTTTTTTTACTTCATCTCATTTTTTAATATCATATCCAGCATCATTCATATGACATGTATCTAGACATATTCCGATTTTGTCTGGATTTTTAACATTTTCAAATATGTATTTAAAATCATCAAATTTATAACAAACTTCAGTACCTTTACCTGACATTGTTTCTAATGCGATTTTAACATTCATTTGATGATCGCTTACCATATCTAAAGCTCTTACAATTTGTCTTAAAGAGTTTTGATAACTTCCTGTTGTATAAGATCCTGGATGTAAAACTAAAATATCAATTCCAATTTGTTCACAACGTTGAACTTCTTTTATAAGCATTTCAACACCAAAATTTCATGTTTTATCATTAACACTATTTGCAATATTAATAATATAAGCACCATGAACAACCAAATATTTTGAATTAATATTATTTTTTCTCAATAAATTATGCATTTGATCAATATTTAATAAATTAGTATCAACTCTATTGCTGTTTTGTGGTGGTCCAGTAAAAATCATAAAAGTATTAGCATTATATGATAAAGCTTCTTCAACACTTCCGATTAGATATTTACCAGCTTTTGTCATTTTAACGTGACTTCCTAAAAGTGGTTTATTCATAATTATCCTCCAATAGCTTTAAGCAAGTAGATCTATCATTTTCTAATAATTCTACAAGTTCATCTAAGCTATTAATCTTTTTGTTTTCTCTAATATATTTTAATATTTCAAAAGTTATTTTTTTAGAATAAATGTCTTTATCAAAATCAAAAATATTAGCTTCGAACACCATTAAATTATTTCTATTAATTCAATTATCTCCCATACCGTATTTAACAATATGATCATCAATTATACATTTAACTAAATAAACTCCACTTTTTATTTTAAGTGTTGGATTAGTTAAAATATTTGCTGTTGGAAAATTGATTGTTCTTCCTAGTTGATTACATAATGTAACAATTCCTGAAAAAGTATAATTAAATCCTGTAAGTTTTTTAAATTCGACACTATTAGCATTAATTAAGAATTCTTTTGATTTAGCTATTAAATCAAGATCATCTTCTATTATAGTATTAGGAAAAACTTCAACTAATTTATCTAATTTTGAAAAACTTTTTAAAGAATAAATTTCAGTTACATTAAATTGATCAACTAGTGATTTAAAATCTTTTTTATCATCTATTTCAACAATCTGATAACCATCATTTTTAAATAAGTTTAATTGGTGATTTGAACAAATATAATCAAAATTATCATTATTTTGATTATATGTAAAAATAATTAATTCATTTTTATTAAACTTATCTAAGAAATGTTTAGTTAGATATTTAGAATCAGCAAATAAACAAACTTTATTCATATTCTCACCTCATGATATTTTGATTAATAAAAATAAAAAGACTTTTTTATAAGTCTTTTGTTGTCCTATAAAAAATGGTGCCTGATGTGGGAGTTGAACCCACAACCCACTGATTAAGAGTCAGTTGCTCTGCCAATTGCGCTAATCAGACATATTTTTATTTTACAACTTTAGAACTATATATTTTGTTTTTTACAATTTTGTTTTAATTATTTAATTTATCATCAATTATTTTGTCTAAATAAATTATTTGTAATTCAATATTTGCTATTTCTACTTTAATTTTGACTAATTGATTAGAATATTTTTCTTGACTAAGTCTATTGTGATAAAAACTAAAATAAATAAACATTCCAATAATAGGAACAAATCATCATAATCATAATTTACCTTTAATTTGTTTATTAACTTGTTTTAGTTTTTGATTAAGTTGAACAAGTTGATCATTTAATTGTTTTTTTTCTAAATTTAGTTGTTCTAAATTCATTTGTTTATAATCTTTTTTCATATTTTTTACCTACGTTATTTTTAAATAAATCTTCTTGCAAAAGTATCCATAACACTTCTTATTGCATGAAAAGTAGTATTTAACATTAGTCATTCATCAAGAAAATCTAATATATTAATACCCATATTATTAAACTTTTCTACTTCTTGATCTGATATGTCACCTGCATAATCTATTAATTCTTCTATTTTATTTAAAAAATCTATTTTGTCTCTTAGAATAACTGCATCTAAAAAACCATTCATAGCTCTTACGATCTTATTGTTAAAACCTCTTCTTGCAAATGAAAACTTAAATTCTTTTAGTAATTTTTTACATTCTAAAACGATATCTTCTAATCTAATAAGTAAAAATGATAAAAACTTGTGAGATATAAGTTCAGTTAAATTTTTATCTGTTTTTATTTCTCCAAATTCTTCACTAAATTTAGCTAAATCTCTTTTTAATCCTATTAAAATTCCAAATTTTAGAGCTGCAGCTTTAAAGCATAATGAAATTTCTTCATATTCTTCATAAGGAAAAGTGAATATGTATTTTTTTAAGTCATCTAATATGTTTTCTGCTATTTGAATATCATTATATTGTCTAACTTGCTTTACTTGTGGATAATATGAACAAAGCATATCAAGTTCATTTTGATACACTTCACATATTAAAGAATCTATTTGGATACAATCATATAAATTATTCATTTTTTATCCTCTATATTTTTTATTGCTATAATTTATTTTATAATTTTATTAAGTTTAATGAAAGGGAAAATCTATGCATTATTTAGGAATAATTATCGCTAGTATAATTGGTTATTTTATAGGTTCAATATCTTGATCAATTATTATAGTTAAAAAAGTTGCAAATATTGATATTAGAACAGTTGGATCTAAAAACCCAGGGGCTACAAATACAGTTAGAGTTTTAGGAAAAAGATGAGGATTATTAGTAACTTTTTTAGATGGATCAAAAGTAGTTTTAACTGCTATTGTTGCAATTTTATTATCAATGATAAATCATAATTTATTTAGTCAAACTAGTTATTTTATCCCTTGTATTTTTGCTTTAATTGGTCATTGCTATCCTGTTTACTACAAATTCAAAGGTGGAAAAGCTGTAAGTTGTTTTTTAGGATTATTACTTGTTGTAAATATTTTATATTTAATTATATTTTTAATAGTTTGATTTATATTTGCAGCTATTTCAAGAAAAGTAAGTGTTGCTTCAATTTTATCTACTTTAGCTATATTAATAGTTATGTGAATGCCTTGATTTAGTGGATTAAATATCTTTATATGACAATGAAATGGATTAGAATACTTTAAATTAGCTTGAGATAAATATATTTTATTTTCATTATTTAACTCATTTCATTATTGATTAAATAATTCTTGAGCAAGTGGAATGTTAGAAGCAAATATCGTAATTTTAATTTCAGGATTAATTTTAGCTTGAAGACATTTTCCGAATATGAAAAGATTAAAAAACAGAACTGAACCTGATACTTTTCCAAGAAAAGTTAAAAATAAATAGTTACAGAATCACCTTTAGGTGATTTTTTTATCTAGAATTTGCATTCCAGCCTTTAACTAATAAAGGAGTATTTAGAACTATTGCTGATGGTAATGTTGTTTTAGGTAATGTTAAATCTTCACCAACTGTAAAAGCAGTTGAACAAATTAAAGATGTAATTACAGAACAATTAAGTAATATTTATGATCCAAAAACAGCTTTAATTATCGCTTCAACTTTAGAATTTGGAATTGCCGCTTTAGAAGCACTTTTTTAGCTACAACATGAGTTGTAACAACTCCAATTGATAAATTTTATCAGTGGACTTGTTGGTATTCTATCGGCTGGTTTAGGAACTTTTGCAACAGTAAGTGCTGTAAACTTTACAAATACTATTAACAAAGTTGAAAACTTAGTTGATAAAGATACTTCTGAAATTAATGATTTTAAAAATTACAAAAGACAAATCTTAAGAGAAATGGCAAATGCTCAATTCTAAGTAACATTATCAAGAGACTTCCTAAGTGGAATGGCCGCTTCTCTTACAGGTGGAGGAGTTCTTAACCAAATTTTCAAAAGATATACAAAACTTCCTTCAGTAGGAGTTGCACTTGAAACTGCAGCTGAAACTACAGATAAAGTAAGTCAATTAAGATCGTTTGCTTCATTTGTTGCTAAAGTTAATTTAGAATTATTTGCAGCAAGTTCTATTGCTATTGCAGGAAGACTTGTAAAAGCATCAAGCTCTTTCAATTCAGCAATTGAAGCAATTCAAAAAGTTAATTTAGAAGAATAAGAAAAAAGAAATCTAATTTAGATTTCTTTTTTATACTTATTGTTTATGTGGTTTTGTTATAAAAATTGTACCTATTAGTTCTTTGCTTTCTACTGTTATTTTTGAACTACCATCAGATGAAGTTAAATAACTTCATTCTGCGTTATTTAGGTTTATTCCATTAAATTTTTCTTTATTTTCTGCAATAATTTTATCAACTCATCTAAGATTAGAATATTCCTGATCAAAAAACTTTTTAGAATCTGTAATAAAATCTAAATTTAAATTTAAATCAGAAATATCTGTTACTTTGTCTAATCTTAATTTTAATGTTCCTTTAAATCAATTTTGATATTTTATTTCAACTTCTGCAGAATCTTCATTAAAAGATTTAACTATAACATCTTTTTTTCAAAACCTGATGCATAACCTCGGTAATATCCAAAGAATTCATCATTATATTTAAAGAACAAATTAGAGTATTGTTCTTCAAATCTCTCTTGTATATTTTCTTTTGTAACTTCTTTATTTTTATTTAGTCTTAAACTTTTAATTTTTAAAGTGTTTATATCAATTCTATTAAATTTGTAATATACACTAAAATTACCGTAATAATCTATATCACCATCTAAGATAACATTTGCATAAGAACCACCATAAAGTATATATTCAACTCTAATATTTTCTTTAGATATTTTTAAGTCATTTAAAGTTCTCTTGTTTAGTTCATAAAACGATTCTACTATATTTTCTTTGAAAGGTTTTTTGTCTTTAAGATCGATATTTCTATTGACTTTTTTAAACCCATCTTCATCTAAAATATTTTTACCTTCTTTATAGATAACTTTAATTTTACCTTTATAATATTTCGATTCTTTTACTTCTATAGTCACATGAATTTCAGAACCTTTAAATTCTTGCTCTACGATATCAAGTTTTGTTAATGAAAATAATTCTAATTTTTAATAATTTGCTTCTTTAAAAATATCTATATTAAACTTTGTATCTTTAGTAATTGTTTGCGTTGTGAAAATTGTAGTTAAATTTTTAGAACCAATATCTATTCTATCATTAAGATTAGCTTTTATCTCTCCAGTATAATGATCAGAATTGATAACACTAATGGTTATAGTTCTTTGATTTCGTTTTATAACTCTGAAATTACCTTCATGTAGTGGTGATATTTTTTCTTTATTACGTTCGAAAAAGAATCACGCTAGATATCAATTTGAAGGATTTGCATCATATCCATATAGTTCAGTATTTAAATCTTTAATAGTATTAATATCTTTTCTTATTCAGTATGTTATTTCTGTTTCTAATTTAAAATCAGTTAGATCACTTTTAATTGTTGCTGATTTTATATCGTCAGAAGTTGAAGATTTATTAACAACTTTTAAATCATTTATAGTTAAACCTTTTAATACATCTTTATTTATTTCTATAAATTTATTTAAAATGTCATTATCACTATCTTTATCAATTCCTAATGCAGTTTTTAATTCTTCATTAATATTTTTTACATTCTTATCTATATTAAAGTTAATTGTGATTTGACCTTGGAATTTATCGCTATTTTTTATTTTAACTGTTAGCGAATCATCATTTGAACTAATGATTTCAAAATTATCTTTGTTTAAAACTGTAAGTTTATTAGCATTCTTTTTAATAAATGAGTTAATTATTTCTTCATCATTTTTAATTAGGAAAAAACCTGCATTTAGATTAAGATCCATTTCATTAATTTTTGTTCTAATTGTAAAGTTAATTGTGATTTGACCTTGTAAATTGAAAACATTTTTCACTTCTATTGTTAGTGAGTTATTTGTTGAATTAATCAAATCAAAATTATCTACAGTTACTCCTTGTAGTTTATCACTATTTTTTTGAATAAATGTTTGGATAATTTCTTGTTGATTTAATTCATTAAAACTACCTAGTTCTGTATTAAGGTTCATATCACTAAGTTTAGTTCTAATATTAAAAAGAACTTTTAATTCACCTTTATAGTCTTTGTTATTATCATCAACTTTAACCAGTATTGAATTACTATCTTCATTTAAAACGTTAAAATTATCTACAGTTAAATTATCTAAATTATCTCTGTTATTATTGATAAATCTTTGAATAATTTCATTATTATCTTTTATATTTAGATAACCAACATTGTTTCTAAGTTCTAAATTAGCAATATCTTTCTTATTGTTTGTTACTTTACTAACTGTTACTCCAATTGTTGTAGAACCAACTGCAGTAAATAAAACTGAACCTGATGATATTAATATCTTTTTAGTTAAAAGATTTTTAAGTTTCATTTTATTTTCACCCATTTCTCATAAAAATGATTTTTTATTAATATATCTTCTTACTTATTACTATGCTCTCCATATAGCGGTTGTTGAACCAAAAAGTGAATGATGTTTCATTCTAATTACATACCTATTTTTTAATAATAAAAGCACAACATAAAGTTGTGGAGAGTAGGACAAAGTTATTAGACTCCCTAAGGGATAGACCCCCTAGGGGGTCTATTTTTTTTCAAAAAAGGAGTATTTATGAAAAGAGGAAAGCAACTAAGTGTAAGTGAGTGGTTAGAAGTATTTAAGCACTACAAAGAATATTTATCTCAAAATATTACTAAAAAAGAATTTTGTTATATTTATAGCAAAATTAGAAATTCTGAAAATTATTTACTTTCAGAAGAAGCCTTCTGATATTTATCTAGAAAATATAAAGATTATAATTTAGGTATGGAACTAAAAGAATCACAAACAGGAAAAGCACCTAAAAAAGGTAAAGGATCAGGTAGACCTAGAAAGAACAAAGAAGAATATGATAAACAAAGAAACGAAGTGATTAAAGAGATTGATCGCGAAGTTTTAGAATGGTTAATAACAGACCTTTTTAAAGAAGATATTTTAAAGAAAAATAAGGTTGACAATCTAGATGAACTGATAGAAAAAATTAAGAAAAAATTTGGAGAAAATATTTCTAACAAGGAAATAATGAAAATTCTTGGAATACCTAAATCAACTTTTTACTACAAAATCAAGAAACAATCAAAAGATAAGAAAGAAGCTGTTATAGAACACGCAGAAATAATTAGAGAAGCTTTTGCAAAACAAAACGGAAGATATGGTAGAGAAAGGCTATCAGCATATATTTTCAAGACATATGGCATTATTATTAACCCTAGAACACTAGGAAGAGCAATGAATAAATTAGGTCTTTTCTGTCACGTAAGAACAACGTGCAAGAAAAAGCGTGAATCAAAAAATACTAACGTGTATTATCCAAATATTGCTAATAGAGATTATAATGGACTACAAAACGATATTTATGCAAGTGATGTTAGTTACATTCCTGCTCCAATAGATGTAGAAGGAAGACATGTTTATTTATCTATCGTAATTCATCACAAAACAAAGAAAATTGTTAGTTATAATTTATCCATATATAATGACACTAATTTAATTATGACTCACATTAGAAAAACAAAATTTCCTAAAAACTTTATTATTCACACAGACCATGGTGTAACATATTCATCGAATGAATATCTTGAGTATATAAAGCAACGAGGTGGAGTGGTGTCAATGTCAAGAATAGGTAACTCTCTAGACAATAGAGAAGCTGAATATTTCTTTTCAATTTTAAAATCAGAAATGTTTTATAACTTTGAAAAGAAAGTAAAAGAAATGACTTTTAGTGAACTAAAAGAATGTATTAAAAATTTCATTGAGTGATATAACAATGAAAGAATATTAAAAAAATTCAAATGAAAAACACCTCAAGAACTATGAGGTGTGTATAATAAACATAACTATTTAGTCTAATAATTTTGTCCCGGTTTCGTGCTTGTTGTATTATTTTGCTTTTTTCATAGCATTCATTGTTTTTCTAATATCAGATTCTGATGGTTTTCTACCCATGCTCATATACATTGCTCTAATTTGTTTTTCTGATATAGGAGGATTGTTTTTTAATTGTTTTTTAACTAATGTTCTAGTTATAATAAACCCTATTATTAAACCCCCTACAAGAGAAAGTAGAACTGCAGCTACTATAATACCTGCAAAAGAACCTGTTGAATAAGTTACATTTGCTAATAACATTTTATTTTCCTTTCTATAATTAAACTATTTTAAATTTTTTAAAATTGATTCAGTGATGTTTTCTTTATTGAATCCAAATTTTGAAATCACAGTATTTGCTGGTGCTGATTCTCCAAATCTATCGATTCCAAAAATCATTCCATTATCACCAACATATTTGTGTCATGGCATTGAACTAGCCATTTCAATAGCGATTCTAATTGTATTTTTATCAATTACAGAATCTTTATATTCTTTTGATTGTTTATCAAATAAGTTAGTTGAAGGCATTGATACAACTTTACTTGCTATATTATGTTTTTCTAATTCTTTTTGCACATCTAATGCTAGTGCAACTTCACTACCTGAGGCAATTAAAGTAATTTTTGCATCTTTATTATCGCTTATAATATATGCTCCGTGACTTACTTTTTTAAATATGTCGCATGTTTTATCAGTTGATTTGCAGTAAGAAATTTGTCTTAAGTTTTGTCTTGTTAAAACAATTGAAGTAGGTGTTTTATCTAAATCAGTTAATGCAATTTTATAAGCAGCTACTGTTTCAGCGTAATCTGCAGGTCTAATAACTACGTGATTTGGAATTGAACGTAACATTGCTAATTGTTCAATAGGTTCATGAGTAGGGCCATCTTCTCCAACTGCAATTGAGTCATGAGTAAATACATATAATTGTTGTAAGTTCATAATTGAAGCTAATCTCATTGCTGGTTTCATGTAATCTGAAAATACAAAGAATCCACTTGCTACAGGTAATAATCCGCCGTGAGCTGCAATACCGTTGTTAATTGCTCCCATTCCAAACTCTCTTACACCATACATAATATTTCTTCCAGTTTTGTTAGTGTGACTAAACACTCCATCAGCACCTTTAATTCTTGTTGATGAAGCTAAGTCAGCACTTCCACCAATGATCATTTTTTCTTCTTTTGCAATTTGATCAAAAATATTTCCCGAACTTACACGAGTTGCTTCATCTGATGTTGGAATGTTATTTAATAATGAAGCAAAATCGAATGTGATTTTTTTATTAATTGCATTTTCAAGTGTTTGAGCTTCATTTGCATATTCTTTTTTATATGAATCAAACATTTTATTTCATTCATCTTCTTTTTGTTTTCCTTTTTCAGCATTAATTTGTCAGTGTTCGTAAACTGAACTAGGGATTTCAAAGTCACCATAATTTCAATCGAATGCTTTTTTAACTGCTTCAATATCATCTCCTAAAGGTGATCCGTGAACTGAATGAGTTCCTTGTTTTGTTGCTCCTAAACCGATAATTGTTTTAACTTCAATATAAGTTGGTTTGTCAGATTTTTGTGCTTGTAAAATAGCGTTTTCGATTGCTTGTAAATCTTCACCATCTTCAACTTTTAAAGTATTTCATCCTGCTGCTTCAAAACGTTTTTTCATATCTTCAGTATTAACTTCTTCAACTGATGAATCTAATTGAATATCGTTTGAGTCATGAATTAAAATGATTTTATTTAATTTGTTTTTACCTGCTAATGAAATTGTTTCATATGAAACACCTTCTTGTAAATCTCCATCACCACATAAAATATAAGTGTAATGATTAATTAAATCATAATTTGGTTTGTTGTAAACTGAAGCTAGGTGTGATTCAGCAAGCCCCATACCTATACCCATACTCATACCTTGTCCTAATGGTCCAGTAGTAACTTCAACTCCGCTTGTTAAAGTTGATTCGGGGTGACCTGGAGTTTTACTTTCTCATTGTCTGAATTGTTTTAAATCTTCAATTGATAAATCATATCCTGATAAATGTAAAGCAGAATATAATAAACCACTACCATGACCAGCAGATAAAATGAATCTATCTCTATTAAATCATTTTGGATTTTTTGGGTTAAAGTTCATAATTTTGTTGAATAAAACATAAACAATACCAGCAGCACCTAAAACAATTCCTGGGTGTCCAGATTTTGCTTTATTAATCGCTTGAACTCCAAGCATACGTAAAGCATTTAAATTATCATTACCTTTATTTATCATTTTTTTGCCTCTCTTAATTTTTTAATTTTTTCAGAAGTTATATCATTGTTATTTTCGTCAACAACTTTAATATTAGATAACTGTTGTTTAAAATTTTGTCTAAATAATTCTAAATATCTTTGTTTTAGTAATTCACGAGTTTGAGATTCTTGTTCAGTTAAGCTACGTTCTTTTTTAATTTTTGCTAATTTATTTATCTCATCAACAACTTGTTGCATTGTTCATTGACTAATATCTTTTGACATATTTTCTTCCTTTACCTATATTATTTTATACTAAATAAGCACTTATATTAATGGTTTTCTTAAAGTCACTAAAGTAGATTTTTCATCTCCTGGAATGTTTATTGTAATAGACATTGCTTGTTTTACAACAAAGTTAATTCACCCTAATCCAGAAATAGAAATATCAAATTCTTTATTAATATCATTTTTTGTAAAATCAAATTTATAAGAATAAACTTTTTGACTTGAAATATAAGGAGTAAGTGTTTTTCTATTTTTATTTCAATATCTTTCTACATTATTTGAACTTGTTCTGTGAAGGTTAATGTTTTTATTAACATAAATATGAAAATCAGTTTTTGATTCTGATTGATAATCAAATCAAGCTACACCTGCAAAAAATATTGAATTATTAGTATTTAATCTATATGTAAATTGTTTTAATTCTTTTTTAAAATAACAGTATTTTCAAAATCTTTTATTCATTAAATGAGCAATACTGTTTTTTCTGCTTACTCCAGCACTATCATAAATAACAGTGTTCTGATCTAGTTTAATAGAAATAAAATCTAAAGTTGTATTGAAATAATTTGAAACAACAATACTTGGAACTAAATTATTCATTTCTAACATTTTATTAATTAAACTAGATTTTCCAACATTACTTGCACCAATAAAATATTGTTTGTATTGATTATTGTTTTTAACTTCATCAAATAAGACTTGACTTAAATTCATTGTTTTTGCTGATACTAATAAAATATCAAGATCACTTAAACTTGAATCTTTAAATAGATCTGAAATGTAATTTTTAATTTTTGATAATTTAACAGATTTTGGTAATAGATCTATTTTATTTACAACTAATTTAACTTTATGATCTTTGATAATTTCTTCTATATTTTTAATTCTAGAACCTTCAATATCAAATACATCTAATACATAATAAAAAATTAAATCTTTTTCAGTTTCAACTAAGTTTTTAATTTTTTCAATAAACTGATCTGAATCAATTTCATTTGAAACTAATTCATTATAATTTTTAATCTTAAAACATCTTAAACAATAAGCGTGTTCAGTATTTTGTACATAACCAATTTTAGTTTTATTTTCTTGTTGTAAACTACTTCCACAACCTAAACATTTCTTCATAACATCACCTTTCTATTAATTGTTTTCCATTTCTTTTTTAATGTATTTATTTTTACTATCACTAAATTTAGAAAAAGCATATAAGAAATCTATCATGTATAAAATTTTTAAAACATCATTAAAACAATGAGTCTTAGCTAAACTAACTTTTCTAGTGTAATTTTTAAAATCCTCAACATCGATATCTTTTAAACTAAACAATTTCAATGCATTACAACATAAATCATAAATATCATCTTCATCATTTAAACCTTTGTCAGTAAATATTTGTTTTGTGTAATCAAAAAACTTTCTTAAACTAGGTAATTGAATAGTGTCATTTCCAATTAATCCTTTATTTAAGTTTTTAGGATTATAAAATTGATTATTGTTTTGATCGCTGTTTGAAAAAGATAATTTTTGTAACACTCTATATATATCAAAAGAATTAACTGTATATTGTTTTGTTTGATCATCTAAAATAAATAAATCAGATTTTTTATTTTTTAAAATAGCTTTATTTTGATTAATTCATAATTCAATAATCTTTTTATCATTAGCGCTTCCAGCAAAAATAATTGTTCTAATTTTTTTATTAATACACATATTTAAAAAGCTATTTTTTAATGAATTATATTGTTTTGTGAAATTATAATTTGGATCATTATGTTTTCTTTTAATTGTTAAAGATTTTATAGCTTTTCTGTTTACTCTATAATAAATTTCATTCATGTTTTTAGCGAATGAATACTGTAAAATATAGACCAAATCTTTTTGTTGTTCATCATATAAAGATGGACTTATATTGTCAATATTGTGTGATCTATTGAAAAATTCAGTATCAACAATAATTGCTGGTCATTTAATTTTTTTTAGTTCATTTAACACTTCTTTTTTGTTAATGTAAAAATATTGAAAATCATTTATAAAATATTTATCTTTGTTTGAAGTTATACTATTAAAATTCATGCTCTATCATCTTTTCTATAAATAATGATATCAAAACATTATTGTTTGTTGAATATATACAATTTAATATAATATAATGGTAATAGAAATTTAAAAGCGAGATATTATATGAAAGAGTTAAAAAAATTCAAAGATTTAATTTTTTATAGTTTTAAACAAAATTTGCTAGATTCAGTTAAAAAAGAACTATCTTCATTAAACATTGAAGATTCAACTCAAGTAATAGGTTTACCAAATGAAAATGAAGCTGATATGCAACACTTTTTACAAATGTTACCAACTCAAACTAATATAAATGAAACTACAAATTTAATAACTAGCCAAATTGATGAATGTAACGATTTTGAAGATTTAAGATTATATTTTAATAAACGTATTAATGATATTAATAAGTTAAATTCACCTGATAATTTTGCTCAATTTTTAACTAATATTAGTAAAGAAGGATCAAATTTAATTATAAATATTCAATTATCTAATGTTTTTAATACTTATTTACCACTACTTTCACAATGCGAAGATATTTTAAATAAAATAGGAGAAGACGAACTTTTAAAAGATGTTTCATATGAAGATGTTTATTATTTATTAAATTCAATTTTAGAAAAATCCTTAGAAGAATTAACTTCTCAAGTATATGACAACAACAGTTTAGATGAAACATTCAATTCTTATTGTGAGTTATTAAAAAATACAAAAAGTTGAGATGAAAAACTAGAAATAGCTTCAAAATTTAGCAATCATTTATCAAAAGAACAAATTGAATCTTTACAATCAATAAATCAAATTCCATCACCTGATGAAAGTTTTATCAAAAATATTGTAAAAATAGAAATAATAGTTAAAAAGATAAAATATTTAGTAAGTCTTTCAAGTAAAATATGTAATAAACTATCTGAAAATATAAAGTAAAATGTCTATCAACATTTTACTTTTTTTATATATTCAGTTCCTTTTAATGTAATTTCTCTTCCTTTAAAAGTTCTTATGATTAAATTTTGTCTTATTAGAAATGGTTCTATATTGTTTGAAATAATAACTGGAGTTGTGTTTAAAATATGAGCGATATTTTCTAATCCCATTCTCTTATTTTTAGATATCATTTCTAAATACTTAATTTCAGTTGAAGTTAGTCCAAGTTTAAAAACACCTAGTTTTTTAAAAACAGATTCAATGTATTTAATATCAACTTGTTTAGGATTTTCAACAACTATATGATCATAAATTCTTTTAATTAAATTAATTGCTATTCTTGGTGTTTGTCTACAATAACTAGAAATATATAAATAAGTTTCTTTATCTAATTTTAAGTTTAATTTATTACAATATAGTTCAACAATTTTACTCATATCATCAATACTATATTCACTAAGTGTAAAATTAATTGAAAATCTGTTTAATAAAGGTATTGGAATTTTATTAATCTCAGTAGTTGCTGAAATTAGTGTAAATTTAGGTAAATCGATGTTTACAACTTTAGAGTTGTAATCTTTTCCTATAATAATATTTAATTTATTTTCTTCTAAAACTGGATAAATAATTTCTAACACTTCTTTATTTACAGCATGTATTTCATCAATAAAAACAATTTCTTTTTCTTTAATACTTGTAAGTACTGAAATTATGTCACTGCTTTTTTGTAAATTAGGTCCATTTAATATTCTAATGTTAGTTTTCAATTGCTTAGATAATAAATAAGCTAGACTAGTTTTTCCATAACCACTAGGTCCATATAAAAATATATGATCAACAACTTTATTTTGTTTTTTAGCTGATTTTAAAAATACTTTTAAATTATCAATTATATGATTTTGACCAATATATTCATCTCAAGTTTCAGGTCTAAACAAGGTTTATCTCCAATAAAACATATTTAGTTAATTGGTCAATAGTTAATTTATCATCAGCATTAATAATAACTTTATAAATATCTTTGGTTTTATAACCTAATTTTTCTAAACTAATTAGAACTTGTTGTTTTTTATCGCTTAATTGATTATTAAATAACGATTTTTGCATACCATTAATAATTAGTTTTGCAGTGTAATTTCCTATACCTTTAATTTTTAAAATTTTATCAGTATTACCTGTTTTAAAAATATCAATTAATTCTTCATAACTATATGAATCTAAAATTTTTAAAACTGTTTTTTGACCTATGGTATTTATGTTTATTAGTATTTCAAAAAGGTTTCTGTTTTCTACATTTAAAAATCCAAAAGATTTTAATTCATTTTCAATTCAAACACTTGATATATAAAGTTTTATTTCTGTATTTTCTTTTATATCTTTAATATCATTTTTAGAATAAAAGAATTTATAACAAATATTGTTTAACAATAAGTATATATAATCTTGATCTATTTTAATTAATTTTGCTACTATGTACTCTTTCATATTATCACCTATTAATGTATTAGCAAAAAAATAAAAAAAGAGCCCAATTAGGCTCAAATTAATCTATCACTATTTGAATTTACGGTTTTGTTTTTGTTTGTAAATTCTTTTTTCTTTTTTACTTAAGTGATATTCACGTTTTCTAGCTTCTGCTTTGTTAGAAGAAGCAACTTTTTGGAAGCGTTTTAAAGCTTTTTCAATTGTTTCTCCATCGTGCACGATAACACTTGCCATTAACTTTTCAACTCCAATTCAATACAATTTCTATTGTATAATATTTTGTAATAAAAATAAAGTGTTTGATAGATATTTTTTCATAAGTTTAATTATTACATTTTTTTAGGAGCTTCGATTCCGATAATATCGAATAAGTTTTCTAAAACTTGTAATGTTGCTTTTACTAAGTTCAATCTTGCTTTTGTTAATTCAATATTTGATTCATCAATTATTTTTACATCTGAATAATATGAGTGGAATTGTTTAGCAATTGATTGAATATAATCACAAATTTGGTGAGGTGCAGTATTTTTACATGCCATTTTAATAACTTCTTTAAAGTTATCTAAAGTTAGTAATAATTCAATTTCTTTATCATTAGTTAATAAATTTGTTGATTCAAATTTGATATCAATGTTTTTTTCTTCAGCTTGATTTAATACTGAATTACATCTTGCAGTTGCATATTTAGCATAATAAACTGGGTTTGATGCATTTTTTTGTTGAATTAAATCTAGATCTAAATCCATATGAGAACTTGATGATTTAGAAGCTAACATATATCTTAATGCATCTTTTCCAACCATTTCTTGAAGATCTGCTAATCAAACAGCAGTACCTTTTCTCTTACTCATTTTGTATTCTTGACCATCTTTAATTAAACGAACCATTTGAACCATTTCAATATCTAAAATATTTGGATCGTATCCTAATAATGCTAATCCAGCACGCATACGTGGAATGTAACCGTGGTGATCTCCACCTCAAACGTTAACTAATTTATTAGCATTTGTTCTTTGAATTCTTAAGTTATGAGTTGTTAGATCTGGAGTGATGTAAGTATAAGTTCCATCTGATTTAACAATAGGACGATCTTTATCATCTCCAAAATCAGTAGTTTTTAATCAAATAGCTCCATCTTTTTTATAACTAGCATTTTTTTGTTCGTATAATTCTAGAACTTTTTCAATTTGATGAGTATCATAAACTTCTTGTTCACTTGAATAGTGTTCAATAACTACTCCAAAATCTTTTAATTGTTGTTTAATTACATCCATAAAGTAAGCAACAGATTTTTTTCTAAATAGTTCATGAACTTCTTCATCTAAAATGTGAGTATCTGAGAATTTAAGATCTTTAAATTTGTCACCGTATTCTTTAATCAATTCTTTTGCTAAATCATCATACATATCTCCAGCATAAGAATTTTCAGGTTTTTTAGCTTCAATTCCTAAAGCTCATAAATAGTGAACAAAAACAGTAACAGCTAAAATGTTAATTTGATTTCCAGCATCGTTAATGTAGTATTCAGTTTGAACAGTATTTCCTGCTTTTTTTCAAATATTTACTAACACTGAACCAATAACAGCGTTTCTTGCGTGACCAATGTGTAAGAATCCAGTTGGGTTTGCTGAAACATACTCAATATTAAAAATATAATCTTGTTTTTCTAATTGACCATAATCTTTTTTTGCTGTTAAGATGTTGTTAATAACTGTTGAAAGTAATTCAGGTTTAATTAGAACGTTTATAAATCCAGGTCCTGCAATTTCAATGCTTTTGTATTTATTAGTTTTTTCTAATTCTTGTTTAAATATATTAGCTAATTCTACAGGTTTTTTACCAACTTGTTTTGATCCAACTAATGCAATAGTAGTTGCTAATAATCCTGCTACTCCATTTTTATTGATTTCAACAATTGGTTCTTTATCTATTTTTAGTTCATCACAAATATTTTTTAAATCTTGTTTGAACATTTCAATAATTGTTGTCATAGGTTTTCCCCTTTTTAATTACATTGTCATTAATTCTTTTTCTTTAATTTTTGTTAATTCGTCTAGTTCTTTTACTGATTTATCAGTTAAGTTTTGAATTTGTTTTTCTACGTCTGAAATCATATCTTTTGATAATCCTTCAGTTTTATTAGTTTCAGAAATAGCATCACGTCTGATGTTTCTAATTCTAACTTTGTAACCTTCTAATTCTTTTTGAACTTTTTTAACTAAATCTTTACGAACATCTTCAGTTAATGGTGCGATTGGAATTCTAATTAATTCAGCATCACTAATTGGGTTTAATCCTAAATCAGCTTTATGAATTGCTCCAACAGCTTCTTGAATAATATTTCTATCATATGGTTTTACTACTATTAAGTTTGCTTCTGGAGTTGTAATTTGAGAAATTTGGTTTAATGGCATTAATGATCCATAGTAGTTAATCATAACTTTATCTAAAATAGCTCCACTAGCTTTACCAGTTCTTACTTGTTTTAAATGTTGTTTGTACGCTTCAATTGTACTTTTCATTTCTTCTTGTGCATTTTCTAAAATTAGTTCTATCATATACTTGTTTCCTATTCTATAATTGTTGATTCTAATTTATTTTGTAATACTTTGACAATGTTATTTTCTCCTGCCATGTCAAATACTTCTATTTTTAATTTAGCGTCTTTTGCTAAAGTTGCTGCAGTTAAATCCATTACCCTTAATTGTTTAACTACAAGTTCTTCGTGTGTTATTTTATCTATGAATTTAGCATCATCATTCGTTCTAGGATCTTTATCATAAAGACCTTTAACACCATTCTTAGCCATCAAAATAGCATCAGCTCCGATTTCATATGCTCTAATTGTTGCATTAGTATCAGTTGTAAAATAAGCATATCCTGTTCCACCTACAAAAATAGCAATGTAACCTTCACTCATTTTTATTCTTGCTTTTTTAAAGTTGTAATCATCAGTTACAGTTTTGATTGGTAATGATGAATAGATGTTTACTTTGTCATATCCTAATGATCTAATAGTGCTTTCTAAAGCAATTCCGTTCATCACAGTAGCCATCATTCCCATATAATCAGCATTCATTTGAGGCATACCAATATCTTGACCAAGTTTACCTCTTCAAATATTTCCTCCACCAACAACAATAGCTAGTTTTAAACCATTTCTTGCTAATTCAACTATTTGACTACAAATATTTTCTAAGCATTTTTTATCATAAACTTCACTGTCACCTTTTAAAGCCTCACCACTTAATTTTAAAAGGACAGTTTCATATTTATATTTCATTTTTCACCTCAAAATAATTAAAAATCATTCTTATTCTAATTATATAAAAAATCCTATCTTTAATTCTACATAAAAAGGATATCTTTTTTTAATGATTGAATTAAGTTTTATAAAAAAATAGCAACTTAAAGTTGCTATTTTCTAATTATTTTAATTAATTTTTTCCTGTTAATTTTTCAAAGTATTTGTTTGCATCATCATTTATGATTTCTACGTTCATTTTACTTGCATTATCAATGATTAACTTTTTAAAACTACAATTTGAAATATATCTAATTCTTTTATAAGTTCTAGAAACTTTGTAATTGATATATAAATTAGCGTTTGATGGATCGATAATGATTTTAGCAATGTTTTTGTATTCGATCTTTTCACCTAGATATAAAATAGAGTCTTCTGTTAATTTGATTGCAATGTTGTGAACAAATATAAATAATATTGCAATTCCAATTAGTGATAACAAGAATGAAATAACATTTGTAGCTATTAGATACTTGTAAGTTTTTCTGATTGAACTAATATCAGATGTTTGATATATAACTGTACCTGTTAAAGCAAATATAAAGCTTAAACCTATAATTGAAAATATAATTATAAGAAAAGATTTTCTTACTTTGCTTGCGACTGATTTTTGTTTTAAAAAATTATAAAGATAATAAGTAATAATTCCAGATATAACCAAACTAAAACAAATTAAGAATATAGAAATAACTGATAAGTATTTTTCGCTGTCAAACATAATTTTTCTCCTAGCTTAATTGAGCTGCAACTTCATCAGCAAAGTTAACAACAACTTTTTCGATTCCTTCTCCAACTTCGTATCTAACCATTTCAACTAATTCAGTTTTGTTTTTTGATAAGAAATCTCCAACTTTAAAGCTTTCATCAACAACGAATGCTTGGTCTAATAAACTAACTTCAGCTAAACGTTTTGATAATTTTCCGTTTAAAATGTTTTGTAAAACATTTTCTGGTTTACCAGCTAATTTAGGATCTTCTTTAGATTGTTCTTTAATAATGTGGAATTCTGCTTCTTTGAATTCAGCTGGAATTTGAGCCATGTTAATGTATTTTGGAGCCATAGCTGCTACGTGCATTGCAACGTTGTAAGCATCAGCTTGTTCAATGTTTCCGTTAAATACTAATAATGTAGAAACACGTTTGTTTGCGTGGTTGTAAATAGCAATTTTGTTTGAACCTTTTTCGATTAATGAAAATCTTCTTAAAACAATTTTTTCACCAATTGTTGCAGTTGCTGCTACTAAGTTTTGTTCAATAGTTTGTCCATCTTTCATAACAACCGCTAATCCTTCTTCAAGTGTTTTAGCATTTGAACATAATAAAGCTTCAGCAATTTCATCAACTAATGTTGTGAATTTTTCGTTTTTAGCAACAAAATCAGTTTCTGAGTTAATTTCTAAAATAACTGCTTTGTTTTCGTTTTCTTTTGCAAATACAACACCTTCAGCAGCAACACGATCAGTTTTTTTAGCTGCTTTAGCTAATCCGTTTTCTCTTAATCAAACAATAGCATCATCAACAACACCATTTGTAGCTTCTAAAGCTTTTTTACAATCCATCATCCCTGCTTGAGTGATTTCACGTAATTCTTTAATTAATTTTGCATCTACTGCCATGTTTTTTCTCCTTTATGTTTATTTAATTATTTTGCTTCTTTTTCAGTTGAAACTTCTTCAACTTTAGCTTCAACATTAGCTTCAGATTTTACTTGTCTTTCAGCTCTTGGTTCTCTTTTTGGAGCAACAGTTTTTAATACTGAAGGAGTCATTTTGATTTGTGCTCCTTCTGCGTAAGCTTCAACTAAAGTATTAACGATAATGTTTACTGATTCTTGTAAATCATCGTTTCCTGGAATTGCGATTGTTACCATATCTGGATCTGCGTTTGTGTCACAAATTGCGATAACTGGAATGTTTAATTTTCTAGCTTCGTGAACTGCGATTTCATCACCTTTTGGATCAACAACAACTAATGCAGCTGGTAATTTGTGCATTTGTTTAATTCCACCTAATGCTTTTTCTAATTTAGCTTTTTCTTTTAAGATTTTAATTTGTTCTTTTTTTGGTCTTAAAGCTAAACGTCCTTTTTTCTCTTCTTCTTCGATTTCTCATAAAGCTTTAATTCTGATTAAGATAGTTTTTAAGTTAGTTAAAGTTCCACCTAATCATCTGTTGTTAATGTAGAAGTTTCCACTTCTTAAAGCAGCTTCTTTAACTGCGTTTTTACCTGAACGTTTTGTTCCAACAAATAAAACTTTTTGTTGTTTTGAACCTAAGTTTTCTAATAATTTTTGAGCAACTGCTAATTGACTTACAGTTTTTTCTAAATCAATGATGTGGTTTTTGTTTTTTACTCCGTAAATGAATGGAGCCATTTTAGGGTTTCATCTTTTAGTTTGGTGACCATATTGAACACCAGCTGCAGATAATTCTTCTCTTGTAATTTCTTTTGCCATGTTTTTGTACCTTTCTTTAAATATTTGTTAGTTCTTCAAAATAATTCGAACATTTCCCACTCTTTTTATTAAATTTGAGCACTAGGTAAATGAATCCTTATTTTTGTATTGATTAATTTTAAAAAAATATATCAACATATTTAATTCTACCATTTTTTTATAGTTTTAAGAATTTAAATTTTAAATAGTCTTTTAAATATAAAAAAGAACCTTGCGGTTCTTGTTATTATTCAGTTAATAATACAATTGCTTTTGTATAAATTTCTAGCATTTTTTTCAGATCTTCAATTCACACATATTCATTGTATGCGTGCATTGTTGATTCTTCAATATCAAATTCAGCTCCAAAAGCTACAACGTTTGGCATTGATTTAGCATAAGTTCCACCACCAATAGCTAATGGTTTAGATTCTAAATCACCAGTAACTTCTTGATACACTTTCATTATTTTTTTAATTAGATCTGATTCTTTTGGAACATAAACACTATCTTCGATTGCTACAACTTCAGTTGAGATATTTAAGTTTTCTAAATAATCAGTTAATGTTGGTATAAAGATTTGTTTTGGTTCTGTAAACACTGGAACTCTAAAGTTAAAACTTGCTGTTGAAGTCCCGCTTTTAATATTTATTATTCCTAAATTTTGAGTTAATGATCCAGTTTCATCAGTAATATCACCAAACACATTTGATAAACTAAAGTCTAAATGAACATCTTTTGCTAAAAAATCAGTTATAGGGTGATGAACATCATTTTCATACATCGCTTTTGCTAGTCAAGTTGCAGCATTAACTCCAACTCATGGCATACTACCATGTCCTGCTTTTCCTTGAACTGTTAATTTTTTCTTAACTATTGAGTTAGATATTTCATTTTCAGTTAATCATTGTGAAATTTCTTCTATTTTAGGACCTTTATAAGTAACAGTGTCACAAATTATGTTAAATGCTGATCCACCTTTGATTTCAATATCAGTTTTTGTTTTTGTTTTGATATTTAAATCTACAATTCATTTTTCAGCATAAACTACAGGAAACTCTCCATCAGGAACATAACCAGCATCTCCAACACCATGATCAGCAATATAAGCACGGATTGAATCTCATGTTGTTTCTTCAGTAAGACCGAAAATCATTCTTATTTTGTATTTATCAGATTTAAATCCTTGATCTTTTAAATATTTCAACGCATATAAGTTCATCATAGTAGGTCCTTTATCATCAAATGAACCTCTACCAATTAATTTTCCATCTTCTTCAATTGGTTCAAACGGATTTGTAACTCATTGATCAATATTTCCAGGTGGCACAACATCTAAGTGACATAAAATAACAAAAGTTTTTTCACCATCACCATAATCTAAAAATCCATATCTGTTTTGAGGATCTTTAAAAGTTTTAAAACCTAATTTATTAGCTAAATCAATGGTATATTCTAAAACTTCTTTTGTTGCTTTACCATATGGAGCGTTTTCTTCAGGTTCTGTTAAAAAAGAAGGTATTGAGATAAGTTTTTTAGTTTCTTGTAAAGCTTCTGGAAAATAATTATTTATTAAATCTTTTTCATCAATTTTCATATGCTTTCTCCTTTTTATATCTCTATATAATTTTTATATCATTTTAACAACTATAATGGAAATTATACTTAAAGATTAGTTTTCGAATTTAACTAAACTAATATTAGTATAACAAGTTAAAGAATCGTGGTCTAGAAAATATATTTTAAAAGTTTTACAATAATTTTACCTAAAAAGACGGGAGAGATTATAAATGCAAAAAGATATAAATAAAAATTTAGAAGAGAAAAAGGCAGAAAAAAATGAGTATTACTTGCTTTATTACTACTTTTATTGGGTGGGGGTGCTGCTGGTACAACTATAGCTGTTGTTAACAAAAATAAAGAACAAAACCAAAACCAAAAAGAAGAACAAGAAGAAAAAGTAGATCACATTCAAGTTGCTAAATCAATTTGAGATGAGAAATTTTTAAACCAATTAATAGGACCAATCTATCATAAAAACTTAATCAAACAACTAAATAAAGAGTTAAAACAACATAATATAAACGAAGTTACACTTGTTGATTCAAATTTATCTGATGAAGTTTTAGATGGAAAAACTAGTGTTAAAGTATTTCAAAATAACAATGAAATTGAACTTTTATTTGGAGAGTTTCTTCCAGATGAAAAAGATCCAACTCTTAATGAAGAGCAAACAATTTGTACTGATATGGGGTGAAGGATTGGGAAACTAAGTGGAAAAGAGTTTATGATAGTACCTCAAATTATGCCACCAAGCGTAAAAGAAGTGCCTAATAAATTGCCGTGATTTATTAATTCTTTAGTAAAAACATTTATAGAAAATGAAAACGTTACAATTAAAGGAATAGAAGATTGAGATACATCAAATATTCAAAATATGTTCGATATTTTTCAAAATGCTAAAAAGTTTAACCAAAACATCGAACATTGAGATACATCTAGTGCAAGAATTATCGAAGCTGTATTTAAAGGTGCAGAAGAATTTGATCAACCGTTAAATAATTGAGATGTCTCAAATGTAATAAATTTTAATGGTATTTTTTGGGGGGCTAAAAAATTTAATCAAGATCTAGATAAATGAGATACTTCATCAGCAATACAAATAATAGCTACTTTTAAAGATGCCGAAAATTTTAATGGAAATATTACAACATGAAGTTTAAAAAATACAGTTGTGATTCAAAGTTTGTTTGAAGGTGCTAAAAAATTTAATCAAGATATTTCAACAAAAGAAATAACAAAACCAGATGGCTCTACTTACAAAGCTTGAGATACTTCAAATGTTGAGGTAATGGTTTGAACCTTTAAAAACGCAAAAGGGTTTAATCAAGATATTTCAAATTGAAATGTTGAAAAAGTTCTTAGAAATCAGGGTGTTTTAGATTTCTCAAAAGATAGTGGATTATCAGAAGAAAATTTACCTATAGGGTTTAGAAAACCTAAACAATAAAATCATAATAAATCAAGAACTATGAAACACAGTTAAAAAACATTAAAATAAATAATACGTGGGTTTTTAAACAAAATGAACCTTTAAATTTTTAAGTTATAATAATCTTATCAAAGGAAATTAGAAAATAAAACTAATCCAATAAGCCTAATTTTTCTTTGAGTTCGAATGATATGCGATAACATTCATTCTTAACACCTGAGACAAGTCCTGATAGTTCGTCAACTACTTCATTAGGCAATCCACTCGGGTGTTTTTTAATTGTGTTAAGAGTTTTATCTAATAGCATATGAATTCATCTTGTCTTATTTATTGTCCCTAGGGTTTTTAAGTCATGTTTTCTTTCTTCATCTAATTGTTTTCTTTTTGCTATATCAACCATTCCTCATTCATGAGATCCTTTTTCTAATATTTCAGCTTTAAAACGCATAGTTTCTGTTCTAAAGTATAGATTCTCATCTGCACCTATAACAAATTCAATACTTTCATTTTTCTTGAAATTATATCTCTTCCCATTTTCATCAATTGCAGCATAATAATTTTTTTGATATTCCACCACTCCATTCATAATTTTTCTCTTAATAGGTATGTCAAAGAAAGCTTCAACTGCCTCATTTTCTAGTTTTCTAAAAACGCTTTCTTTTTCACGTATTTTACATATGCTGTTTAGATATTCGATTAACTCATCTTTTATCGCGTTAGCTTCTTCAATTGTTTTTATATTCTTTTGTTTGAAATAAAAAGGAACGTTCTTTTGCACTGTATCTCATTTTCTTTCTATGTGTGGCTTTGCATTAGCGTTTGATGAAGAAACGACTTCTATACCCCTTTTTTCAAGCTCTATACGCGTTCTAGCGTTGTTTATTTCATCTTTTTTAAAGTTAGCCCTATTATCAGTGATTATTCTCATAGGATAGCCGTATTTTTGAAAAACATTTTCAAATATTCTTTGATATGAGTTTAGAGATTCTTCTTGGCTTTCGAAATACATATCTAACACTCTATTTGTTCCTACATCTACAACAGCAACACATGTTGCAATTGTATCGTTTTGAAAGTAGTAGTGAGTACACCCATCGACTTCTAAAACTTGTCCGAATTTGTAGTTATTAGCTGTTGCTAATCTATGTTTTTCTACAACTTTTGGAGTGTAAAAAACCAGCTCTTTGCTGTACTTAATAATTTTGTTTGCTTCGTTTTGTTTTCTTATCTTTTTAACTTCTTTTCTTGTTGTTCTTTTGCAGTATGCACTAGCAAAACCTTGTTTTATTAATTTTTTATCTAAATTTGAATATGAAATCTCATAACCAAATTTTT
Organism: Mycoplasma yeatsii GM274B; assembly: GCF_000875755.1. GTDB lineage: Bacteria > Bacillota_I > Bacilli_A > Mycoplasmatales > Mycoplasmataceae > Mycoplasma > Mycoplasma yeatsii. The sequence goes on along the minus strand of NZ_CP007520.1, from coordinate 272,965 downwards.
CTTTTAAACAACTGTGATAATTTTTCAACGTCAAAAATGAACAACTACCATTATTGTTCTCTCCTCCTGTTATTTTCATTTCACTTTGATAAATTTCACCTAAGTTGTATATTGTTTCATCATTATATTTTTGTGCATTCTTGTTATTTACATTCTTATGAGAAAGGACTATCTCCTTTCCATTATTTATAAAATCAAGATATTCTATCTTATATCTTTTTATAGTAGAAACAGATTTATTAAATTGCTTTGCTATTGATAAATATGATCTTTTAGGATCTTTTGCAAAGATATCTAATATACGTTTTTTAATTTGTGCATATGACTTATTGTCTAAAATAGTAAACATTCTAACCTCCTTTACCAATTATATGTTTTGGATCCAAAACATATAATTGGTAAGGTATCATTTTGTTTAATATTCCAGGCAGTTAAAAAACATTAAAATAAATAATAAGATATGTTTAAAAAAAATAAAACAAGTTAGGAGAATACAATGAAAAAATTTATAATACCGTTCAAAAATAAATTGTTAATAGCTTCTGGTTCACTGATTTTATTAGGGGGAGGGACAGCAGGAACAACTGTAGCTGTTGTCAACAAAATATCTAAAGACAAACAAGAAGAAATGTTTAATTCAATTTGAAAAGAAAATTTTTCAAATAAGCTAATAGACAAAATATATCACAAAAATCTAATTAATCAGTTGAACAAAGAACTAAAACAACATAAATTAAGCACAGTTTCATTAGTTGATTCAAGTTTATTAGATACAACTTTAGAAGGAAAAACTAATATTAAAGTACTACGAAATAACAAAGAAGTTGAACTTGAATTAGGAACTTTTCTTTCAAATAATAAGAGTGCAGAATTTATTGAAGATCAAACAATATGTACTGATATAGGATGACAAGTAGGAAATATCAATAACGTTTTAAATAACACTAAAGAATTTCTAATAGCACCTAATGTAATGCCAAAAACAGTTAGAAAAGTTCCTAAGAAGTTACCATGATTTATTAACGCTTTATTTACAACTTTCAAAGATAATGAAAATGAAAAAATCGAAGGTATTCAAAATTGAGATACTTCAAATATTGTTAATATGTTTTATGTTTTTCAAGATGCTAAGAAATTTAATCAAAATATAAATCATTGAAATACATCAAATTCAATGATTCTTCAAGGTGTGTTTTGAAATGCTGAATCTTTCAATCAACCTTTAAACGATTGAGATGTTTCAAAAGTAATAAACTTAAATTTACTTTTTTCAGGTGCTAAAAGGTTTAATCAACACTTAGATAAATGAGATACTTCAAATGCTATACAAATGATATCAACATTCAAAAATACCGAAGATTTTAATGGAAATATTACAACATGAAATTTAGACAAGGCTGAAGTTATTCAAGACATGTTTAATGGTGCAAAATCATTTAATCAAGATATTTCAACAAGAGAATTAACAAGACCTGATGGTTCTAAGTATAAAGCATGAGACACTTCAAATATAAGTTCAATGATTGGTGTTTTTGAAAATGCAAGTTCATTTGAACATGATATATCTAACTGAAATGTTAATAAAGTTAACGAGTCTTACAAAGTAACACGCGATGAACGAGGTAATATAACTAGTAGTACACCAACTTTTAGTAGATTTGGAGACGGAAGCAAATTAACTCCAGAAAAAATGCCTAAATTTATAGAGCCTAAATAATAAAACTAGTAGAAAACAAGATGTATATGCATCTTGTTTTTTCTTTAAAATACAAAATAAAAAGCGTTTCTAGAACGCTAATTTTTAATTGTAAATTTATAAATCATTTCGTGTAATCTAGTGTATTCACCATTTTTAACATACAATACACCAGCTATGAAATTTTTAAACCGTTTTTTGTCTTCTAAATCAAGTTTTTTTAAATCTACAAACACAACTTTTTCTTTTAATAATCTATCTGTTATTTTTTGCACTTCAGAAAAACTACTAGGAGCAATTACATTAGTTTTTGCTGATATTTTTTGAAAAGAAGTTAAATTAGAATCTACTTCATTAATAGATTTGGCTTTGTTGTCATGATTATCGTTTTCATGGTTTTGATTAGAATCAAAAACTGTAAATTTTAGTTGTTGATTTTCGTTTGAATTACTATCTGATTCATAGAAATTTTGATCAAATGATGAAGTTGGAAATTCAATGTTTGTAGTCACTTCTACTTTATGATTTTTCTTTTTTTTAAATCACATATTACTCTCCTTATTTTAAGAATGTTGGAAAATCATCTTCATCATCAATTGTTGCAAATGTAGTGCTTTGATCTTCTAAAATTTCTTCATATTCTTTTTCTTCATTTTTATCCATAATAGATTCAATGTTTGTTGATCTGTAGTATTCACTTGCTGGTTTTTTAACAAATTCTTGTTGTTGGTTAGCTGAGTTAAATCCTGTAGCAATAACTGTAACAATGATTTCATCATTTTCAGTTAATTCATCATTAATTGCCATACCAAAAATAATGTTTAAATCTTTGTTGTTAGTTGCTTGAGTAATTACATCAACTGCATCATAAGCATCATTTAAACTAACTGTGCTTCCACCAGTAATATTAACAATAATATCTTGAGCACCTGAAATTGAAGCTTCTAATAATGAAGAAGACATTGCTTTTTTAGCAGCCTCAGTTGCTTTTTCTTTTCCTGAAGCAATACCGATTCCAAATAATGCATCTCCTTTTTTAGCCATAACATTTTTAATGTCTGCAAAATCTAAGTTAATAATTGCTGGAACTGCAATTAAATCAGTAATTGTTTGAACACCTTGTTTTAAAATTGCGTCAGTTTCTTTGAATGAATCTTGAATTGGAATTCCTCCAATGTATTCTAATAATTTATTGTTAGAAATTACAATCATTGAATCAACATGTTTTTTTAATTCTTGAAGTCCACTTGTTGCATTATTCATACGGTGTTTTCCTTCAAATAAGAACGGTTTTGTTACAACCGCAATAACTAATGAACCTAGTTCTTGAGCGATTCTAGCAATAACAGGAGCAGCACCAGTACCTGTTCCTCCACCCATTCCTGCAGCAACAAAAATAAGATCAGCACCTTTTAATGCTTCTTTAATTTCTTCTTCAGTTTCTAAAGCAGCAGCTTTTCCAATTTCCGGATTTCCTCCTGCTCCTAAACCTTTAGTTGTTTGTTCTCCTAAAATAATTTTGTTTGGAACTGGAGATGATTGTAAAACTTGTGCATCTGTGTTTGCAACAAAGAATTCAACACCTTGAACGTTTTCGTTATACATTCTATTTATGGCGTTGTTTCCTCCTCCACCTACTCCAATAACTTTAATTTTTGCAACTTGATTAAATCTATTTTCCATTTTAAAAACCTTCCTTTTCTTATAGACACAAAAACCATTATCTTTATTTTATTTTATTAAATTTAATTGCTCTTGTTTTTATTTTCAAAATATTTATCAACTATTGTAGTTGTTTGTAAGCTTGTTTCGTCTTCATTTAGGTATAATTCATCAGCATTATTAGCAATATTTCTATTTGCAAACGTTGCTAGACCTATTAATGAACAAGAATCTCCACCCATAATAAAATCACCTATTCAGTTCTGACCACAAATATAATCTCTATTTGTTAGACACACTAAACTTTTAACTCCAGGGATATTTGAAATTGATCCAAAGTTGTAAATATCATATTCTTCTGAAGTTGAATCTATTATAGAATCTTTTATTTCTTGATACATTTCTATAATTTTATCATTTACTATTTCTTTTAATTTATCAGCTGTAACAATATCTAAACTTTTTGTTTTTTTATTTCATCTGCTAAACACTTTAATATCTTTTAAATTATCAGAACCAAAATCAATATTATTAAAAACATATTTAGAAGCTAAATTTAAATCAATATCCATAAATTGACTAACTTCATATAATATTTTTTCTACACCAAATGGCATTCTAACAATTTTACTTAAAATGTTATGTCTAAATAAACCTATTTCAATTTCGTTGTATCTTCAATCAACAATGATTTTAAACGGATTTTTCTTATCTGATACCATTTCATGTAAAGCAAAGATTTTAGGTTTTGCTCATAAAACTTTCTTACCAATTTTAGTAAGAGTTTTTTCATGTGATTCATACAATGTTTTATCAATTGTAATAATTGAAGAAACTATTGTTACATCTTTTCCATTCATATTTATGTTATCTAATTGGTTAAGATCAACTTTTTGATTATCAACAAATAACTCATATATTTTATTATCTAAAATTTTAATATTTTGAGAAATTTTATTTGGATCATGTAACTTAGCTGATTTTTTCATAATTAAGTTTAATGAAACTGAGTTTTTTAACTTTGAAGTGTCTTGTTGAGTTAAATCACAATGTATATTTTTTCTAATAATTGAAATATTATTAGGTAAAACTAATCCAACATCTCTTAGTTTTAAATTTTTAAATTTTAGTTCAATTGTGTTAAAGTTTTGTTCTAAAAATTTACTTACAATATTTGATTCTTTAACAACTCCTTGACTAGTTAAAATTTCAGATCCATCACCATAATAAGTATTTTCATAAACAACAACAACTTGATTTTTATAAAATCTAATTACTTCAAATTTGATTGAATGATGACGTATTTCAACAATAGGAAATAAACTAGTTTCTCTGTTCATACTAACCTCTTATTTTTTTTCAATTACTCAAAGTTTAGCACTATGACTTCTTTTGTTATTTTCTAATTCTTCATTTGTTGGTTTAATAGGTTTTTTAACAATCAATCTATAATTTGAATCTGATTCAACATGAATAGGTAGACTAGATAGAATTTGTTCTTGTTTATAATTTGTAACACTATTAAATGAATTTTTAACTATTTTTTCTTCTAATGAATGAAAAGTAATCACACATATTCTTGCTTTTTTATTTAATAATTCTAATGCTTGAGTGATTGATTCTTGTAAAGCATTTAGCTCGTTATTTACATAAATTCTTAATGCTTGAAATGTTTTTTTAGCAGGGTGTTTTTGTTGTTTTAACACTTTTTGAGGTAGTGCTTTTTTAATAACTTCAACTAATTGTAAAGTCGAATTTATAGGTCTAGAGTTAATGATTTGTTTTGCTATTTTTCTAGAGTTTAACTCATCACCATATCTAAATAAAATATCAGCAATTTGAGTTTCAGAATAAGTGTTTACAATCTCAGCAGCTGTTAATTTATTATTTGCTCGATCCATTCTCATATCTAATGGTCCATCAAATCTGTAACTAAATCCACGCTCAGCTATATCAAATTGAGGTGAAGAAACTCCTAAATCATACAATATGCCATCAACACCAAAAACATTATTTAAAGCTAATTGCATAGAAATATTACTAAAATTAGATTCGATAATTTTAAAATTAGAACTAATTTGTTTTAATTTATCTCCACTTTTTTCAATTGCTTGTTTGTCTTGATCAAAACAATATAACATTCCTTTATCTGAAAGTTTTTTTAATATTTCACTAGAATGTCCAGCTCTTCCTAAAGTACAATCTACATAAATACCATCAGGTTTAATGTTTAAATATTCTATACTTTCTTTTAATAAAACCGGTATATGTTCTTGCATTAGAAATTGCCTCCTAAATTTGCTAGTTATATTTATTCTTAATTTTTATTATACCTAATAACTAGATCTATTATTTATTAATTAAATAAGAGCTTTTTTATAATATTAATATATCACTTAAAAATATAGTTTAAAAGATAAAAAAAGAGATCTAATGATCTCTTAATGTTTTTATTAAGCTGAAACAACTTTAACTTCTTTTTGTTTGTAGAATCCACATTCTCTACATACACGGTGAGGTTTTATCATAGCCCCACAGTTAGTACATGACACGATAGCTGAAGCAACTAAAGCTAGATGACTTCTTCTTTTGTTTTTTGCAGATTTACTTGTCTTTCTAAATGGTACTGCCATGTTATTACACCCCCTTATTAATTATTGTTTTGTTTATCTTTAATAAATTCGTCAAGCTTTTCTCATCTTGGATCAACTTTATTTTGATTTTCAGTTTCGAAATTCTCTTCACTTAATAAAGTTCATCCAAAACCGTCCTTGTTAATTATATCATTAGTTAATGATAAATTGAAAGGTAAATTTATATTTATTTGTTCAATAATGTAATCAAACAAGTCAAATTCATTTTTTAAAATAATATTATTAGTTGAATCAATATCTTTATCGAAACTATATTCATCATCTCAATCAATATAATCACTATATTTAATTTCTTTTCCAGTTCTTGCATCAATTGCAGTTAGAGTGTAGTTAATAACTCCAGTTGCTCTAACAGTTTGAATAGATTCAATATAATCTAGATCAATATCAAAGTTAACATAATCAATAGATTTAACTAATGAATTAGTACAAACTACATCAGTTAAATTATCTAAATCACCTTTTAATTCTTGGTGTTTGTTTTTAGATAATTGTTGTTTTGTAAAACTTAATTTCATTATCTTATTGTTATATTTAAATTGTTTAAATTATTAATAATAACTTGAGATTGATCGTTGATTTCTTGTTCTGTTAATTGATGATCTAAACTGTTAAAAGTAATTTGTATAGTTAAAGATTTTTTATTTGATTGTTCTAATTTTTCATCAATATATTGATCGATAACTTCAACATTAGTAATGTAATTTGCACCATCTAATATTTTTTTAATCACATCACTATATTTAATATCATTATTTAATTCGATTGAAAAATCACGTTTTGAACTTTGGAATTTTGATAATTCTTTAATTTGAATTTGTTTATTTGATACTTGATTTAATTTATCTAAGTTAATTTCAACAACAATTGTTTTATCAATTTTTTTACTTTTTTCTCAACCTGGGTTTAGTCTATAAATAAATCCTAGTAATTGATCATCATATTTAATAGTTGCATTAATAAATGGATGAATTTCATCTATAACATCGTTATTAACTTGATAATCTAATTTATTTAAATCTAAATTATAAAGTTTAAAAATTGCTCCTAAAATAGATTTGTTGTAGTAAAAATCAGCATTAATTTGATTATCTGATAAATTATCTTGATAAATATTTGAAGTTGTTAAAAAGACTAAATTTCTTTGTTTAAAATTATTAAATGCATAAATATCAGCTATTTCAAATAGTTTTAATTGTTTATTATTATTTACTGAATTATAAATAGCTACATCAATTAGTGATTTACTTAAATTAGTTCTGTAAGTGTCACGTAATTTTGATAAAGGTTTTTCTAAAGTTATTAAATCTTTAATATCAAATAAGTTTCAGTGACTTGTTGAATCAAAGTTTTCTAATGAATAAGTTTTAGTATTGTTAAATCCTAATCCAATTAAATAATTAATTAATTTATTTTCTAATTTTAAATCAATATTTTTAGCTTTTTGTATAGTTTTAAAATTAATTGGTTGTTCAACGATATTATCATATCCATATAATCTAGCAATTTCTTCACAAATATCATTAACTGAATAAATATCAACTCTATTAACATCAATATCAAAAGTTAAATTATCATCTTCAACTATAACATTAAAATCTAAAGTTCTAAATAGTGATTTAATTTTTTCAACAGTTAAATTTACTCCTAATAGATCATTGATTTTTTGTAATTTAACATTAAATCTAGTATTGTTTGCAAATGTTTTTTTAACTTCAACAACTTGAGTTGCTTTTTGTATTAAATTGTATTTTTCTAATTCATTTGCAAAAGTTAAATTAGCTAATTCAAATAAGTTAGGATTGATTGGTTTTATATATCTTTGTAGCGCAATTGTTGAAGTGTTTAATATTTTTTGTTGATTTCTCATAGTAACAGTATCGATATTTAACATTAAAACAATGATATTTTTAGTGTTATTATCAACCCTAAATTTCTCTTCAACTTCTAAACCTATAATATTAACTAATTCATTTTTTACAGTTAATGCTAAAACTTTACTATTATCTTCTCTGGTGATTTCTTTTAATTCTAAATTGTTATTTTTTAATAATTTATCTTTATCAATAACAATTAAAGCTTGAGCAGTTTGAATAGCTGTTTTTAAAGCTAAATTTTCTATAATTGAATCACTAGTTTTAGTGTTATTTAATTTTAATCAAATATCATCTTTTGAATTTAGTTTAACTAAATCATTTAATTGATATTCAGAAAAGGCTATAGTTTTAACTAAGTCTTTAATATCTTCATTAACTTTAATTGTTAATTTTGAATCATTTTTTACAAAGTTATTAAAGTTATTATTTAAATTATTAATTTCTAAATTAAAGTAGTTAGCTATTTCTTTTAATAATTGAAAACTAGCTAAACAATCACTTCTATTTAAAGTTAAATCAACTTCTCATATGTAATCATCTAAATTAATAAGTTGTTTTGCTGATTGAGTTGATCTAGAATTTAAATCAATATTATCTAAATTAATGTTGTAAATATTTTTAGACTCAAATTCAGTTAAAGAACTAGTAGGAATTCCAATTTCATTTAAAGCACAAACCATACCTTGAGAAAGATTTCCTCTTATTTCTCTTTCAGTTAAAGTTAATCCATTGCTAATAGTTGATCCAACTGGAGCAACAATAACGTATTGATCTTTATCAATATTTTCAGCACCACAGATGATATCTAATGTTTTATTTTTGTTGATTTTAATTTTGTTGCTTTTTAAATGTGTGTCTGGAACTTTAACTGATTCTTCAACATATCCTACTAATAACTCAGAATTTAGATTATTAAAATCTGTAGTTTGTTCAACTTCAAATCCTAGAGAGTTAAGAGCAACACTAATTTGATCATTTGAAATATCATTTAAATTTAAAAATTGTTCTAATCATTTTCTTGTAATAATCACTTTATGTTCCTCCTATTCTGAATAAAATAAAAATTGATCTAAGAATTTAACGTTGTTTTCATAAAAATCACGAATATTTGAAATACCGAATTTTAACATACAAATTCTTTCAATACCTATTCCAAAAGCTAATCCTGTTGTAGTTGTAGGATCTAATCCATTTAATTGCATAACTTGTTGGTTAATCATTCCAGCACCTAAAATTTCAATTCATCCAGAATATTTACAAATACCACAACCTGTTGATTTACATTTAAAACAACTTATATCAACTTCAACACTTGGTTCGGTGAAAGGGAAATAGCTAGGACGCATTCTAATTGTTACTGATTTATCAAACAATCTTTGACACATATATTTTAAAATTCATTTTAAGTTAGCAAAACTAATTTTTTCTCCAACCATAAACCCATCGATTTGCATAAATTGGTGAGAATGAGTTGCATCATCATCATCACGTCTATAAACATTACCATAACTAATAATTGCTAAGTTTTTATCATCAGTTTTACTTTCTGCAAGTTTAGATAACATTCTAGAAGTCATGTTTGTACAATGAGTTCTTAACACAGTGCTTTGATTTAAATAGAAAGTATCTTGCATATCTCTTGCTGGATGACCTAAAGGCAAGTTTAATAATTGAAAGTTGTAAAAGTCTTCTTCAATTTCAGTACCACTAACCATTTCATAACCAATTTCAGTAAAAATATCACTAATTTCTTCAATAACTATATTTAATGGGTGTTTTGTACCGAATTTAAAATTATTAGAATTTAAACTTACATCTATTTTTTCTTTTTCTAATTGTTCTAATAAAGCTACTTTTTTAAGTTTTTCAGATTTTGTTTCTATTTTAGAAATGATTTCAGTTCTAATTTCGTTTGCTAGTTTTCCTATTTCTTGTTTTTCTTCTTTGCTTATATCTTTAATTGATTTTAAAATTGAATTTAAAGGTGAGTTTTTACCTAAAAATTCTTTTTTTACATCTTCAATTGATTTTAGATCATTAGCTTGTTCTATTTTTAAATTAAAATTATTTAAAATTTCTTGAGTTTGTTTTAACACACAATCACACACTTTCTACATAAAGACAATTAGTAATATTTTACTATTTTTTTACTGTTTTTTATATTGTTTTAAGTTCATTTTTAATTCTAATTAATGAGTTTTGTTTTTCTTCTAAATCAACTACATAAGCATCAATTAAAAGTTTAAAAGTATAATCATTTTTTAATTTTTTACTAATAGATTTTAAAATATTAAATAAGTTTTTTTGAAATGAAAGCTCAAGTTTTAAAAATTGATAATCATACATATAATCATGATTATATTGTTTGTTGAATTCGATTCAATTTTCTTTTAATGCATCACAAAATATTCATTTAATTAAGCTTTCATTTATAAATTCTTTTAAAGTTGAATAACAATTTAATAAAAATTTATTATACTGAATTTGGCAAAACTGAACATCTTGAGTTTCAGATAAATAAGTTTGACATGCAGTATTAGTTTTATTAAATAATTCTCTTAATTGATCAATTTTATTTTCAATACTTTCAATCATTAGAAATGAAAATTTTAATTTACTACTAGATTGTAAATAAGTTATAAAATTAGGTTTTGAAACTATGTTTGGATAAGGTTCAAAACTTCAATTGATAGATATGTTGTTATATTTAGTTTTGATATTTTTACTAATAAATTTATTACAAAATTCATTTGAAATTTTATTGTAATCTATCATATTAACTCCTTTGTGTTTATAGTTATATTTTAAATTAAAATTAACAAAAAAATATGTCATTAATGACATACTTTTATTCAGCTTGTGTAGCTTGAGTTAGTGGAGTTTTTTTAACTTGTTGGTTTGAGAAGAATCAACCAATAAATAGAATAAATGCAATAATAAAGAATGTTATAAATAAATATTGAACTTCAAATGGTAAGAAAATATAAATATGTCATTTATAACTTACATAGTATAAGAATGATAATCAAATAGCGTTTGATAATGAATAAGCTAGAATAAATGAAATAATTGCACCTATTACATAACTTCCCATAACAATTCAGTTAACTTCAAAATCTTTATATCCAATTGCCCTTAGTACTAGTATTGTTTTTTTAGATTCTCCTACAACTATATTCATAATTACTACTAAAATAATTACTAATAAGAAAGTAGTTAACACAATAAATATAGCCATAATTCGATACATAATTTTTAATACTTTTTCAATACCTTGTTTTCCTAAATTGTATGAAAGTAATTTAGAATTTAATCTTGAGTTTTTACCTGGTGTTGGGTTTGAGGTATTATAAACATCAATTTGAGTATCAACATTTCTATAAAAACTAATAAAGTCATTAAATTCATCAAACATTGAACTAAATAGTGATAAAAATACTGGTGTTTTATCTTTAATATCTAATGAGATATTTCTTTCTTTATATTTAAATGAGTTGAATGAATCTTCAATATTTTGTAAGTCAAATTCTCCATCTAATAATTTGTGTGTTGATCATAAAGTTGTAAAGTGTTTTGGAGTATCACTTTTTTTGTCGTATAAAGTATTTTCAAACATTTTTGAAGCAAACACTTTGTAATCTAAAACAAGATCAGGAACTTTTGAAAGTGATAAAGTAATTGATTTATTAATACCTACAATATTTAAAACAAATTTTCTAGCAATAGAAGTTTTAGTTTCTAGTTTTATCTTGCTATCAATACCATAACCATTAGATTTAGCATAATAATAAGGCACTATTGTGTTAAACATTGGTAATTTTTCACCTGTCTGAGGATCGATATATTCTAAATTCTGATCTGAAACTTCTTTAAATTGTTCATCAGTTATCCCTTCAAAATTTAAGAATTTTCTAATATCAGCAAATCTTTTATTATTCATTTCAAATAAATTCAATCTTAATAATCCAGAATCTTCAACAAATTTAGCTAATACAGATGACGCTAATAAATCCGTATTTTTATCATACAATAATTGGTTAAATGTTAACACAGGGTTGTTTGAGTAATTTTCTTTAAGTTTATCAAGAATTAAAGACATAAACATTACGTTTTGACTAGCATTTGATAAGTTATTTGATCCAATTAATGAGTTAACTGAAATAGGAAGAAGTCCTGGTTGTTGTTTAACTATTTCTTGTATTTCTTTTACTAGTGGGTTTGATCCAATAGTTCAGTATTTTTGATCATCAGGATCAAATTGTTTCAGTAATTCATCTTTTTCATTAACTTCATCTCAGTATTTTTGAATATTTTTTTCCTTATCAGGAGTATTTTTATCTATTTTGTAATTGTAAAACACTTTAAACAATGCATAAGTTTGAGCTAATTTATAAGAAAATGTTTTTGAGATAGAAGATAAGAATAAACTATTATGTTTTTCGTCTTGAATAGATTCTAATCCAACAAAAGTTTTAGACATATTTTCTAAATTAGGTTCATCAAAATTAAAGAATATGTCTTTATCATTTTCAAAATCTGTTAATTTTTCATCAATATTTCCATCCGCTTCTATAAGCCTTACTAGTGATTTTCATTTTTCATTTTTATTAAATAAATTAAAAGTTGAAAGCACATTTAAGAAATATTTTTTATTTTTTAAAACAGGTTCATTATCTTTTTCAGGATTTGATTTTTTTTCGTTATTTTGTAAAAATGGAGATAAACGTTTTTGAGCATATTCTAATGGAAGTAATATGGGTAATTTATCTTTTTCTTCGCTCTTATAAGTATTATTTAATAATCTAAATAATAACTCAACTCTATATCTTGAATCAGATTGGTCTGTTTGTTCTTTTAATCATTGATTAACTGTTTTTTTATCTAAGTCATGATATTTTAATTGCTCTCGGTTATCAGAATTATTTTTTGAAAAATCATATTTACCATCTTTTGAAGTTATATCAATATCTCTATTGTTTTTTCATGTTCATCTATGATCGACACTTGATTTTATTTCCGCTAAACCTTGATTAATTAATTGAGTTAAAATAGTTTGAGCTCCAAACAATAATGAATATGATAATGATGCAAACACAAATAAACATTGAACTATTGCAAATTTACCTGCTGAAGTTTTAATAAATGATAATCTCATTCTATAGTTAAAACCAATATTTCTTTTAGATAACATATCACTGAATCAACCACTTTTAATTTTTCTTTTAATTCTTTTAGCGTTGTTCATCAATGATAAAACCGGTTCTCTTATATATAAAATAGTTAATGCATAAGATAAGAATAAAAATAGTAGTGGAATTAATGCAAATAAATTAATAAATAATGTTGGTGAAAGATAAACTTTACTAAAAACAAACGTTACTGAACTTACGAAGTTTGAAGCTAGACGAAGTTGAATAGGAATTGATAGTAAATATCCTAAAAAGATTCCTAAAAATATTGTTATTCAAGTTTTTAAAGCAAATATTCATGAAAGTTCTATAACTTTATATCCAAATGATTTGAATATTCCTAACTGTCTTCTAGTTTCATTCATTTCTTTTCTTAAAGCAAAGTTAATGAATATAAAAGCAAGAATTAGAACAGTTACTCCTAAAACCATATAAATAATAACTTGAACTCTAATTGAGTTAATATCTTTTGCAACTCTTGAAAAAGTTCATTCAACATAAGGTGAAAAAGATTTATCAAAAAATGTTGTTTTTATTTCTTCGTTTGAATTTCTTTTAAAAATAATTTCTTTAAAACATTCTTCAGCAGTTAATGATTTATTGTTATTTAAATTTTTAATTTTAAATAAAACTTCATAAGATGAGTCTTTTTCTGTTGAAAAGTTTCATCTAGATTCTCTCATCTGATTAATAAAATTATCGTTTGCATATCCGGTTACAAATGTTGGTTTTTCTTGGAAAAAGTCAAAAGCTGTATTCTTAGATGAAATATCATCAAAAGTTGAACCTATACCAACAACCTTAGCATCTACTGATGATAAATAAAATGCATCTTTTTTATTAATTAATTGTAAGAATAGGTCAGCTTTATTTGAAGATGGGATTGAAAAAGTACTATTTAAATTTATGTTATTAGCTTTTGCAAAAGCTGAAGAAATAACTATTTCAGGAATAGTGGTTTTACTATAATCTATGTCTTGGTTTCATTTTTCAGCAAATCTTGAACCACCGTAATTTTTCTCATCTAATTGAACTTGGTTAAAATATTTATTACTATTATTATTTTTAAATTGTTCGATATCAGATGTTAATTGTAATGTTTTCATTGGTAATAATTGACCAACTTGTTGTTCATTTAAAGTAAAGCTTTTAGTGGTTTGAACCGAATATTTATCAGAATGGTTACTAATTATTTTATTAATTAAATAAATTCTATCGTCATGATCGTTTACAGATAAAATTTTGTTTTCATATTTTTCAGAAAACATATCAAAAGTTGGTAAATATACTTCTTTTTTCTTTTCATTAATATCTTTTGATATTTCACTAAATTTTTCTTGAATATATGAGAATAATTGACTTATTCTTCTCTCATTTATTAATTTTCTAATTTCAAGAATGTCATTTTTTATCTGATTTTTATCAATTGATTTTATACCATTTATAAGAAATAAGTCATCGATTTTTGAATAAGATCTATAAGCTTCAGAAACAAGAAAGTTAAGATCTTTGTTTTCTGGTTTAAAAGAATTTAAGTCTAAAGTTTCTGGTATTTTAAGTTTATTATTTTCATCAAATTTTATATCTAATTTATTAAAAACATTATTTTTAACAAAATTTCTAAGTAATCTTTTTGAAATTTCATTTACTACATTTTTAAGATTAAAATTAGTTCTTTCATCAGCATTTTCTATAAAAGCTGTACTTTTCAATAAAGCACCACTTCTATATTTTTGTAAATCACTGTTAATTAGATCGCTTATATAGTTTGCAATAATTATGTCTTTTTCTGAATTTAAATTTAAAATATATCTATTATCTTTTCTTTCGGGTAAATCATTTTTGAAATTTTGCTCTATTTCACTGTTGATAGCTTCTATATAACGATCTGAAAGAACATTTTTAATTTCATCATCTCTATCTTCATCTTTTAATTCTTCATTTAAATAAAAGTAATTGTAAGTAAACTCAGGACTATAAGTCATGTTTTCACTTCTAATTAATGAATTATATGAAATATTAGTTTTTGATAATTTGTTTATTCTTGAATTTAATTGTAATGGTGTTGATAACATTCCTAAAATTACAGTTGACAACATTATAATAAAAAACAAAATACCAAAAGTAGTTACGAAGTTTTTTTGAAAGAAAGTTTTTAAATAACTTTTTATTATATTTTTCATATTTAAAAACACCTTCTTTCATATCCTTACTAATTATAATTTATCACAACTATTTTAAAGATTATTATATTTTATTTTTTTATAAATAACAAAAAAAGAACCCGAAGGTTCTAATTAAACTGGCAGCTCGCTATCTTCTCGCTAACGCAATATTTTCACCGTAATAGAGCTTAACTTCTGTGTTCGGCATGGTAACAGGTGTGACCTCTATGCTATAACCACCAGATTAGTTTTTTGGATTGTTCTTTGAAAACTGAATACTAGCTTGAAATGTATTGTTATAAATTGCATTTTCTAAAAATTCACTCGATCTATTAGTAATGGTTAGCTTAACGCCTCACAGCGCTTACACATCCATCCTATCAACCATGTGGTCTACATGGGATCTTACATCTTACGAATGGGAAAATTCATCTTAAAGGGGGCTTCTCGCTTAGATGCCTTCAGCGATTATCCTGTCCGCACATAGCTACCCTGCTATGCCACTGGCGTGACAACAGGAGCACCAGGGGTGCGTCCATTCCGGTCCTCTCGTACTAGGAACAGCTCTCTTCAATTTTCCTACGCCCACAACAGATAGGGACCAAACTGTCTCACGACGTTCTGAACCCAGCTCGCGTACCGCTTTAATGGGCGAACAGCCCAACCCTTGGAACCGACTACAGCTCCAGGATGCGATGAGCCGACATCGAGGTGCCAAACCTCCCCGTCGATGTGAACTCTTGGGGGAGATAAGCCTGTTATCCCCGGGGTAACTTTTATCCGTTGAGCGACGGCCCTTCCACTCGGGACCGCCGGATCACTAAGTCCTACTTTCGTATCTGTTCGACTTGTAAGTCTCGCAGTTAAGCATCCTTCTACCTTTGCGCTCTATGTATGATTTCCAACCATACTGAGGATACCTTTGAGCGCCTCCGTTACTTTTTGGGAGGCGACCGCCCCAGTCAAACTACCCACCAGACACTGTCCTTAACCCGGATAACGGGTCGAAGTTAGAAATCCAATGTAACGAGGGTGGTATTCCAAGGTTGACTCCACCAGTACTGGCGTCCTGGTCTCATAGTCTCCCACCTATCCTCTACACGTTACACCAAATTTCAATATCAAGTTATAGTAAAGCTCCACGGGGTCTTTCCGTCTAGTTGCGGGTAACCGGCATCTTCACCGGTACTAAAATTTCACCGAGTCTGCAGCCGAGACAGCGAAGGGATCATTACACCTTTCGTGCGGGTCAGAATTTACCTGACAAGGAATTTCGCTACCTTAGGACCGTTATAGTTACGGCCGCCGTTCACCGGGGCTTCAATTCAAAGCTTCGCTTGCGCTGACTTCTCCTCTTAACCTTCCGGCACTGGGCAGGTGTCACCCCCTATACATCGTCTTGCGACTTAGCAGAGAGCTGTGTTTTTGTTAAACAGTTGCCCCTCCCTCTTCACTGCGGCTCATCAAAGATGAGCACTCCTTCTTCCGAAGTTACGGAGTTATTTTGCAGAGTTCCTTAGCTACAGTTATCTCGCTTGCCTTAGGATTTTCTCCTTGACCACGTGTGTTCGTTCTAGGTACAGGCAGTTAATTATTAAGTTAGAAGCTTTTCTTGGAAGCGTGGAGTCATATACTTCGTTACTAGGCGAACCGTTCACTCCCCATCACACTTCAACGTTAATACAACACGGATTTGCCAATGTTGCCGTCTTTGTGCTTAGCCCGGGACAACCAACGCCCGGGATATACTATCCTTCTCCGTCACTCCATCACTAATTAACTGGTACAGGAATATCAACCTGTTGTCCATCGACTACGCCTGTCGGCCTCGCCTTAGGTCCTGACTAACCCTGGGTGGACGAACCTTGCCCAGGAAACCTTGGTCAAACGGCATGGAAGATTCTCACTTCCAAACGTTACTCATGCCGGCATAATCACTTCCAAGCGCTCCACCAGTCCTTACGGTCTGACTTCATCGCCCTTGGAACGCTCCCCTACCACTGTACTTGCGTACAATCCGTAGCTTCGGTGGTAAACTTAAGCCCCGGTACATTTTCGGCGCAGAATCACTCGACTAGTGAGCTGTTACGCACTCTTTAAATGATGGCTGCTTCTAAGCCAACATCCTAGCTGTCTGTGCAGTTCCACATCCTTACACACTTAGTTTACACTTAGGGACCTTAGCTGACGATCTGGGCTGTTTCCCTCACGAGCATGGACCTTATCACCCATGTTCTGACTGCTATGCACAAGTTATGGCATTCGGAGTTTAATTCTAATCAGTACCGCTAGGTGCAGCCATCATAGATTCAGTGCTCTACCTCCACAACAATTCACATAACGCTATCCTTAAAGATATATCGGGGAGAACTAGCTATCTCCGGGTTCGATTGGAATTTCACCGCTAGCCACAAGTCATCCAAAGTCTTTTCAACGAATACTGGTTCGGTCCTCCATTAGGTTTTACCCTAACTTCAACCTGCTCATGGCTAGATCACCCGGTTTCGTGTCTACTACTGCATACTAAACGCCCTATTAAGGCTCGCTTTCACTACGGCTCCATCTATATCGACTTAACCTCGCATGCAATAGTAACTCGCCGGCTCTTTCTACAAAAAGCACGATATCACCCATTAACGGGCTCTATCTTCTTGTAAGCATATGGTTTCAGGATCTCTTTCACTCCCCTCTCGGGGTGCTTTTCACCTTTCCCTCACGGTACTGGTTCACTATCGGTAAAATGGTAGTATTTAGGCTTACCAAGTGGTCTTGGCAGATTCCGACAAAATTTCACGTGTTTCGCCGTACTCAGGATACTTTCTCGAGGTCATTGCATTTCGTATACGGGGGTATCACCCTCTATGCCGCTACTTCCCAATAGCTTCTACTATACAATAACTTTGTAACTCTAACAAAAGTCCTACAACCCCGCCCCGTAGAGCGGTTTGGCCTGTTCCGCGTTCGCTCGCCACTACTAACAGAATCATTATTATTTTCTTTTCCTCTAGGTACTAAGATGTTTCAGTTCCCTAGGTTCCCTTCTTATAAGCTATGTATTCACTTATAGATAACATGAGATAAATCATGTTAGGTTTCCCCATTCGGACATTCCGGGATCGCAGCTTACTTCCAGCTCCCCCAGACTTTTCGCAGGTAATCACGTCCTTCTTCGGCTCCATTTTCCAAGGCATTCACCATATGCCCTTACTATTTTTTTAGAAAATCTTTCTAGCAATTTGTAACTCAATTAATTTTAGTTAATTGTTTTGATGTCATTACGAATAATTTCGTAATAATTATCTAATTATATGTTGTTATAATCAGAAAATTGCATTTCATCTAATATTCAGTTTTCAAAGAACAATCATTTTCAGAGATTTATACAATCCCTGAAAACTAAATAGAACTAAAATAGTCAATAATAAATGTTTTATCTCCATAGAAAGGAGGTGATCCATCCGCACGTTCCCGTACGGATACCTTGTTACGACTTCACCCCAATCGCCAGTCCTACCTTGGGAGGCGCTCTCCTTGCGGTTAAGCTACCCACTTCTGGTATTACCAACTCTCGTGGTGTGACGGGCGGTGTGTACAAGACCCGAGAACGTATTCACCGCGACATAGCTGATTCGCGATTACTAGTGATTCCGGCTTCATGAAGTCGAGTTGCAGACTTCAATCCGAACTGAGACTGGCTTTTTGAGATTAGCTCCCCCTCGCGAGATTGCGACTCTTTGTACCAGCCATTGTAGCACGTGTGTAGCCCAGGACATAAGGGGCATGATGATTTGACGTCATCCCCACCTTCCTCTAGCTTACACTAGCAGTCTCGTTAGAGTCCTCAACTAAATGTTAGTAACTAACGACAAGGGTTGCGTTCGTTGCGGGACTTAACCCAACACCTCACGGCACGAACTGACGACAACCATGCACCACCTGTCTCAATGTTAACCTCCACTATATCTCTATAGCTTTGCACTGGATGTCAAGCCCTGGTAAGGTTCTTCGTGTTGCTTCGAATTAAACCACATGCTCCACCACTTGTGCGGGTCCCCGTCAATTCCTTTGAGTTTCACTCTTGCGAGCATACTACTCAGGCGGAGTACTTAATGCGTTAGCTGCGGCGCTGAGATAATCCCAACACCTAGTACTCATCGTTTACGGCGTGGACTACTAGGGTATCTAATCCTATTTGCTCCCCACGCTTTCGTGCCTCAGCGTCAATAACAAGCCAGTAAGCCGCTTTCGCCACAGGTGTTCTTCCATATATCTACGCATTTCACCGCTACACATGGAATTCCGCTTACCTCTCTTGCATTCTAGTAATGCAGTTTTCAAGGCGAACCGGAGTTGAGCTCCGGGCTTTAACCTCAAACTTGCAAAACCGCCTACGCACCCTATACGCCCAATAAATCCGGATAACGCTTGCCACCTATGTATTACCGCGGCTGCTGGCACATAGTTAGCCGTGGCTTTCTGGTAAGGTACCGTCAATATAGAGGCATTTCCTACTCTATTTTTTCTTCCCTTACAACAGAGCTTTACAACCCGAAGGCCGTCATCACTCACGCGGCATTGCTTCATCAGACTTTCGTCCATTGTGAAAAATTCCCTACTGCTGCCTCCCGTAGGAGTCTGGGCCGTATCTCAGTCCCAATGTGGCCGATCAACCTCTCAGTTCGGCTACGTATCATCGCCTAGGTGAGCCATTACCTCACCTACTAGCTAATACGCCGCATCCCCATCTCATAGTGAACCAAACGGTCCTTTCAATCTTTTCTCATGCGATAATAAGATTCACATGCGGTATTATCTTTCGTTTCCAAAAGTTATCCCCCGCTATGAGGTAGGTTAGATACGTGTTACTCACCCGTTCGCCACTGGGGTGCAAGCACCCCCGTTCGACTTGCATGTATTAGGCATGCCGCCAGCGTTTATCCTGAGCCAGGATCAAACTCTCATTTTAAAATTGTTTTATAAATTAAGTTAGATTCTGACTATTTTATTATTGTTTTAATATAAGTATTTTGTATTACTCAAATTCATCTTTTTGACAAGATTTGTACAATAATTTGTTCTATTTAGTTTTCAAAGATCGTATCGTTTTTTTCTTTATCTCTTAACGACAAAAATAAGTATATCTTTATTATTTTATTAATACAAGTGTTTTTTTAAAAAAATTTAAAATTTTTAAAATTATAAAAAAATAAGTCTTCTGAGCATTTCAGAAAGACTTAAATAATATATTAAATTAGACTAAAAATACTAATTATTTATAACAATACCTTTATATCTTGTTGAGAATAGTAATGTATCAATTATACCTTGAACTCCAAATCCTGAATCTTTAACTCCTAAGAAAGGAAATACATCCGGACCACGTTGAGATTTACCATTAATATTTACAGTACCAACTTCAAGTTTATTAGCTATTTTTAAAGCTTTATCTAAGTTACTTGAGTAAATACTTGCTTGTAATCCGAAATTAGAGTCATTTGCAACTTTAATCATTTCATCAATTGAATTAATTCTAATAATAGGTAGAATTGGACCAAATGGTTCTTCTCATGCTAATTTCATATCAGTTGTTACATGATCAACAAGTGTAGGATAGATTAAATTATTTTCTCTTTTATCACCTGTAATAATTTTTGCACCTTTATTTTTAGCATCATTAATTAAATCTCAAACAAAATCAGCAGACTTATTATCTATTAAACAAGTAATATCAACATTATCTTTAGGTAAACCTACAGTTAATTTTTCAATCTTAGGTTTTAAAATATCAATTAATTTATCAGCAATTTCATCTGTTGTGATAACTCTTTTAATTGCTGTACATCTTTGACCAGAATAACTAAATGCTCCTGAAACTATTTCTTTTGCATATTTTTCTAGATCGTGATCATCTAAAACAATAGCCGGATCTTTTCCACCTAGTTCTAAAACAACATCTTTTGTTGAACTAATTTCAAGTAATCTTTTTCCTACTTCAACACTTCCTGTAAATGAAATAAAATCAGCTAGTTTATTTGTAATTATTTCATCGCCAATATCACGACCGCGTCCTGTAACAACGTTAAAGATTCCTTTAGGTAGATTTGCTTTATATGCTAGTTCACCTAATTTAGCTCCAATTAAACTTCCTTGAGTAGCTGGTTTAAAAACTAAAGTGTTTCCTGTAACTAACGCTGGAATGATTTTTGCTAATGATAAATTGATTGGATAGTTAAAAGGACTAATTGCTACTCCAACTCCTTTTGCAACTCTCATAAATGTACCAATTTTATTTTTAGCACCATATTTAGCACCATCAATAATTAAAGTTTTTAATTGTTTTACTTCTATAAAAGTTTGATCAATATATTCAACACTTCTAATTACTTCAGTTAAACATTCTTTATATGGTTTAGCAATTTCACTCATAATGATTTGAGCTAATTCTTCTTTGTTTTCATCAATTAAATCTTTTCATTTATTTAGAATTTCAATTCTTTTATCTAAATCAGTTTCTTCTCATTGTTTTTGAGCTTGTTTAGCACTTTGAAAAGCATTATCTATATCTTGTTTTGATAAACTAGGAACAGTTCCTGCAATAGAATTATCAACAGGGTTAATAATTTCTAATTCTTTATTATTTTCAAACAATTCACCATTAATAAGTGATTTAAATTTATACATAAGTTTGCCTCCTTATCTCTTATATAAAATTATATAAAAAGTTTTGCATTATATTTCTATATCTATTTAATTAAATAAAAAAAATCAACTCTAATGAGTTGAATTATTTAGCATTATTAATTTCATACATAATAATTGAACCAGCAACAGCAGCATTTAAGCTATCTACATCTTCTTGCATTTCAATTTTAACATTAACATCAATTAAGTTTAAAAGTTCAGGACTTATTCCTTTAGCTTCATTTCCAATAATTAATGCATATTTATCATCTGAATCAAATTTGATTTTTTGTAACGGTTTTGCGTTATGATGAAGTGATGTTCCAACTATAATGTAATTATTTTCATGTAATATGTTAATAACTTTAATTAAGTATTCATTAAATAAATTTACTTTAAATAAGTTACCTTGAGTTGAACGCAACACTTTTTGATTATAAAATCCTGCACTATTTGGTGAAGCTATAATAGTTTTAAAATTAAAGCTTGCTGCACTTCTAATTAATGTTCCTAAATTACCTGGATCTTGAACGTGATCTAATAATAAAATATCATTTTCTAAATCAATTATTGGATTTTCATCCATACTACATACTGCAAAAACTTCTTGACTTGTTGTTGTGTCACTAAGTTTTTTAGCTACATTTGATGATATTTCAATTACTTCAGTAATATTAGGTATTTCATCTTTTAAAACATTTAATGCTTTTTCTGTTGCTAGTAAAGTTTTGATAATCTTATGATTATAAGCTTCTAAAACCATATGAAAACCTTCAACTATAAATAGTTTTTTACTATTACGGTGTTTAGTGTCTTTAAGTTTTAAAATATCTTTAATTTTTGGATTTGTTGTAGAAGTTATTTTTTCCATAAAGTTTACCTTTTAATAATTATTATCTTGTCTTTTGAAATTAATTTCATTTTTAATATTATAAGCATCAATTATTTTTTTTTGACTGTAATTTTTAACAGAGCAAATATTTAAAAATGAATTTAATAAATCAGCATATGTTGTATGATTTTTATTATTTATAAAATTAGCTAATTTATTAACTATATTAAAATAAGCATCTATATTGTTTTTAAACATTAAATTTTGATATTCAAATTTATTAAAATCATAATTCATTTGATTTCCGATACTTATTAAAAAGTGAGTACAATCAATATATTCATCTAATTGAACTGATAATTCTGCTTCTTTTTTGTTTGATCAGTATTTAAATACTCTTTCTTCATTAGCATATTCACCTAATTCAACTAGAAAAGCAATAATTTTTTTATTCAATATTTCATCATCAACAATAAATTGTTTTTTGTTTGAAATATATGAATCTAATTTAGTTTGTTTTTCACTTAATCATAATAATGTTTTATTATCTAACATTTTTCTCCTTTTAATTGTTATCGTCGCGTTCAGCTACTAACATCAATACTCCAGCAATAATACCTAAAAGTAATCCAAACATAATTGATAGAATACTCATAACTATTCTATATTTATATGTTTTTTCTTTTAATGATTTTATACTTAGTATCGCAAGAATTATATATGGTATAAATGCAATAGATAAAAATGAAAAAGTAAGTATGGTTGATACTTTATATGATGTGATAAGCGGATCCAAATTAGGTGTTGCTGCAACAGTTATTATAGTAGGTATTGTAATAAGAACGTAAATAAAAGCACCTAATGACCCAAAACAACCTAAAATTAAAGTAAGAATTGCTCCTGCTTTATAAAGATCTGATATTTTTTTTGGTTTTTTAATTTGTTCGTTCATTGTTTGATCATTTATAATTTGTTCGTTCATAAGTTATAACCTTTCTTTTTAAAAAGCACATCTAATAATATTTTACTTAATAAAACGCGTCTTTAATGTAATATTAACTATTTAATTTGTTCTAATTTATAAGTTTCAAAGACATCTCCTTCTTTGATGTCATTAAAGTTTTTGATGGTTAATCCACCTTCAAATCCTTGTTTTACTTCTTTAGTGTCTTCCTTTGCATGTTTTAATGAGTTAATTTCACCATCATAAACAACAACACCATTTCTTAAAACACGAATTTTTGCATTTCTTGGAATAACTCCATCAGTTACATAAAATCCACCAATAGTTCCAATTGCTGAGTGTTTAAATAATGCTCTTACTTCAGCTTGACCTAAAACTACTTCTTTAAATTCTGGATCTAATATACCTTTAGCAGCATCTTCAAGCTCTTCAATTAATTTATAAATAATATTATGTAATCTAATTTCAATTCCATCTTCTTCAGCTTTTTTTCTAACTGTAGCATCTGGTCTTACATTAAATCCATAAACGATTGTTAATCCATCTTTAATAGTTGTAGCTAAACTAATATCTGATAATGATATAGCACCAACTGAAGCTCTAACAATATTTATTTTTACTCCATCAATACTAATTTTTGATAATGAACCTTTTAATGCTTCTACACTTCCTTGAGTATCAGCTTTTACAATTAAGTTAATTGCTTTTAAATCACCATCATCGATATGTTTTTTAATAGCTTCTAGTCCAAAATTTTGTCTTGATTGTCTTTCTGCGTTTTGTTGTTTTGCAAAATATGCTTCAGCAATTTCACGAGCCATTTTTTCATCTTGTAAAACAATAAATTTATCTCCAGCTTTTGGAACTTGGTTAAGTCCATAAAGTACAACTGGTTTTGAAGGTTCAGCTCTTAATACTTTGTGTTTATATTCATCTTCAATACGTTTTATTGCTCCGAATGTAGCTCCAGCAACAACCATGTCTCTCATTTCTAATGTTCCTTGTTGAACTAGAACTGAAGCAACAGGACCTTTTGCTTTGTCTAAGTGAGCTTCTAAAACAACTCCAGAAGCAAATTTGTTTGGGTTAGCTTTTAATCCTTGTAACTCAGCAATTAAAAGGATAGTTTCTTCTAATTTATCTAAATTGATCTTTTGTTTTGCTGAACCTTCAATAAATGGAATATCTCCACCAAATTCTTCAGCAACTAAACCATAATTCATTAATTCAATTTTAACTCTATTTGGATCTGCACCTGGCTTATCAATTTTATTTACAAAAACTACAATAGGAACATTTGCTAACTTAGCGTGATCGATAGCTTCTTCAGTTTGAGGCATAACTCCATCATCAGCAGCAACGATTAAAACTACAATATCGGTTGCATTAGCTCCACGACTTCTCATTTCAGTAAATGCTTCGTGTCCTGGAGTATCAATGAATGTAATTTTTTTACCATTTTTAACAGTGATTTGATAAGCACCGATTGCTTGAGTAATTCCTCCCGCTTCAGTATCAACAACATTTGAATTCTTAATTGAATCTAATAATGTTGTTTTACCATGATCAACGTGTCCCATAATAGTAACGATTGGAGCTCTTTCTTTTAGATCTTCAGGTTTATCTTCAACTTCTAATAAAGTTTCTAAAATATTTTCTTTAGTAACTGAAGCTTCTTTTTTGAAATCAAAACCAAATTCTAAACTTAGTTCTCCCATTTGTTCTTCTGTTAACATTGCATTTTGATTTAATAAAATACCTTGATTGAAAAAGTGTTTTAAAATATCAGAAACTGATTTGTTAATTTGACTAGCATAATCAGCTACAGTTAATGGTTCAGTAAAAACAAATACTCCGTCGATTAACCCAGTGCTTACCTCTTCTTTTAATTGTCTTTTAATATTTTTAGTATGTTTTTGTGCTTCTTGTTTTTTAATATTCTTATTTTCTTTTTTTGCCATATAAACACATCCTTTCTTGTGAAGTTATAGTGTAGATTTTATTAATTTGATAAAGTTAGGATCTTTTAATCCAACAGCAACTACCATAGGTTTACCACATGCTTTTGATAATTCTTCTTTTGTTATCAAATCAGAAATATATTCAATATTTCTAGAATTACATTTATCTATAAATTTCTTTTTTTGACTTAATCCCATATCTGAAGAAATAATTACAAGTTCAATTTTATTTTCTTTTATTTGATCTAATAATTTAGATCCAGTTGTTAAATTTCTTGATGAATAAGCCATTCCAATTGCATTTAATAATTTATTTTTTTGCATTTATGTATTCTTCTAATTGATCATAAATAACAGGATCAACTTTGATTCTTAAACTTTTAGAAAGTAAATTTTTTTTCTTTGCAACTTCAACATGACTTAGATCAGATTTAATATAAACACCTCTACCATTAGCTTTTTGAGTTGGATCAATAAATACTTCATTTTGTTTATTTTTAACCACTCTAATTAAATCTTTTTTTGGTAGCATCTCAGATGTTACAATTTCTTTTCTTAAACTTTGATGAGAACTATTCATAGTATTTGTCATAATCTTCTATTGTATCATCTTCATCATCGATATCTTCATCATCATATTCATTTAAAGCTTCATTAAATGCTTCTAAATTAGCATTGATTTCATCGATATCTGGTTCTTGATCGAAAATTGAATCTTGTTTTTCTTCAACTTCTTCAACTTCTTGACTAACTGATTCAGAAACTGAAATTGATTGTTCAACATTAATATCATCATTAATAATTTCAGCTTGGATTTCTTCTTCAGCTAATTCTTTTGTAACTTCAGCTTGGAAAGCTTGTAAAGCTTCTAAATCAATAAAGTCTTCTTTATGATTTTGTTTTTTAGAAATATTATTTGATTTTTGATTACTAATTTTGTTGTTTTGAACTTGTCTTGAAACATTTCTTTCTGTTGAGAAAATATTGTTTTCAACTTCTTCTTTAGTAATGTTTCCATTTCATAAAATATCAATATTATCGTTTAAAGCATTTGATAAAGAATAAATATTAACTTTAGTTTTAACTAAATTAGCAATTAATTTAGCAGCTATCCCTTGTTTTCCAATAGCTAGTGAAAGTTGTTGGTTAGGAACAACTATATCATATTCACCATCTACATTATTTACAGATATTACTTTTACTGGTGACATTGCATTTATAATAAATGTTTTCATGTCTTCATCTCATTTAACAACATCTATTTTTTCACCTTTTAACTCATCACTTACTTTATTAATTCTTGATCCACCAACTCCAACAATTGATCCAATTGGTTCAATGTTTTCATTTGTTGAGATAACTGCGACTTTAGCACGTTTTCCAGGTTCACGACTAACAGCTTTGATTTCAATTATTCCCATTCTAACTTCAGGAACTTCTCTTTCAAGTAATTTAGCTAAAAAGTTAGGACTAGTTCTTGAAACAATTAATTGAGATAAACGACTTTCTTTTTCTACTGTTTCAATGTAAACATCAATAATTTGATCAATTTCAAAAGTTTCATTATTAATTGATTTATTTTTTCATAAATAAGAAGTAGTTCCTTCAATATCTAAAACATAACTTCCTTCTTTATTCATACCTGTAACTTTTGCTTGAACAATTTCACCTTCCAAGCTGATGAATTTTTCATAGATTTTTTCTCTTTCAGCACCACGAATTTTTTGTTGGAAAATTTGACGAACTTGGTTAACTATCATTCTTGAAAATTCTTCATTAAATTCAATAGGTTTTAAAATAACATCACCAATTTTAACATCAGGATTTTTAACTAAAGCTTCTTCTAGTGAAACTTCTAATCAATCATCATCAACTTCTTCAACAACTGTTAATTCTTGATTCATACTGATTTTTCCAGTTGTTTGATCAAAATCTACTCTAACAACAGCATCTGTATCAAAGAATTTTTCATAAGCTTTTTGTAATCCTTCTTTAATACCTGAAATGATAACATCTCTATCTATGTTTTTTTCTTGTTCTATTAATTTTATTGCTTGTAATAATTCATTTCCACTTAACATAATTTCTCCTAAAATTTGATTGCGTATCTTACAAATTTAATATCTTCTCATGATAATTCAATTTTCTTTTTTTGACCTTTTACAAAGAATTCAAATCCAAATTTATTTGAATCTGAATCATATTTAACTAAATGTCCTGAAAATTCTAAAACATTTTTTTGTTGAGAATTTAATTGAACAAATAGATATTCATTTATTGCTTTTTCTAGTTCTTGACAAGTTCTGATTTCTTTTTCAATTCCAGCACTAGCAACTTCTAATAAATAAGGTTCATCAATTTCATTTAATTGATCTAAAGCATCAGAAACTACTTCATTAGCTTTAACTATAGTATCAAAATCTAAACCTTTATTAGCTTTTGAAATATCTTGTACTAGAATTTGTAAAACATCACCATCAAATTCACGATGATTGTTTATTTGATAAACTTCTAAATTTAATTTCTCTAATTCTTTATTTACAATTTCTTGAATTTTTGATTTTACAACACTAAATTTTTTCATAGTTCTCCTATAGGTCAATAATAAAACAAAGCAAGGTATTAGACACCTTGCTTACGCTATATATTTATTCTAATACAATATTAATTGTATAGTTTTTTTATGATTTTTCAATAAAAATTAATCTGTAGTCTGGAATTTACTTAACAAATGTAACGAATTCTTTTTCATCAATTCTTATTTTTGCTTTAGGAATAATATTAGGATTAACATAACCTAAAACCATCGCTAAAACCACTTGTTCATCACTAGTTAAGTAATTATTTTCAATTAGAATTTCATTTAACTGATTAGCATTAAATCCACCCATAATACATGAATCAATATTTAAACTAGCAGCAGCAACTGTAGCAACTCCACTTGCAATATGAGCAGTTGTTTTACTTCAATTATCTAATTCATTATATTTTGCTAACATAGTTGTTGAATTAACAACGTTGTTTCTAAATTTTTGAGCAATTTCTTCTTGTTCTTTTGTAAAAATTGAACTTATAGTTTTATCAATAGTGTGATTTAAAATTTTATTAGATTTATCTGAGACAAATAAAATACATTTATCAGCATTAATAAAGTTTTTTTGATTATAAAACAATGGAATTAATTGTGATTTTAATTCTGATTCTGAATCAATAACTAATAATCTTAAATTCATTAAATTAAAAGCACTTGGTGTCATTCTTGTTGCTGTTAATATATCTTGTAAATCTTTATCAGATATTTTTTTAGTAGTATCAAAATCTCTGGCACTTTTTCTATTTAACATTAAATCTTTTACATTTATATTTGACATAATTCCACTCCTTTAAAATTCAAATGCTAATTGTTCATCGCTTGCTAATGAATTTAGTATACCAAGTTTTTCAAATAATTTAATTTGTGTTTGAGTAACTTGTGTTCTATTTTTTAAATCATTAACACTAGTTATTTTTCTATCATTTCTAGCACTAATTATAGACATTGCCACAGCTTCACCTAATGAATCAATTATGTTAAATGGTGGTATTAAAACTTTTGAACCATCATCTAAAGTATCAACAATAAATCTTGTAGCTTGAGATTTTTCAAAATTAATATTAGTAAATTTAATTTTTCTTGCAAACATTTCTAATAATATTTCATTAACTATGTAAAGATCTTCATCTTTTTTAGATACTTTTTCACCATTTTTTAATCTTTGTTCATGTTGTTTTACTTTTGCAAAAACAGCATCATATCCACCTAGTGTAGTTTCAATATCAAAAGCATCAGCACGCGTTGATAAGAATGTTGCATAATATTCAGCTGGATAATAAATTTTATATCAAGCGATTCTATAAGCCATTAAAACATAAGCAGTAGCATGAGCTTTAGGGAACATATATTTAATTTTTAAACATGATTCTATATATCAGTCTGGCACGTTGTGTTTTTTCATAACATCAACTCATTCTTTTTTTAATCCTTTACCTTTTCTAACTGATTCCATAATCACAAAAGCTAATGAATTATCTAATCCCATACTTAATAAATAAACCATGATGTCATCCCTACACCCAATAACTGTTGAAATGTTAGCTTTACCATCTCTAATTAAATCTCTTGCATTTCCTAATCAAACATCAGTACCGTGACTTAATCCTGAAATTTGAACTAAATCAGCAAATGTTTTAGGTTTTGTTTCTCTTAACATACCTCTAACAAATCCTGTTCCAAATTCTGGAATTCCAATAGCGCCTGTAATTTCACCATTTATTTTATCTGAAGTAATTTCTAATTCATCTAGTCCTGAAAATAATGAATAAACTCTTTTATCATCAGTTGGAACAGTAATCGGATCAACACCAGTTAAATCACGTAACATTCTTAAAGCAGTTGGATCAACGTGTCCTAAAATATCCATTTTTAATAAGTTATCGTGAATAGAGTGGAAATCAAAGTGAGTTGTTTTTCAACTTGATCTAGTATCATCAGCTGGATAGTTTACAGGAGTGAAATCTTCGATCTCAAATTCATTAGGTAAAATTATAATTCCACCAGGGTGTTGACCTGTTGTTCTTTTAACTCCTTCAGCTAATTTAGCTAAACGATTAATTTCAACTTTTCTTGGTTGTTCTTGATTTTGTTTTGTTTCTTCATAAAATGCTTTAACATAACCAAACGCAGTTTTTTCAGCAACTGTTGATATTGTTCCGGCTCTAAAAACATTATCTTCACCAAACATTTTTTTAGTAAAATTGTGAGCTGTTGGTTGATATTCTCCTGAAAAGTTTAAATCAATATCTGGAACTTTATCTCCATCAAAACCTAAGAAAGTTTCAAAAGGAATATCGTGTCCATCACCAATTAATTTTTGATTACATTGTGGACAATTTTTTTCGGGTAAATCATAACCACATTTGTATTGAGGATCAGTATCAAAATCTGAATATTTACAATTAGTACATCTATAATGAGCCTTTAAAGGATTTACTTCAGTAATTTTAGAAGTAGTTGCTACAAATGAAGAACCAACTGAACCACGTGAACCTACTAAATATCCATCTTCTAATGATTGTTTAACTAATAAATGAGAAATTCAATAAACAATTGCAAATCCATGTTTAATAATTGAGTTTAGTTCTTTTTCTAATCTTTTTTCAACTATTTCAGGTAGATTATCTCCATACATTTCTCTTGCTGTTTCATAACATTTATTTTTTAATTTTTCATCAACATTATCAATTTTTGGAGTGAATAATCCATCTTTAACTGGAGCAATATTTGCTTCAACCATATCAGCTATTTTATTAGTGTTTTCAACTACTATTTGATAAACAAATTCATCATCATTTAATCACTTAAACTCATCCAACATTTCTTTTGTAGTTCTTATATGTTGATCTGGAAAATCTTTAACTCTATTTTTTGAATCAAATAATGGATGACGTGTTCCACCTAAACCTTTGGAACTAATATAAACTTCTCTAATTTGTTTTAATTCAGGTTCGGTATAATGAGCATCACTTGTTGCAACAATAATTTTATTTTCTTGTTTTGCAAACTTAATAATTGTTTTAATAATATGTTTTAATTGGTCTAAATCTAATGAATCATCTTGTAATAGATTTTTATAAACACTAATAGGTTGAATTTCTATATAATCATAAAACTTAATAGCATTATGTAACTCATCAAAAGTATTAGTTCTAGCTAGTTCGAAAATTTCACCATTAACACAACCGCTACCAATTAATAAATTATTATTTTTTCTAAATTCTTCTAGATCCTTTTTAATAACTTTAGGTGAAGAGAAGAATGTTTTAGTATGTGATTTTGAAACTAATTTATAGATCTCTTTTAAACCTTTTTGATTTTTAGCTAGAATGTTTAAATGATAACCTGATCTACCGTGATAGTTTTTATTTAAACTTAATTGTTGTGGATGAATTTTATTTCAATCAGTATCAGTATTAATGTTGTGAGTTTTTCTAACTTCAATAATTAATCTGTCATAAACATCAGCTAAAACATCAGCATCATAATCAGCACGGTGAGCAACATCAGCATCATAATCAATACCAAGTTTTTTAGCTATTGTTCCTAATCTGTGATTTTTTAATTCAGCAAACACTACTCTTGAAATTGTAAGTGTATCAATAACTGTATTTGTTAATTTGTCATACCCTAATTTAATTGCACAATTTGATAAAAAGTTAAAGTCGAAATTAGCATTGTGAGCAACTAAAATTCCATCTTTAATAATTTCATAAATCTGAGAAAATGCTTCTTTAATTGAAGGTTTATTTTCTAACATCTCATCAGTAATTCTAGTTAGTTCTTTTGTAAATTGTTTTAATGGTTTTTCAGGTTTAATTAGAATATCACTTCTTTTTCTTTCTCCAGTTTTTAAATCATAAATAACTGCACCAAACTCAATAATCTCATCCATTTCAGGACTTAATCCTGTAGTTTCTAAATCGAAAAACACCATTTTACTACTTTTTAGATCCTGATCTTTAGCGTTTTTAACATATCATAATTTATCAGTATCAACTACTTGAGCTTCTAATCCATAAATTGCTTTTAATTGATTGTCTTTATCTCTAGATTTATTAATAGATTTTATTTCACTATAAATATCAGGATAAGCTTGAACGTTAATGTGATCAGTAAAAGCTATTGCATTTCAATTTCATTTATTAACTAATTTAAGATATTCTTTTGCATAACTAACCCCATCCATTGTACTCATTTTTGTATGAGTGTGTAATTCAACACGTCTAACAGGTTCATCATCAATTCTAGAATTATTTTCTTTTTCAATTTTTATGAAATTATCTATATAAAAAACTTGTTCTTGATCATATTCTGAATAACTTGTTTTTCCACGTAATGCAACTCAATCAGATACATTAATTTT
Organism: Mycoplasma yeatsii GM274B; assembly: GCF_000875755.1. Lineage (GTDB taxonomy): Bacteria > Bacillota_I > Bacilli_A > Mycoplasmatales > Mycoplasmataceae > Mycoplasma > Mycoplasma yeatsii. Next base: position 240,325 of record NZ_CP007520.1, on the reverse strand, counting down.
TGCTTCTTTTAATTCTTTTACATTTTCTTGTAATAGTTCTTCTTCAGTTAGATCATCAAATTCACAGGCTTGTTCACTTTTTGAAAAATAAACACATCTAATTGATGATTTGTTATCTGTTATATCAATATAAAAAATCTTTCTTCCAGTTTTTGAAACTTTAAATTCTTTATTCATAACCATTCCATGAATAATGATATTTTGAGCATTTGGCTCTAAATCTAATAACGAATCATAACTAGGTTTATCAAAACTTTGTTTATATTTGTAATTTGAATTGTAAGATGTTTTTTTTACAATAGAAGTTTTAGATGAAGTTTTGTTTATTTTTTGTGTTTGATCAACTTCTTGATTTTTTATTTTTTCTAGTTCTTGTAAAGCTTGTTCTTCTAAAATATCTAATGAAATTTCTTTTACTTTGATTTCAAAATCAATATCTTTAATACCAAATTGATGCAGTTTAGAAACACAATATTTTAATTCAGGATAAATAAAAGATTTACTTTCATTAGAAGTGGTTGTAAATGTCATTAAATTGTTAGTTTGATCATAATCAAAATTCTTAGTATCAATCATAGATCAATAACTAAGATTTCCTGATTCAGCTTTATAGTTTTTAATAAATTCTAAATAATCAATTAATATTTGTTTATTTAAAGACTCTTTATTAACAACATCAATTATTAATTTGATATTAAACATATCATTGTGTTTAAATTTATTTTCTATTTTTTGTAGTAATTGAACTGGTAAAAATTCTTCTATTTGAATATGAAAATAAGCTTTTGTTTTTTTTGTTGATAATCTAATAGGTTCTACTAATTTTGAGTTATTAAAATACGATAATTCAGATTCTGAAAAATCGATATTTAAAACATCAAAAACTTTTTTGATTTTTTTATCCATACAAAAACTCCATTCTAAAGTTGATTAGCAAATAGACCAATAAAAATTATGAAAAACATTACACAAAACACAAAATAAAATGAATCTAATCTATCAAGTATTCCACCATGTCCTGGAATTAAATTTGAAAAATCTTTAATATTAATACTTCTTTTAATTCAACTAAATAATAGATCACCTAATTGACATAAAATAGAAACTGCCATAGTTATAAAAACATAAGACACAACAACTCAAGATCTTGAAATATTTAACACTTTAAAAAATCCATAAAACGGTGCATATTGTTGAGTTGAACTAACAAAATATAAAGTTAAAATTATTGCTAAATTAACTAAAACTGAACAAACAAATCCAGCAATAGCTCCTTCTCAACTTTTTTTAGGACTAATAGTTGGTGCTAATTTGTGTTTTCCAAATTTAACTCCAAAAAGATAAGCAAAAGTATCAGTTAAAATAATTGTTAATCAAATTCAAATAATACTTGAAAAACCATAAAGTAAATAACTTGAATCTCTATTTTTTGAAAAAATATAAAAACCTAACATATTAAAAGTTTTTAAAGCAAACACCATAATAAAACTTATTAATAATATTTTTGATATTTCTGATTTATTTTTACTAAAACTATTTTTTAATAAAATTCAAACTAAACTAATATAAGAAATTAAAATTACAAAAGGTATTATATTTCAATAATTAACACTTGAAATGAAATTAAAAATATAAGTATGTTTATCTTTATCAGTAAAAGGTAATCATAACAATAAAACTGTAAAAAGTTGAATAAATAATTTTTCTTTAGAAAATTTTATTTCAAAAGATGATAATAACTCATTTGTTGAAAAAAACAGAATAACACTACTAATTAATAATGAAATTACATTTAATGCTATTAAACTATTTTCTGATCATTTATTTATAAAACCAATATTATATAAACTTGGAAATATTAAATAAATTATTAAAGCTATAACTAAAAATACAGATGAAATCACTCTCATTTGAAAATTAGTTCTAATTGATTTTTGTTTTATTTGTTGTTCTTTAGAAATTTTATTCATATTATTTTCTCTCTTCTAACTAACTTTTATTTTAACATTTTTTAATACCTTTTATTTTTTAACTTTTTTTATTGTATTAGTTTAGTCTTATTAAATAAAATATAAAGAATATAGAAAAAATAGAGTTATAGACTCTATTTTTAATAATTATTAATTTAACAATTTTCTAATTACTTCAGGAAGTTTATCTCCTCTAAATTGAGCGTGTGTGTTAAAGTTGAAAAATAGGCATTTTTCTCGGCTAATTATCTTTACTACGTTTCAATTAGAAATATCTTGATTAAAAGAAGTTGCTCCAAAAAACATATAACTCATATCAGTTACATTTGAAGTGTTGAAGTTTAGAGGTTGGTTGAATGATCTGGCTTCTTGGAACATAGTTCTCATATTAGTTACTTTAGAAGTATCGAATTTATTTCCTAAAGGTTGGTTGAAATTATGAGCTTTATTAAACATATAACTCATATCAGTTACATTTGAAGTATCGAATTTATCTCCAAGATGTTGGTTGAATGATCTGGCTTCTTGGAACATAGAATTCATACGAGTTACTTTTGAAGTATCAAATTTATCTCCAAGAGATTGGTTGAATGATCGAGCATGATTAAACATAAAACTCATATCAGTTACATTTGAAGTATCGAATTTATCTCCAAGATGTTGGTTGAAATTATGAGCTTTATTAAACATTCAACTCATATCTGTTACTTTTGAAGTGTCGAATTTATCTCCTAATGTCTGATTGAATGATCGAGCTTGTTGGAACATACAACTCATATCTGTTACTTTTGAAGTATCAAATTTATCTCCAAGAGGTTGGTTGAAATTATGAGCTTTATTAAACATTCAACTCATATCTGTTACTTTTGAAGTGTCGAATTTATCTCCTAATGTCTGATTGAATGATCGAGCTTGTTGGAACATACAACTCATATCTGTTACTTTTGAAGTATCAAATTTATCTCCAAGAGGTTGGTTGAAATTATGAGCATTATTAAACATAAAACTCATATCAGTTACATTTGAAGTATCTCAATTTTCCAATCCTGAAATTGTCGTGTTATTATTACCACTAAATGCACTACGCAAACTAGTTATAAATGTGGGTAAATTTGGTGGTATTTTATTAACTGAAGAGTGAGCTTTTTCAATTTGTCATTTACCGCTTTTATTTTTAAAGAATCCAATTCTTGTTAGTCGATGGTTATTTGATGAATAAATAGCTTTTAGACCAAACTCAACTTTAATTGTTCCAATAAATTTTTTATTTTCTTTTCCTGTGATTGTTGCAGTGTTTTCTCTGATTTCTATATTAAGATCATTTAAGCTTAAGTTTGATTTATTTAGTTTATTTAATGCATCTAAGACAGAACTTTGATCATCTTTATCTAACACACCTAGATATGTAGAAGTGATTGGAAATAATCTTAAATTCACATTAATTGTTCCTTGATATTTGTCATTCCCAACGACTCTAATTGTTGCAACGTTATCACTTACAGAAACAGTTAATTGTTCACGAGTAATTTTGTGTGAATTCAATATATCAGAGTTTAATTCTACAAACCTATTTAAAACAGTTTCTTGATCATTACTGTTAAGATTATTTATTTCCTTTACAATATTTCCGATTTTATTGAAATCGTCCTTAATTGAAAAAGTAATTACAATTTGTCCTTTAAATTTAGGATTATTATCTTTAACTTTAACAGTTAATGAAGTATTTTGTATATCTCCAACAAGTTCAAAATCTTGAGTAGTTAATCCTTGTAATTTTTCGCGGTTATTTGAAATAAATGAGTCAATAATTACATTTTTCTCTACCGAATCAAATACTCCAGCATTACTATTTAATTCTAAATTTGAAATGTCAGTTTTAAATTCTAGATTAACTTGAATTTCTCCTTGATAGTTTTTATTACCAGTAAGAATAATTTTTGCAGTATTACCACTTACTTCAACTTTTAATTGTTCCTTGGTAATTTTTGTGTTTTCTTGATTGAATAAATTTCTATTTAATTCTAAGAATCTATTTAAAATAGTGTCGTTACTGTTATTTTCTAATCGATCTACGGTTGTTATTACTTGATCTAATGACGAAAATGGAGATTGATATTTAAATTCAACTTCTCCAGTATAATGAGTAGAATCAGATTTTGCTTTAACTACAATAGTTCGTGATTGTTGATTAATATTAATATCAAAATCTTTATTAAATTTTTCAAAGTTAAAATTTTGATCAAACTTATTATTTTGTAAAATATTTCTTCTAATTATTTCATCAATAATATTTTGTTCATTAACAACGATAAAAAGCCCAAGATCTTTATCCTCGTTTTTTACAAGAAAAGCGATATCTGGTTTATAGAATTTCAATTCCACTTCTCCTTTAACATCATCAGAATTGTTAGCAATGACTGTTGCACTAGCGGAATTTTTATTAAATACCATTGTTACATGTTCTGGTTTGATATCTATATTTGATTTTTTAGGAATTAAAATCTTGTTTATATGTTTTAGTATTTCTTCTTTATTTTCAATATATAAAATATCTAAGAAACGTTCTTTTTCAGATATATCTTTATTTAGATCTATAAAATCTTTATTCTGTTCTTTTTTACTATGCAATAAACCTACAGTTACTCCGGTTATTGAGCCAAAAACAACTAATAATCCAGCAATAACTAATAGGATTTTGCTTTTACTTTTCTTTTTAGATTCTATGCATTTCATAACATTTCAATTTTACTTTTTTTTTTTTTTTTACAAGCAAGAGGGAATTTTTAACTTTTCTATTCAAAATTAAAAAATGGTCTTATGACCATTTAAAATTATTTATCTAATTTTATTAATGTTCTTGGTGAACTAGTTAACATTTCACAACCATCTTTTGTTACTAAAACATCATCTTCAATTCTAACTCCACCTAAACCTGGAATATAAATTCCTGGTTCAACAGTAATTGTCATATTTTCTTGTAAGATTACTTGTCCAGTTGATCCTACTCCTGGTTCTTCGTGAATTTCAACACCAATTCCATGACCTAGTCCGTGATCAAAATATTTACCATATCCTTTAGAATCGATAAATTGATGAACTTGACGGTGAATATCACCTGCGTTTACTCCAGCTTTAACTAAACTAATTCCTAATGATTGAGCTTCATAAACAATGTCATAAATTTCAGCTAATTTACTATCAATTTCTCCAATAGCTATAGTTCTTGTTTGATCTGAACAATATCCATTATAAAAACAACCCATATCAATAGTAATTAATTCATTGTTTTGAATAACTTTATCACTTGGAACGGCATGAGGTTTACTTCCATTAACTCCAGAAGCAATAATTGTGTCAAAACTTATTTTATCAGCACCAAACTCTAAGAATTTATCATCAACAAATCTTTGTAATTGTTTTTCAGTCATTCCTGGTTTTACATAATCTAAAATTGCTTGAAATACTTGATCAGTAATATCACAAGCTTTTTTAATATTATCTATTTCTCAACTATCTTTGATCATTCTCATTTTTGAACAATCAACAGGAACTAATTCTACATCATTAAAGAATTTATCTCTAAATAATTCATATTGTTTGTAAAAAATTCAATCTGCTTCAAATGCTAATTTTTTAACATTATTATCTTTTAATATTTTATTTAAATCATCTTTTAAGTTACTTGAAAAATGATAAAGTTCTACATCTTTATTAATTATTTCGCTTTCTCTTGCAGCTGTTATATATCTACCATCTAAAAATAAGTGTGATGATTTTTTAGTAATTAATAAATATCCTAGTGATGACTGGAATCTAGAAAATCAATATCTATTTTCTGGTGAATATAATAAAATTGCATCAGCATCATTTTTATTTAATAAATCTATAATAATTTCGTGTTTATTCATAGCTTATTCTCCTATCATTTAACAATAATTATATATTTATAATTTAAAAAAATAGTCATAAAAGACTATTTTTTTTGTTTATGAAGTTCGTGTTTATTACAATTTGCACAGTATTTAGCTACTTCGATTTTTGGTTTTTTCTTATCGTTTTTACCAATGTAGTTTTCATTTTTGCAAACTGTACAGCGTAAAATATACTTTTCGCGCATTACTATATCCACCTTTCATAAATAAAAAATATCAAGCTATTTTTAAAGTACATTTAATATAATAACATTTTAAAAATAACTTTCAAGATTTTATATTAAATTAACAAATACTATTGTATAAAAATAGTTTTATTTTATTTATTATATAGTAAAATAAATAATGTTATAAAAGAGAGGTATGTAAATGAAAAAAATACTTTCACTATTATCTACTGTTTCAATTATTGCTACATCAGCTAGCTTAGTTGTTAGTTGTGGAGCTGCTACAAAAGAATTTAATCAATTTAATAAATATGTAGAAGAATCAAAAAATAAAACTTTAATTGTTTATTTAGGGGCTAAAAATAATAACTCATCACTTTCTTTTGAAGATGGATTACAAGAAGTTACAGATTCAAATAGTTTTTCAGAAGCAATAAGTAAAATAAATAATGGTTCTGGTCAATCTACAAATAAATTTATAAGTGCATTTCATAATAACTTAAAATGAAATGTTACAAGTGGAAATGACGGGAACCCAACTGACAATTTATATAAAGTTGATGTAAAAAAAGAAAAATCTAAAGATAAAGATAATAAAGAAACTAAAGAATATTGAGTAACAACTACAAGAATTGGTGATAATACTTCAAAGCTTTTCCAAGACATGAATGATGAAGTTAAATTTGAAAGTATTATTTATGATAAAATTCAAAACCAATGAAATGGTGGAGTTAGAAAAAAAATACTAGATGATTATTTAATACCAAATCTAGCTAAACAAATTTATGGTATTAAAGGAATTAATAATAAAAATAAAGAACAAGTAACTAATACTGTTTCATCACTATCATCAAGCGTTCAAAATTTAGAAGGACCATTATTTATTGTTTTAAGAGATGGAATGTTTTATGGAATGATTAGCGGTTTTGAAGTGTTTACAAATAGAGAAGAAAAAGATAAATCTAAATGTATAGATTCAAATACCAATTTAGAAGAAGCAAAGAAATTAAGAAAAGATGTATTCAACACTAAATTTATCGATTCTTTAAAAAAATCAATATTAAATTACAATATTTTAAATATTTATAATAATGAAAAAGATAATTCTGAGCTAATTAAAAAGACTATTTTTGTTCCAGAATGAAAACATTCTGATATTGGAAGAAATGATGAAAATAAAAAATAATTAATGAATCTTAAAGGATTCATTTTTTTCTACGTTTCCCGCTTTAAGCATAAAATAACAGTTTAAACTTATAAACCAAAATTTATAAGCCAACTGTTATTTTTTTACATTTTAATAAATTAAGTGTTACTTAAAAATAAGAAATAACAAGAAAATACTTCCATTAATATCTATAAAACATAGTGAACACCGCCACCCCTTTTTGAGAAAACTTTTTGCTTGGTTTTTTAATAGTGTTAATTTTATTTTTACAATTCATATAACACGAGAGATAAAACAATTTTATTAATAGTAAATAGATGTATTAAAATATGAATCTAAAATTTTAACATCCAACTAAACAATTATTGTTCGAGTAAACAAATTTTTCAAAACTAATAAATTTAAATAAAAAAGCGATCTTAGTCGCTTTTTTTACACTTATTAAATACTAATCTTTTTCTTTTAATCTATTTTCTGCTTTTTCTTTAACTTTGTTATAAAGTTCTTCAAATTCAGGATCTTTTTTAAAGATTGCAGTCAATTTATCTTCTGATATTTCTTGGTTTTTAACTAATTTGTATGTTTTTTCAACTTGTTTTAATTTTTCGATTTTTTTAGCTTCATTAATTTCATCAACTTGATCATCAACTATTTCTTGTTCTACAACTTGTTTATTTTTAGTAAATAACATATAAATAGCTCCAACCATACACACAACTGACATAAATGAAAGTATTATTATAGTTACTTTTAAAAATCCAGTTTGATAATAAGAACTAATAACTGATAATACTAAAATAACTAAACAAATTAAAAATATATAATTTCCTAAAACAAATAAACTTATTCCTGCTGCTAAATTTAAATGAATATTAGTTGTGTTTTCAACCAATGATCCAACAACCATTCCAATTATTCCAAAAATAAACATCAAGCTAGATAAAAGCATACTTACACCTGCTGATATTTGAATAATAAGATTGCTTATTTTAAAATTTTGATCGTATTGATTGTTTTGATCATTTTTAAATAATGCTTTGATTTTTTCTATTTTTTCTTTCATATTATTTTTCTTCTCCTTCATGTCTTTTATATAACTTTAATGTATTTTCTAAAAGTGTTACAACTGTCATTGGGCCAACCCCTCCAGGAACTGGAGTTATATAACTTGTTAAGTCTTTTACATTTTCAAAATCAACATCACCAACTAATTTGTTAGTAGCTGTATCTCTTATAATACCCACATCAACAACAACTGCATTCTGTTTTATCATTTCTTTTTTAATAATAAATTTTTGTCCAGTTGCTGAAATTACGATATCTGAATTTTTAGTATATTTTGTAATATCAACAGTATTTTTATTACACATAGTAACTGTAGCACCCATATTAGATAACATAATAGCTAAAGGTTTTCCTACGATATTTGAAGTTCCTACCATTGTAATATCTTTTGATTTTATTTCTATATCATAAGCTTTTAATAAATTGATTACACCAAGTGGAGTACATGGATAGATTGTGTCATAATTTTGTAGCATTTTACCTTGATTCATATAATGAAAACCATCAACATCTTTACTTACATCAATTGCTTGAAGATAGCTTTCTTCATCAAATCAATCAGGTAGTGGTAATTGTAATAAAACACCATCAACAGTTGGATCATTATTTAGTTTATCAATAATTTTATATAACTCTTGTTTAGAAATATTAGCATCTAATTTTAAAGTTTCAGAATCAATTCCAACTAGTCTACAAGCTCTAGTTTTATGAGAAACATAAACTTTTGATGATTCATCATCTCCAACTAAAATAACTACTAATTTAGGTACTCTTTTATTATTAATAATTAGTTTATTAATTTCTTCTTTTAATACTTCTCTTCTTTGTTCTGCAACTTTCTTACCATCTAAAATGATCATAAAAACACCTATCCTATAGTTACATCTTCATCTAAAAATTTCAATGCTTTTTGTCTTGCTGGTTTTAAAAATACTAATAAAGTATTAGATACTCCTAATTGTCCTATAAACATTACTAAAATTATTAATATCTTAGTAGTTGCACCTAATTTGTACATATCATGATGAGTTAAAGGACTTAATCCAACCGTACCAAAAGCACTACATATTAATAATAAAATTTCACTAATTGTACCTTTATCATTTGTACCTAAAAATACTTTATTAGAATCTATATAAATTGTAAATACCGAAATGAAAATTAAGAACGTAGAAATGAAAAATGTTGCATGACTTCTTCTAACTGTTGCTTCTGGAATTGTCTTTTTAAACGCACTAGTATAATTTCTATTTTTAATAATTGATAAAGTTGATAATAAAAGAATTGCAAAAGTTGTTGTTCTGATTCCTCCTGCAGTTGAACTTGGAGCTGATCCAATAAACATTAATACAGATAAAATGAATTTTGAACTTGGATTAAAATTAGACATATTAATAGTTGAAAATCCTGCATTACGAGAAGCGGTTGTGTTAAATAAAACATCCATAAACACTTCATTAAATGGCTTAATAGTTTTATTTAAATTACTATCTAAATTATTAAAAATTAATGAATTATCATAATTAGAATATTCAGTTGATAAAACTAATAAAGGCCCAAATATAAATAATGTTAAATAAACTCAAAAACTTAATTTAGTAAATAAACTGAATTTAACTTTTTGACCTGTTTTTCTTGCTTGTATTTTTCTTTTAATATCATGAAATGTTGGATAACCTAATCCACCAATAATTCACTCTAACATGAAAATAATTTGAATAGAATAAACTTTATGATCTATTGTGTTATAAGGTTGAAGTGAGTTAGGTGAAATAATATCAAAACCTGCATTGTTTACTGCACTTGTTGAATGAAACACAGCAAATCATAATGATCTTCAAAAATCATGAAATGGAGAAACTGTTTCAAGACTTACACCATTATTTGACATTGCAGGTTCATTGAAAAAGAATAAGAAAAATAATATAAACGCTGAAAATATTTGCACAATAGTTAATCAAATAAATCCATCTTTAATTAATTGAATAGTTGAACTTGTAATTGTACTTCCTCTTTCTGATTGAGCAACCATAGTATCAGAAATAGATATTTTTTTATTTATAAGTAAAAATAAAACTATTTTAAAAGTTAAAACTCCAATACCACCAAATTCAATTAGAATTAATAAAATAAATTGTCCTCAAAAAGTATAAGAATGTGAAACATCAATCACAGTTAATCCAGTATCACTAAAACCACTTGAAGCAGTAAATAACCCTGTTAAATAATCTCAATTATATTTACTATCTGCTTGACTAGTTAGTGCAAAACCGGGAATAGAAAGTAAAAATCCACCAATTAAAACAACACAAAGATAAATTAAAAAGATCTTTCCAGAAGTTTTAGAAAGTGGTCACGACTCTTTAAACTTTATAAAAAAATTATGTTTATTTGATTTAATTCTTTTAAAAAAAGATTTTTTAGAGTTGCTTGATTTATTTAGTTTTGCTTCTTTTTGATTGTTATCTTTTTTAAACATAAACTCATCTCTTTTGTAACTATTTTTTTATCTTTTCAATGATATTATTATATCACTATAAAAGAATGTATAATTTAAATAGTTAAAGAGGTATGAAACATGGCAGGAAAACAAAGCTTTGCATTTATTGGTATTTCTAATTTTGCACTATCTATGATTTCATCATTAGTTGAAAAACGTCAATCAGTAAAAGTATTTGATTTTGATGAACACAAGATGAATTTATATCTTTCTGAATTTAGTACAGTTGATTCAGCTGTTATAAACTCAACAAACAAAAAAGCCTTAGAAAAAGAAGGAATTCAATCTTATGATGCAGTAATTGTATCAATTGGAGATGTTGAAGATTCACTAGCAACTGTTTTAAATTTAATAGATTTAGAATGTAAAAAAATCATAGTAAGAGCAAGAGATGAAAACCAAAAAAGAATTTTATTAGCTCTAGGATTAAGCGAAAATCAAATTGTTATTCCAGATAAAGTTGCAGGAAAAATTACAGCAACTAGAATTCTATTTAACATTGATTTTGATCTTGATGTTCAAACTATCGATAACGAATTTGTTTCATCAACTCTTGAAGTATCTAACCCTGATATTTTTGATAAAACAATTCAAGAAATCGGACTATCAGCTAATAAAGACTTTAATATTATTCAAATTAAACATAAAGGAAAAATTATCTTACCTGATGATTACACTGAACTAAGAGAAGGTGACTTATTATTAGTGTTTGCTAAAAATACAATCATTAATATGTTAGCTAAAAAAGTTCAAGGTGAAGATGACGAAGATGAAGCATAATTGATAAATAAAAAACTTCTGTTAGTAACAGAAGTTTTTCTTTTATATAAGTTCTTTGATAGTATCTATAATAATGTTATTTGCTAAATCAGGGTTAACATTACCGTTACTAATTTTCATTAATTGTCCCATTATTGTTTTAATAACTCTTTCTGGACGTGAGTCATATTGAGTTAATAATTCTTTATTTTGTTCAAAAATAGGTTTTAACATTTCTTTAATTTGGTTAGGATCAGAAATTAGTTTTAATCCTAATCTATCAATTATTTGTTCAACTGTTTCTTTGTCTGATTCAAAAATAATAGGCATAATCACTTTTGTTTGTTTTGATGAAATAATTCCATTATCAATCATATTAATAACAGTTGCTAAACTTTCTGGTGTTAGTTTAGTTTGATTAATAGTAATGTTTTCTAGATTTAGTTTTGATTGAACTTCTGAAATTAACATTTTAGAAACTTTAACACAATTAGTTGTTAATTTAATTGTTTTTTCAAAAAACTCAGTCATTTCTAAACTAGTTAAAATAATGTTTGTATCATCTAAACTTAAACCTAGATCATTAACATATCTTAAACGTTTTTGATCTGCTAATTCAGGTGAGTTTTGAATTACTTTTTCAATTCATTTTTCATCTAATTGAATTGGTAAAATGTTAGGTTCTCTAAAGTAACGATAATCTAATGCATCACTTTTACTTCTCATTAAAACAGTTGAATTAGTTTGATCATCAAATCTTCTTGTTTCTTGTTCAACGATTTTGTTTGATAGAATAATTTCTCTTTGTCTATTTAATTCAAATTCAATAGCTTTTCTGATGTTTGAAATTGAGTTTAAGTTTTTAATTTCTACTTTATTTGAAAATGATTTAGATCCTAATGGTCTGATTGAAATATTTAAATCAGTTCTTAATGATCCTTCATTCATTTTTACATCACTTACATTTAAAAATAATAATACTTCTCTTAATTTTTCAACATAAGCACAAGCTTCATCAGCACTTCTCATAACTGGTTTAGTCACTATTTCAATTAGCCCTACTCCAGCACGGTTGTAATCTATATAAGTTAAATCGTCTTTATGAACTTGTTTTGCAGTGTCTTCTTCAATATGTAAACGTTCAATTTCAATTACTTTTTTACTATTATCTGGTAAAGTTATTTCTAATTTCCCGTCTGTTCCTATCGGATGAAATTGTTGAGTAATTTGAAATCCTTTAGTTAAATCAGGATAAAAGTAATTTTTTCTATCAAATCTTAATAGATTATCAATTTTCATATCTAATGCATTACATGCTAATAACGCTAATTCAACACCTTTTTTATTAACAGTTGGTAAACTTCCTGGATAAGCCATATCAACTTCATTAACTTGAGTATTTGGTTTCATACCAAAACTAACAGGAGCAGCAGAAAACATCTTTGTATTTGTTTTTAATTCAACGTGATTTTCAATACCAATAATAAGTTCAAAATTGTTCATCTTAGTCCTCCACTATTTGGTTTTTAATACCGATAATGTTTTCTAGTGTTTTTGCTGCTTGTAAAGTTAATAGATCTGATTTTACTTTAGTTGTTAAGTTAATACCGATTGGCATTTCATCATATTCGAAAAATGGAATTGTAATTGATGGAGCTCCTGAAAAGTTTGCAAGCATTAAAACATCATCTAAAAATTCATTTTCTTGTGAATTTTCATCAACTTCTTGAGCGCCATCAATTAATGGAGCAATAGATCTTGAAGGTGGTAATAATAAAATATCAATTTCATTAAACATTTCATCAACCGCTTGATTAATTAGTGTTCTAACTTTTTTAGCTTTATTTAAATATTTAATTTGATTTTCACGTTTTAAGTTTAATGAACCGATTAAGAAACGTCTTTTTACAACTGAACCAAATTTTTGACTTCTTGTTTTAGTCATAACTTCAGTATAATCTTGTCCTTCAACTCTACTTCCAAATTTAATTCCATCTAAATTAGCATTAGTTGAAACCGCTTCACTAAATGAAATCATCATATAAACAGGTGATAATGCATCTAATAAATCTTGTCTAAAATCAATCGCTTTAACAGTATATCCTTGATTTTCTAATTTTTTGAAAAGTTCTAAATATTTTTCTTTATGATCATCATCTAAAGCATCAATTACATTAGTTATATAACCAAAAGTTTTTGTTTTATCAAAAGAATCAATTTGTTTATAAAAATCAGATGATTCAATTTTAGTTGATGTAAAGTCTTTAACATCATATGCGAAACTAGCATCACATAAAACTGCCATATCATCAACATTTCTAGTAAAGAATCCTGCTGTATCTAAACTTGGAGCATAAGGTAATAATCCATATCTTGAAATTGCTCCATATGTTGGTTTGAACCCAACAATACCGTTATAACTTGCAGGTTTTCTAATTGAATCTCCAGTATCAGATGCTGTTGCAAATGGAATAATTCCTTTAGCAACTAAATAAGCAGATCCTGAACTTGATCCTCCAACTAATCGACGTTTATCTCTTGGATTAACTATTTTTCCATTACATGAGTAAAGACCAGTTCCACCCATTCCTAATTCATCTAAAGCAGTTTTTCCTAATAATACAGCTTTATTTTGATCTAATTTTTCAATTAAAGTTGCTGAAAAAGGTGGAATATATCCTTCTAAAATATTTGATGATGAAGTAGTAGGAATATCTTTAGTTGAAAAATTATCTTTTGATAAATATGGAATACCACATAAAATATTATCTGCATCAAAATTAGCATCAATTTGTTTAGCTTGTTCTAAAGCTTGAGTTTCAGCTATGTAATTAATAGCATTTGAGTCTAATTCGTTTTTTAATTCTCTTATAACTTTTTTAGCTAAATCTGTTGCAGTTGTTCTTTTATTAACTAAATCATCATGTAATTCTAATATACTTTTAGATTTATAATCCATCTTAATTAACCACCTTTGCTATAGTTACACATTCATCTTTACTAGTAGGAGCATTTTTTAAAATGCATTCTTGATCAATAACTTCTGGGTTGTTATCTTCTCTTAAAAAATTATGAATATCTTTTAAAGGGTAAAATGTTGGTTCTACATTTGTTGTGTCAATACTTGTTACTTTTTTAAGTTTTTCTAAAATTGATTCTTCAACAGATAATATATAGTCTAATTCTTGATCGTTTGCTTCTAACATAATATCTTTGGCAAGCGATTTTAAATAATTTATATCTATAACATCTTTCATTATTATTCACTCTCATTTCCTATTAATTTGTAAAACTCATCTTCACTTATAACTTTAACACCTAAACTATTAGCTTTTTCTAGTTTAGATCCTGCATTCTCACCAGCTAGTAAATAATCTGTTTTACTTGTAACTGATGAAGTAGTTTTTCCTAAGTTTTTTTCTATTAATTCTTTAAAGTATTCTCTATTTTTAGATAAAGTTCCTGTTATAACAAATGTTTTATTAGCTATTTTTGATTCTTGATTAACTATAGAATCTAAATAAGCAAAGCTAATTCCAATTAATTTAAGTTCCTCTATTAATTTTATATTTTCATCAATCTTAAATCAATCAACTACAGATTGAGCCATTACTTCACCAATTGAATCAATATTAGTTAATTGTTCTAAACTAGCATTTTTTAAATTATCAATGTTTTTAAAATTTTGAGCTAATACTTTAGCATTTTTTTGACCTATATGTCTTATACCTAATCCAAATAAGATTTTATCAAAAGATGAGCTTTTAGATAATTCAATAGAGTTAATTAAATTATCGTATTTTTTTTGACCAAATCCTTCTATTTGTAAAATTTCATCTTTATGGTTTTTTAAATTATAAATATCTAAGATATTTGAAAGTATTTTATTATTAAATAAAGTTTCAATTAATTGATCACCTAATCCTACAATATTTGTTGCGTTTCGGCTTACAAAGTGTTGTAAACATCTAACAATTTGTCTAGGACAAGAAGTATTAATACAGAATTGATCAACTTCATCAGTATTTTTTTCTAATAAACTATCACAATCAGGACAACGATCGCTAATTATTCATTTATCTAAATTATAAAAATTATCATCTTTAACTGCTTCTAGAACTTCAGGAATAATATCTCCTGCTTTTTTTATTTTTACATAACAATTAACTCTTAAATCTTTTGACTTAATAAATTCAGCATTATGTAAAGTTGCAGCACTTACAACCGTTCCCATTATTTGAACTGGTTCAAGTTTAGCATTATAAGTAATTTTTCCTGTTCGACCAACTGTTGGGAAAATATCTAATAATTTAGTTATTTTTACTTCTGCTGGAAATTTATAAGCGATTGCTCATTTAGGTGCTTTTGTTGTATATCCTATTTTTGCTTGTAATTTTTTATCATTTAATTTAAAAACAATTCCATCAATTTGATAATCTAAATCATCTTTTAGTTCAGTATATTTTTCAATGTAATTTTTAACTTGATCTAAATTAGAACACAACATTGGTTCACTGTTTGTTTTAAATCCTAATTCTTTTAATTTTTCAATTGATTCAGCTTGAGTTAAATCATCTGAATCATCAGCTAAATAATAGTATAAAAATGCATCAAGATTTCTTTTAGCAACAATTGATGAATCTAATTGTCTTAAAGTTCCAGCAGCTGCATTTCTAGGATTTGCAAATAATTGTTCACCTTTTAATAATCTTTCATTATTAATTTTTTCAAATTCTTTTTTAGATAAAAAAACTTCTCCTCTAACTTCAACTCTAGTTTTTTTACTAATTTTTAAAGGTATTGATTTGATAGTTTTTACATTAACTGTTACATCTTCACCAACAACACCATCACCACGAGTTGCTGCTGTTGTTAAAATTCCGTTTTCATAAATTAATGAAATTGATAAACCATCTATTTTTAATTCAGCAAAATATTGATTATCAATTGTATTTGTAACTTTACTTATTTGATTATTAAAATCTTTAAATTCTTCAAAACTAAAAACATTACCTAAACTTAACATAGGAGTTTTATGATTAACTTTTTCAAAACCTTGAATAATAGTTCCACCAACTTTTTGAGTAGGCGAATCTGGTGTGATAAATTCAGGATTTTGTTTTTCTAGTTCAATTAGTTCATTTAAAACAAGATCATATTCACTATCATCAACTGAAGGATTATCTAAAACATAATACTCATAAGATCACTTTTCAATCTTTTCTTTTAATTGATTAATTTTTATTAATATTTCTTGTTTATTCATATCTATTCTCCAAAATCATGTTCAATTTCTTTATCTTGATCTAAATCTAGATCCGTATTTTTTAAAGTATAAATTTTAGGTTTTTCTTTATGTTTTAAATATTTAAATTCTTTTTGATCAATCACACTATCTTCATCATAATCGTTAAATCCTGACATAAATTTAACTAATAATTGTTGTTGTTCTAACATTTTACCTGTATCAATTCCTTCAGCAATAAAACGTTTAATTTTATTATCATATTGTTGTTTTTTAACTATTTGTTTAATAATTGGTAAACCTAAAAATATACCAATACCAACTGAAGGTCTTATGATAATAGGAAGTAAAATTGCTACAATAAATCCCATTGTTAATGTTATTGATATAACTTTAAATAAATCAGGTAATAAAACATTTGTCCCTTTAATAGGTATGATTGAAGCTACTAAAAAGATAGTTGTAAATCATGAAGTAATCACTCCAACAAATAAGTAAATAAAGTTTTGTAAAATAGAACTAAACTTAGCAATATATACTAATTTATCTCATGTAAAGATTCATAAATATAAATAAGCAATTGTTATAAATAATGATTTAAAAGTATAAAACACAATTAAAATTGTTGATATTTTCTTTTGATCATCAACTAAAAATCTAGCTACAACTAAAACTATTAGATAAGAAATTACTAAATAAAGTCCAGCAATAATATTAATAGATTTTGCAATAGCTTTATTCATACCTTTTGCTTGAATTAAAGAAAACTTACCATCTAAAATAATAATTAAACTTGTTGAAAGTGCGTACATTAATGAGAATGTAAATCTTGAAAACACAAACTCAATTGCTTGGTTATTAATTTTACTATTATCTCTAATAATTGATGAAAATAAACCTGAAACAACATAAGGAGTTAACATACCAATTGTTGCAAAACTCAATACGGCTACAACATAAGTATAAAGTTCATAATTAATATATGATTTTCAATCTAATCGACCATTTTTAATAATAATACTTAAGAAGTACTCTCTAAAAGAAGTAATTAAAGTAGACATAATAATTCTAATATTTACACCAACTACCATATAAAGAGATAGTAAAGATGTAACTTCCAGTGCTGATGAACCTAATGCTAAGAATAGAACTAAAATGTCAGCATTTCTTAATATTGAAAATCCTATTTCAGATCAGAAAATTTTAAAGGATCTTCTTGCTAGATGAGAGTTGTTAAAATCTCGGTAGAATTTCAATCAAGGATATTTGATTTTTACATATTGTTTTATTAAAAATCCTCTAACAAAAGGATAAAGTAAAAAGATTAAAAAGATATAAACAGGTGAATAATTATCTCTAATTGTTAGATAACTATTTAAACCTATAAAAAATAATCCAAATACTAAAATATCAGAAAACAATATTGCTAAACGTCTACTTCCGTTTCTTTGATCGGCTCTTAAAATATTTTCATAAACACCAAATAATCCAGTTGATAATGTTTGTTTAAACCCAAAAATAAAAAATATTAAACTTAATTCTCAAAAATTTAAACTAGTTGCATTACCTGATGGAGAAGTGAAATTTAATGATCAATTAGCAGGTTTGTTGTTGATAATTGCTGGAGCTAAAGCAATTTCTAAAGGATATAAAATAGATAAAAGAAGAACTAATGTAAAACCTGTGATAATGTTGTTATTATATTTTCTTTTAGCTGTTGAAAAGACTTCGTTTGCTGAAATTCAATCACCTTCTGAAATTGGTCTCATAAGCATGACAATAGTTGCTATAGCTAATGATCCTTCAGCTGAACCAGCAATTAATGATAAAGATATACTAATTCTAATATACCCGTTTATTTCAGGACCAAAAGTTTTTAGAATTCAAAATATCATTAAGAATTGAATCAACATATTTGTAAGAGAAATAATAACCCCTATAAGGGCACTAAAAACTCCATATTTAGCTGATGTCTTCACTTTTACATCTCCTTTAATTAGCTCATTTAGGAATAAATTCTATTATTTTTTCATTTAAATAATCTAATGGTTTTTCTAAATTATGAAAAACTAATTTGCTTGCAGATAAATAAATTATTTTTTCATCGTTAATTTTTCTACCACCATATCTAAAGTCATTTAAAATTGGATTTTTTAAATGACTTAACATGGATCTTATTTGGTGTTTTCTTCCTGTTATTAATTTTACTAAAATTAAATTCTTTTTAATCATATTAAACTCAGTTTTACAATACTTATAGTTATCTAACATTTCAGTTGAAAAGATTGATTTTTTTATTTCTGAATCATAATTTATTCAACCTTCTAATACAACTGTGTTATCTAACGTTCAATCATGTGAAGTTAAAGCAAGATAATATTTTTCTATTTTATCTTTATTCTGTATTGCATCCATCAATATTTCTGATGACTGTTTGTTTTTTGCATATATTACAAGACCTGAAGTTAATTTATCTAATCGATGAACATGAGAAATTACAAATGAATTTTCATTTAAAGGATCGTATTGATTTTTATCTACTAAATAAGACTTAATCATATCATCTAAACAAACATTGTATGTAGAATGCATTTCTAAATTAGCTTCTTTATTAACAATAATTAAATTATCATCTTCATAACAAATATCTAATTTAACATTTTTTATGTAATTAAAATTATCTCTAATTACAGGTTTATTTGAATCATAAACTTCAACAATATCATTTGATTTTAAAATGAAATGTTTATCTTTAATTCTTTTTGAATTAACTTTAATATCACCTTTTCTTAATCATTTATAAATAACAGAAATTGGTGTTGTTGAATATGTCTTTTTTAGAAATTTAAATAATGTTTGATTTTCATCATTTTTATTAATACAAAATTTTGTCATACTTCTCCTAAATTAATTAGTTGATATTGTTATTATTAAAGAAATTAAGTTATAAGTTGAGTGAATTAATCATGAATAAGTAATATTACCACGTGTAAAATCAAAAGCTAAACTTAAAAATAAACCACCTAAAAGATATGGAGTAATATTTCAAATATCACCTGATCCAACGTGCATAATTCCAAAAAATAACATAGAAATTACAATTGATAATCATCTAGATCCAACTGCTGTGAATATCGCATTTCTTGTGATAATTTCTTCAAATAATGGAGCAACAAATACTGTAAAAATTAGTAAAAGAATTATATAAATTACTTTTGTTTGTTTATCTTTTAATGGTTCAATTAGATTTTGTTGATTTTCAGATTGTCCTAATCCTAGTTTATTAGCTATAATTCCATATAATACATTTCCTAATAAAAACATTACTACTGTAAAAACAACAACTACAATGATTAATTGTTTTTTATTTTCTTTTAATGTTAATTTTACTCTTTGTTTTAGATCATCTATTTTTAAAAATGCATAAATTATTAAAATAATTTCAGCAATTAGTTGAATAAATGTTTGAAATACACTTCCTCATGCTGTTATTTTTTTACTTTCTTTATCAAATAAACCAGGAATTATTTGAGCACATATTGATGAAAAAATTCCCATAACTAAAAATGCAATAGGATAAATAAACAATATACCTACTCCTGCTTTGAAAAATGATGTCGGGTGTAATTTTCAAAAAATAAGTCCACCTATAGTTGAAAAAAATAAACTTGAAACACTAATAATTAATTGAATTTGTTCTTCATTAATGTTTAATTGCTTTTTGAATACATTTAAAAATATTAGCGTGATTAAAGGCAGTATTACTATTGATAATAAAACTATGATTCCCTCAACTTTAGCATTATATTTGTAAAAGTCAAAACCATATTTTTCATCAACATTTGTAGATTTTAATTGGAAATTGGCGATTTTTTTAAACACTTTTTTGCTCTCCTTTAAATAAATAAAACAACCTAATGGTTGCTTTAAAATTAATTAAATTATCCTTCAATTAAACCTGATTCAACCATCGCTTTTTTAACTGCTTCAATTGCATCATCGGCATCAGATCCATCAGCTTCAATAGTTACTTCTGTACCAGTTTTAATAGCCATAGCCATTATATTCATAATTGATTTTAAATTACCTTTTTTTTCACCAGCAATAATTGTAATACTTGAAATGAATTTTGATGCTTCTTTGGCTAACACAGAAGCTGGTCTTGCATGTAATCCTACTTTATCTGTAATAACAGCTGTAAATTTCGCCATTATTTATCTTCCTCCTAAAATTTATATAACATATTTATTATACCTTTTTACCAATTTTATATCAATTAAATATAATTAGCTGTCAAATTAAAAAAGGTGCTCTGGCACCTTTAACATAAATTATTTTAAGTCTTTTACTTTAACTATTTCTTTGTTATATTCAGCTAATGCTTTTTCAACATCTTGTTTGTATTCTTTTTTAGCTGCTTCGTATTTTGTTCAAGCATCTTTGAATTTTTCTAAAAGAGCTGAATTTCCTTGTAGAGTTTCATCAACTAAAAGTTCTGCTTCTAAGTCAGCTTTTGCTTCTGATTCAGCTTTAATAAGTTCAACATTTTGTTTAATTGATTCTACAATAGCTTCTTTTTCTTCTTCAGTTAAATCTTTTTTAGAAAGAATTTCTTTGATTTTAGCTTCTACTTTTTCATTAGATCAATCTTGTTCAAAATCATCTTTAATGTCTTTTCATCCCTTAGCTTCAGGGAAGTTTTTATTATCTTCTTTTTGACCTTTATCTTTATTGTTTGCAAAAATTTTATCTAAAAGTTCTGAATCATTTACATTTCCTTCAACTTTTGTTTTTAATTTAGCAACTTCAGCTTCAATTTTTGCTTCAAGTTGTTTAATTTCTTCAGCTGTGAATGATTTTGATCCGATTTCTTTTAAAATTTCTCCACATTTTTCAACAAATTTATCAAATGCTTTTTCAAGATTTTTTTCTAATTTTTTAACAACATCTTCTTGTTTAACTTCAGTTTTACATGCTACTGCAACTGCTCCAGTTGTAGCAACCATTGCAACTGATCCTAAAACTGTTAATAATTTTTTCATTTTAATTGTACCCTTCAAAATATAAATTCGATTTTAGATTGGTGCAGACACATCGGTGCACATTTTCTATTCTACTTTTTTTTTTTTTTTTGCAAGCGTCTGGTTAAATTGAGTACAAAATAATTTATTTAAAGATATGGCTTTGTATAGGAATTGAATGTGCGATTAGAGTTTTTTATTGTTTAGAAGCTATATTATGCAAGACTTTGTAAAAATAAAAACTTCTATACATTCGTTAAAACTAACAAACATATAAAAGTGATAGTAATTATAATTTTGTTAATGCAGGATTATTTGTTGCAACACTTGTAGTTCCGTGAGCTTTATTTTCAAAAGCAATTTGAAGTTGATTTCCAATTATATTTGTAATGATACCTTTACCAAATAAGATGTGATTAACCATATCTCCAACTTTAAAATCAACAAATTGTGTTGGATTGATTATTGGAGAAATTCTTTTTGAATGAAAATCTTGTTTTTGATAATTCAAACTATTTATAAATTGTGATTCAAATTCATAATGATCTTTATTTAATTCATAAATAAACTTACTTGGTAGCAATTCAGATTTCATAATATAAGAATATTCACCTTTAACATAAGTAATAAATAATTGCTCTTCAGCTCTTGTTAAAGCAACATAAAATGTTCGTCTTTCTTCTTCTAATTCTGATTGAATATTATTTGAAAGTTTTGAAGGAAGAACTCCTTGATTAATACCTACAACAAATACAACTTTATTTTCTAAACCTTTAGCAGCATGCACTGTTAGTAAATAAACTTTATCTTCAACTACTTGTTGATCAGCGTCTCCTGTAAGTGATTCTTCTTGTAAAAAAGCAATTAATTTATTTTCTTCTAAATAATATTCATAATCAAAATCTAGTTCAAAATTTCTTAATTGATCATATAAAGCATTAATGTTTGCAATATTATCTTCATCTTTTAATACTTTTAATTTTTCTTCATATCCAGTTTTACTTAATAAATATCTTAGGATCTCTTCAACTGATTCGTTTTTTAAAAACATTTCATTTGCAGATTTTAAAGTTTCAGATAATGAATCTAATTGTTTTGTAATTAAATGAAGATCGGTTTTATCATCATTTACTAACAAATCATAAATAGAAATATTTTTTTCTTCACATAAATCAACAATCTTTTTAATTGTTACTGATCCAACTTTAGGAATTAAACCTAAAATTCTTTCACTTGAAATGTTATCTTTAATAGAAATCATTTTTAAAAATGCCATAGCATCTTTAATTACTTTTCTTTCTCTAAACTTAATTCCTCCAATTAATTGGAAAGGTATTTTTTGATTGTAAAATTCTTTTTCAAATTCTTGAGATCAAGCATTAATTCTATATAAAACAAAAAAGTCTTTATATCTATATCCTTGTTTAACTAATTCTTTTATTTGTTTTGCAACATATCTTGCTTCATCTTCACGAGATTGAGCTTCTTTTACAATAACTTTTTTTCCTGAATTATTATTTGTAAAAACTTCTTTTTCTTCTCTATTTTTATTATTTCTGATTAAAGCATTTGAAATGTTTACTATTTGTTGAGTTGAACGATAGTTTTGATTAAGTTTTATAGTTATTGCATTAGTATAAGTTTTTGAAAAGTTTAAAATAATATCAACTTTAGCTCCACGTCATGAATATATTGTTTGATCAGGATCTCCAACAACAGTTAAATGATTGGTATCTTTTGTTAAAAATTTAATTAATTCAAATTGAATTTCATTAGTATCTTGAAACTCATCAACCATTACATAATCATATGCATTTCTTCATTTTTGTAAAATTTCAACATTTTGTTTAAATAATTTGTAAACATAAATTTGTAGATCGTCAAAATCTAAACTATTAGATTCTTTAAGCTTTTGTTCATATAATTTATAAACTACAGCAAAATTTCTTTCCATAGGATTAAAAGCGTTTTCCATTGCTTCATTAGGAGTGTATAAGCTTTCTTTTCATTCTTTAATTCTATATAAAATCTTTTTATCAAAAATCTTTTTTTGTTCTTCAGTTAATACTAAATTGGATTCTTTAACAGATTTTTTAATAATAGCTTTTTGATCATCTGAATCAATAATTGAAAAGTTTTTTTCTAATCCTATATTAGTTCCATCACTTCTTAAAACTCTACAACATCAAGAGTGAAAAGTTGAAATGAAAGGAGATTTTGAATTATCTTGAACAATATTTAAAACTCTTTCTTTCATTTCATTAGCTGCTTTATTTGTAAAAGTAACTGCTAAAATTCTAGAAGCTTTAATATTTGCTTTTTCAATTAAATAAGCAACTTTTGCAGTAATTACTCTAGTTTTACCACTACCAGCTGCAGCAATAATTCTAACTGGTTTATCAGTAGTTATTACAGCTGATAATTGTTGAGGATTTAAAGAATCTAATATATTAATTATGCTCATC
Organism: Mycoplasma yeatsii GM274B; assembly: GCF_000875755.1. GTDB lineage: Bacteria > Bacillota_I > Bacilli_A > Mycoplasmatales > Mycoplasmataceae > Mycoplasma > Mycoplasma yeatsii. The sequence goes on along the minus strand of NZ_CP007520.1, from coordinate 216,033 downwards.
TTTTTTCTCACTTTCTATTAGTTTAGTTTGATTTTGATTTTCTAACTTTAATGTTTTGATGTCTTGTTTTTTCAAGTTAATAGATTTATTGTAATTAATTTCTTCTTCATTTTGAATTTCATATATAAAATCATTATCAAAATTACCAGGTTGATCAGTTAATGAAACGTGTTTTTCATCTCTTTTTAACATTTTATTAAAGTCATGTTTTTGTATTTTAATTTGTTGTTTTTTATCAACTACAACAAGGTGTAATTTTATATCTATATTTGCTTGATGAAGTTTTTGAAACTTAATTGAAATCATAATAACTAATCATCAAAAGAAAACAATAATTAAACCAAATTGATAAATTATAGCTGATATAAAAATTCTAAATCTATTATCATTATTAATATTTACAGGAAGAATTAAAGCAAAAATAGTAGTTGATATCATTCCAATTAAAAATGGAGCAAATATAAAAACTAATTCTCTTAAAAATATATCTTTAAAAGTAATCGGTTTTTTATATAAACTAATTAATTGTAATTTAAATATTTTTTTAGATAATGATTGACCTTTTAAAGTTCAAGTTAAAACTACAAAATATAAAAACATTCATATTATAGAAATTAAATATCTTGTTAATAAAATCACAACATCTCCTGGTTGTGATTTTCACAATAAATCTATTAAAATCATAGGAATTGATCCTATTATTAAATCAAAAAGTCTAGCAAAAAGTAATTTTCAAACACTAGCTAGACTAAATTGATTGTCTTCTAATTTTTTATTTTTATCAGTGTATTGAACTAATAAATATTTTTTATTTTCCATAGTCTTTTATATTATTTTATTTTGTTTAATTCTGAATCAATATGTTCATTAAACTTTTTAACTCTTTGTGAGAATTTCTCATCTTTATTTTCTAAAAATATTTTGTTAACTTTAATGAACTTATCAATTTTATTTTTAACTTTAAATTGACATTTGTTTAAAACGTTTTTATATAAAACTGCATCATCAAATAAACTAACTAAATTTAAGAAGTTATAACATAATTCATAATAATAAGCATAGTGTAATTCATCAGCTATTTGTTTATATTCACCTGTTGCTCTGAAATAATTCATAATATGTGGTCATTGGTTAATAATATCAAATGCTGAGTATTTCATAACTGATACTTTATGTTTAGTTAATACTTCATCAGTTGCAAAAAATGTTTTAGAATGTTTTAAAAATTCAAATGTGAATAAACTATCAAAACGAACTTTTGGTCTGAAACTAATTTTATTTTCTTTACATATTTGTGTTTTAAAAGCTTTAGAATAAATAATTCTTCTTATGTAAGCATAAACTTCTTTTTCATTTTCAAGATCATATAACTTATTTGTTTGTAATAATGTTTTAGCTGAAGTTTCTTCTAATAATCCATAATATTCTAAATCAAATTGGATCATATCTGGATTATGATTGTTTGAAATTTTTTCTATTTCATCAACAAAATTTTCAAAAATATGATCTCCTTCTTTAACAAAAACCATGTATTTTCCACTAGCTAATAGTTTTGAAATATTTCAATGTTGAGCAGTATCTTGCATTTTGCTGTTTTCGCTTATAATAATGTTTTGGTTTTGTTCGAATAACTCATTTAAATATTCTTTTTTTTCAGCATCTACTTTTGAATCAAATAGAATAATGATTTCAAAAGATTTGTTTTTTTGATTAAGTATAGAATCTACTGTTTTTTTTAATCTTTCTAAACTAGATTGTGAGCTTATAACAAATGATACTTGCATTTTTTACACCAACCTTTTACATTCAATATATATATTTTACACCATTATCAATAGTAATTATATTAGTTTAGTCTTATTAAATAAGATATGAAGAATATAGAAAAAATAGAGTTATAAACTCTATTTTTAATAATTATAAATTTAACAATTTTCTAATTGCTGCAGGAAGTTTGTCTCTCATAGATTCCAGTTTAGATCGTACCATAAAATTTTCTAAAAGTACCGGATCTGTTATTGTTACATTTCAGTTAGAAATGTCTTGGTTGAAAGATTCGGCATTATAAAACATAAAACCCATATCAGTTACATTTGAAGTGTCGAATTTATCTCCCAGAGGTTGGTTGAATGATCTAGCTCCTTGGAACATAATTCCCATATCAGTTACATTTGAAGTATAGAATTTATCTCCAAGAGATTGGTTGAAAGATTCAGCAAATTGGAACATAGCTACCATATTGGTTACTTTTGATGTATCAAATTTATCTCCTAAAGGTTGGTTGAATTTTGTGGTGCTATAAAACATTCCTCTCATATCAATTACGTTTGAAGTATCAAATTTATCTCCAAGAGATTGGTTGAAATTATTAGCATTACGGAACATTTCGTTCATATTAGTTACTTTTGAAGTATCAAATTTATCTCCTAAAGGTTGGTTGAAATTATTAGCATTACGGAACATTTCGTTCATATTAGTTACTTTTGAAGTATCGAATTTATCTCCAAGAGATTGGTTGAATGATCGAGCATCTCGGAACATAGTACTCATATTAGTTACTTTTGAAGTATCAAATTTGTCGCCTAGTGGTTGGTTGAAGTTATAAGCATGATTAAACATAAAATTCATACTTGTTACATTTTTAGTGTTGAATTTATCTCCAAGAGGTTGGTTGAAGTTTTCAGCATGATTAAACATATTAACCATATTAGTTACTTTTGAAGTATCGAATTTATCTCCAAGAGGTTGGTTGAAGTTTCTGGCAAAATTAAACATATATTCCATATTTGTTACATTTGAGGTGTTTCAGTTTCCTATGGATTGATTGAAGTTTATAGCATGACTAAACATAAAACTCATATCAGTTACATTTGAAGTATCTCAATTTTCCAATCCCGAAATTGTCGTGTTCCTATTTTCATTAAATGCCCTATGCAGACTAGATATAAATGTAGGTAAATTTGGTGGTACTTTTTTAGCAAAAGGGTCAACTCTTTCAATTTGTCATTTACCTCTTTCATTTTTAAAGAATCCAATTCTTGTTAATTGATTATCATCGGGTGAATAAATAGCTTTTAAACCAAACTCAACATTAATTGTTCCAATAGATTTTTTATTTTCTCTTCCTGTAATTGTTGCAGTATTTTCTCTGATTTCTATATTAAGATCATTTAAGCTTAAATTTGATTTATTTAGTTTATTTAATGCATCTAAGACAGATCTTTGATCATCATTATCTAATACACCTAGATATGTAAAAGTGATTGGTAATAATCTTAAATTCACATTAATTGATCCTTGATAATTTGGATGATTTTCAATTGTAATAGTTGCAGTGTTATTTGTAACTTCAACTTTTAAATTGTCTTTTGTAATGTTAAGTGGTCTTAATACTTGTTGATTTAATTCATAAAACCTATTTAAAACAGTTTCTTGATCATTATTGTTAAGATTATTTATTTCCTTTACGATATCTCCAATTTTATTGAAATCGTCCTTAATTGAAAAAGTAATTACAATTTGTCCTTTGAATTTAGGATTATTATCTTTAACTTTAACAGTTAATGAAGTATCTTGTATATCTCCAACAAATTCAAAATCTTGAGTAGTTAATCCTTGTAATTTTTCGCGGTTATTTGCAATAAATGAGTCAATAATTGCGTTTTTCTCTACTGAATCAAATATTCCAGCATTAGTATTTAATTCTAAACTTGCAATATCAGTTTTAACTGAATATGAAATTTCAACTGTACCTTGGAATGAATTATTGCTGTCTTTAACTTTGATTTTTAATTTTCCATTTCTATTTGAAACAACATCAAAACTTGCAACAGTAAATCCAGGAAGTTTTTGTTCGTTATCTTTAATAAATTTTTCAATGATTGTGTTTGAGTCATTTGAATTAAATGGTCCAGCATTAGTATTTAAATCTAAATTTGAAATGTCAGTTTTAAATTCCAGATTAACTTCAATTTCTCCTTGGTAGTTTTTATTACCAGTAAGAATAATTTTTGCAGTATTTTGATTAACTTCAACTTTTAATTGATCTTTATTAATTTTTACGTTTTCTTGATTGAATAAATTTCTATTTAATTCTAAGAATCTATTTAAAATAGTGTCATTACTATTATTTTCTAATCGGTCTAAGGTTGTTATTACTTGATCTAATGATGAAAATGGAGATTGATATTTAAATTCAACTTCTCCAGTATAATGAGTAGAATCAGATTTTGCTTTAACTACAATAGTTCGTGATTGTTGATTAATATTAATATCAAAATCTTTATTAAATTTTTCAAAGTTAAAATTTTGATCAAACTTATTATTTTGTAAAATATTTCTTCTAATTATTTCATCAATAATATTTTGTTCATTAACAACGATAAAAAGCCCAAGATCTTTATCCTCGTTTTTTACAAGAAAAGCGATATCTGGTTTATAGAATTTCAATTCCACTTCTCCTTTAACATCATCAGAATTGTTAGCAATGACTGTTGCACTAGCGGAATTTTTATTAAATACCATTGTTACATGTTCTGGTTTGATATCTATATTTGATTTTTTAGGAATTAAAATCTTGTTTATATGTTTTAGTATTTCTTCTTTATTTTCAATATATAAAATATCTAAGAAACGTTCTTTTTCAGATATATCTCTGCTTAGATCGATAAAATCTTTATTCTGTTCTTTTTTACTATGCAATAAACCTACAGTTACTCCGGTTATTGAGCCAAAAATAACTAATAATCCAGCAATAATTAATAGAATTTTGCTTTTACTTTTCTTTTTAGTTTCTACTTTTTTCTGCATAGTACCCCCTTGTCCGGACAAGGGGGTACTATATTTGTGGCGAAGTATTTATATGAGATTAAAAAGAGAGTCATAAAAGAATTGTTAAGTGGTAAAACTATTACTCAAGTGTCCAGAGAGTATGACATAAACATTAACACAATAGTTAATTGAAAGTGTCAATATCAATCTTTTGGTATTAGAGGTATTAGAAAAAGCAAGAATAAATCTATATACACTTCTGAGTTTAAAATTGCTGTTATAAAATATAAAAATGAAAATAATTTAAGTTTTTTAGAAACAGCAAAACATTTTAATATAAAGAATGCATCAACAATATCTTTGTGAGAAAGCAAATATTATAAACATGGTGTTGCTGGTATTTCTAAATTAATAGGAAATGCAGGAGATATTGATAACATGTCATCAGACAAAAAGAAACTATCAGAAACAGAAGCTGATAAGCTTTTAGAAGAAAATAAGAGATTACAACACGAACTAGAATTAGCACGAGCTGAGAACATGTATTTAAAAAAGTTGAGAGCTCTAATTCATTCAAAAACAAAGAAAAAGTAAAATCAATTTTAGAATTAGAGCACAACTGTCCGAACTTAAAAATATCTGATTGATTAAAAATTGCTAACATTAAAAAATCTACATTTTATGAATGAAAACAAAAACTAGAACAAAATATCGATAAAGACGATAAATACAAGGAAATTGCTTTAAAAATTGAAGAAATTTTCTACGATAATGACCGCGATTTTGGTCATAAACGCATACACTTTCAATTAAAACTACTAGGTTATAAAATCAGCAAAAAGAAAGTGTTACAAATAATGAAAGAAAATAGCTTAATTTCCATTTATAACGCTTCTAGACGACGAAAATACAGCTCTTACAAAGGAACGGTTGGAACTGTCGCTAATAACGTAATAAAAAGGGATTTTAAAGCTGATATACCATTCCTAAAAATATTTGGTGATCTAACTGAATTAAAGGTTGGTGAACATAAACTATATTTACAAATCTATAAAGATGCATTCAACAATCAAATCGTTGGTTACAGCTATGGAGCTAGACCAACCGTTGAGATGACAAATAGAGCACTTGACAATTTTATAGACAAGATAATTCCAGGTAAAACTATAATACATACCGATCAAGGAATTCATTACCAACATAGATCGTTTGTAGAAAAATTAGAAAAAGCAGGTGCTATTCAAAGTATGTCTAGAAAAGGAAACTGTCTGACAATTCACCTGCAGAAAATTTCTTTAGTATATTAAAAAGAGAAATGTTCTATAATAGAAAATACAAAAATATTGATCAAGTTATTGAGAAATTAAATTGATATATTTATTGATATAATAATAAAAGAATAAGCTTAAAACTAAGCGGACTAACACCTGTTGAATATACAAGACAGGTTACCGCTTAAAAAAGTCCGGATTTCGGGGTACCGAGCATTTTACTTTTTTTTTTTTTTTGCAAGCAAGGGGGGAGATGTATAAAAAATAAAAAATGATTGAAACCGGGACAAAATTATTAGACTAAATAGTTATGTTTATTATACACACCTCATAGTTCTTGAGGTGTTTTTCATTTGAATTTTTTTAATATTCTTTCATTGTTATATCACTCAATGAAATTTTTAATACATTCTTTTAGTTCACTAAAAGTCATTTCTTTTACTTTCTTTTCAAAGTTATAAAACATTTCTGATTTTAAAATTGAAAAGAAATATTCAGCTTCTCTATTGTCTAGAGAGTTACCTATTCTTGACATTGACACCACTCCACCTCGTTGCTTTATATACTCAAGATATTCATTCGATGAATATGTTACACCATGGTCTGTGTGAATAATAAAGTTTTTAGGAAATTTTGTTTTTCTAATGTGAGTCATAATTAAATTAGTGTCATTATATATGGATAAATTATAACTAACAATTTTCTTTGTTTTGTGATGAATTACGATAGATAAATAAACATGTCTTCCTTCTACATCTATTGGAGCAGGAATGTAACTAACATCACTTGCATAAATATCGTTTTGTAGTCCATTATAATCTCTATTAGCAATATTTGGATAATACACGTTAGTATTTTTTGATTCACGCTTTTTCTTGCACGTTGTTCTTACGTGACAGAAAAGACCTAATTTATTCATTGCTCTTCCTAGTGTTCTAGGGTTAATAATAATGCCATATGTCTTGAAAATATATGCTGATAGCCTTTCTCTACCATATCTTCCGTTTTGTTTTGCAAAAGCTTCTCTAATTATTTCTGCGTGTTCTATAACAGCTTCTTTCTTATCTTTTGATTGTTTCTTGATTTTGTAGTAAAAAGTTGATTTAGGTATTCCAAGAATTTTCATTATTTCCTTGTTAGAAATATTTTCTCCAAATTTTTTCTTAATTTTTTCTATCAGTTCATCTAGATTGTCAACCTTATTTTTCTTTAAAATATCTTCTTTAAAAAGGTCTGTTATTAACCATTCTAAAACTTCGCGATCAATCTCTTTAATCACTTCGTTTCTTTGTTTATCATATTCTTCTTTGTTCTTTCTAGGTCTACCTGATCCTTTACCTTTTTTAGGTGCTTTTCCTGTTTGTGATTCTTTTAGTTCCATACCTAAATTATAATCTTTATATTTTCTAGATAAATATCAGAAGGCTTCTTCTGAAAGTAAATAATTTTCAGAATTTCTAATTTTGCTATAAATATAACAAAATTCTTTTTTAGTAATATTTTGAGATAAATATTCTTTGTAGTGCTTAAATACTTCTAACCACTCACTTACACTTAGTTGCTTTCCTCTTTTCATAAATACTCCTTTTTTGAAAAAAAATAGACCCCCTAGGGGGTCTATCCCTTAGGGAGTCTAATAACTTTGTCCTACTCTCATTCTTAAGAATCATTTTTTATTATTAGAATAATAAGTTTCTTGGTGTTCTTGGGAAAGAGATAACATCTCTAATGTTTGACGCACCAGTAATGTACATAATTAGTCTTTCAAATCCTAATCCAAATCCAGCTGATTTGTAGTATCCGTATTGTCTTAAGTTGTTGTATCATTCTAATTGATCAACATCAACGTTCATTTCTTTACATCTTTGAACTAATTTTTCAAAGTTATCCTCACGTTGACTTCCTCCAACTAATTCACCAATTCCAGGAACTAGTAGATCAACTGCAGCAACTGTTTTACCATCATCATTTTGTTTCATGTAAAATGCTTTGATATCTTTTGGATAGTTTGTAACAAATGTTGGAGCTTTATTAACTTGTTCACAAATAAATCTTTCGTGTTCTGTTCCTAAATCTAAACCAAATTCAATGTTTGATTCTTCAAATTTGTGTCCGTTTGCTACAGCTTTTTTTAGAATTTCAATAGCTTCTGAATATGTTGTAACTTTGAATTCAGAATTTCTAACACTGTTTAATTTATCAATTAATCCTTGTTCTAAGTTTTTGTCACAGAATTCTAATTCTTCTGAGTTTTTTTCAAATACATAGTTAATTACATATTTAACCATATCTTGAATTAAAGCAATATTATCTTTTAAATCAGCAAATGCTACTTCAGGTTCAATCATTCAGAATTCAGCAGCGTGTTTTGCTGTGTTTGAGTTTTCAGCTCTAAATGTTGGTCCGAATGTATAAACTTTTCTAAATGCTTGAGCAAGAGCTTCGGCGTGTAATTGTCCTGAAACTGTTAAACTAGCTTTTTTACCAAAAAAGTCTTGTTCATAATTTCCATCTTCACGAGTTGTTACTAAGAATGCTTCACCAGCTCCTTCTGCATCATTTCCTGTAATTATCGGAGAATGTACTAAAACGAAGTTTTTTTCATTAAAGAATTTATTAATTGCAAAAGCAGCAGTTGAACGAATTCTAAAAATTGCATTAAATGTTTTTGTTTTTGCTCTTAAGTGTGAAATTTCACGTAAAAATTCTGTTGAGTGTTCTTTTTTTTGTAATGGATAATCTTCAATTGCTTGATCTAATAATTCAATTGATTCAGCTTGAATTTCAAAAGCTTGTTGATTATTTGGTGTTAAGATTAATTTTCCTGTAACTTCTACAATTGAACTAACTCTAGCATTTTGAGCGTCTTCATATCCTTTAATTTCAGGTTTATAAACAACTTGAACATCATTTAATGTAGTTCCGTCATTTAAAACCATAAATGAAACAGCTTTTCCTTGTCTGTTTGATCTAACTCTAGCTAAAACACTTACTTTGGTGTCAGCTAATTTTTCATATTGTTGAAATAGTTCTTTTAATTCCATAAATTTAGTCCTCCAATATATATTTTTTGATAAATTTACCAACACCACCATTTAGATTAGTATCAGTAATGTATTTTGCTTTATGTTTAATTTCATCAACTGCATTACCAACAGCAACACAATTAGGAATTTTTTCAAACATGCTTATATCGTTTATATTATCACCAAAAATAGCAATTTCGTCTTTTTTTATGTTTAAAATTTCAGCCATTTTTTCAATTGCATTTCCTTTAGTAGCTGTTAAGTTAGTAAATTCATAAATAGGTGTAGTTTCAATATCACTTTTCATAAACGTTAGATATTGATTCATATTTTCTTGAGTAAATCAATTTTGTAATTCTTGTTCTTTTTCTTGTTCAACAAAACTCATAATTTGAACAACATTTTTAAACTCAAAATCTGTTTTTGTTGAACATATTGTTTTGTTAAATCTTTCAAATCAATTTCTTTTATTCATACTTTCAACTGTAAAAGGAATATTGTTTCAATAAACATCATTAATAGTTGCAGTAAAAATAACAGCGCAAATATTTAATTCAGTTAATTTTTTAACAACTTTATTTACAATATCACTTTCAATTGAATTTATATAAATTGGATCAAATTCACTAACTTTTGAAATAAGTGATCCATTAGATAAAACAAATAAATCAATGTGATCTGCTATATTAAATAAATCTGCTCTTGATTTTGCTGATATGTAAGGTTGACCGGTTGCTATAGTTGTATAAACACCTTTTTGATTTGCTTGTTTAAAAACTTCAACATCAAGATTGTTTGCTAGTTTTCCATGTTCTAAAACCGTTCCATCCAAATCAGTTACAATTAACTTAATATTTTTTAATGACATATAACACCTCTTATTCTTTTTCTTCTTTGAAATAAAAAGTTGATATTTCTAAACTTTCATTAAAATTATTTTCAATAATTTTATCAGCAATACCTAGTTTTTCTAGTGCTTTTTTAGTGGCGTTATCATCATTTATAATTTTATTTTCAAATTTTAATCATCTATAAATTGTTTGACTGTAGTGTTCTTTTAATGAAGTACAATGTCCAGAAAAGTTATAGATTAAAAGTTCATCATTTTTTATAGTTCTAGATCTGTTAATAAACAATCTTGTTGTATCACTTGAAGAAGTGTATCGGTCATTATTACCATGAATAAATAAAATAGGAATTTGAGCAGGTTTAACATTTTCTTTTTCATATTTATCAAAAATATTCATTTCTGTTCAATCATATAAAGTTGCTTTTTCTTGTGATTTTAAAATATCAGTAATTATTTTACTGTCAATTTTTTTATTAAAAAATCTTCTAATTCTTGTTCTTCAAATTTTAGATAACAATGTTTCAATTGAACCATAAGCTGATTCACTAATTGCAAATTTAACTTTATGTTTTTTTAAAAATTCTTGTTGAGTAACTGTTAAATAATTAATTATATAAGCACCCATACTCATACCTAATAACCCTATAGTTTGAGGTTTTTCATTATCAGTTAAATATTTAATTGCTGCAAGTAAATCTCGGCTTTCTAATAATCCTAAAGTTATAAGATCAGTTGAATCAGATTCACCATGATTTCTAAAATCAAAAACTAAAACATTATATCCAAGTTCAATAAAAGGTTTAGCTCAATATAAACTTCAATATTTATGTCCTGTAAATCAATGACAACCTATAATTCATTTTTTAGAATTAGGATCAGTTATATATTTTAATCCACTGATTACAACACCATCTTCAGTTTCAAATCTAATCGGAGCCATATTATCATCAATTTCAAAAGTTAATTGAGGTTTTTTAAAATACAGTTTCATGATTTTATTCATTTTACTGATTTCAGGATTCATATAAATGTATTTTCTTTTTTTATTTTTTCTAAAAAATACTGATTTTTCTAATAAAGTATAAAACTCAATAAAAGACTTATTTAAAGCTTTAAAATTTTTATCTCCTGCTTTTCTTAATATTTTTCTTCTTTCTTTACTCTTCATATATTCACCTACTTACTAGTTTAAAGTTAATGTGTGATTAATTTTGTTTATTAATTAATTTTTCATAAGCTAATTTAGCCATCATCGCAGCATTATCTGTACAATAACTCATTTTAGGAACAAAAGTGTTTTTTATATTATATTTTTCTCCTAGTTCTAAAATTATTTTTCTAACTTGACTATTAGCACTAACTCCACCAGCAACAGTTAATGTTTTAGGTTTAAATTCTATAATAGCTTTTTCAAGTTTTTTTTCTATAATACTTGTTGCTGCATGTTGAAAGCTTGCTGCAAAATCTTCTAAATTTATTTTTTGATTTTTTTGTTTTAAATTATGAATTAAATTTATACATGCTGTTTTTAATCCTGAATAAGAAAAGTCATATGAATTATCGTTTTTAGCTATTGGTAAATTATAAGCGTTTTTATTACCTTTGATAGCTAATTTATCTAACACCGGACCACCTGGATAAGATAATCCTAAAACTCTAGCTACTTTATCATAACACTCACCAATTGCATCATCAGAAGTAGATCCTATTATTTGAAAATCAAATGGAGAATTAACTAATTCAATTTGAGTGTGACCTCCTGAAACTACCATTGCTAGTACTGGATAAACAAATTCATGTTCAATGCTTGCTCCATAAATATGACCTTGAATATGATCTAAAGCTAATATCGGTTTATTAATATATAAACTAATTGTTTCAGCTACTAATTTTCCAATAATTAAAGAACCAATTAATCCAGGTTTTTGAGTGTATGATACATAATCAATTTCATCTATATTTATATTTGCTTCTTTAATTGCTGCTTCTAATACTCAATTTAAATTTTGAACATGTAATCTTGCAGCTAATTCTGGAACAACTCCACCAAATTCTTGATGATTTTTAATTTGAGATGAAATTATATTTGTTAGTATTTTTCCATTATCAATAATTGATATAGAAAATTCATCACAACTTGATTCAATAGCTAAAATTTTCATAAAACTCTCCTTTATTTGTCTAAGTATATATTAATATAATCATAAATAATTTTATTTCATCTTTATATATAGTAAATAGAAAAAGATTTAAATTTAAAATATAAAAACTCACAAATATATTTGTGAGTTTAATAATTTTATGTTGTTAATTATTAAGTTATGTTATTAGCTTTTCTAACATCAAATGAAACAGTTTTATCATCTCTTAGTCTGTAAACTAAGTTAGGGTTTGCATAACCTTTAGTTTTTTCATAATTAGCCATACTTGAACCATTAACGTACGCTGGTATTTCATCTTTAATTATTATATCTTTATTGGTGTCTGGATCTTTGATTTCTTTTCCTGTAATTGGATCTACTTGTTTAACTGGTGTTGGTGTTTTAGTTTCAACTCCAACATTACCTAAAGTACCTCATTGAACTTTATCACCCACGATACGGTGATATGATGATATTCTTCTATCATCTAGTGCAACTGATTGTGTTTTTGTTGAAAAGTAGTTTTGAGATAAATAATTTTCTCTTCTTGTATATAGGTTTACGTGAGCGTGACTCATTCAACCACCATTTGAAGAGTTATCTCCTAAAAATCCAATAACTGTATTTTTCTTAACTTCAAAAGGATTTGTCGGAGTTATACTATTAACTACTTTAATAACTCTTTCTCTACCAAGCTCTATAGTTTGAGCATTTCATCCTAAATTACGATTATTTAATGTTGTTGCAGCATCTAGATGTAAAAATGATATATATATATCTTTATTATTACCGTTCAATTGAGTTTCTATTTGTTTTGGTGATCAATCTAAATTCTTAACAGGTATTTTAGCAACTAAAACAGTTCCTACTCCAGCAAATGGAGTGTTAGTAGTTAATTCATAAGCAGCTATAATATGACCGTCATAAGGCATTAAAACAGGTTGGAAATCGTTTGCTAAATAGTCTTCTCCAATATGCATGTAAATAGGTGTTTTCATTTTTTCACCATAAAATCCTCTAGATCTTCCATAACCTCCTGAAAATAGCTCGGAATTAAATTGTCTAAAGAAATCTTTATTAATTGATTTTAGATTTTCTTGAGTTAGTTGTTCGGTAGCAAAATTTGGAGAACTAATATTTTGTTTTACGAATTCTTCTTCATATAGATTTGCATATTTTTTAACACCAATTGATCTGTTTAATGTGATTTGTTTATTTGATTTTGTTAATACATCTAAAACAAGGTTAGCATTTCTATAATTAGTTCCTTTGTTTATTTGTAATATATTAACTTTTTCAAATTTGTCTTTATCAAATCTAACATTTAATTTATCTTTAGAAATACCTGAAAAGTCAGTATTTAATTCACCAAATTTAATAGTATTAATCTTAATCATGTCATTTAATTTTAAATTGATTCAGAATTCATCATTATCATCAAATTTAAATTTAATGAATTTAGTTACTCCTGTTTCTGCTTTTTGGTTACCTTTGTCTATTTCTCTAACAGCTAATCTAACTTTTAGATAACCTTCATCGAATTCTAAATTAGAGTCTGAAAAGTCAACATCAACAATTGTTGATTTAAATTCTAAATTTTCATCTTTAAATTCGTCTTTTAGTTTGTTAAATTCTTCAATTTTAACTTTAAAGATTGATTCTAATTGTTTAGAACTTAATTCATGAATTCCTCACTCATCAATAGATGATTTAATATCATCTGACATAGCTACACTACTAATTTCTGCACTAAATTTAGAGTCATCTAATGTTTGTAATTTTTCATAAATTGGTTTTAATTTTGTAGTATCAATTCTTTCAAAGCCACTTGCTTTAACATTTTTCAGTCTAAAGTTAATTGTTTGTTCAGAAAATAAACCATCAGCAAAAGGTGAATATATTGCTTTTTTATGACTTTCTAAATCACGTCTCACTCTTACTGGAAATATTACATCAAAGTTGTTAGCAAAATCTCTGATTATATTTGTATAATCAACTTCAAATTTTAATTCATTTACATAATTATCTGATAAGTTAAATTTGTCTTTAACGATTTCTTTAAATCTGTTTTCATCAAATTTTATATATTTAGCAGCATAGTTGTTTTTCATAATATTTAAAAATTCAACTGTTTGACCACTAGCTTCTGGATGAGTGAATTTTACCAATTCTTCATTATGATCGTGCTTTTCAAAATACTCTTTTATTTCAGATAAAATATTAATTTGATTTAATTGTTCTGCTTCAGTCAATGTGTTTTTAAATGTTGGTCCATAACAAGAAACAACAGCTAAAGCAGAAGGTATTATAACCGTACTAGATAATAATGGTAAAAATAACTTTTTTAATAACTTCATATCTATAATACCTTTCTATGCAACTGAAATAACTACTCCTGTTTGGATTTTAATTAATATACATATAAATCCTATTACTATAGGAATAACTATAGAAAAAATAACTACTAATAATAGTTTTAATAATTCTGTTAGAAAACCTTTTAACTCTTGTTTTTTAACTTCTTTGTCTAATAAAACAAAGTTAATTGTTTTAAAAACAATATCTAATATTGGGAAAAATAAGTGGAATGAAAAGTATTCAAAAAATGATGATATGAATAAAATTACTCATATAACAAATAACTCAATTAAAAGAATTTCAAACATATCAATTTTATAAATACCAATATCAATCATTGAAATTAAAGGCATTATAATGATTAAAGAAGTTATGAAAATAAATTCTTTAATACTGAACGCTAATGTTGAAAGTTCACTTTTTGTTTCAAAAAATGACTTGATTGTAGTTTGTTGTAATAATTCATACTCAGCTTTATTTTTATTAGTTCTTTTTATTGCATAAAAGAATCCTAAGAATACAACAAAACCTAAAATTCCTCCAATTAATTGTCCAGCAAATATATAAGGAATACCTTTAGTTAACATACTACCTGTAAGTCCTGATAGCTCTTGTCCTGATTTTCCAAATCCTATAAATACAGATTTAAATAAAACAATCATAGGATTTAAAAATGGTGCAATAGCAGTTTTAGAAAGAATACTTGCGAAAGCATAAGGTAAGAAAAACGCTAATGCTGTTGCTAAAGTAAATCCTACTGATAAAAATAATTTATTATTATGTTTTTTTAAAATTATTGATAGTAACTTAATTGCAAATACAAAAAATATTAGTAAAAATACTCCAATAATTTCAAATGTAAATACTGTGCCATTAAAATAAGTTCTTAAGGCCTCTCCTGGTGTATTTTTCATGTTAAATATATCACCCCTGTTTATCTATTTTATATATTTTATTCTTGTCTAAATAAGGGCATTTTATAAATAGAAACGTTTAGCCGCGCATGCATTATCATGATCTGCTAATAGGTATAATCTCAGCCTTTTACAGCACCCTTATTTCTTTAATATTATAACAACTGTTTAGAAATACTATCCCTATTTTTAAAATAGTTCAAATATTACTAAAATAGTATATTTCTTAAACGTTTTAACCTAAAAATAAAATAATAAAAAGTGCAATTTCTATTGCACTTTTGTGTTTGTTAAATTTTACATGCGTCACATTCGTAGTTTTCGCTATCTTCTAATACATCTTGACGAATTCGTACATAATAAATTGATGCACAACCTTGTTTAAATGCATTAACATAAGCACGGTTTAGATCTCTTGTTGTTGCTTTATCAGTCATAAATAATGTTAATGATATTGCTTGATCAACGTGTTGTTGAGCAGCTGCTACAATGTTAATAATTGGATCTGGTCCCATTTCATATGCTCCAATTGCATAATAAGCCATATTATCAAAATTAATTTCATATGCAGGAACATAAACTCTACCTAGTTTTCCTTCTTTTCTAACTTCAACAGTTGAAACAACAGGTTGAAGTGATGGAGTACATGAACTTAAATAACTAATTGATCCAGTAGGAGCAACTGCCATTAAGTGAGAGTTTGCTAATCCAGTTTGTTTAATTTTTTCTACTAATTCAATTCATTGTTGTTGAGTAGGAATTTCTACATCATATTTACTAAATAATTCTTTAACTTTTGCAGTTGCTGGAGTTCATTTGCCAGGTTCGCATTTTGTATATTTATCAAATCAAGAACCATCTGCGAATCTTGATTCATCAAATGAACTAAATTTTCCAAATTCTTCAGCTAATTTATTTGATGCTTTAAATGCATTATAAGCAACTGTATAGAAGAACATGTTTGTGAAATCAACCGCTTCAGGTGAATTATACATAACTGAGTTTGTAGCTAAAAATCCATGTAAGTTCATAGCCCCTAATCCAACAGCATGATTATTTGCATTACCATTTTTAATTGATGGTGCACAATCTAGATCAGAATTTCTTGAAACAACATCTAATGCAGTAATTGCAGTGTAAACAGCTTTTCCAAATTCTTTTCCAGATTTCATCATTTTATCGATATTTAAACTTCCTAAGTTACAACAAATATCTTCACCTATTTTTGTAAATGATAAATCTTGTTCATATTCACTTGCTGTACTTACTTGAACAATTTCACTACATAAGTTACTCATAATAATTCTTCCTTTTTTATCATGAGCATTTCTTCTGTTTACTGTATCTTCAAATAAAATGTATGGATATCCACTTTCAAAATGTAATTCAGCAATTGTTAAGAATAATTTTCTTGCACTAATAAAAGTTTTTTTAATGCTTGGGTTTTCTAACATTTCATAGTATTTTTCAGTAATCGAAATATCTGATAATGGTTTACCATAAACTTTTTTAACATCATAAGGGCTAAATAAAGCCATATCTTTATTTTCTTTAGCTAATTCAAAAGTAATATCTGGAATAACCACTCCTAAAGATAGAGATTTAATTCTGATTTTTTCATCAGCATTTTCTCTTTTAGTATCTAAAAATGAAATGATGTCTGGATGGTGTGCTGAAATATAAACAGCTCCAGCTCCTTGACGTTGTCCTAATTGATCTGCATAAGTAAATGAATCTTCTAAAATCTTCATTACAGGAATTGGTCCACTACTTAATCCATCAATATTTTTAATAGGTGATCCAGTTTCACGTAAATTTGTTAAACAGATTGCAACTCCTCCACCTCTTTTTGAAAGTTGAAGTGATGTTGAAATAGTTCTACAAATTGATTCCATGTTATCTTCACATCTTAATAAATAACACGAAACATATTCTCCTCTATGTTTTTTACCTGCATTTAAAAATGTTGGTGTTGCTGGTTGGAAACGTCCTAGCATAATATTTTTTAAAATATCTTTTGCTTTTTCATAATTACCGTTTCCTAAAAATAAAGCATTCATTAATGCACGATCAGAATATGACTCTAAATATTTTTCACTATCAAAAGTTTTTAAAGCGTATGCATTAAAGAATTTTAATGCACCCATAAAACTTGGAAATGAATGATTGAATGATTTAGCATATTCGTCTAACTCTTCAATTTGTTTAAAATCATATTTATCTATTATTTCTTTATCGTAATAATTATTTTCAACTAAATATCCTATTCTTTGTCTTAAATTATCAAACTTCATCATTCTTGGTTCGATGTGATTTGTAATATATGATTTTGCAGCTTCTACATCTAATTTAAAGTTATCTTGACCTGGAGAAAACAATTTAGATCTAGCATTTAATTTAATATAGTTATCATTAGTATTATCTAAGATATGTAGGTCTTTATTATCTTTCATTATTTCCATCCTCTCAGAATTTATTTAATATTTTTGTAATTTCACTTACATCATGTTGTGTTCCTAATAATTCAAATTGGTATAAAAATGGAACGTTTAATTTTTTTGAAATAATTGGTCCTGCAATACCAAAAGTATCTCCAAAATTACTATTTCCTGAAGCAATAACTCCTCTGCAGTATTTTCTATTTTCAGGATTATTTAAAAATTTAATAACTTGTTTTGGAACTGCTCCTTCTAAATGTTCTCCTCCACCACTATATGTTGGTGTACATAAAACATAATCTTTATCAACAGAAATAGCTTGTTCTATTTCATATGGGATTCTTGCATTATCAATACCTAATTTTTGTATAAATCTATGAGTATTATTTGATATTGATGAAAAATAAACAACGAATGGTGCTCCTTTTGGTTTAATAACATCACTAGCACTAACTTTTTTTACATTTTCATGCATAATCCTATCCCCCTAAATATATCTAAAATTCTCAGTCTTCGTCTTCAGTTTCAACAGAAACTCCCATAACATATGATGATCCGTTTCCTGAGAAGAAATCATGATTTTCATCAGCTCTAGCTGATAATTGGTTAAAGATTTCAGGTTCAATTCTTGTTTCTTCTTCACTAAATGGTGAATCATATCCTAAGTTTTGTAAGAATTTTCCTGCGTTGTAAACACTAAATCTAATAGCATCATCAACTATACCAAATCCATCATATAATTCTTTTAAATATTCAGTTTCTAAGTCAATTAATTCATATAGTAAATCAAAAACGAATTTTTTCATTTCTTCTTGTTTTTCAGGTGATAATTTAGCAACTTTTTTCTGATATTTATAACCACTATAGTAATTATGAATAACTTTATCTCTTAAAATTAATCTAACAATATCAGAAGTGTTTGGTAATTTACCTCTAGCTGATAAATAGAATGGTAAGTAGAATCCTCCATATAATAAGAATCCTGGCATTAAAGCGGCAGCAACTTTAGATTTTAGTGGGTCATTTCCTGCATAATATGGAATTAAAGCTTTTGCTCTTTTTTGTAGTGATTCAGTTTTAACTACTCATTCATGAGCTTCTTCAATTTGTTCACTTGAACATAATGTTGAAAATATTGTTCCATAACTTCTTGCGTGAACTGCAACCATAAAAGCAAAGTTAGCATAAATTACTTGTTCGTGATCTGTTAATGAATTATCAATTTGTGTAACATCTCCAACTGTTGCTTGAACTGTATCTAATAAAGTTAACCCTGTAAATGTTCTAGTAATTAATTGTTGTCATTCAGGAGTCAATCCTCTTCATGAACTTAAATCATTTGAAACTGGAATTTTTTCTGGCAATCAAAAGTTTTGTGTAATTCTGTTTCAAACTTCTAAGTCTTTTTCATCATTAATTACATTTCAGTTTACAGATCTTAAGTTACCTTTAAAACCTTGTTGGATAAATTCGGTTGGACTTACTGATTCATTATAGTATTTTTGTTCTTTTGACATAAATATCATCTTCCCCTAAACTATCTTATTTTTAACCTTTTTAAAAGTTGTCTTTCTTAATTATAATTTCTTTAAATTAGAAAACTTAAAAAATGTAATGAAAAATTTTTCATTAAAATTAAAACTTTTTATATAAAAAATAATTAGTTAAAAGGTATTTATTTTATTTATTTTTATGTTATATATAAGAAATTATTTATTTTGAAAAACTATCAATTAAACAAAAAAAGAACTCTATAAAGAGTTCTAATTCAGTTCTGTTTATCATTACGCCAGGTCATAAATTAGTAGGCAGGGCCGGTAAGAACTAAAACCACCAATCTAGTAAATAATATAATTTACATTATTAATCTATCACAAAAAATTATTATTATCTATTTATAAAGAATGTTTTTTAATAAATTCTTTAACTTTAATATGATATTGATCTGCATAATCTGCAATAACTCTAACATGTTCACTATTTTCAGGAGTTCAAATTTCAGTTATATCTTTATTTGATTTTTCATACATTTCAACACTCATTAAATAATTAATAAAAGTATCACCTTTAGAATGAATATAAAATATTGGAGTTGTAACCTGATTCATATTTTTTAATAAATCATATTGTTTAATATCTTTATTTACATGTTTATTAAATTTTGATCCAACAAATAAACTAGTTTGTCATCAGTTTTTTTCTAATCTAGTTGACATGTATCATCTAAATTGACGAACTAAATTTGAAAAACCACAATCAGCGACAATTCAATTAATATCTTTTTTATATTTACCAATTTGAGCATATAAAACTGAAGTTGATGCTCCCATACTATTTCCAATTAATCCTATATGAGTGGCTTTATTTTGTTTTAAAAATTCAATAACAGTATCTAACATTTCTATTGTACTAAACCCAACATCAGTATTTTTACCATAACTTCGTCCATGAGCAAATTGATCAAAAGTTAAAATATTATAACCATCATTTAAAAAATGTTGAACAAGTCTTAAGGCTAAATATTTATTTTCAGTTCAACCGTGTAATCCGATTACTCATTTTTTAGAATTTTTATTTTCTATTTTTAAACAACTAATATTACCTTTATCATTAGATAATTCAAACTCTTTGATTTGATCTTTATCAATTAAAAAATCTTTAATATTTTTATCTTTAAGATCTTTAACATGTTCATTATATGTATTAGTAAAATCATCAAATCTTTTATATGTTAAACAAAAATGAATGAATCTTTTAATATATTTATTTTGTTTTGTAATTTGAAATATATAAATAAAAATAAAATAAAATGCTATTTTAAAAAAGTTATTTTTATTAACTGAACAAACTTTATTTTTCATTTGTCCTCCTTATTAATATTGATATTAAAAAAGAGTTTAAAACTCTTAAATTTATTTTAAATTTTTAATAACTATTTTGTTAATATTTTTTCCTAAACTATGAAATTTTGTTTCATATTCAGTTGCAATATTATCTTTTATCATTTCTTGATCTTTATATAAATCATTAGTTTTATAAATAATTTCTCACTTATTAGTTTGACTTAGTTGTTCTAAACTAAATTCATATAATAAATCATTATCACTTTTAAACTCTAAAATCCCATCTTTTTTAAGTATTTTAGAATATCGATCTAAAAATGTAATAAATGTTAAACGTTTTTTAGCGTGTCTTTTTTTAGGTCATGGATCTGAAAAGTTTAAATAAATTTTTGAAATAGAATCATCATCAAACATTTCAGTTAAATCTTCAGCAAAATCATTAAAATATTTTAAATTATTCATTTGTTGATTATTTTGTTCAAAAACTTTTAAACTCTTTTTTAAAGCCACTCCAACAACTGTTGTTTCTTTTTCCATACCAATAAAATTAATATCACTATTTTTTAAAGCTAAAGTAGTTATAAACTGACCTTTACCGCATCCTATTTCAAGATGAACATCATTATTGTTATTAAATTCTTTATTTAAATCTAAACGATTTGGTTTATTAAAATGTATTAAATTATTTTTGTGAATTTCTAAAAAATCTTTTGTTCACGGTTTATTTCTTAAACGCATATTTTCTCCTTACTAGTTTATATAAATAATATACCAACACCTAAAAATATAACAACAGTAATAATATCAACAACTATAGTTAATAATGGAAGTGAAACTGATGAAGAATCTTTACCTAACTTATTTATGATTAAAGGTAATATTAAAGCTAATAAATTTGAAATTAAAATAGTAATAACAATTCCAACACTAGCTATTATGATGCTTTTTCAAATATAAATATTACTAAAATCTGATTTGTATTCAATTAAATAAACACACATCATTCTTATAAAGTTAATCACAACAAGAATTATTGCAAGCATTATTGAAACAATTATTTCTTTGAAAAAGATCGTTTTAATTTCTTTTTTATGTAATTGTTGTAAACTAATAGCTCTTCCTGTTATTAATAAAGTTTGATTAGCTGAACAAGCAACTACTCCTGAAATTATTAATGTTAAAGGAACTAACATTAATAATAATTGACTATTAGCTGTAGGATTATATTTATTAAATATGACAATCATTAAAATATTTGTAATAAATCCTAGTACTAGCATTATTAGTAAAGATAAACTTCTCGATCTAAACATTTGTCAAATTGAAGTTTCAAAATAATTTGTTTCTGTTGTTTTAATACCACTATATTTATGAATATCTTCATTAGTTTCTTCAATCAATACATCAATCACATCATCAACTGTAATAATACCTACTAAAATATTGTTATCATCAACTACTGGTAAAGTATTAATATCATATTTTTTAAACATAATAGCAGCTTCTTCTTGAGATTGGTTAGAATTAATTGAAATTATTTTTCTATTCATAAATTCACCAATTTTAGTATTATTATCATTTAAAATTAGATCTTTAACTTCAATGCTTCCAATTAATTGACCTATTTTATTAACAACAAACACATCATCGATTTCATCATATTCTTCATGATTTTTTTTAATTTCATTTATTGTTTTAGATACAGTTTTAGTTTCTCTAACTGATAGAAAATCAACACTCATAATACTTCCAGCAGTATAATCATCATATTTTAAAATATTTAATAATTCTTTTCTTTGTTCAATTGAAGCAGCATCAAATACTTTTCTAACAATTTCAGTTTCCATATCTTCAATAGCATCAATAATATCATCAGAATAAAGTTCATTAACTAGTTTTTTTAATTTAGTTATATTTAAATTTTTTAATATATATTCTCTTAGATCATAAGATAAATAATTAAAGATTAAACTCGATTGTGATACTTTAATTTTTTTAAAAATTTCAAATGCTATTTTTTCTTGGATATGATTTAAAACTTCAGCAAAATCTGCAGGTTGTGTTTCTTCAGCAAGATTAATTATTTCTTGAGTTTTTTTATCATTGTAAAGATTAATTATTTGTTGTTCTAAATACGTGTGATCTATCATTTTTAACTCCTATGATTTATTTTTTTTATTTTAAAATAAATAGTTTTTTTGTAATTTGATAGTTTAATTTTATCAAATTTAAAATACTATGCATGCACTGCGTAATTCGCTTGATTTTTTTTTTTTTTTATAAAGTAATTTTATAGAAGGTGAAAGTTTATGAAATGAAATAAAAAATTAGTTTCAATAATTTCAAGTATATTTATTACTGGTTCAGGAGTAGCGGTTGGGGTTGGTTTTTGACATATTAGATCAAATAAAACAAATAAAAAGAGTTTAGATAAACTGATTACTATAACTAATTTAGAAACAATTGATAATAATAAAAGAGAAAATTTAATTGAATTAATTAGACAAAAAAATCCAAATGTTAATCTTGATTTTGATAAATTAGATTTAGATATTCAAACTGATAAGGTTATTGTTAAACCTAAAGTTGGAGATAAAACTTATAAAGGTGAAGTTGAATTATCATTTAAACTAAGTGTTGAATTATCTAGTTTAATTACCGAAACTAACTTAGGAATAATTGATGAATCAGAAAATACTGATCAAATTTTATTACAACTAGTGAAAGAAAAAAATCCTAATTTAGATATCAATAAAGTAGATATAGTACGTCAAGAAAATAAAGTTTTTATTAAAGCTAAAAGTAAGGATAAAACCTATAAAGGAATTGTTGAAGTTTTCTTTGCATTATCTATTGATTTATCTAATTTAATTAAAGATAAAAACTTAGGAACAATTGAAAAACTACAATTAACAGAAGAGAAAATAATTGAATTAATTAGACAAAAAAATCCTAGTGTTGAAATTGATTTTTCGAAACTACATTTAGTAATTAATGAACAAGAAGGTAAAGTAACAATCAAACCTAAAACCGGAGATAAAACTTATAAGAGACAAGTAAATTTAAAATTTGATTTATTTACTGAAAATGATACAAAAATTATCCAACAAATAAAATCAATCTGAAATACTGAATTTAAAAACAGATTTAGAGCAAATAGAGATAACGTGTTGGGTAGAGATAAAGCACATAGATTCTTTTTTGAAAGATTAGTCAAACATAAATTAAGTATTAAAGATATTAAATTTATTGGTTCGACTATAAATGATTCGAATAAGATAATATTTAAATTTATCTATAAAAACTACACTAATATAGAATTAGATGGGGGCACAATTAATACGAAACCATTAACTGAATACCATCAGTACAAAGGTAATGAAGTTACTAAAATAGGTTACTACATTAGTAATATCGGATTTACAATAGGACAATTTAAACCCACAACTAACAAGGTACCGAGTCAATTACCTGATATTATTAACGATCTATCTAATGCATTCTCAGGGAATAAAAATAAAGAAATAAAAGGTCTTGAAAATTGAGATACTTCAAATGTAATCAATATGTTTGGGACTTTCGCTTTTACAGATCATTTTAATCAAGATATAAGTACAAGAGAGGTTATGGGAGGAGCTTATAAATACGTTGCTTGAAATGTTTCAAATGTATTAAATATGAGAGCTATGTTCCGTAGTGCTCAAGAATTTAACCAAAATATATCAAACTGAGATACTTCTAAAGTAATTGATATGAGAGAAATGTTTTCTGTAGCTTGAGACTTTAATCAAGATATAAGCAGATGAAATGTAGATAAAGTTGTTTTCTATGATGATTTTAATGAATTTGGTCAATTAAAACCTGAATTTTTACCAGAGAAATTTAGAAAGTAATCTTATACAAAAAAATAGCATTACTGCTATTTTTTATTTTCCATAAATCATTTATAAACTTGAGGAATAAAATATAAACTTCCACAAATTAAAATATTTTTATTATTGTTTTTTAAAAATGTCTTTCAATCATAAATTTTATTTTTGTGATTAACATTATTTATATCTCAAGCTTTAATATGATCAAAACTAGCTATATAAACTTCATCAAAATTGCTTTCTAATAACTCTAATGAAGTTTTATAATCTTTTAAAAAACTTGTTGCATATAAAACTATAAAATCTTTATTAAGTTGTTTTGTTGCTATTATTAACCTATTTATTGCATCAACATTATGAGCACCATCAATTATAAAATAAGGATCAGTTTGTAAAATACTAAATCTTCCTAAAGGTTTATCTAATTTAAAGATACTATCATCATAAATTTCAAATTGTTCTAAAACTTTTTTAGCTAAACCTTTATTTGCTTTTTGATAATCTATTTGATCATCAATTTTATTAGCAAAAATAACTTCTACATTTTTATTAATTAATTTATCAAAAATAATATCTTTATATTTTAAATTATCATCACTAACAATTAATTTAGTGTTAGGTTTTGCTATGTTCATTTTTTGAAAAATAATATCTTCAATACTATTACCTAAATAATCAGTATGATCAATTGAAACAGAACTAAAAGCTGTAAGTATTTGATTAGACATATAATTAGTTGTATCATAATACCCACCAATACCAGCTTCACAAACTACAATATCAACTTGATTATCAACAAAATATAAAATCATAATAAGTGTTGACGTTTCAAAAAAGTTTAACTGATATTTATACATATAAACTTCAGCTTTTTTGATGTATTTTTTTAAATCATCATCACTAATTGGAATGTTATTAATTTGAATTCTTTCATTATGAAACATAAAAGCAGGAGAAATAAATAAACCTACTTTTTTATATTTTTGTTTTAAGCCTTGTGATATATAAAATGACGTTGAACCTTTACCGTTAGTTCCAACAACATTAATAGTTGGTAGTTTTGATTCGATATTATTTAATTCTTTTAAAACTTCTTTAAAAACACTTATTTTTTTATCTCTAGTTAATCATTCAAATAAAAATTCATCAACTGAAATCATTATAAATATCCTTTCAAGTATTTAGCTGTATATGATTTTTCTGATTGAACTACTTGTTCAGGAGTACCGAATGCTACAACTTGTCCACCATATTGTCCACCATCAGGACCTAGATCGATAATATGATCTGAAACTTTAATAAAATCTAAATTATGTTCAATACATAAAACAGTATTACCTAAATCAACTAATTTATTTAAAACATCAATTAATCTTTTTACATCATCAATATGTAAACCTGTAGTTGGTTCATCTAATAAAAACATAGTATTTCCTGTTTGTTTTTTTAATAAATGCGTTGATAGTTTAATTCTTTGAGATTCTCCACCTGAAAGTGTTGTTGCGTTTTGACCTAGTTTAATATAGCCTAATCCAACATCTAAAATCGTTTGAAGTTTAGCTTTAATTTGAGGTATATTTTCAAAAAATTCATAAGCTTGACTAACTGTCATATTTAAAACATCAGAAATTGATTTGTCTTTATATTTCACCATTAAAGTTTCGCTATTATAACGTTTACCTTCACACACTTCACAAACAACTTCAACACTTGGCATAAATTGCATTGAAATAGTAATAACTCCATCACCTTGACAATGTTCACATCTTCCACCAGGAACATTAAATGAAAATCTTCCTTTTTTATATCCTCTTATTTTAGCTTCAGGTAAATTTGTAAACAGATCTCTTATATCATTAAAAACTGAAGTATAAGTTGCTGGATTACTTCTTGGTGTTTTTCCAATTGGTTCTTGAGAAATATAGATTACTTTATTAATATTTTCTACTCCTCTAATTTCTTTTACTTTACCAGTTGGAATGTATTCTTTAGATAAATTATTTTGTAAACCTTTATAAACAATATCTTCTAATAGTGTAGATTTACCACTTCCACTAACTCCTGTAATTGTTACAAATTTATTTAATGGAATAGTTACATCAATATTTTTTAAATTATTTTCACTAGCTTTAATTATTTGAATAACTTTTTTATTACCACTTCTTCTTTTTGTTGGAACTGGTATAGTCATACGTTTTGATAAATATTTTCCTGTAATAGTATCAGTTTTTAAAATTTCATTATATGTTCCTGAAAAAGTAATTTCTCCACCGTTCTCTCCAGCTCCAGGACCAATATCAACAATTCAATCACTAGCTTTCATTGTATCTTCGTCATGTTCAACAACAATTAAAGTATTTCCTAAATCTCTTAAATGTTTTAATGTAGCAATTAATCTATCGTTATCTTTTTGATGTAATCCAATTGAAGGTTCGTCTAAAACATATAAAATACCTGTTAATTGACTTCCGATTTGTTTTGCTAATCTAATTCTTTGAGATTCTCCACCTGAAAGTGTTGTAGCCGTTCTTGCTAGATCTAAATATCCTAATCCTACTTCATTTAAAAAACTAGTTCTTGAAATAATTTCATCTAATACTAATTTAGCAATTGTTTTTTGAGTTTCAGTTAATTCAATATTTAATAAAAAATCTAACTCTTCACTAATACTTATTTTTGTATAATCAAAAATTGATTTATCATTAATTTTTACTGATAATGCTATTTCATTTAATCTTGATCCTTGACATAAAGTACAAGTTGTTGATGACATAAATTTAGAATATCAATTTCTAATTTCTTCAGATTTAGTTTCAAAATATCTTCTTTTAATTAATTGGGCTGTTCCTTCGATATAATCAAAACTTTCATATTTTTTACCATTACTACTTACAAGTCTAATATCAATTTCTCTGTCACTTCCTCATAAAATAACATCAATTTGTTTTTTAGTTAATTGATTTAAAGGCAAGCTTAGATCAATATAGTAATAATCACACAATGTTCTAAATTTTTGTCATTCTAAATTATCAGTATGTAAAAAGTTTTTATAATAACTAACTCCACCTTCATTAATTGAAAGATTCATATTAGGCATAATTAAATTAACATCGGGTTCTAAATTTACACCTAATCCATTACACTCACTACAAGCACCTAATGGAGCATTAAATGAAAATAATCTAGGCTCTAATTCAGGAACAACAAAATCACATTCTTTACATGCAAAAGAAGTTGAAAATAATTTCTCAACTTTTTGATCATCGTTAATATAAGCGATTTTAATTAAATTATTAGAATAGTTTAATCCTGTTTCAACCGCTGCAAAAACTCTTGAATTGATCTCATCAGTATTTTTATAAATAATTCTATCGACAACAATATCAATATTATGCCTTTGATTTTTATCTAACTGAATTTCATCATCTAACATTTTTAATTCACCATCAACAATTACACGAATAAATCCATCAGAACTTAGTTTTTCTAAAACATCTTTAAATGTACCTTTTTTATCTCTAACTAATGGTGAAAGTATATGAATTTGTTGATTTTCTGTTGTTGTTTGTTTGATATTATTCACTATTTCACTAATGCTCATAGCTTGAATTTGACCGTGACCATTTATACAATAAGGTGTTCCAATTCTTGCATATAATAAACGTAGATAATCATAAATTTCAGTAACTGTTCCAACTGTTGATCTTGGGTTATGACTAGTTGTTTTTTGATCAATTGAAATAGATGGAGACAATCCTTCAATTGAATCAACATCAGGTTTTTCATTTCCACCTAAAAATTGTCTAGCATAAGCTGAAAGTGATTCAATATAACGCCTACGTCCTTCAGCATAAATCGTTGAAAACGCTAAAGAAGATTTACCAGATCCACTTAATCCTGTAAAAACAACTAACTTATTTTTAGGTATTTCAAGATCAACATTTTTTAAATTATGTTCTCTTGCACCTTTAATTATGATTTTGTCGTTCATAATAAACCTCCTAATTAGAACTTTTTTGATTTTCTAATTCAATAATTGTATCTCTTAAAACTGCTGCTCTTTCAAAATCTAATTCTTTTGCAGCTTGTAACATTTCCTCTCGTAAATCATCAATCGCTTTTTGAAGTGTTTCAATTTTTTGTTTTGAATTTCGTATTTTTTTAGCTTTTTCAATTGCTTGTTTAGATTTTTTACTTAATACTGATTCAGTAATTTGTTTTGAAACTGTTTTAGGAGTAATGTTATGAATTTTATTGTATTGTTGTTGAATTTCACGTCTACGATTAGTTTCATCAATAGCTTGTTGCATAGCTTGACTAGTGCTATCAGCATACATTATAGCTTTACCATGTTCATTTCTAGCAACTCGTCCTATTGTTTGAATTAATGATCGATAGTTTCTTAAAAATCCTTGTTTATCAGCATCTAATATACAAATTAAACTAACTTCAGGAAGATCTAATCCTTCTCTTAGCAAGTTAACTCCAACAACAACATCATAAACCCCTTTTCTTAAATCATTTAATATTTCACTTCGTTCTAGTGTTTTTAATTCAGAG
Organism: Mycoplasma yeatsii GM274B; assembly: GCF_000875755.1. Classification (GTDB taxonomy): domain Bacteria; phylum Bacillota_I; class Bacilli_A; order Mycoplasmatales; family Mycoplasmataceae; genus Mycoplasma; species Mycoplasma yeatsii. The sequence goes on along the minus strand of NZ_CP007520.1, from coordinate 186,990 downwards.
TGTAAATAAGCTACTTTAATATCTCTTTGTTGTAAATAATTAGTTAAATCTTCACTCATTCTAATTGTTAAAGTTGTAATAAATACTCTTTCATTTACTTTTCTTCTGTTATGTATTTCATTGATAATATCATCAATTTGATTTGTTGTAGGTCTTATTTCAACAATTGGATCTAATAATCCTGTTGGTCTAATAATTTGTTGAACTACATGATTATTAACTTGATCTAATTCATAATCTCCTGGAGTTGCTGAAGTATAGATTACTTGATGTAATAAACTATTAAATTCATCAAAATTTAAAGGACGATTATCTAATGCGCTAGGTAGTCTAAATCCGTATTCAACTAGCGTTGTTTTTCTAGATCTATCAGTGTTATACATTCCTCTAATTTGAGGAAGTGAAATATGAGATTCATCAATAATAGTTAAAAAATCATCTTTAAAATAATCTAATAAAATATAAGGGCGTTGACCCGGTTGACGCAGATCTAAATGAGAAGAATAATTTTCAATACCACTACAATATCCAAATTCTTCAAGTGATTCAAGATCGTATTTAGTTCTTTGTTCTAATCTTTGAGCTTCTAATAATTTATTTTCACTAGTTAAAACAGCTAATCTGTTAGTTAATTCATTTCTAATGTTGTTACAAATTAATTTAATTTTATCTTGTGGTGTCACATAAGCTTGAGCAGGAAAAATTGAAACAGTGCTAGTTCTATCAATAACTGCACCAGTAATTGAATTTAAAATATCAATCATTTCAATCTCATCATTAAATAATGAAATTCTAAACATAATATTATTTGCTCAACCAGGAACTATTTTAATGACATCACCTTTAGCTGAAAAACTACCTAATTCATTTTCAATATCATTTCTTGTATAACCTGTTTTAACTAATCAATTTAATAATTCATTTCTTGCAATTTTTTGTCCTAATTTCAATTCAAAAAATGCTGATGAATATTCATCTGGATTTTGTAAAGCAAAAATAGCAGCAACACTTGCTACAACTATTGTGTCATTTCTTGTTAAAAGTGCATTACAAGCACTAAGCCTCATCATATCTAATTCCATATTCTGACGAGCATCTTTATCAATATATAAATCTTTAGATGGAACATAAGCTTCAGGTTGGAAAAAATCGAAATTTGAAACAAAATATTCAACTCTATTTTCAGGAAATAATTCTTTTAACTCGTAATACAATTGCATAGCTAAAGTTTTATTATGAGCTAAAACTAGAGTTTGTTTATTATGTTTAGCAATAACATTTGCAATAGTAAAAGTTTTACCAGTTCCAGTAGCACCTAGTAAAACTTGATATTTTTTATTATCTTTTAATCCTTGGTTTAATTGTTCAATAGCTTGACTTTGATCTCCAGAAGGTGAGAATCTACTTACTAATTTAAACTTATTGTTATTTATATAATTCATATTAAAATTAATTACTTTCTTTATTAATTTTTATTATACTCTCATTTTTAATGTTATTTTTGTTTGTCAATTTATTTGACTTGTTATAAATTAAAATATTTAAATAATAAACACCAACATATAATAAACTAATTAAAGCAATAAATAAAATATTTCCTAAAACATAAAGAGCAACACCTATTTTTTCAGCAGATAAAAATGCATATGGATAAGCAACATTTTGATCAGCAACATTTGGTATTAATCTAATTCCAATTCAAATTAAATATGCTGAAAGTATAACAACATTTTGTAAGCTTCCTAATCAAACTTGTTTTTTAGTTTTTTGATCACAAATAGGAAAAATAAAAAAGTAAACTAATCAAATTAAAGGAACAATAACATGAATTGCACTAGCACGATAATAAGTATCAAAACTTGTATCATCTATTTGAGTTTGACCGATAATTATTCCAACAACATAAAATAAGAAAATAAAAATTGTTCAAGCAGTAAATGTATATTCAGTATATTTAAAAATAAGTATTTTTTTAGTTTGTAACATTTTTGTAATTTTCATAGCAGAAAATACCATTACAAAAGTAGCGTATCATTCACTTAAATAAGTTGTATCTCTTGTGAATATAAAATCAGCAGCTTCAGGTTTATTTGTAGTTATGCCAAATGATTTAAGTACAAAAAACATAAATAAACATGAAGCTATTAAAAATAACATAACAACTGAAACGATCATTTCAGATTTAAATGTTCTTTTAAAAGTTTTTAATCAATTTTTATTATCAACTTTTTTCATAAATACCTCCATTTTTATTTACTAAATTATTAATTTTTATTACTGCAAAATAACTTGAAAAATACACAGCAAATATAAAAATACCTAAGAAAATAAAATTAGTTACTCCTAGTTTTTCTATATCAATATCAACAAAAGCAAATTGATTATTTTTCACTAATTGTAATCTTGCAAACGTTTTAATAACTACATAAATAATATAAACAAAACTAATTAATACTAATCTTCATGTTGATCTAAACATTACTTTATTATCTACTAATGTTTTATTTTTAAATAATAATAAATAACTTAAAAATGCAATTGGTAATAAAAAGTATGAGTTAATTATTTTTAATCAATAACTTCAGTTAATAATCTCGTTAACAAAACCTACGCTTAAATAAAATATAAATAAAATCATAGATGCTAAAAGCATACTTACAGCTAAAAATTCTACTCATTTATTAGAATAAACTTGTTTTGTTTTTATATTTTTATATAAAGCATAAATTGCATAAGAAGTTGTGATTCACATTGATCACATAGAAATTGAAATTGAATCTAAAAAAATTAAACTATCAATATTAGCAACCTTTTGACTAATATTAGTTATTGCAAATGAAATATTTATAAAAAAGCTAATAAAAATAATAAAACTGTAGAATATAAGATCAGTTTTTAAAGTCCTTGTTAGTGTAGTTTGTTCATGTTTTTTCTCCTTACATAGTCTTATTATATAAAATATATAAAAAATAATAAAAAGTAAGTTAGTAACTTTTAAATTATTCAATCGGTACTTTTATCCTTCAATTCATGGATAACTATTACTTATGATAATTTTGTAAAAACCACCTCGAGTTTTTTGTCAAGTCTTTTTTTTTTTTTTTTTGCATTGCTATAATTTTTATTATGTTTTTTTAAAATTTTTTATTTAATAAAGGAGTTATATGAAATTAACTTGAAAAACAATATCTCTAATAATTGGTACAAATGCTATTTCTGCAACTTCAGTTGGAACTGGTATTACATTGTTAAATAACAAATCTCAAAAGATCGAAAGTATTGATTTATCTACTTTAAATATTGATAAAGATTTAGGATGAATTAATGAAAGTGATAAAACAGTAGAAAAATTAATCTTACTAATTAAACAAAAAAATCCAAAAACTAATTTTAATTTTTCTAAATTAGATTTAGTGATTAAAGACAATACAGTAATAGTAAAACCTATTAAAAATGATAAAACATATAAAAATCAAATAACATTTACATTTTACATTCCTACTTCTGAAGAAATAATTATTAATAAAATTAAATCTATTTGAGATCTTGAATTTAAAGATAGATTTAGAGGTAAAAATAAATGAGATTTACCTTCTAAAAAAACAATATTAAAAACTCTATCAGATAGATTAATAAAAAATAAATTAAATAATATAAAAATCCATTATTTAGAAGACAGTTTAAAAGAGTCTAAACCAAAAGAAAATGAGACTTTAAAATTTATTTATAAAGATAATATAATAGAGTTAAATATTGGAATATTTAATAATCAAAAAAGAAAACACACTTATAAAGATATTACAAAAAGAGAAGTAATAAAAATAGGTTATTTTATAAACTCTAATGGTTTATTTCAAATACAAAAATTTAATAAAGTTACGAAAAAAGTTCCTGATAATTTACCAAGTGCTATCGAAGATTTAAGTAAAGCATTTTATGACAATAAAAATGCATTCATAATAGGAATTCAAAATTGAGATACATCAAATGTAACTAATATGAGTGAGATGTTTTATGGAGCTGAAAAGTTTAATCAAGATATATCTATGTGAAACACCTCAAATGTAACTAATATGAGTAGTATGTTTAGAGATGCTTATTCGTTTAACCAAAATATAAATACAAAGATTACAGTTAAAGAAGATCAAACGAGTTATAAAGCTTGAGATACTTCAAAAGTAACTAATATGAGTGAGATGTTTTGTGGAGCTGAAAAGTTTAATCAAGACATTTCTGACTGAGATACTTCTAAAGTAACTGATATGAGTTATATGTTTAGAGGAGCGTATTCTTTTATTAAGAATATAAATTCTTGAGTTACTTCAAATGTAACAAATATGAGCGGAATGTTCTACAGAGCTGAAAACTTTAATCAAGATGTATCTAAAAAGAAAATAAGAATAGACAACTGGACATATTATTATGCTTGAGATACTTCAAAAGTAACTAATATGAGTGAGATGTTTTATGGAGCTGAAAAGTTTAATCAAGACATTTCCAACTGAAACACTTCAAATGTAACTAATATGAGAGGTATGTTTGAAGGTGCAAGAGAATTTAATCAAGATGTATCTAAAAAGAAAATAAGAAGATGTGGTCCAGAAATATATTATGCTTGAGATACTTCTAAAGTAACTGATATGAGTTATATGTTTAGAGGAGCTGAAAAATTTGACCAAGATATTTCTGACTGAAACACTTCAAATGTAACTAATATGAGAGGTATGTTTGAAGATGCAAGAGAATTTAATCGAAATTTAAAAAATTGAGATACTTTCAAAGTGACTGATATGAGTCGAATGTTTTATGGTGCTAAAAACTTTAATGGTGATATTTCAAATTGAGATACATCAAATGTAACTAATATGAGTTGAATGTTTAGAGATGCTGAAAACTTTAATCAAGATATATCTAAAAAGGAAGAGTGAAATTATCGTCGAAAATATCATTACGTTTGAGATACTTCTAAAGTAACTGATATGAGTGAAATGTTCAAAAATTGCTTAAACTTTAATCAACCATTAAATAATTGAGATGTATCTAATGTAACTAATATGAAAGAAATGTTTTATGATGCTAAAAAATTTAATAAACCTTTAAGTGACTGAAACACTTCAAATGTAACTAATATGGAATCAATGTTTGAAGGTGCAATAGATTTTAATCAAAATATTAGTAATTGAGAAGTAAATCAAGTAAGAAGATATTCTGATTTTAATAAGAATTCTAATTTAGAAGAAAAAAATATTCCACCATTTAAAAGATAATTATTTATCTTAAATTAAAAATAGAAAGAAGATTATATGAAAATTGCTAAATTAATATCTATAATAATTGGTACAAATACCATTTCAATAGGTTCGGTCGGGGTTGGTTTTGGAATATATAACCAAAATCAAAAAATAGAAAACATTGATTTATCTACTTTAATTATTAATAAAGATTTAGGATGAATTAACGAAAGTGATAAAGCATTAGAAAAATTAATCTTGCTAATTAAACAAAAAAATCCAAAAGCTGATATTGATTTTTCTAAATTAAAACTTGAAATAAAAAATAATAAAGTTATTATTAAACCTAAAGAAAATGATAAAACTTATATTAATGAAGTTGAGGTTAAATTTTATATCCCTTCTTCTAAAGATTTCATTATTAATAAAATTAAATCAATCTGAGATGATGAATTCAAAAATAGATTAAGACAAGATAAATTACCATCTAAAAAAATAATATTAGAAACTCTATCAGATAGATTAATAAAAAATAAATTAAATAATATAAAAATCGATTATTTAGAAGACAGTTTAAAAGAGTCTAAACCAAAAGAAAATGAAAATCTGAAGTTTATTTACACTGGCGACATCATAGAGTTAAATGTTGGATGATTTAATACAAGTAAAACAAAACATAAATATAAAGATTCTACTAAAAAAGAAGTAACTGAAATAGGTTATTTTATAAATGAAAAAGGTGGATTTGAAGTACATAAGTTTAATTGAAATACAGAAATCGTTACTGGTTCATTACCTAGTATTATTACTGACTTAAGTGAAGCGTTTAAAGAAAATAAAAATCAAGTTAAGGGGATTGAATATTGAGATACTTCAAATGTAACTACTATGGAAAGTATGTTTAATAATGCAACCGAGTTCAATGGTGATATATCAAAATGAAATACTTCAAATGTAACTGATATGAGTGATATGTTTTCACAAACTGAAAACTTCAACCAAAACATAAACACAAAAGAAATTAAAAGTTCAGATGGTTCATCATATATTGCGTGAGATACTTCAAATGTAACAAATATGAGAAATATGTTTTATGGTGCTAAAAAATTTAATGCCGATATTTCAAATTGAGATACTTCAAAAGTAAAGAATATGCAAGGTATGTTTTGTTGAACTAAAAATTTTAATCAACCATTAAATAATTGAGATGTATCTAATGTAATAGATATGAGTTTTATGTTTGATGGTGCTAAAAGTTTTAACCAAGATTTAGATAATTGGGATGTATCTAATGTAACTACTATGGAGAATATGTTTGCTTCAACAAAAAACTTTAATGGTATTATTTCAAATTGAGATACCTCTAACGTGACTGATATGAGTGAAATGTTTACTGAAGCTGAAAATTTCAGTCAAGATCTTTCAGGGTGAAATGTTAATAATGTGAAATATGGTTTTTCTAATTATGGCAATAAATTAAAACCTGAACAGTTACCAAGATTTAAAAAATAATTAGAATAGCGTTTGCTATTTTTTTATTTCTAAAATTTAGATATTTTTATGCTTAAAGTGGGAAAGATATGAAAAATAATAAAAAAGTACGTTAGTAACTTTTAAATTACCCGATACGTACTTTTACTTTTTGATCTTCTTCAGTTGCATCTTCCGCTTTTTTCTTAGATTCAAATCTAGCTTGTTTTTTAAAGTCATCCATTCTTTGAACAAGTTCTAATAAAATATCTCTTGCAATTGATAGTTTATGCAATTCGTCTGCATCTTTACATTTTTTAGCAATTTTTTCAAAATCAGCTTGAACTTCTTCAATTGTAATTGTTGTGATGTCTCTTTCTTTTTGAATTTTTTTAATCAATCTTGTGATTTCTTGATTTTCAGCTGAAGATTCAGAGATCATTTGTTCTCTTCTTTCTAATTCGATTACTAATCCTAACATAATGTCACGTTGAATTCTTAATCTTCTTAATTTTGGTTTATCTTCTTTGAATTCTTTTTCTAATTCATCAAAACGTCTATTAATTGCAGAATTGTTAATATCATCTTTTGATAGACCAGTTTCATTTAAGATGTCTTCAATATCTTTATCTGTGATTTCAATTCTTTCTTCTCTTGGTTCTTCTTCAACTAATTTTAGAATTACATTAGATAAGTTGTTTACAATTTCATCAGCTATGTTTACTTTCATTTTATTAAATAAACTAGTTGCTTGTTCAACATAAATTGCTAATGGATTGTTTTGAGCATATTGTTGTAGATAAATTCCACTTTTTAATTTGTTAGCTAAATCCAAGTGTTTAGTTCAATATTTATCAAATGAATCTAAAATGACTCTTCTTTCCATATTTAAAGCTACATCTTCAGGAATATCTGAAATTCTTGCTTTATATAATTTCATCATTGCTTCAGCTATTTCAATTGCTAGATCCATTTTTTCTTTGTTATAGAAATCTTGAACAGTAAATTTATTTTTAGGAACTAAATTACCATCAATTACTTTTAATAAACTTTCTGAGTTTAATGTTTTTTCACCATGAACTTCAGTTGAGTGTTTTTCAATTAATTCATAAGCTGTTGTAATTTGGAATTTTTTAATTGCTACAGTTAGATCAGTTGCTTCTAAAATATCTTCACGTTGAGCATAAATAATTTCACGTTGTTGAGCTAGAATGTTATCATAATCTAAAACGTTTTTACGTTGATCGAAGTTCATCCCTTCAAGTTTTTTCTGGTTATTAGTGATTGCTCTTGTAAACAATCTAGATTTAATATAATCATCACCTAATGATTTAAAACGTTGTCTTTGTTTTGGAACAGTAAAACGAATCATTAAATCATCGTCCATTGAAATATAAAATCTTGAAAGACCTGGATCACCTTGTCTACCTGATCTACCACGTAATTGGTTATCAATACGTCTTGCTTCGTTACGTTCAACACCAAATACACGTAATCCACCTAGTTTTTTAACTTCATCACTTAACTTAATATCAGTTCCACGACCAGCCATGTTGGTTGCTAAAGTAATAGCTCCTAATTGTCCGGCTTTTGCAACAATTTCAGCTTCTCTGTCGTGATTTTTAGCGTTAATTGTTTCAAATTTTAATCCGGCTTTTGTTAGATATCTTGCAATTTGTTCACTTGATTCAACACTAGTGGTTCCAATTAAAATAGGAGCACCAAGTTCATGAGTTTCTTTTACATCTTTTACAAGTTTTTTTAACGCTGCATTTTTTGATCCAAATGTTAGATCTGGTTCATCTTTACGAATAACAGGTTTATTTGTTGGAGTAACAACAACTCTAGTATTATAAATTTTAATAAATTCTTCTTCTTCAGTTTTAGCAGTACCAGTCATTCCTGCAATTTTTGAATATAAACGATAGAAATTTTGATAAGTAATTGTTGCTAATGTTACAGTTTCTTCTTCGATTTCAACATTTTCTTTAGCTTGTAAAGCTTGTTGAAGTCCATCTGAATAACTTCTTCCTTCCATAATACGACCAGTAAATTGATCGATTAATAAAATTTCTCCATCTCTAACTGTATATTCAATACCTTCTTTAAAAACAAATTGAGCTTTTAAAGCATTCATAATTAAGTGGAAAATTTCAGTATTTTCTAAAGCAAATAAGTTTTTTAATGAAAAGAATTCATTAGCTTTTCTCATACCTTGTTCATTTAAATAAACTTGTTTTGATTCTAGATCAATGTCAACATCATCATGTTCTTTTAAAGTTAAAGCAAAATCATTAGCTGTTTTATACATGTTTTTTCTAGATGATGACCCACCTGAAATAATTAAAGGTGTTCTTGCTTCGTCAATTAAAACTGAATCAGCTTCATCGATAATACAATAATTTAATTTTCTTTGAACTCTTTGACTTGGATCGCTTACCATATTATCTCTTAAATAATCAAAACCTAACTCTGAGTTAGTTGTATAAGTAATGTCTTTTTCATAAGCTTCTCTTTTTTCTGATTTAGACAATCTACTTCCATTAAGACCAACAGTAATACCTAAAAAATCATAAACTTGTCCGTTTATTTCACTATCACGTTTTGAAAGATATTCGTTAACAGTAACAACATGAACCCCTTTACCAGTTAAAGCATTTAAATATGCAGGAAAAATACCAGTTAAAGTTTTACCTTCACCAGTTCTCATCTCAGCAATATCTCCAGAATTTAAAATAATTCCTCCAATTAACTGAACTCTATAAGCATTTAACCCCAACACTCTTCTAGCAGCTTCTCTAGCTAATGCATAAGCTTCAATTAATAATGAGTCAGGTTCAGTTCCGTTTGCTATTAAATCTTTAAATTCTTGTGTTTTAACTTTGAAATCTTCATCTTTTAACTCTCTCATTTCTGGTTCTAATTTGATAATTTTATCTGCAATTTGACCGTATCTTTTAATTAATCGTTTATCAGAAATCATTTTATCCTCCCACATTTTTGGCATTACAATATAATTATTATATAACATATAATAGTAAAAAATAATTTAGAAAATAGATATGAAAACAATAGATAGTAAAGTTTATACAAATCAAATAATAATTAAAAATTCTAAGTTCATAACAATCATGAAAAAAGTTAATTCTAAACAAGATTTAGAAAGTTTTTTAGATAAATATCGTCAACTTGACGCTACACATAATTGTTATGCTTATAGAATTTATGATGATAAAGTAATTGGTGGTTATAATGATGATGGAGAACCTAGTTCAACTGCAGGAAAACCTATCTTTAATGTATTAGAAAAAAATAATTTATTTAATGTAGTTATTTTAGTTATTCGTTATTATGGTGGTATTAAATTAGGTGCAGGACCTTTAACAAGAGCTTATTCTAATTGTGCTAGTGAAATAGTTAAATTAGCAGATATTATTGAAACTAAAAAATATTATGTTTATAAAATCCAATTTAATATAACAGAAATAAAACAAGTTAATAATTGAATGAATAAAAATAAAATAGAAATACTTACTAAAGAATTTGATGAAAAAGTAGTTTATTTAATTCAATCAGAAGTTGAAATTGATACTAGTAATTTATTTGAAATTTTAGAAAAAAGTGTTCTTAATAAGTAATAAACTTAAAATTTGTGTGGATTCCACACTTTTTTTAAGTGTATCTAATTACTCTGGTTTCAACAATTTTATTGAGCGAGACAACGATATAGATTGAAATAAAATTCCAAAGAAATTTTGATAATAAAAATAGCATGTAAATGTTATTTTTTGTTTATATACTAAACTTCAGAATCAATAAATGATCCATCTAATAAAAAGTCTATTAAGCCTATGTATAATACACCTTTTTGATCATATTTAGGTATTGAATTATCAAAAGTTATAATTATCTTTTTAAATGAGTCATCTATATTATATAAAGAACGAGCTTCTTGTTCTTTTTTTTCTTGTGTTGGCATTTGATATGCTGATTGAATGTAGTATTTCTTATTTGCTTTTTTAGCTACAAAATCAACTTCTAAAGTTTTTCGACTTGTTTTATTATCAACTGTTGAAAATGTTTCAACAACACCTGTATTTATAATAAAACCTCTTCTTTTTAATTCGTTATATATTATATTTTCCATAATATGATTTTCTTCATATTGATTAAAATCTAAACGTGCATTTCTTAAACCAGGATCTTCAAAATAATATTTTAAAGGAGTTTTAAAAACCTTACCTCCTTTAACATTAAATTTATGACAACTAGAAATTAAAAATGATTGTTCAAAATAATCCAAATAATTACTTACTGTAGTTGGCGATATTTGTATTTTTGTTTCTGAATCAAATCTTTTTGATAATTTACTAGGATTAGTTAAAGATCCAATACTTGATGAAATAAAGTTTAATAATATTTCTAGAACATATTTATCTTTCTGAATTGATTTTCTTTCAAGTATATCTTTTATATAAAGTTCATTGAATAGATTAGCCAAGTACTCAACTTTTTCATCTTCTGTATCTAAAATATAAACACCTGGTAGACCACCATAATAGAAATAATGTTGTAAAGCTTTCTTTTGATCATCAAATAAAGGTAATATTTCACTAAAAGATAGTGGTAACACATGTATTCTATTAGCTCTATCTCTAAATTGAGTAAGTATTTCACTAGATAGCATTACTGAATTGCTTCCAGTTACATAAACATCAACATTATCTCTTTTCATAAGTTCAATTAAAACATCTACAAAAGTAATTTTGTGTTTACTATTTTTAACATAAGGATTATCTATTATTTCACAATATTGAATTTCATCTATAAAAACATAATATTTCTCATCATTAGAAACAATAAAATGCTCTATATGTTCTATAAGCTTTAAGGGATCTCTTAAAGAAATATTTTTAACACTATCTAGTGAAAGTTTTATAATTTGTTCTTCTTTTACACCTTTAGAAATTAAATAATCATTAAAAATGTTAAAAAGTAAAAATGATTTACCACATCTTCTTATTCCTGTTATGACTTTAACCTTACCATTGTTCATTTTGTTTATTAGCTTATTTAAATAAAAGTCTCTTCTTATTGACATAGATACCTCTTTAAATTTGTGTGTATTCCACACTTTTTTTAAGTGAAATTAGGTTAAATATATAAATTTTTAATATATTTTTACCGAATACTTAAAATTTATGTGGATTCCACACTTTTTTTAAGTATATTATACAAAAAATACATGTTTTATCAGGTTATAAGTAATAAATATTTAAAATTTGTGTGGATTACACACTTTTTTTAAGTTTTATCATTAAATGTATCAAGTTTAACCAATGATAGAATACTGATAACAAAAAAACTCTCATAAGAGAGTAATTAATTATTTTTTAGGAAATATTGGTAATTTATTATCTTTAAATTCTAAATGAGCGTCTTTGTTAAAGTTTTCATTTTTTTCTACTTTAGATACATTTCATCCTGATAAGTTTTGGTTGAATGATTTTGATTCAGCGAACATTCAACTCATATCAGTTACATTTGAAGTATCTCAGTTAGATATGTCTTGGTTGAAGTTTTTAGTTTTCGAAAACATCTCACTCATATTAGTTACGTTTGATGTGTTTCATGCTTTATACACAGAACCGTCTGATTTTGTTACATTTTTTGTTGATATGTCTTGGTTGAAGTTTTCTGCACCAAAAAATATTCTATTCATATTAGTTACATTTGAAGTATCTCAGTTAGATATGTCTTGGTTGAAGTTATCTGTAAAAGCAAACATTCCACCCATATCAGTTACATTTGAAGTGTTTCAATTTCTTAATGATTTATTAAACTTTTTGGCTGCTCAAAACATTCCATTCATATCAGTTACATTTGAAGTATCTCAGTTAGATATGTCTTGGTTGAAGTTTTCAGCTCATTGAAACATTCCTCTCATATCTCTTACGTTTGAAATATTTCAGTTAGATATGTCTTGGTTGAAGTTTGTGGCTCATCAAAACATCAATTCCATACTTCTCACATTAGAAGTATCTCAATTAGATATGTCTTGGTTGAATTCTGAAGCTTGTGTGAATATTCTACTTATATCAGTTACATTTGAAATATCTCATGCTTTATACACAGAACCATCTGATTTTGTTACATTTTTTGTTGATATGTCTTGGTTGAAAGATCTAGCACCACCAAACATTCCGTGCATGTTAGTTACATTGGAAGTATCTCACTTGGTTATATCTTGGTTGAAGTTATTAGTATGAGAGAAAGTTCTATGCATATTAATTACATTAGAAGTATCTCAATCTTCAATACCATCAATTTTTTCGTTAGGATTATTAGAAAATAGGCAGAAAAGGCTTTCTATTTTTGGTGATAATTTATTTTGTACTTTCTTAATATTAATTTCATGTTCACCCCCAAAATTGCCAACAAATGCTGTAAATAAACCGTCTAAAGGAGAAACGATATATCCTAGTTCAACTACTTCTTCTTTTTTATCATCTTTAAATTTCGTATTAAATTTATTAAACTCACCTAAATCAAGTTCAATTAATTCATTGTTATATTTAATTTTAAATAATTTATTAGGAACAATTTTTATATTGTCTCAGTCTTTTTCATCATCTACAACTTTAGATACTGAAATATTTAAATTATTAGCTTTTAATCTTCTATTAATTGCTTCTAATAATTTTTGATTTGTTAAATAAACACCTCGCTTATCATCAACATAATCATAAAATCTATCTTTAAATTCACTATCTCAAATATGTTTTATCTTGATAATGTTTCTTTGTGTTTCTGTTCGAATAATAAAATTAAATTCTACTTCTCCTTCATAAGTTTTATCACCAGTTTTAGGTTTGATAACAGCTTTATTACCATTTATTTGTAATACTAATTTATTAAAATCTAATTTACTATTTGGATTATTTTTATTAATTAATTCAATTATTTTTTGATTATTAATTTGATTGTCATCAATCTCACCTAAATTTGTAGTAGTAATTAAACTAGTTAATTTTTTACTTAAAGTAAATGAAAATTTAACTTCACCTATATAACTGTTATCACCTGGTTTAGGTCTTATAAAAAAGTTATTTCTCTCTCCATCTGTAAGTATAAATGGAGCAAGTCTACTGAAATCAATAGAAGCAGCTTTTGGATTTTTTTGTTTTAATAAATCTATTAGGCTTGTCACGTTTAGTTCTGAACTATTTATAATTCCTAAATTTGTCTCAGTAATGAAACTGTGTAGATCTTGAATTATTCAGAATGTAACTTCAACTTGTCCTTTATAAGTTTTGTCACCAGTTTTAGGTTTAACGATGACTTTATCATCATAAATATCTAATTCTAATTTATCAAAATCAATTTCATTATTTGGATTTTTTTGTTTGATTAATTCAGCTAATTTAGTTCCAGTTTTTTCTGAACTATTAATATTTCCTAAATTTCTCTCAGTAATTAAATCACTTAGATCTTGACTTAATGAAAATATAATCTCGGCTTGTCCTTCATAAGTTTTATCACCAGTTTTAGGTTTAACGATGACTTTATTTTCTTGAACTACCAATTCTACTTTATCAGTATCTAAATCTGGATTTTTTTGTTTTATTAATTGAATTAGTGTTTGGTTAGTTCTATCCGATTCATGAATTGGGCCTAAATCTCTATTAGTAATTATTGTTGATAGGTCTTTACTTAAAGTAAATGAAATTTCAACTTGTCCTTCATAAGTTTTATCACCAGTTTTAGGTTTAACGATGACTTTATTTTCTTGAACTACCAATTCTACTTTATCAGTATCTAAATCTGGATTTTTTTGTTTTATTAATTGAATTAGTGCTTGGTTAGTTCTATCTGATTCATGAATTGGACCTAAATCTCTATTAGTAATTATTGTTGATAGGTCTTTACTTAAAGTAAATGAAATTTTAACTTCATTTTTATATGTATTATCATTAGGTTTTGGTTTAACAATAATTTTATCGCTTTGAATATCAAATTCTAATTTACTAAAATCAAGATTCAAATTAGGGTTTATTTTTTTAATTAATTCTATTAACTTATTTTCATTCAACTCAGAGCTATTGATAAGACCGATATTAGTATTTCTTATCAGATTTATTAAATTTCTTCTTTCTTCTTTTCTTATATTTGATTGGTTAATTCCAACTCCAATACCAGTACTAGCTGATGCTGTAACTAAAACACCAGCTCCTGCTAGTATTAGTTTTTTTGATATTAAACTTTTTACTAATTTCATAATAACTCCTTTAAAAATTTTCTTTTTAAAGAATAGCATTTCAAAAAAAAAAAAAAAAGAGTTGAAAGTGTACTCAACATGTGCATAGATTAGTCTAAAAAAGATTAAACTTACTAATTAAATAGAAATATTTTTAAATAAACAATAAGTTAACAAATACTTAACTCAAAAAGATATCTAGAGATAAAAATGAACTGAAGATATAGTTATAATCTGCGATGTTTATTTAATGCAGATTGATTCATAAACATGTTAACTTTAATCATTGATTATAGAATAAAAAATAAGTTCATAAAATTCAGCTTATTTGCAATTAAAAATTATTGTGAAAGAGAATAATAGAAAATATAACTATTTTTCAAAAAATTCTAATTAATATCATAATGAATTATTTAAATTTTAGAAGTTTATTAATAGTTTCTGTATACTATGCACACGCTCGATTTTTGTCAAGTCTTTTTTTTTTTTTTTTGATTTTATAATTACCTAAAATATGTTATTTATACAAATTTAGAAAGGGATATTATGAAATTAAAAGCTAAATTAATAATCACTGGTGCTGTAGCGCTTGCTTCATCTGGTGCAGCAACAACTACTTGATATGTTTATACTCAAAAATCAAAAAGCGTTCATTTAAACTCATTACTTACTAATCTAGATTTAGGAATAATTGATCAAGATGAATTAAATAATAAAAATGAGCTTACTAGAATAATAGCTAACTTAAATACAAACTCTAAAATAGATTTTAATAAATTAGATTTTAATATCCAAGATAATAAAATTATTGTAAAACCTAATAAAGATGGTCAAAAAGATTATAAAGGTGAGGTTGAACTTATTTTTCAATTAAGTAAAGAGTTAGGTAGTGTGATAAATGTAACTAACTTAGGAAGAATTAATAGATCTGATAAAACTAATCGAAATTTATTATTGAATTTAATAAAAGAAAAGAATCCTAGTTTAGATACTGATAAGATACAATTAGAAATTCAACAAAATAAAGTTATTGTAAAACCTAAAGCTGGTGACAAAACCTATAAAGGAGAAGTTGAGATCACATTTAGCTTGAGTGCTTCATTATCAAGTGTAATAAATGTAAGAAACTTAGGAATAATTAATGAATCTGATAAAAGTGATAAAAATTTATTATTGAATTTAATAAAACAAAAGAATCCTCGTTTAGATACTGATAAAGTAGAATTAGTAGTTCAAGAAAATAAAATTATTGTAAAACCTAAAGCTGGAGATAATACTTATGAGGGTGAAGTTGAAATTGATTTTGAAATTTTCACTGAACAAGATAAGCAAAATATCGAAAAGATTAATTTAGTTTGAAATAAAGAATTTAAAGACAATTTTAGAACAAATGACGGTCCTGTTGATTTTGATTTAGGATGAGTAGCTACAAAAAATCAAATATTAAAATTATTTACTGAAAGATTAAATGATAATGGATTAAATAATGTAAATATTAGTTATTTAGAAAAGCCTTTAAATGATTTTGATAGACCTAGAGAAAATGAAGTTCTAAAATTTGTTTATAAAGGCGTTACTATCAAACTAAATGTAGGAAAATTTAATGCAAAAGATGTGTTTGATGATTATCATGAATACGAAAAGGGTAGTCAAAATAAAAAAGTAACTAAAATAGGTTCTTTTATTAGTAATGGTGGTTTATTTCATATAGCAAGATTTAAACATAGTGTACAAGAAGTCCCTGATCAATTACCTAGCTTCATTAAGGATCTAAGTAAAGCTTTTCAAGGAAGTAGTAATCAAACTATTAAAGGTATTGAAAAATGAGATACAAAAAACGTTAAAAGAATGTCTTATACATTTTATGATGCTACAAAATTCAATCAAAATATCTCTGGTTGAGATACTTCTAATGTAACTGATATGAGTGGAATGTTTAGGTCAAGTGGTTTCAATCAAAACATAGGAAACTGAAACACTTCTAAAGTAGTTAAGATGAATTGTATGTTCACTAATAATAAAGTGTTTAATAAAGATATATCTAGTTGAGATACTTCTAAAGTAACTAATATGAGTGAAATGTTTTATGGGGCTGAAAAATTTAATCAAGATATCACTAAATGAAATACAAATAGTTTAAAAAATACTGAATCTATGTTTAAAGAGGCAAAAATTTTTAACCAAGATATAAATACAAAAGAAGTAGAAAGAAAAGATGGTTCAAAATATACTGCTTGAGATGTATCAAATGTAATTAATATGAGTGAAATGTTTAGTCGTGCTGAAGCATTTGATAAACCACTAAATAATTGAAATGTTTCAAATGTAAAAAACATGTCAAAAATGTTTAATGTTTCAAACTTTAATCAAGATATAGGTAATTGAAATACTGAGAATGTAACTGATATGCAAAGTATGTTTGCAGGAGCTGAAAAGTTCAATCAATACATAGGTAATTGAAATACTTCAAATGTCAAAAATATGCATAATATGTTTTATAAAGCAAAAACTTTTAACCAAGATATAAATACAAAAGAAGTAGAAAGAAAAGATGGTTCAAAATATACTGCTTGAGATGTATCAAAAGTTAAAAGTATGTCTGACATGTTTTGATCAGCTGAATCATTTAACAAAGATATATCAAGCTGAGATACTTCTAAAGTCACTACTATGAATAATATGTTTTGATTTGCTAAATCATTTGAACAAAACATTAGCACTTGAGATGTTGATAATGTCGAATTCTATAACCGATTCATTAATAAAGAAAGTAAGTTAAAACTTGAATTTATTCCAGAGAAATTTAGAGCTAAAATAAAAGAAGAATTAAACAAAAAATAGCACATAAGTGCTATTTTTAATTTTTATAATCAAATCAAGATCTACAAATGAGAATGTTATTAAAACTATAAAATTCTTTTTTATAGAAGAGAGCACTATATCAGTTAAAAATTTATGTGTGTTTTCCTTTTTTTGAGTATATTCAAATTAATTGTTTTGAGTTTTATTATTTAATTTCTGATAGATATTTTACACTTGATTTCAAAAAAAAAAAAAAATAGAATTAATTTATATGCAAAAAAAGTGGGGATAAAATGAAGAAATTATTATTGTTAATTTTAACTACAACTACAGCTTTAGCTTCAATAGGTACAGGAGTTGGTATAACAATTGTTAAAAACAAAAAACTTCACATATCGAAAATAATAACTAAAAAAGAAATTGGTTTGATCAGAGTTAAGGATATAACAATAGAAAATATAAAAGAAAAAGTAGTTCAATTAAATCCTGAAATTAAAGAATTTTCTTCAAATTTTACCTTAGAATTAATAAGTGATTACAGAGCGAAGTTAAAAGCAAAAGATGAGAATCCTAAATTTACTGGAGAAGTTGAAATTAAATTTATAAGAATAGATAATGATGCATCTCTTGATAATGATCGTAGATCTGTTGATGTTCATAATTTAAGAGGTAGAAGTAGTGATGGGGTTCTATCTTACTATAGAGTCTTTGGTAATCGATGGAAAATCGAACGTTTTGATAAAAAAGTAAATAGCGTTCCAGAAGAATTACCTTGATTTATAACAGATTTAAATTCTGTCTTTGAACATAATGAAAATGAAGAAATAAAAGGTTTAGATAAGTGAGATACTTCAAACGTCACTGAAATGGATGGTGTCTTTAGTTTTGCAAAAAAATTTAATGGAGATGTTACAAATTGAAACACCTCAAATGTAACTAATATGAGAAGAATGTTTCAAGGTGCTGAAAGCTTTAATCAAGATATATCTAAATGAGATACTTCTAAAGCAATAAATATGGAATTTATGTTTGATGGAGCTAAATCCTTCAACCAAGATATATCTAGTTGAGACACTTCGAATGTGATTAACTTAGGTCATATGTTTGCTGTAGCTGAAAGCTTTAATCAAGATATAGGTAATTGAAATACTTCAAACGTAGTGAATATGATTTCTATTTTTAGAGGAGCTAAAAACTTTAATCAAGATATCTCATCTTGAGATACTTCAAATGTAACTGATATGCGAGGTGTGTTTATAAACGCTGAAAGCTTTAATCAAGATATATCTAAATGAGATACTAAGAATGTAACTAAAATGGCTCATATGTTTTACAAAGCTAGAAGTTTTAATCAGGACATAAGCAATTGAGACACTTCGAAAGTAACAGATATGCAATCAATGTTTGAAGAAGCAACGCAATTTAACCAACCATTAAACAACTGAAACACATCTAGTGTAACTAATATGAGTAGAATGTTTACTCGTGCTTCAAATTTCAACCAAGATATATCTAACTGAGATACTTCAAATGTAACTGATATGCGAGGTGTGTTTATAAACGCTGAAAGCTTTAATCAAGATATATCTAAATGAGATACTAAGAATGTAACTAAAATGGCTCATATGTTTTACAAAGCTAGAAGTTTTAATCAGGACATAAGCAATTGAGACACTTCGAAAGTAACAGATATGCAATCAATGTTTGAAGAAGCAACGCAATTTAACCAACCATTAAACAACTGAAACACATCTAGTGTAACTAATATGAGTAGAATGTTTACTCGTGCTTCAAATTTCAACCAAGATATATCTAACTGAGATACTTCAAATGTAACAGATATGCAATCAATGTTTTAAGGAGCAGAATCGTTCGATCAGAATGTTTCTGGTTGAAATGTTAATAAAGTTAAAGAATTTAACAATTTTATTAAAGATGCTAATAAAATGGATGATAGTAAAATTCCAATGAAATTTAGAAAAATAGAAAAATAGCACAAAGTGCTATTTTTTGTTATTTGTTCTTTGTTTGATTTTTTCTCCAATTTTGTGAACGACTCAAATTAAAGGTAATCCAAATAAATAAGAAAAACAAACATCTGAAAATCAATGACCTCTATCGACAACTAAAGCACAACTCATAGATAGTAAGTGTAATAAGGAGATTACTAAGAAAATAATATTTACATAACTTAATTTCTTTTTATTTGATAAAAAGAAAAAGAATGTTGTTGACATTGTTAAAGTTCCAATTATATGACCTGACGGAAATGCCCATTCTACTCACTTATGATAGAAATTTAGATCTTGACGTGGATGAAACATTGTTCCATTTATTACATATCAAGGTCAATCACCATCAATATTAATTACCTTATTACCATCAACTAAACCATGTTTAAACTCAGTTTGATTTAAATAAATATTAACTCAATCTTGATGACCTTCTTGTTTCATTTTTTCTAATAGATCAGCATAAATAACATTGTAATAATAAACTCTAGAAGTCATTCCTTTTAATAAAACAATAATAATATATGTTACTATAGCAAATAAGATCACTTTAATAGATTCAATTCAATATTGATTTGATAAGAAGTTTTGAGATCTAGCAAACTTAAAATGTAATAAACAAAAACCAACGATCATAATTAAATGAGTAACAATAATTGAAAATATAAGAGCAACTTTTCTATAATGCATACTCATTAAAAATACAGCATCTCCATCAACTCCAAATCCATTACCTTTTTTAAGTTGAAAATAAGATCCAGTTGATAGAACTGATAAAGATGAAATTAATATTGCTAAATAGATTACTTTTATAATTCATTTATTTTTACTTCAAAAGTTTAACTGATTATTTTGTGATTTATGTAAAAATCAACTTTCAACAAAAACCATACAAGCAAAACATATAAATGGTGTTAATAACATATTACCTAACATTTCATAAATAACTGCTCAATATTTACCTATTTCATAATTTAAAGCTTTTTCACAAAATTTAGATATTTTGAGATCTGTTTTATAAGGTGTAGAAATCACCAAACCTATCACAGCTAATATAAAAAGTATTAATAAACTAAAAAATATAGTGTAAAAAACTGAACTTTTCTTTTTAAATTTAATATTCATTCAACACCTCGTCTATATTTATAACATCTTATACAATATTTAATTTTATCTTAAATTGTTAATTAATATTACCCTTATTTTATCTTTTACTTTTTAGTGTTATTATTAAATACGTAAGGATTGATTAGAACAATGATTACGAAAAATGAAACCAAACCGATTTTACTAATTGATGGTTATCATTTATTGCATAAAGGCTATTACGGTACTTTAAAAAGAAAGAAAATTTCAACTAATAAAGATGGAATTATAATTAATGCTGTTTATACATTTGCAGCAAATATATTTAAATTTATTAATTCAAACAACTATCATTGTATTATAGTTACTTTTGATATTGATAAAGAATCTTTTAGAAAACAATTATATCCAAACTATAAAGCAAAAAGAAAAGAAACACCAGCAGATCTAATTCCTCAAATGAAACTAGTTAGAGAGTTTTTAACTGCAGCAAATATTCCTTGATATGAAAAAGAACCTTATGAAGGTGATGATGTCATGGGAACTATTAGTAGAATTGCAAATAAATTAGGATATGAAGTTAGAATTCTTTCTAATGATAAAGATACATTTCAATTAGTAAATGACAAAACTTATATAATTACAAATATTAGTAAAAAAGACGCTACTCATATAATTACTGAAAAAGAAGTTTATGAGCATTTTTCTTGTTCTCCTAAACAAGTTGCTGATATTAAAGCATTACTAGGAGATAGTAGTGACAATATTAAAGGTGTTAAATATATGCGACATAAACAAGCGTATATGTTATTAGAAAAATATAAAAATGTTGAAACAATTATTGAAAACATTGATAAATTACCTAAACCTTTGAAAAAAACTATTTCTGAAAATAAAGATTTATTAATTTTAAATAAACAAATAACAACTATTTTAACTAATTTAAAATTAGGAAAAATTAATTTTAAACCTACTAGAGTTACTTATTATAAATTAATTAGATTTTTAAAATCTCAACAAATGTATTCTTTTATTAAACCTATTAGAAATAAAATTGAAGAGTTTAATAAAAATCGTTCAAATAATAGTCAGAACAACAAGAAAATAACTAGTAAGAAGAATTACAAAAAGGTAGTTACTAATAAAGTTAGTAAAACAAAAAGTCAATCTAAGTAGATTGACTTTTTAATTATTAGTCTATTTTGATTGGTGTTTCTAGTCTGCTTCCGTTTTCATCAACTAAATATAAGTTTTCAGTTATTATCTTACATTCAGTTTGACTAACAGTCATTAATCCACCACTAACGTGAACATAAGTTAATTGGTTATTTATTTTAAAATTTAAATCACTAATTTTTAAAGCAGTTACAAATGGAGCCATATTTGCTAATATACCCATATCTCCATCAATAGTTTTAACATTAATTATATCTACTTCTTTACCGTTGATAAAAATACCATTTGGAGTAATAATTTTAAGTTTGATTGCCATAGTTTGTTTTCCTAAAATTATTTTTTATCATTTTTAAATTTCATAATAACATCATCAATTGTTGATGCATATAAGAAGTATGATTCAGGAATATTATCTACTTCACCATCTAAAATAGATTTAAATGATCTAACAGTATCAGCTACTTTTACAAATACTCCGGCTCTTCCTGTAAATTTTTCACCAACAAAGAATGACTGAGATAAGAAGTTTCTTATTTTTCTTGCTCTTTGAACAACTAATTTATCTTCTTCACTTAATTCATCCATACCTAGAATTGCAATAATTGATTGTAAATCACGGTATTTTTGCAATGTTTCTTGTACACCTAATGCAGTTTGATAATGATCTAATCCTACAATTTCTGGATCTAACATACGAGATGATGAAGCTAGCGGATCAACTGCTGGATAAATTCCTAAACTAGCAATAGATCTATCTAAAACAATACGCGCATCTAAGTGAGTAAAAGTAGTTGCAGGTGCTGGATCAGTTAAGTCATCAGCAGGCACATAAACAGCTTGAACTGAAGTGATTGATCCATTTTTTGTTGAAGTAATACGTTCTTGAAGCGCACCCATTTCAGTAGATAGTGTTGGTTGGTATCCTACAGCTGAAGGCATACGTCCTAATAAGGCAGAAACTTCTGCTCCAGCTTGTGTAAATCTAAAGATGTTGTCAATGAATAATAACACATCCATGTTTTTCTTATCTCTAAAATATTCAGCCATTGTTAATCCAGTTAATGCAACACGCATACGTGCTCCTGGTGGTTCGTTCATTTGACCAAATACTAAACTTGTTTTGTCTAAAACTCCAGCTTCAATAAATTCGTAGTATAGATCATTTCCTTCTCTAGTTCTTTCTCCAACTCCAGCAAACACCGAAACTCCGTTGTGTGCTTTTGCGATGTTATTGATTAACTCTTGAATTAAAACAGTTTTACCAACTCCAGCTCCGCCGAATAATCCAACTTTTCCTCCTTTAGAAAATGGAATCATTAAATCGATAACTTTAATTCCTGTTTCTAAAATTTCAGTAGTTGTAACTAATTCATCATAACTAGGAGCATCACGGTGAATTGGTAATCTTTCACCTTCAACATCTGGTTTTTCATCAATAGGATCACCTAAAACATTGAACATACGACCTAATACAACATCTCCAACTGGAGCTTGAATAGGTTTTCCAGTATTTTTAACTTCTAATCCACGAGTTAATCCATCAGTTGGTCCCATGGCGATTGTTCTAACTATTTCATCACCAATACTTTGTTCAACTTCTAAAACAAGTTTTACACCGTTATTATCAACTACTAAAGCATCATAAATCATAGGGATGTTATTTTCACTAAATTTAACATCAACAACAGGACCCATAACTTGAACTATTTTACCTGTTGATACAAATTCAGTAGATTCTTGACTTGGTTTTTTATTTGATTTCATTTTATCCCTCCTAATTTGATTGTGCATTAGCACCAGAAACAATTTCGCTTATTTCTTGAGTAATAGCACCTTGTCTGTCACGGTTATATTTTAAGCTTAAAGTTTGTTCTAAACCTTTACCGTTATTAGTTGCATTTTCCATTGCATTTCTTCTAGAAGCTTGTTCGCTAACTTGAGATTCAACTATTGTTCCATATAAAACAGAATTTAAATATAAACTGATTGCTGTGTCTAAAATTTCTTCTGCACTTGGTTCAAAAACAATTTTAGCTTTTGAACTATTATTTTCTTGTTCTTTATCATTTATTTTAATAATTGGAAATAGTCTTAATATTGATGCTTCATAAGTAACGTTATTGATATATTTAGTATAAACTAGTCTAATATCATCAAATTCACCACTTGTGTAAAATGATAAAATATCGTTTCCTAATAGTCTAGCTTGTTCGTTTGTAAAATTAATATCAACATCAGTTTTTTCTGCTTTAATTTTTACTTTTCTTGCTTTGTAAAATGAAACAGCTTTTGATCCGATTGCATATACTTGATCATTAGGTTTAATGTTTTCCATAACTAATTTATTAACATTGGAATTGTAAGCTCCACATAATCCTAAATTTGAATTAATAACAATTCATAATGTCTTTTTTAATGATTTTTCATCATCTTTTAAATAAATAGACTTATCTGAATTAGTGATAATGTTGTTAAATAATGTATAAACTTCAGTTACATATTGATGTGTTTCAACTACTCTTTTACCAATTTTACGTAATTTAGCACTTGCTACAAGTTGCATTGCATTAGTAATTTTTCCGATGTTTTTAACTGAAGAAATTTCTGCTTTTAAACCACTTAAATTTGGCATAAACTATTTTCCTAAACTTTCATAATCAGCAAGTGATCCATATTGTTCTGGTTTGTAATCTTTAATAGTGTGAGTAATTCTTGCTACAATTTTTTCTGCTTCTTTTAGAATTGATTTTTCTAGTTGATCGTCAAATACTTTGTCTTTTTCTAATTTTTGATATAACTTTTTAGCTGTACTATCTTTAGCAAAATGACGTAAAACTTCATTTTTAAATTCTGCAACAAAATCAAGAGGAAGTCATTTAATTAAGTGAGATTTGATAGTTAATAATAATATAGCTTCTTCTGTTTGAGATAATGGGCTGTATTGTTTTTGAATTAACATTTTAATAATTCTTGCACCTTGATCAAGTTTAGCTTTAGTAGATTCGTCCAGATCTGATCCAAATTTAGCAAATGATTGTAATTCATAGTATTGGGCTAATTCTAATTTTAAAGTTCCAGAAACTTGTTTAATTGATTTGATTTGAGCAGATGATCCAACACGAGAAACAGAAGGACCGATGTCAACAGCTGGTCTTACACCTTGGTTAAACAATTCACTTGATAAGAAGATTTGTCCATCAGTAATTGAAATAACATTAGTTGGAATATATGCTGAAATATCTCCTGCTTGAGTTTCGATAATTGGTAGAGCTGTAATTGATCCTCCACCATATCTTTCATTAACTCTAGCAGCACGTTCTAATAAACGAGAGTGTAAGTAGAAAACATCTCCAGGATAAGCTTCACGACCTGGTGGTCTTCTTAATAGAAGCGACATTTCACGATAAGCAACAGCATGTTTTGATAAATCATCATAAATGATTAAAACA
The DNA here is from genome assembly GCF_000875755.1 of Mycoplasma yeatsii GM274B. Classification (GTDB taxonomy): domain Bacteria; phylum Bacillota_I; class Bacilli_A; order Mycoplasmatales; family Mycoplasmataceae; genus Mycoplasma; species Mycoplasma yeatsii. Next base: position 161,507 of record NZ_CP007520.1, on the reverse strand, counting down.
TCTTGTCCATTTTCCATTCACTCTTCAGCTATTGTTACTCCTGTATATGGTGCTAGATATTGAAGTGGTGCTGGTGCACTAGCTCCAGCATTAACTACAACTGTATATTCCATTGCACCATGTTTTTTAAATTTCTCAACAACTTGAACAACTGTAGAATCTTTTTGACCAATTGCTACATAAATACATTTAACGTTTTTTCCTTTTTGATTAAGAATTGCATCAACTGCAATTGCAGTTTTTCCTGTTTGACGATCACCAATGATTAACTCACGTTGACCACGTCCGATAGGAATAGCTGAATCGATTGCTAAAATTCCTGTTTCTAAAGGTTGAGAAACTGATTTACGTGCCATAACACCAGTTGCTACTCTTTCAACTGGTCTTGATTTTGTTGTTTCGATTGGTCCTAAATCATCAATTGGATGACCTAGTGCATTAACAATACGTCCGATCATTTTATCACCAACTGGTGTTTCAACAACCTTACCAGTTCTTTTAACAAAATCTCCTTCTTTTACTAAAGTTTCATCACCTAAAATAACAGCTCCAACAGCACCTTCTTCTAAGTTTAAAACCATACCATAAACATCATTAGGAAAAATTAATAATTCACCCATCAATGCTTTATCTAATCCATAAATTAAAGCAACACCATCACCAATAGTAACAACTGTTCCTTGTTCTGATTCAACAACTTTTTTACCGTAATTTTTGATTTGTCGTTCAATCATTTCAGAGATTTCTTTGATATTAAAACTCATTTTTTAACCTCCTATTCACCTTTTATTGCTTGATATTTCATAGATTCTAATTTAGCTTGAATAGAACCATCAAATATTTTGCCATCAACATAAACTTTAACTCCACCTATTAATGAAGAATCAATTTTGTTAATTAAGTCTATTTTTTTATTAATTTGTTTTGAAATTTTTTGTTCAATCATTTCTATTTGTTTTTTAGTTAATTCTTCAGTTGATCAAACAATACCTGAAACTATTTTTCTAGAAGCTAATAATTTTTGATATAAAACTTTTAAAATATCTCTAAAATTTATAAAAGCTTGTATTTCAACTAATAATTTCATAGCGTTAATAAGATGTATATTAAACCCAAATCCAGTAAAAGTTTCATCAATTATAGATATCGATCTACTTTTTTGTTCATTAGTTGAAAAAGATAAAATTTTTGCAAAATCATCTTTATCTCTTAAAACACGAATTAAAACATCTGTTTGTTCAATAAATTCATCAACTAAATTTTCTTCTATTGCGATATTTGACAAGGCTACAGCTCAGTTGTTAATAACTTTTTCTTTTAATAACATAGTTTTTAATCTAAGTTTTTAATAAATTCGTCAACTAATTGTTTATTTTTTTCTTTATCAATTTCTTGATTTAAGATTTTTTCAGCTGCACCAAAAGCTAAGTTTACAATTGTATTTTTAATTTCATCTTCAGCTTTTAAACGTTCTTGAGCAATAGAATTTTTAGCTTGATTTTGAATGTTTCTTGCTTGAGTTGTTGCATTATCAATGATTTGATTTTTTTGAGCTTCAGCATCAATTTTTGCACTTTTAATAATTGATAATGATTCAGTTTTAGCATTTTCTAATAAAGAATTTGCTTTTTGAACTTGAATGTTTGCTTGTGATTGTTTTTCAATAGCATCAGTTAAAACTTCATTGATTTTTTCTCTATGTTTATCAATTGCTTGTCTGAATGGTTTATAAACTAATTTTGATAAAACAATGACTAAAACGATTGTTGCTAATACATGGGCAATAAAATTAGGTAAGTTTGGAAAAAGGCTTGCAACAATGTCAGGCACTCCTTGAGTTTGAGCGAATAAAACACTATTAAATAAACTAAACATAATAATAATCTTTCTATTTTCTAACTAAACAACAAAGATTAATAAAATAGCAATAACTAATGAATAAATAGCACCAGATTCAGCAATACCAGCTGCAATAATCATTGTTGAAGTAATTTTTCCGGCCATTTCAGGGTTACGTCCAATAGCAAGACACGCTCCTTGACCAACTGCTCCTTGACCAACTCCAGCACCAAGAACTCCAACCATTGAAACTCCTGCTCCTAGGTATTTTAATCCTGTACCAGTATCTGAAGCTAATAAATTAGGTAAAATGATTGATAATGCAGTAATGTAATTTGCTAATACGTTTGATACAAATGCTGTATATAACATGATTTTTTCTCCTTTTAATTTAATTGAATAATTTGTTTTTGATTTCGTGAATCGTGTTCTATTCACATATTTTCAACTGCCTCATATGCCTTATGAGACTCTTCATCAATTTGAATTTGCTCTCCTCAATAAGATAGAGTTAACATAGTAAATACTATAGATTGAATTAATCCGTCAAATAAATCGAAATAGATATGTAACATTGGAGCTAATGGGGTCGTAAATATGTTCAATCCTGCTCAAAAATATTTATATTGTAATTTTCAAGCTTCATTAGCATCAGGAAACTCAGATGGATTTCATATGTAATAAGAAATTCAATGATTATCAACAGATTCTGTTGCTCAACTTAATTGAAAACCTATTAATAAAGCATACAATAATCCTAAAATAATCGATCCACCTAAAAGGTTACCAAACAAACGGAAAGATATTGAAAGTAGTGGGGTAAATTGTGAAAATATTTCAATTGGATTTATGTAACGATGAGTAAATCCCATTCTTTGATATTTAAAACCAAAATAATAAATCATTACAAAAGTAACTAATCCCATTGAAAATGTAACTGTAAATGATGTTGTTTGAGATTCAAATCCTAGTAGCGAAACTACTGATCCTAAAAAGATATAAGATAATAAATACATTGCATACGGTGTAGCTTTTTTATATTTTTTACCTAGAATTGAAGTAACAATATTTTCAACTGATAATACAAACATATTTATTAAAACTAAAAATCCAGACATTTTTTCGTCTACTTTATGAGATCTAATTTTCTTATTATAAATAATAGAAATTGTACAAACAAAAGCAGTTACTAGAAAAATAGTGATTAATGAACTAGTAAAACTATCTCATTTTTTAAAATTGTCAGCTATTGACATCAATGTCATTAACTTACTTCCCCCTTTCTTTTTTTATTTCTAATATCTAAATATGAACTTAATGGTAATAAAAACACTGTAGATAAACCAATTAGTATAGATAGATAGTTAAAAATTTTTCCATCATAAAATATTAAAGATAAGAAAAATGGAACAACATACAAACCGATTCTAACGAGAAACATAAAATAAAATAGAAAAGGATTTTCATACTTAATCATAAGTTCTCTAGTGTAAAACAACACAATCAATCCTAAAATCGATGAAATCTGACCTAGAACTAATCCAGTTAACCAATTTCATGCTATTGTTCTTGTACCAACCAAAATCGCAAAAACAATAACAAAAAATGATATTCATAATAAATTAACAATCAAGGCTATTTTTGTTAAATTCCTTGAAAGTGCTTGTTTTAACATCTTTTATAGAACCTCTCTTTGATATGGTAGTCCATGATATAATTTTACTCCTTTTTGTTTAAACTATCATCTAAAATCTAATAACGTCTTTAACATTGACTATTAGAAGTGCGGTTTTTACTATTTAATTTTTAATTATTAATTTATTTTTGATTTTAATAATAAAAAACTCTTATGTAGAAATTAAATCTACTTTAAGAGTTTTTCAATTATCTAATTATTATTTAGTACCAAAAATTCTATCTCCAGCATCTCCTAATCCTGGAACGATGTAACCTTTTTCATTTAAATATTCATCTTTTGATGCAGCATAAATTTCAACATCAGGGTGTTGTTGTTGGATTTTTTGAATTCCATTTTCAACAGCTACTAAACAAACAAATTTAATGTTTTTAGCTCCTCATTCTTTAACAATATCAATAGCTTTACATGCACTTCCTCCAGTTGCTAACATCGGATCAACTACAATAACATAGCTTTTATCAATATCTTTAGTTGTTTTTGCAAAATATTGGTGAATTTCTAAAGTTTCTTCATCTCTATATAATCCAACGTGAGCAATTCTTGCTGTAGGAATTAATGCTTGAATACCATCTAACATACCTATTCCTGCTCTTAAAATAGGAACTAGTACAATTGGTTGATCAATTGTATAACCTTTAGTTTTTTGAATAGGTGTTTCAATTTCAATTTCTTGTAATTGTAAATCTCTAAAAATTTCATAAACCATTAATTGAGCGATTTCATTTAAATTTTCTCTAAAATCTTTTGATGAAGTTTCTTTTCTTCTCATTCTTGTTAACTTATCAATAATTAATGGGTGTTTTAATTCAGTAAATGCCATAATATTCTCCTTTTTATCTATTTTATTTTAATTTAAAAATTATGTAAATATTTTATTAGTTACAAAAAATTAAAAAGTGCTTAAAAGCACTTTAAATTTTATTAGAATATAATTCATTTAATTTATTTTGCATAAAGTATTTATCTTTAATGATTTTATCTTGTTTTATTAAATTATATTTATCTAAAACAGTATTTAAATCTATGTTTTTATCACTAATTTCATACATTATTTGATCTTTAGATGAATAAGTTGTATTTCCTAAAATAGAAAAATCATCAGTAATTAATAACATATTTCTAGGATCTAGATTATATGTTTTTTCATCTGTAAAAATGTTAGTTCCAAAATAATGATAATCTTTATTATTCGAAAATAACTCTAACATAGTTGCATAAATATCAATATGACTTCTAACGTTTTTATTTACACCTTTTAATATACCTTTAGCTTGATCGCTATTTTCATCGTTGTTTTTATTTGGAACATAAACAAAGGCAAGGATTTTTTGTCTTAGTTTTACATATTCTAATCAAGTTAGTTTCTTATTATAATAGATTTCTAAATCGTTTTTATTTAATCCAGTATGTGGATGATCACTATAAAACACAAACATAGTATCTTTTAGTTTATTACCTAATTTTATAAATTGTTTAATAACATTATCAAAATCAATAGCAGCATTTAAATATCTTCTACCTTCACTTGATAGTTTATTAAGATTATTATTTTCTAGTTCTACTTTATTTTTATAATAGTTAAATGGAGCATGTGGGAATAATAAATTTACATGAAAGAAGTTTTTATCTTTCTTGTTAGGATTTTTATTGTTAGTAATAACATTATAGATTAAACTAGGTAGTATTTGATCATTAATAACATCAGTATTAAATAAGTTTAAAGTACGTTTTATACTGTTTGATCGATCTAGATTTTTGATTTCTTTAAAGTTGAAAACGTTAAATTTATCATCATTTCTATATTTTTTATTGTCTGTAAAATAATATCTATTTTCATGACCTAAAGACTTTTCAAAGAAATGATTATAATGATAAAACTCTAAGTTGTTTGGTTCAAAAATATAGTTATTAAAATCACTTAATACTCTAGGTAGTGAGAATTGGATTTCACTTTTTGTTCTTTTTAATTCTTTTGAACTTACTCTATTTCCTGTTGGTATAATTCCAGTTGAAACTGCTAGTGTACCATCAGCTGAATTACCAACTCCAGCATTTGAATAAAAGTTATCTAATACATACGACTCTTTTAATAAACTTCTTAAGTTTGGTAGATAATCAGTGTTAGTAAAAATATTATCTTTACAACTAAACAAATGATTAGTTGATTCAAATTGAACATAAATTACATTTTTTATTGAATCTTTAATTTTATAAATTTCTGAATTAGCATTTAAATTCTTTTTATCATTACCTAATATATTTTTAGAATAACTATTTAATCTAGAATATTTATTGATATTTAATTTGTCTTTATCAATATCTAATTTTTGATTATTTTTAACAAATGGATCATAACTTGAATAAAGTACATAATTTAATTTACCCATCATTTGCATCATTAAAGTTTGATTAGATGATTCTACTTTAACAGTGTTTTTTAAGAAAGTATTATAATTTCAAAATGTTAAAAATGAAGTAGTTAATCCACCAGTAAACAAACACATAGAAATTAGAAATCTTTTAAATAATCTTATTGAAAAATTAGTTTTGTTTTTCTTAACATTAACATCTTTAAAATATTTCTTTTTCAAAATAAGATATGTTATTGCATAAATATCAAAAAGAATTATATAAATTATCAGAAGGTAAAATTTATACTCTAAAAAGTAACCCCCCCCCGCATCTTTTCCAGCATTTATATAAAATTGGCTAGCATTTTCTATTTTATGATCATAAAAAGGAAAGGTTGTTGTTGCATATTTTGAAACTCCAAAATTTAAGAATAGATAGACAATTAATAAAATTAGAACTAAGTTCATTAATAGAATTCTTATTAATTTATTTTTAAATAAAAGTATTACACTAAATAACATTAAAAGTATTGAGATATCTCCTATAATAGCTAATACTTTATGTTTTAAAGGTATGGCAAAAAACGTTACAGTTTGTAAATAATTACTATTTAATTTTGTATAAAGAAAAATGAAAAATAAACATAAAAAGATTACATATATAAATATATGTAAAACTTTGTCTAATATTTTTTTAGATTTTTGTGACATTAATTATTCTATTAATATTCTATGTTTTGATATATAGGGAATTGTTTACAAATTTCTGTTACTTGTTTAGATAATTGTTCTAAGTTTTCTTCTGATCTATCTTTTAAAGCACTACCTATAATTTGTGCAACTTTTATAAATGTATCTTCTTTAAATCCTCTTGTTGTCATTGCAGGTGTTCCAAATCTAACTCCTGAAGTATAGAATGGTTTTTCTTGATCAAATGGAATCATGTTTTTGTTTGCTACAATTCCAATTTTTTCAAGAGTTTTTTCTGCTACTTTTCCTGTAATTCCAATAGTTGATTTAACATCAATTGTTATTAAATGGTTGTCTGATCCACCAGCAACTAATCTAAATCCTTGATTTTGTAATTCGTTAGCAAACGCTTTTGTGTTAGCTACAATTTGTTTTGCATACTCAACAAATTCAGGAGTTGATGCTTCTAAAAATGCTTGAGTTTTTCCAGCAATTTGATTTTCTAATGGTCCACCTTGTGATCCGGGGAAAACTGCTGAGTCAACTTTTTTAGCATATTCTTCTTTACATAAAATAACTCCACCACGTGCTCCTCTTAAAGTTTTGTGAGTTGTAGTTGTTACGATATCAGCATATTCCATTGGGTTAGGGTGAACTCCAGCGGCAACTAATCCTGCAATATGAGCCATGTCAACCATTAACATAGCCCCTACTTTATCAGCTATTTCACGGAATCTTTTAAAGTCAATAATTCTTGAATAAGCACTTGCTCCTGCTACAACTAATTTTGGTTGGTGTTCTAAAACAATTTTTTCAATTTCATCATAATCTAATTGTTCAGTTTCTTTACTTACACCATAAAATCTAAAGTCATAACTTGATCCTGAAAAGTTAATTGGATAACCGTGTGTTAAGTGTCCTCCAGCATCTAAACTCATAGCAACAACTTTATCACCATGATTTAAAATAGCTCTATATGCAGCTTCATTTGCTGAACTTCCTGAGTGAGGTTGAAGATTAGCGTGATCTGCTTTAAATAATTTTTTAATTGTTTCGATTCCTAAACTTTCAATTTCATCGATAAATTCACAACCTCCATAATATCTTTTTCCTGGATATCCTTCAGCATACTTATTTGTTAAAATTGATCCATTTAATTTTAAGACTGCTTCTGAAACGAAGTTTTCGGATGCGATTAATTCTATATGATTTTGTTGTCTTTCTAATTCCTTTCTTAATGGAATTAATATTTTTTCATTAATTTTTGAATTCATTTAATGTACAAACCCTTTCTGTGTGTCGTCCTGCTTCAAATTCTGTATTTAAAAATGTATCTACTAGTTCTAACGATTTTTCTACAGCAATAAATCTTGCTCCAGTTGCTAAAATATTAGCATCATTATGTAAACGTGAAAGTTTTGCAGCTTGAGTTTCATAAACTAAAGCAGCTCTAGCTCCTTGAACTTTATTAGCAGCAATACTAATTCCAATTCCAGAACCACAAAGTACAATACCTTTACTATTTTTATCTTCTACAACATGTTTAGCAACATCATATCCTATATTTGCATAATTACATGATTGACCATCGCTATTTCCTAAATCAACAACTTCATAACCTTTTTCTGTTAAGTGTTTTTTAATAGCGTTTTTCATTTCAACTGCTGTATGATCGTTTCCAATATAAATTTTATCCATTTTTGCCTCCCAGTTTAAAAATATTTTACAACATTATTAGATAACATTTATACTTAAGTAAAATATTAGTAGGTGAATGGTGTGAATAAAATTAGTATTTCAAATGAAGAGTTTTTTCAACTTATAGATCAAGGTTGAAAAGTTATTGATGTTAGAGATCAATATGAATATCAAAACTTTAAAAGATTTGAACCAAGTGAAAATATTTCATATCCTGAAGTTATAAATAATCCGCAATTTAGATGACCTGATATTAATGAAAAATTAATTATAGTATGTAATCACGGAAATAGATCTGGGCTTACTGCTAGGTTCTTACAAAAAATGGGTTATAAAAATGTTTTTGTTTTAAATCGCGGAATTTATTCATTAGACTAATAAAGTAAAAATCATGCTTGTGCATGATTTTTATCTATTTAAAAACTCTACTAAAAATATAATCAACATGTCTTAAAAAGAAATTATTATCAAATAAAGATTCTAGTTTTTCTTTTGCTACATAATTTGTTAGTGAACTTTGTAAAACTTCATTTTTGAAATCTAATTTATCTTTTAGACATTTTAATGTAATTGCTTGAACTTGATCATAAATTTCTTCTCTAGTGACATTTTTACAATTTATTAAAATATAAGTTAATATTCTTTGAGAAAAATAAATATTTTTAGCTTCATTAATATGATTTAACATTTGTTGATGATTAATAACAATATTTTCTAGTGTGTCATTTGTTCTTCTAATTACATAAACTAGTAAATTAAATATTTCAGGTAAATAGATTCTTTCATTTGATGAATGTGAAATATCTCGTTCATGTCATAAATTATTATTTTCTAAAACTGTTAAAACTTGAGATTTAATATAACGACTTAAACCAGCAATATTTTCACTTGAGATAGGATTTTTCTTATGTGGCATTGATGAACTTCCTTTTTGATTTTTACTAAATCCTTCAGCTAATTCATTAACATCACTTCTTTGTAATAATCTAATTTCAGTTGAGATTTTTTCTAAAGTTGTTGCAATATTTGCAAATACTTCAACTAAGAATATGTGTCTATCTCTTTGACAAACTTGAGTTGATAAATTGTCAACTTGCATATCTAATTTGTCAGCTACATATTTTTCAACTTCTACTTCTAAATTAGCATAATTTCCCATAGATCCAGAAATCTTAGCTACTTCTATATCTTGTTTAGCTAATTTGAAACGATTAATTTGTCTTTGAATTTCATCAAATCATAAAGCAAACTTTAAACCTAAACTAGTTGGTTCTCCATACATTCCATGAGTTCTTCCCATGATTAATGTTTTTTTGTTTTCTAATGCTATTTTTTTAAGAGTTGAAGAAATATTTTCTAATTCTTTTTCAACAACAATATTAGATAGTTTAATTAAATAGTTTTGAGCTGTATCTACAATATCAGTTGAAGTGATTCCTAAGTGTATCCATTTACTTTCATCATTTAATTGTTCAGATAACATTCTTGTAAAAGCAACAACGTCATGTTTTGTTTCAGCTTCAATTTCTAACATTCTATTTAGATCTACTTTTAAATTGTTGTTAATTTTATCAATATCAGTTTTATCAATATAACCTAATTTTGATCAAGCTTCGCAAACTAGTTGTTCAACTTTTAGTCAAACATTATATTTGTTTTCATCACTTCATATTTTTGCTATTTCTTTAACTTCGTATCTTTTAATCATCAAATTCACCTTTAATTAAAATTGTTTGCTTACGATCTGGTCCAACTGAGAATCCTAAGAATGGAGTTTTTACAATTTCTTCAATTTTTTTCATGTATTTTTGAGCATTAATTGGAAGTTGGTCAAATGAAGTGACTTTAGTAATATCTTCATTTCATCCATCAACTTCTTCATAAATTGGTTTACATCTTTTTAGATCTAAATCATTTGCTGGCATTGAATGAATAATTTTTCCATCCAATTCATAAGCTGTACAAATTTTAATTTTTTCTTCAGTATCTAAAACATCAAATAATGTTAAGAATAATTCATCAATTCCACCAACTCTAATTGCATATTTTAATGCAACTAAATCTAATCAACCTATTCTACGTGGTTTTCCTGTGTTTGATCCATATTCTCTACCACGTTCTCTTAATTTATTAGCTAAATCACCTATTATTTCAGTTGGCATACCACCTGATCCAACTCTAGTATTATATGCTTTAACAATTCCAACAACTTTATTGATGTGTTTTGCATGAACTCCTACTCCAATTGAAGCGTTGTTTGCTGAACAGTTTGATGAAGTTACAAAAGGATAAGTTCCATGATCTATATCTAATAAAACACCTTGTGCTCCTTCAAATAAAACGAATTTATCATCTTCAATTAAGTTAGCAACTTCATAACCTGAATCTATAATATTATTTTTAATTACTTCAAAATTAGTCATTAATTCATTATAAATTGGTTCTAATTTTAATGGTTCGTGATTATAAACTTTAGTAATAATTTCATTATGATATTCTATGTTTTCTTCTAATACTGCTTTAAAGTTTGGTTGTAAAATATCACAAATTCTAATACCATAACGAGCAGCTTTATCTGAATAAGTAGGACCTATACCACGTTTAGTTGTTCCTATTTTATTTTCTTTTCTAGCTTCTTCTTGAAGTTCATCTAATAAAGTGTGTCATTCAAAGATTAAATGTGCTCTATCTGAAATATAAACATTTTTAGTATCTATTCCAGCTTCATTTAATCTTTTCATTTCAGCAACTAAGTTTTTTAAATTAACAACTGTACCATTACCTATAATGTTTTTAACATCAGCATTAAATACTCCTGAAGGTACAATAGTTACTTTATGTCTTTTATTATTAAATTCAATCATGTGACCAGCATTATCACCACCAGCAAATCTAACTACAGCATCTGCTTTTTGAGCAAAATAATCAGTTATTTTACCTTTTCCTTCGTCACCTCATTGACTACCTACAACAACAAGCGACTTGTATTTTCTTTTCATAAATTTTCTCCTTAAAGTATATAAATTTATTTTACAATATAAAATTCTTTTAATTCTATATTAAAAAATCTTATGCTTTTAACATAAGATTTTTAGTTATTATTAATACTCGTTGTTGTGGTATTCTTCAGCTAATTTTTCAATTTCACTTGTTCCTGTTAAACCGGTTCCTGCAGGGATTAAGTTTCCTAACATAATGTTTTCTTTTAATCCTTGTAGTTTATCTTCTTTTCCTTTGATAATAGCTTTTGTTAACACTCTAGCTGTATCTTGGAATGATGCTGAAGATAATCATGATTCTGATTCTAATGGTGCTTTTTTAATACCAAAGATTTGAGCAACTGATAATGGAGGTCTTTGTCCATTAATAATACATTTTTGCACAGCTTGTTTTCAATTTTGAATTGTAACAATTTCACCTGGTAATAAGTCTGAGTCACCACTGTCAGTAATTTTTACTTTGTTTAACATTTGTTTAATAATGATTTCGATGTATTTATCTGAAATTTCAATACCTTGTAAACGATAAACTTTTTGAACTTCTTTTAGAATGTAGTTTTGAACATCTTGAATTCCACCAACTTCTAATAATTGATGTAAATCAATAGCTCCTTCAGTTAATTTTTGACCTACATGAACATGTTCACCATTTTCAACACGAAGAATTGAGTTGAAATCAGTTTTGTATCTTCTGATTGTATCGTTTTCACCAACAATGTTTATTACATAAATTCCGTTGTGATCTTCAATGTTTGATACTACTCCATCAATTTCTGAAATAATTGCAACTGATCCTTTTGGTGTTGTAACGTCAAGTAATTCTTTAATACGAGGTAACCCTTGAGTAATATCGGCATTACCAGCAACCCCTCCGGTATGGAAGTTACGCATAGTAAGCTGAGTTCCTGGTTCTCCGATTGACTGAGCAGCAACAACTCCAACAGGTTCTCCAACTTTTACTAATGAAGCAGTAGCTAAGTTACGTCCGTAACATCTTTGACATACACCACGTGTGTTATCACAAGTTAATACTGAACGAATTAATACATTTGTAATTCCTGCTTTAACAATTTTTTCAGCAATGTTTTTGTCAATCATTGTATTAGCTGCAACAATTAAATTATTATCAGCATCATAAATATCAGCGAATGCAAAACGACCATCTAATCTATCTTTTAATGGAACGATAACGTTATCGTGTTTTGTATCAATAATTGCTGATACTTCGAATCCTTTAGTTGGTTCACAGTCTTCGTTTACAACAACAATTTCTTGTGAAACGTCAACTAATCTTCTTGTTAGATATCCTGAATCGGCAGTTTTTAAGGCAATATCGGCCATACCTTTTCTAGCTCCGTGCGTTGAAACGAAGTATTCTGACACAGTTAATCCTTCACGGAATGATGATTTAATAGGGATTTCTTTAATATCTCCTTTGGTATCGTTCATCAATCCACGCATACCTACTAACTGAGTGAAGTTAGATACGTTACCACGGGCTCCTGAATCCACCATTACAAAGATTGGGTTTTTTACATCTTTACGTAATACTGTTGATAATTCGTTTTGGATGTTATCTTTGATTGTTGATCAAACTTCGATGATTCTACGTTTTTTCTCACTAGCAGTTAACATACCCATGTTGTAGTATTCAGTAATTTGTTCAACTTTAGCATCAGCTTCTTTGAATTCATCGTATTTGTGAGTAAAGGCAACAACGTCACCAGCAGAAATAGTAGTTCCTGATTTTGTTGAGAAGTGGAATCCTAGATCTTTCATTTTATCTAGCATTTCAGCTGTTTTTCTTGCTCCATAAGTTTGGAAGTATCTTTCAATAATAATTGATAATTCTTTTTTCTTAATTGGTTGTTGAATTTCAACGTTATTAATTGCATCATTAATGTTTTGGTTGAAATCATAAATAAACTCAGGTAATACTTCTTCAGCATTTCAAATACTGTTTGAGTTAATTCATGGGAAAGTTTTATCAAAGATTTCATTGAAGTATAGTTTACCAACTGTTGTTAATAAGTATGAATTTTGTCTTTGTTCTTTATTGTTGAATTTTTCTTCTGGAAGTGCTGATAGTGGTATACCAATTAACGCATTTAATGAAACTTGCTCATTTTTGTAAGCTGTGAATGCTTCTTGAATAGATGCAAACATCATACCTTGACCTTTAGCATCTTTTTCTTCGGTTGTAACGTAGTAGTTTCCTAAAATGATATCTTGACCTGGAGTAACAATTGCTTTTCCATCTTTAGGACCTAGAATTGCATTTGATCCTAACATTAAGGCTCTTGATTCGGCAATAGCTTCTTTTGTAATAGGAACGTGAACGGCCATTTGATCCCCATCGAAGTCAGCGTTAAACGCAGTTGTAACTAATGGGTGTAAACGGATTGCTTTTCCTTTAACTAATTTAGGTTCGAATGCTTGAATTCCTAAACGGTGTAAAGTAGGAGCACGGTTTAAAAGAACTGGTCTTTCTTTAATAACTTGTTCTAAAGCTTCTCAAACTTTAGGGTCATTTTGTAATACCATTTTTTCAGCAACTTTAACGTTTTCTGCATATTCATGTTCTTGTAATCATTGAATTACAAATGGTTTGAATAATGTAATAGCCATTTCACGTGGTAATCCTGCTTGATACATTTTTAGATCTGGTCCAATCGCAATAACTGAACGAGCAGAGTAATCAACACGTTTTCCTAATAAGTTTTGTCTGAAACGACCTTGTTTTCCTTTTAAAACACTTGTTAATGATTTTAAAGGACGTTTATTTTTACCTTGAACTGGTTTTGGTTTACGTTCATTATCTAATAAGGCATCAACAGCTTCTTGTAACATACGTTTTTCGTTGTTAACAATAATTGATGGCGCTCCCATTTCTTTAACTTTTTTAAGTCTTTCATTTCTGATGATAATTCTTCTGTAAAGATCATTAATTTCAGAAGTAGTGAATCTACCACCATCTAATTGAATAATAGGACGAATGTCTGGTGGAATAACTGGAATTACTCTCATAACCATTCATTCTGGTCTTTGGTTTGAACGTCTTAAAGAATCAAGAGTTTCTAAACGTTTCATTAATTTAGATCTGTCATTTGGAGATTTTTTAAGGTTAGATAGTTCAGCTTTAATAGCTTGGCTTTCTTTTTCTAAATCTATTTTTTTCAATAGATATTCAACAGCTCTTGCTCCAATACCAAATTTAGCACCTGTATACTTACCAATTAAAGTAGTTGCTTCATCAATAGAAAATGGAATATTAGTGTTATTTAATTCTTCTAATAATCTGTTTGCTTTTCTAGTATCACGGTGTTCTGGATCGTTGATTATGTTAATAACTTCTAAAATTGTTTCACGTAATTTTTCACGTGTTTTATTAATTTTAGTTGAACCTAGATCTAAAACTTCTTTTTCAGCAAAGTGTTTTGAATCTCCAGCTTCTAAAACGATGTGTGAAACAAAGTATACTACTTCTTCTAATTCTTTAACTTTTAGATCTAATAAAGCAGCAATTCTGTATGGTGCAACTTTTAACATTCAAATGTGAGTTACTGGTTCTTCTAATTCGATGTGTCCCATTCTTTCACGTCTTACGATTGCTTCAGTTAGTTCAACACCACATTTTTCACATTTTTTACCTTTATTCATAGGGTTTGCTTTTTTATATCTACCACATGAACATTCATAGTTTTTAGTTGGACCAAAAATTCTTTCATCAAATAATCCATCTTTTTCAGCTTTTAATGTCTTATAGTTGATAGTTTCTGGTTTAGTAACTTCTCCGTGTGATCAAGAACGGATAGTATCAGGGTTTGCTAATTCAATCTTAATAGATTTTTTGTTTTTTATGTTTTCCATGTTTCCCCCTATTATTCTTCATCTTCTTCATTAAATCCAAATGATTCTAAGATATCTTTTTCATCAATGTAAGTTAGATCTTCTAATTCTTTTTCAACATCTTGGTTATCAATTGATAGGTTTTCTACTTCTAGATTTTCATCATCAAATAATTTTGATAATTGCTCTTCTTCTTCATATGCATTAATTGATAATTTATCACCTTGTTCATCAATCATATACATATTGAATCCTAATCCCATAATTTCTTTTGAAAGAACGTTGAATGATTCTGGAATTCCTGGTTCAGGAACACGTCTTGATCTAACAATAGCTTCATAAGTTTTTGAACGACCTTTAATGTCATCTGATTTAATTGTTAGAATCTCACGTAATGTGTGAGCAGCTCCATAAGCTTCTAAAGCTCAAACTTCCATTTCTCCGAAACGTTGTCCCCCGTTTTGAGCTTTTCCTCCTAAAGGTTGTTGAGTAATTAATGAGTATGGTCCTACGTTACGTGCGTGAATTTTGTCATCAACCATGTGTGATAGTTTTAACATATACATCACACCAACTGCGATTGGTTTATCAATAGCTTCACCAGTTTTACCATCAATTAAAGTAACTTTTCCATAATTTGTCATTCCAGCTTCAGCCATTATTTCATCTAATTCTTTTTCATTTAATCCTTCAAATACCGGAGTAATTATTTTTTCATTTATTTTTTTAGCAGCCATTCCTAAGTGGATTTCTAGAATTTGACCGATGTTCATACGTGAAGGAACCCCTTGTGGGTTTAACATAATGTCAACTGGTGTACCGTCTTCTAAGTGAGGCATATCTTCAACTGGTAGAATTCTTGAAATAATACCTTTGTTTCCGTGACGTCCTGACATTTTGTCACCTTCTTGGATTTTACGTTTTTGAACGATGTAAACTTTAATTACTTCTACGATATCTGCTGGTAAATCAATACCATCTGGATTTGATGCAGATTTAGCTTTGAAACGTTTAATTGATTGAACAATTCCTTCTCCACCGTTTGGAACTCTTAATGAGTTGTCTTTAACGTTTCTTGATTTTTCACCAAAGATTGCATGTAATAATTTATCTTCTGGTGATAATTGAACTTGACCTTTTGGAGTAACTTTACCAACTAAAATATCTCCAACTTTAACTTCAGTTCCAATAGCTACGATTCCTTCACTATCTAAGTGTTTTTTAGCTTGTTCACTTACGTTTGGAACTTCACGTGTAACTTCTTCTAGTCCTTGTTTTGTGTTTCTTACTTCGATTGTGTATTCATCGATGTGAATTGAAGTGAATCTATCATCCATTACAACTCTTTCACTCATAACAATCGCATCTTCGAAGTTGTATCCATTATAAGTTGAAAAGGCAACCACAACGTTTTGACCAATAGCTAATTCTCCTTGATCCATTGATGGGCCATCGGCAATAATTTCACCTTTTTTAACTACATCACCTTTTTTAACAATTGGAGCTTGAGTTAATGAAGTACCATTATTTGATCTTTCAAAATCAGATAATGTATAAGTTTTAATTCCTGATTCTCCTTGAATTGAAATCATTTTTGAATCAACGTATTTAACGATTCCGTCTTCTTTAGCAACAACCGCTTCTCCTGAGTCACGAGCAGCTTCAAATTCAATACCAGTTCCAACAAATGGAGATTCTGGTCTAATTAATGGAACAGCTTGACGTTGCATGTTTGCTCCCATCAATGCACGGTTGGCGTCATCGTTTTCTAAGAAAGGAATTGCTGAAGTGGCAACAGAAACGATTTGTTTTGGTGAAACGTCAATATAATCAATTTCATCAATTCTAGCCATGTAGTCATCACCATTAAAACGTGAAACTACCATTTCATCTAAGATTTTTCCATTTTCATCTTGTTTAACGTTTGATTGAGCAATAACAAATTTTCTTTCTTTATCAGCTGTTAAGTATTCAACTTGATCATTTTGAATAACTCCGTTAACAACTTTTCTATATGGAGTTGTAATAAATCCGTATTCATCAACTCTTGCATAAGTTGATAAGTTATTAATCAATCCGATGTTTGGTCCTTCTGGAGTTTCAATAGGACAAATTCTTCCATAGTGAGATGGGTGAACGTCACGAACTTCTAGTCCAGCTCTATCTCTTGATAATCCACCAGGTCCTAAAGCTGTTAATCTACGTTTATTAGTTAATTCTGATAATGGGTTAATTTGATCCATGAATTGTGATAATTGTGATAAGTTAAAGAATTCACCAATAATCGCTGTTAAAGGTTTAGCGTTGATGATTGTTGAAGTTTTAACTTTGTATAAATCACTTGTAGCTAATTTTTCTTTAACATTTTTGTCAATACGGTTTAATCCCATTCTGAATTGGTTTTGTAATAATTCTCCAACCGTTCTTACACGTCTGTTTCCTAAGTTATCAATATCATCAATTTCACCAATGTTGTATTTTAAGTTTAATAGATATGAAATTGTTGAAATAATATCAGGAACTGTAACAAATTCTTCAACGCTTTCTTTAGTGATTCCAACTAAAGTAGTTACTTCATTTTTTAGATCATTATCTTTATAAACTTTAAGTGTTTGAACTTTTCTACTTCCATTGATTTCTTCTAAATAATTAACATCAATTGTCATTACATCAGTATCTAAAATATCTGAAATTTCTTTAATGTTTGATTTGTTAATTTCAGTATCTTTTTTAACTAAAATGTTGTTGTTAGCATCAACGATGTCTTCAGCTATAATTCTTCCAAAAATTCTGTTTTTAATAGCTAATTTTTGTTGTAATTTAAATCTTCCAGCTTTTGTTAAATCGTATTTACGTTTGTCAAATAAAATACCGTTAATGAATTTAGAAGCACCTTCACTAGTTGCTGTTTCACCTTGTCTAATTTTTTTATAGATTTCTTGTACTTGGTGTGCTCAATCAACTTGTTGATCTCCAAAACTTGTGTCTTGTTGTAAAGTTTCATTTATAACAGCATCATTATTAAAAATTTCTAATATTTGTTTTGAACTAATTCCTAAAGCTGTTAAAAGAGAAGTTGCAGTAGTTTTTCTTGATTTATCGATTTTTACATATAATGGATTGATTGCATCAACTCCAGTTTTTTTAGAATCTGTTTCAAATTCTAATCAAGTACCACGACTTGGAATGATATCTCCAGAATAAATCATTTCTCCAGTTTTTCTGTTTAATTCTTTATTAAAGTAAGCACCTGGAGATCTAACTAATTGAGAAACAATAACTTTTTGTGAACCATTAATAATAAATGTTCCAGCTTCAGTCATTAATGGGAAATCTCCTAAGAAAACTTCACCTGATTTATAAATTGAAACATTTGCAATTAATGATGATGCTTTGTTTTCAATAATATCAATTTGGATTAGATCTGGTTTTTCAGCTTTTTTAATAGTTACTTCAAAAAAGTATGAATCACCAGCACTTTGTTTAAATGCTACTTGATTACTATCTGTTCTGTTTTTTAATCATATAGTTAATGATTTTTTAATATCTTTTTCATCAAAACCTTCGAAATCTTTTTGAATTTCTTCAGTTCTATTAACAGATAATTTTAAGTTTGCATAAATTGGTGCATCATAAATTTTTGATTCTTCTTTAGCTTTTCTTACA
Organism: Mycoplasma yeatsii GM274B; assembly: GCF_000875755.1. GTDB lineage: Bacteria > Bacillota_I > Bacilli_A > Mycoplasmatales > Mycoplasmataceae > Mycoplasma > Mycoplasma yeatsii. The sequence continues at coordinate 142,716 of NZ_CP007520.1, read as the reverse complement.
CTAATTCTTGGTTCTTTAAAACCTCAATTTTCTAATGTTAAAACACTAGTTCCATCCATTGATAAAATAGGGAAAAACTCATCTAAAACTTCTTGAATACCTTGTTGTTTGAATCAGTTAAATGTTTCAGTTTGCACTTCAATTAAGTTAGGTAGAGATAAATTACCTGAAACTTTAGCATAGTTACGTCTTTTAACTCCACGGTTAATTTGTTGAATTTTGTAAGCCATTGTATAGTCCTTTCTCATTTACTATTTGACTAGAAATCTAGCTTTTTCTAGATCTTTATCATAAAAACTATATTTAATAGTTTGATTACCTATTTTTTGAATAACATTTTTAGTAATCAGTTTATCTAATATTTTTTCTAGTTCTTGATCACTAAGCAATTTAATTTTATTTATTGTTAATAAATTTTTAATACTACTTAATGATAGATTTTCTGTTTTTTGAAGCATCAATACAAGTAAAATAAACGTCTGATCATCTTCAAAAATTCACATTCTATTTTTTCTATCTTTTAATATTCATTTATAAATGTGTGAAGCATGATAATAAAAATTTATATTCTCAACATAATAATGCTTAATCATATTTAAAGTTTGATTAACATCCAACTCTTCATTAATTAAATTATTTATATTATCAATAAAGTTATTTCAATTTTTGGCGATTTGATATAGAGGAATAACTATTTTTTTACTTTCATTTCTTTGGAATGAAAATCATTGTGTAAATAAAGTTGAAAATGTTAAATTATAACTTTTAAAAGGCGATATAAGCATTACTACAATAAATAAAATATATGCTTGTGTGTAACCAGATAACATCTTGCTATCCATGTCTTTTAAATAATCAAATAATGCATTAAACTCACTATCAATATCAGATGCAGACAGCGTGTTTTCTACAATTGTCTTATCAGTTGGCGAACGATAGTAATTAGTTTTAATATCTAGATCGAAATCTAAATTTTGCAATAAGATGTGCACAAACATCTCAAAGTTATTTTCATCTAATACTATTTTAGGCATTTTTATAAATTCGTATGCATAAATGGTGTTGTAAATAATGTTTTCAATTTCTGTTTCAGGTCTTTTTCCTTTTTTAATATTTTTAAAAGTATAAAGAACTTCGAAAAATGAATAATTTAATTTTTTCTCTAAAAATAAAAGTAGACAAAACTCAAAATCAAACAACTTTTCTTCGACTACCGGTTCAACAAATTCATCATAAAATGCTTTTGTGTAATCATACAAAAATCGATCTCGATCAACTTGGTTGACTAGATCATATGATAATTTATTTCTTGTTGATATTGGTATTGTTGTTTTGAATGTGCTATTTTTTAATCTTTTTAGTATGTTGTTTAATGACTTTGTTTTTAAAAAGTAATCAAAACGCATTTATACATCCTCTTATAATCGCCAAATAATAAGAAAGAGAATAGCAGAAGCTCTTAACGACTAAACTATACTCGATTTAATTAATTTTAATGTTTTTTAGCAAAAAGTCAATAGAGTTTATTGATTGTTCTTAAATATTGAACAAAGCAAAAAAATATAAAAAAGAGTTACAAAGTAACTCTTTAAACTGTTAATTATTACAATAGAAATTATTTAATGTCTACTGAAGCTCCAGCTTCAACTAATTTAGCTTTGATTTCTTCAGCTTCTTCTGGTTTGATGTTTTCTTTAATTACAACTGGCATTGCTCCGTCAACCATTTTTTTAGCGTCCATTAATCCAACTCCAGTTAATTCTTTAACAACTTTAATAACTGCAACTTTTTGTGCTCCTGCAGATGTTAAAAGAACTGAAACTTCACTTGGAGCTGCGTTTCCTGCTTCTGGAGCAGCTGCTGCAGCAACACCTACTGATGCAACAACACCAAAGTGATCTTCGATTGATTTAACTAAATCGTTTAATTCGTTTAATTTCATTTCTTCTAATGCTTTAATAATATCTTCTTTAGTAATAGCCATGATTTTTCTCTCCTTTATAAACTAATTTAATTGATTGCTATCAATACACAAATTTTTTTAAATTCTATTAATTGCTTTTAGTTTCAGCAACTGCGTTGATTGCTGCCATAACTTTTCGTAATGGGTATAGTAAACTTGAAGCAAACATTGAGTATAGTTCTTCTTTTGAAGGTAAAGAAGCAACTTCGTTGATTCCAGCTGTATCAACAACTTTTCCTTCGTAGATACCAGCTTTTAATTTAAGATTTTCATTTTTCTTAGCAAATTTTGCTACTAATTTAGCAGCACTGATGCTATCTTCGTTTGAAAATATAAATACGTTTTGTTGAGTTAAGAATGGACTTAAATCAGTTAATCCTAATTCTTCAACAGCTCTTCTAACAAGAGAATCTTTATAAACTTTAACGTCAATATTTTGTTTTAAAGCTTCTAATCTTAATTCTGTCATGTCAGCAACTGTTAAGTATTTATATTCAGCAACAGCAACACCTTGAGCGTTTTGAATTTTTGAAACAATTTCAGAAACTATTTCAGCTTTTTTAGCATGATTAGGTCTTGAGTTTGACATCTAAATTCCTCCTTTGTTCTATAATTAACTTTAATAAAAACCTCGGTTAGTAACTAATAAACTAAACCGAGGATAAAACAAAAAAATGTTTTTTAAAAAGAATTCCTCGGTAACATTATTAAGGTTATACCCGTTACTGTCTTCGGTATTAATAGCCTTATTAATAGTATCACATAGTGTATAAAACTGCAATATAAACTTAAAAATAAGAATTCTGTAAAATTTAGATATGTAGAATTTAAAAAAACCAAGTATTTTTACTTGGTTTTAAAACTAATTATTTTGTTTTTTATTTTTAGATGCTTGTTTATATTTTCTAATAAGTGGTAAAGTAAGACTACCTAATATTCACGCTGAAGCAAGTGAAACTATAACAATAAATGCTGTATCAGTACCTTTATCTTCTTGTTCTACTTTTACTATATTAAATCGAACTGTAACTGAACCTTCATAATTAGTTGATTCAGCTTTTGCACTTATTGTTGCAATAAGTTGTTTGGCTATACCTTTTTCATTATTTTTAACAGTATATTCTTGCATTATGATTTGATCTGCAATTAATTTAGTTGTAGTTTTACTGTTTGCAATGTTTATTGCATTTAAAACATCATTTTTAGAAATTGTAGGTGGTAGTTTTGGTGTTTCATACCTAACTTTTTCTATTACCTTAACAAGTTCATCTAACTTAAATTTAACTTTTGGGTTAACTTTGAAAGTAACTTCAATTGATCCTGTGTATTCTTTACTGTCTTTTTTAGCTGAGATTTCAGCTTTTTGATCATCTATTTTTTTTACATGCAATTGTTTAATATCTAAAGATTGTTTATTTTTTCTATTAATTGCTGTAACTATATCTTGATCAGAATATTTAAGAATATCACCTATATTTTTTTCTGTAACTAATTTATCTAAAGATTGTTTCTCTATTTTATTTTCTGATTTTAAAACAACATGATTTATGTGTGTATTTGTTTGTTTATTTTTATTCAATAAACTAGGAGCTAAAGTTGTTGATAATAGTAAAGTTGAAATAGTTAAAATACTTAAAAATTTCTTCATAATTTTTTTATAAATAATTGTTATGATACTTTTCGTTTATTTTCAACTTTTACTACATTTTCAACTCTATTTTTTTCTCATTTATCAGATAAGAATTTTGGTGCTCCTTTTCTAGCACATCATAATTGATGCTCTATTTTTGGATTGTCTCTTAAAACAATTCAACATATTTCAAAACAAGTTATTACTAATGCTGAATAAGATACTCATTCAATAGGAACAAGTATAGCTCTTTGAATCATCTTAGCAACAATTAAACCTTGTTTAGTTCCTGTTGCTCCTCCATATGAAGCAAATGATAATGGTGTAATAACTAGTAAGTGTAATGCTACTGAAGTTAACATAAATGCAGCAATACTTAAAATAAAGTATAGTTTTTTATCTTGTTTTGGTAAAAATACCATTGCACCTAAAAAACCGTACATAACTTTAATTAATGTAAATCCAAAGTGTGGAACTCCTCCTGAAATTAATAATCCAGTAAGATCACTTAATAAACCAGCTAATGGTCCAGCTAATGGTCCTAAAAGCATTCCACATAAGAATAATAAGAAATTACCTAATTGGATTTTGAAACCAAATACTTTAGAATATCCAATCACATTAGTTGCAATAATGCAAAGTGCAATTAATACTCCTAGTAAAGATATAACTTGAATTGTTATCTTACGTCAAAAATGACGATCTAAAAGATATCCAATAACAAAAAATGAAATAATAAATAAAATCGCTACTGCGTTTGCAGAAAAGAACGTAAGTTTGTCTGCTATTTTAGGTCCGTTTCCTGCTAATAATGCTAATGAAATGAAATCAATCAGTCTGCCCTTCTATAATATATATTTGAGAATAAATTACTCAAAAATTATTATAATGATATTTTTTAATAAAAAAAGATCTCTTTTAAAGAGCCTGGAATATTAAACAAAATGATACCTTACCAATTATATGTTTTGGATCCAAAACATATAATTGGTAAAGGAGGTTAGAATGTTTACTATTTTAGACAATAAGTCATATGCACAAATTAAAAAACGTATATTAGATATCTTTGCAAAAGATCCTAAAAGATCATATTTATCAATAGCAAAGCAATTTAATAAATCTGTTTCTACTATAAAAAGATATAAGATAGAATATCTTGATTTTATAAATAATGGAAAGGAGATAGTCCTTTCTCATAAGAATGTAAATAACAAGAATGCACAAAAATATAATGATGAAACAATATACAACTTAGGTGAAATTTATCAAAGTGAAATGAAAATAACAGGAGGAGAGAACAATAATGGTAGTTGTTCATTTTTGACGTTGAAAAATTATCACAGTTGTTTAAAAGAAAAATTTGGTTATGAGATTTCATATTCAAATTTAGATAAAAGATTAATAAAACAAGGTTTTGCTAGTGCATACTGCAAAAGAACAACAAGAAAAGAAGTTAAAAAGATAAGAAAACAAAACGAAGAAAACAAAATTATTAAGTATAGCAAAGAGCTGGTTTTTTACACTCCAAAAGTTGTAGAAAAACATAGATTAGCAACAGCTAATAACTACAAATTCGGACAAGTTTTAGAAGTTGATGGGTGTACTCACTACTACTTTCAAAACGATACAATTGCAACATGTGTTGCTGTTGTAGATGTAGGAACAAATAGAGTGTTAGATATGTATTTCGAAAGCCAAGAAGAATCTCTAAACTCATATCAAAGAATATTTGAAAATGTTTTTCAAAAATACGGCTATCCTATGAGAATAATCACTGATAATAGGGCTAACTTTAAAAAAGATGAAATAAACAACGCTAGAACGCGTATAGAGCTTGAAAAAAGGGGTATAGAAGTCGTTTCTTCATCAAACGCTAATGCAAAGCCACACATAGAAAGAAAATGAGATACAGTGCAAAAGAACGTTCCTTTTTATTTCAAACAAAAGAATATAAAAACAATTGAAGAAGCTAACGCGATAAAAGATGAGTTAATCGAATATCTAAACAGCATATGTAAAATACGTGAAAAAGAAAGCGTTTTTAGAAAACTAGAAAATGAGGCAGTTGAAGCTTTCTTTGACATACCTATTAAAAGAAAAATTATGAATGGAGTGGTGGAATATCAAAAGAATTATTATGCAGCAATTGATGAAAATGGGAAGAGATATAATTTCAAGAAAAATGAAAGTATTGAATTTGTTATAGGTGCAGATGAGAATCTATACTTTAGAACAGAAACTATGCGTTTTAAAGCTGAAATATTAGAAAAAGGATCTCATGAATGAGGAATGGTTGATATAGCAAAAAGAAAACAATTAGATGAAGAAAGAAAACATGACTTAAAAACCCTAGGGACAATAAATAAGACAAGATGAATTCATATGCTATTAGATAAAACTCTTAACACAATTAAAAAACACCCGAGTGGATTGCCTAATGAAGTAGTTGACGAACTATCAGGACTTGTCTCAGGTGTTAAGAATGAATGTTATCGCATATCATTCGAACTCAAAGAAAAATTAGGCTTATTGGATTAGTTTTATTTTCTAATTTCCTTTGATAAGATTATTATAACTTAAAAATTTAAAGGTTCATTTTGTTTAAAAACCCACGAATAAAAAAAGATCTCTTTTAAAGAGATCTATTATTAGTAAATTATAATTGAACTTTAATTCCTGGCCCCATTGTTGTTGAAACACTTACGTTAACGATGTAATCACCTTTAACAGTTTGAGGTTTAACTCTTCTGATTTCTTCAACAACAGTTTTGAAGTTTTCTTCTAATTTGTTTACATCAAATGATGATTTTCCAATAATTAGATGAACGTTTCCTTCTTTGTCAGCACGGTATTCAACTTTACCTTTTTTAATTTCGTCAATTGCTTTAGCAACATCCATAGTAACTGTTCCAGTTTTTGGGTTTGGCATTAATCCTTTTGGACCTAAAATTTTTCCGATTGCTCCTAATTTTGCCATCATTTCTGGAGTAGCAACAATAACATCAAAATCAAATCAGTTTTCGTTTTTGATTTTGTTGATTAAGTCTTCTCCACCAACGATATCAGCACCAGCTTGTTCTGCTTCTTTAACTTTAGTATTTGTTAAAACTAAAATTCTTTGGCTTTTTCCTGTTCCTGCAGGTAAAACTATAGCACCACGAATTTGTTGATCAGCTTTTCTTGGGTCAATGTTTAAGTTGAATGAAACTTCAACAGTTGAATCAAATTTAGTTGTTGAAGTATCTTTAGCTAATTGTAAAGCGTCTTGTACAGGATATAATTTGTGTTTTTCAACTTTAGCTAAAGCTTCTTTAAATCTTTTACTTATTTTAGCCATTATTTAATATCCTCCATACCTGTAACTTTGATTCCCATATTTTTAGCTGTTCCTGCGATTTGTTTCATAGCTGCTTCAATAGTGTTTGCATTTAAATCAGGCATTTTGTATTCAGCAATTTTTCTAACATCTTCTGCTGAAATTGTTGCAACTGTTTGAGTTTTTGCGTTGCTTGCACCTTTATCAATTTTAGCTGCTTTTTTTAACATAGCTGCAGCTGGTGTAGTTTTTAAAACAAAGTCAAATGATTTGTCATCATATGCTGTAATAACAACAGGAACAACATCTCCTGCTCTATCTTTAGTAGCATCGTTAAATTGTCTTGTAAATTCAGGCATGTTGATACCTAATGAAGCTAATTCTGCTCCTGGTTTTGCTTGCATAGCCATGAATTCTAATTTAGCTATACGTGTGATTTTTTTAGCCACGGGTTTTTCCTCCTTATATATTTAAGGTCGTTTTTTACTCGCTGTGGTCCGTATGAGTTACTTTAATATTAAAGAAACTCTCCCACAATAAAAATCGCCTACACATTATTATATAACAAATTTTTATAAATAAAAGAAGTTATTTTGTATCTTTGTATAGTTTTTCATAGTATTAATTTTGGTTACTCTGGTATTGGTTGTTTATAAAAAGAAACATTAAGATGGTTATACAATATTGTTGGTATTATATGAAATAATCTAAAAAAAGTAGTTTTTGCGTATTGAGAGCCCGTTCCAAAGGATACAAAGTTTTGTATGCTAGATAAATCTCATTTTCCTATATATCTTGCGTATTTAGTTGCTGAATAAAACATAAAACTCATATCTCTAACTTTTGATACATCCCAATCCCCTATATAATGATCAAAATTTTCTGCAAAAGCAAACATTCGACTCATATTGGTTACCTTAGAAGTATCTCAACTGTTTAGTGGTCGATCAAATTCTTTTGCCTTTTCAAACATTCCACTCATATCAGTTACATTTGATGTGTCTCAACTATTTATGTTTTGGTTAAATCTTTCTGCCCCTTTAAACATTCGACTCATATTTGTTACATTTGAAGTGTCCCAATTAGATATGTCTTGGTTGAAATTATATACGTTTTCAAACATTCCACTCATATCAGTTACATTAGATGTATCTCATTTTTCAATACCTTTATATAAACCACTACGTTTTTCATTATTCGGTCCTTTAAAAGCGTCTTTTAAACTTGTTATAAAAGATGGTAAAACTTCAGGAACTTCAGTCACTTTTCCATCGATATTCATTATTTGTCATTCACCTTCTATGTTTTTAAAGAACCCAATTCTTTCTAAATCATAATATGGTTCGATAAAACCGCCACCTCTATCGTAGAGATTTGTCAAACCAAATTCCACATTAATTTCTCCAATGAAATATTTATTTTTACCCGCTTTTCCTCTGATTCTTGCATCTTTACCATTAACATCTATATTTAAATCATTCAAACTAAAATTTCAATTATTTTGAATATTTAACGCTCTTAATACAGAACTTGATATAGACTCTCTACCATCATTGTCTAACACACCTAAATAACTTTTGGTAACTTTTAATCACGATTTTAAATTAACTTGGATTGAACCTTGATAGCTTGGATGATTAATAACTGTAATCGTTGCAACGTTATCATTTACTACAACTTTTAACTGGCTACGGGTAATTTTATGTAAATTTAATCTAGTAGAATTCAATAGAATAAAGCGATTTAATACACTTTGCTGATCATTATTTTTAAGATTGTTCACTTCTTTTACAATACCTGAAATTGAACTAAATTGATTTTTAACTGTTAAATTAATAGTGATTGAACCTTGATAATTTTTATTTCCAGTTAAAGTAATTTTTGCAGTATTACCACTAACTTCAACTTGTAATTGATCACGAGTAATTTTTACATTTTCTTGAGCAAATAAAGTTTGGTTTAACTGAATAAATCTATCTAAAACAGTATCAACACTATTATTTGTTAATTGATCAACGTTTGTTTTTAAACCTGAAAGTGTTGAAAATTGAGGTATCACACTTAAATTAATAGTGATTGATCCTTGATAATCAGCATGATTTTGAATTGAAACTGTTGCAGTGTTATTTGAAACAACAACTTTTAAATTATTTTTTGTAATGTTAAATGGTTTTAAAGTTTGTTGCTTTAATTCAAAGAATCTATTTAAAACATTTGTTGAGTTAGTATCAACTAATTGGTTAATGTCTTTTTGTAAGTTTTGGATTGTATCAAATTGTTTTTTGACAGTTAAATTAACTTCAACTGATCCTTGATAATTTTTATTTCCAGTTAAAGTAATTTTTGCAGTGTTTTGAGTGACAACAACTTGTAATTGATCACGAGTAATTTGTACATTTTCTTGAGAAAATAAACTTTGGTTTAACTCATAAAATCTAGTTAAAACAGTATTAGCTTGAGTATCTACAAGCTCATTTACTTCTTTTACGATACCACCAATAGTGTCAAACTCTGGCGATTGATATCTAAAATCAATTTGTCCAGAATAATAAATAGAATCATCTTTTGCTTTAATAGTTACGATTCTTGATTGTTGATTAATATTTATTTCAAATTTTTCAGAAAACTTTTCATAGTTAAGATCATCATAAAACTTTTTAACATTTAAGATGTCTCTTTCAATTATTCTATCAACAACTTTCTGTTCATCAATAACGTTAAAAACACCAAGATCTCTATCTTCGTCTTTTACTCTGCTAGAAATATCTGGTTTTTTAAATTTTATTTCTACCGAACCTCTAACCACTTTACTATCACTTTTAGCGGTAATTGTTACACTAGGATTATTTTTATTAAACTCCATTGTAACTTCTTTAGATTCGATTTTTGTATCAGATTTGCTTGTTCCTAAAATAACACGTAAGTTATTTTTATGTTCTAAGATTTTTTCTTTATTTTCAGTATACAAAATACCTAAAAGACGTTTATCTTCAGGAATTTCCTTGCTAAGGTCAATCATTCTTGAATCTGTTTTTTTCTTATTTTGTAATACTTCTACAGCTAGTGCACCTATAAAACTAAAACAAATTCCTAGCCCTGCAATAGCGACTCAAATTTTACTTTTTCTCTTTTTTTCCATACCCAAAACCTACTTTTTCTCTTTTTTTGCATTCTCTAAAATTTTATTTTTTTTGTAAAGCAAGTTGAGAAAAGGTGTGGTTGGAAGCGAATCTTAATTTATAAATAGTTAATATAAAAAAATAAAAAGCATTTTTCAATGCTTTTAAATTATTAATATTCTTTAATTGGTTCAACATTTTTAAATGAAATTTCTAAAACTGTTCATCTACCAAACATTTCAATAGTAACAAATGCAACACCTTTTGAATAATCCATGTCTTTAACTTTTCCTTCTTCACCTTCATGAAGACCGGTTTTAATTCTAACAACATCTCCAACTTTAAAGTCAGCTGTAAATAAAGGTTTTTTAGCAACAGCTTCATTTTTAACTTTTTCAACAACTTTTTCTTCTTTTTCAATAACTGTATCTGGTAATAACATTTTTAAAGTTTCTTCAGTTGTTAAAGGAGAAGGTTTAGCTCCACGTCCACTTGAACCGATAAATCCAGTTACTCCTGGAGTATTTCTAATTAAGAATCATGCTCTTTCACTCATAATCATATTTATAAAAATATAACCAGGGAATTTATTTTTTTCAGTTTCTTTTCCAGATTTTGTTGTTACTAATCCTTTTGAGATTTTAATGTGAAATATTTCATCTTCAATGTTTGCAGATTTAATTTTTTGTAATAAGTCAGCTGAAACTTTTTCTTCATGTCCTGTTTGACAACTAATTACAAATCATTGACCTTTAGCAGTTAATATTTCATCTTCTAATTTTCTTATTTCTTCATTTGTCATAATCTATTATCCTTACCTTTATTAAAATACTTTAATCAATTGAAATAATTGTTGAATACCTAAATCTAAGCTATAAAATATAACCGCAAAAATAAGCATAAATAAAATAACGATTATAAATTTTTTACTTAAACTATCTGTTCCTGATCATTTAATTTTAGAAATTTCTTTAACCATTTTTATTGGAAATTCTTTAAACATTAGTTTAAAGTCCTTTGGTTCTTTTTCTTTTTTAACTTTTAATTTCTTTTTAGTTTGTTTTGAAATTTTAATTTTAGAATTTGAAGTAGTAGAAGTTAAATTGCTATTGTCAATTACATTAGTCTCGACATTAGTTTTATTTAAATCTTTATCCATTATCTTGTTTCCTTGTGTAGTGTATGTCTAGTGCAATTTGCACAATACTTTTTAAGTTGTAATCTTTCTTTTTGAGTTAATGTAGATTTATTAACTTGATAATTTCTATTTAAACATTCTTCGCAAACTAATGTTATTTTTCTTTTAACTTGTTTAGACATAAACACTTCTCCCTACTTTTTCATTCATATATATTATATATAATAATGTTAATTTAACAACTTAAGATAATTTTTCTAACTTATTTGCTATCTCATAACAAATAATAGAACTAGCAACACTTGCATTAAATGAATCAATTGTTTTATTTGAAGGTATATAAATATTTACATCACTATTTTTAGTAACTAAACTACTTACACCTTTTTGTTCATTACCAATTACTAGAACTGTTTTATTAGCAAAATTTACTTTTCTCATATCAACTGAATCACTATTTAAATTTGTTGAATAAACTCAGAAATTATTATCTTTTAATTGACCTATAGCATTACTTAAATTGTTAACTTTAGAAATTTTAATATCATAAGCTGTTCCACTACTTGTTTTTACAACTGTTGGATTAACTTGAACTTGTTTTCTATCTAAAATAACAATTCCATCCACTCCAAGTAAAACTGCACTTCTAATAATTGCACCAAAGTTATATGAGTCATGAATTTGATCTAACATTAAAATAAATGATTTTTCTTGTTGGTTTACAAAATCTAATAACTCAGAAAAAGGTGTGTAATTAAACTCTTTAATTTCAGCTACAATACCTTGATGATTAACGTGTTCATCAAACATTTTTTCTAATTTTTGATCAGTTGATTTAATCACTTGAATTTTACTTTTATTTAAATTAATTGAATTTAAATAACTTAAATCTTTTGTTCAAATAGTTTTAACCATGTTTTGGTGTTTATTTAAAAATTCTAAAACTACATGTCTACCATAAATTAAATTTTTCTTTTCCATTGACTAAAGAATTCCTTTTTTAACTAATTGTTCTCTTAATTGATCTGCACTAGTAAAATCTTTTTGTTGAACTTTTTCTTTTCATTGTAAATATAATTGTTTATCTTGATCATTAATTTTGTAATTAAATATATCTTGACTAAATCCTAAAGTATTTAAAATATGAATTAATGAACCAACTAAAATCTCAATTTCTTGATTTGAACTAATATTTTTATTTATATCTTTTATGATTGATTCAATTAAAGATAATACCATTGCTGTATTTAAATCATCTTGCATATACTCATTAAATTTATCAACATACTCTGATTGACTTACAATATTAACTTTTTTATTCATAACAACCGATCAATCAATAATTTTTTTAGAAAGATTTTTTAATTTATCTAAAAACTTATTTGCTTGATGAATTATATCTTTATTTATATTTAATGGTAAACGATAGTGTGATGATAAAAAGATTCATCTTAAAGTATTAGCATTATGTTCTTTTACAAAGTCTTTAACTAAAATAACATTTCCTAATGATTTAGACATTTTTTCATCTTCAATTTGTAAATGTCCATTATGCATTCAAATATTTGCTAGTTCTTTATTTCTTAATGCTATAAATTGAATTCGTTCATTTTCATGATGAGGGAATTTTAAATCAATTCCACCAGCATGTATATCAATAGTTTGATTATTAAAAAATTCATCAATTAATAAAACACATTCAGTATGTCAACCAGGACGACCTAATCCAAATGGTGATTCTCATCTAACACCAACATCAGTTTTTTTTCATAAAGTAAAATCTAGTGGGTTTTTCTTTTTAGAATCAATTTCTACTCTTTCTCCAGCAATTAATTCATTAAGTTTAAATCCTGAAAGTTTAGAGTATTGTTGTTCATATTTACTAATATCAAAATAAACATCACCATCAACAACATAAGCTGAATCATTATCAACTAATTGTTTAATAAAATCAATCATCCCATTCATTTTTAAACTAATTGGAATTAAAGTATCTGGATGATTAACATTTAAAGAAGTTAAATCATCTAAATATGCTTTAGTATATCTTTCTGATAATTCTTTTTCTGTTGTTTTTTCTTCTAAAGCTTTAGCAATTATTTTGTCATCTACATCAGTTACATTTTGTAAAAAATTAACTTTATAATTTAAACTTCTTAAAAAACGCACAAAAACATCCATTAATATAGATGGTCTTGCGTTTCCTATATGAATAAAGTTATAAACTGTAGGTCCACAACAATAAAGAGTAATTTCTTTTTTATCTAAGTTTTTTAATTGTTTTGATAATGAATCATAAATTTTCATAAAATACCTACTCTCTATTATTTCTATCTTACTTTAATTAACGGTCTTAAAACTACATACACAGTAGTTAAAATAGTTGTGTTAAATAATAATTTTACAGGTACTTGAATCATTCTCAGAACAACCATTGTAATATAAGTATTTTCAGCTCCATTACTTCCATCGTGTATCTGACCTGGAGTTAATATTTGATAATCTGCTCAAGCAGCTGATAAAACAGTTACTAAAATCTCAGTGATAATACATAATAGTATGATCGGTAAAATAATGTTTAATCATCTATCTTTCTTTTTAATTTCTAAGACAAATGTTACTAAATAGATTAGAGCTAATGTTCCACCCATCATACCTAAGAATAAGTTTGGAAATACAGCAGGATTTACTTTAATACCAAAAATTCTAGTATTATCAGGATTTAAATTTTGCATTCCCTTCATAATTCAAAACATAAATGCAGCTGATAAAACTATAAACATAGTAATTAAACTTAAAGTAAATCATTTATTTTTTAATCTAAATGAATATGCTGTCATTCCTGCTCAAAAACCAAATGAGAAAGCAACAACTAAATAACCGATATGTATATATGAAGGTACGAACATTAACGTTAAAGCTTCGGTAACTATACCTACTATTAATCCAATAATCGGACCAAATATCATACCTGTGATTTTGATCATAACCCCTTCAAAAGCAATCCTTATTGGAGGTAGTACTGTAATAGGAATCGTTAATGAGATAACGGTTGTTATAGAAACTGAAACAGCAACCATCATAGATATATATGTTATTTTTTTAGTATTAAATTTTATCTTTTCATTATATACAAAACCATTTTTATAGTTTCTTATAAATCTTTTGGAGAATTGAAAAATAAAGTAGATGAAAATAGCAGACACTGTAACAATTAGTGAAAAATATGCTAAATTATGTGATTTAAGCAAAAGTTCTCTAAAACCATTTAATGCTTCCATTCTCATCACCACCTTACTATATATCTATTATATTTATATCTTAAAAGTGTGGAATATATAAATTACCACACTTTAACGTTTAATTCATACCTTTATTATATTAAATAAAATAATGTTGTACTATTTTTTTGATTATGACTTTGAAATTTCTAGTTCAATATCTTTAAATGATGCAACATTTTCAGAATAATCTTTAGCATCTGAAAATCTATAACCAACAAAACTTCATCCAAAACTATTTGTATCAGTAGTTGATTTATTATCTGCTTTATTAGCATTATTAAAAGTTGGAATAAACACTTTGTATAAGTTTTTGAAATCTACGTTGAATACAAAATCTTTTTTCTCGTTCTTATCATCTAAATAGTTATATGTTAATTGAAGTTTTAAACTATCTGATTCTTCTTTGTTTAAATAGTAAAAATCGTATTCTGAAGTAGGTCTTAAAGATTTTTTATCTTCAGATAAATTTCAGTTATATTTAAATTTATCTTTTTGTCCTTCTTCAGCAAGATTAATTTTTTCTTTAGCTTTTTTTGGAGTTAAATCTTTTGATGAATATTTTAATTCTGGAGTTAAATTTTCAGTAACCATACCTTTATTTCCAATAATAGATGAACCATATGGATCTTTTGCACGGTTAGTTCCAAAAACAAATTCATTTACTTCATTTTTGTTTTCTTTATTATATGTAAGATCTCCAAGAATTTTATCTTTTACTTCTGTTAATTCTATCTTTTCACCTTGTTCAGTTGGTTCTTTACTTTTATCAATTGCAAATGTTGAAAAAGCTGAACTTGATGATTTAATTTCTGAAATTAATTTAACAGATGAATACATATTATCATTTGAAGAATTAACGATTTGATTTAAATTTGAAACAAATTCATCGTCTCATTTTTCAACTTTTTCTCAGTCTTTTTTAATTGAATTAGATCAATTTTTAACTTTATCTTGATTTGCTTTTCCGAATTTTTTAAGTTCTAATAAACCTTTAATTGAAGAAATATGAGTATTTGAATCATCCATTAATTTATAGAATTCTTCTTGAGTTTCAGCTTCGTTATTAGCGTTTGATCATTGTCCTAAAATATTAGTCTTTTTATCTTTACCTTTAAAAATTTGATATGCATCATCTGCATCTCTTTTTTGAATAATATTAGCATTTAATAAATTTAAAACTCTTGTAACTAAATTTCCATAACCAGTAGCATCTAAAGAAGCTTGAAGATCTTTTTGTCATTCTTCTTTGTTTTCTGAGTGCTTAACTTCTTTTGCAACATATTTCTTTTGGTCTTTATTTCAAACCATTTTATTAATAGTTAGGTTTTCATCATAAGTTCTTTTAACTTCTACTTCATTTTTACCACATGAAACAACAGTTAGCCCGGGTATTATTGCTAATGTTGTTGACATCATAAGTGTTAATAATTTTTTCACTTTTCTTCATCTCCCAAACGTATAAATACTATCTAATTATAACAAATTATCAAAGTATTATTCAAATCATTTTATTAACATAATCTCTATGTAATTAAACAATAATAAAGATTAAAATTTTAGTTTCAATCCATAAATCTACCGTGATCTTTAATAAATCTTAACTCAACAGTTGTTGTTGCACCGTTTCTGTGTTTTGCAATTATTAGTTCTGTTTTTTGTTTTTCTGATTCGCTTAAATCTTTATTATAGTAATCTTCACGATATAAGAATGCTACTAAATCTGCATCTTGTTCAATGGCTCCTGAATCACGTAAATCTGACATCATTGGACGTTTATCTTCTCTAGTTTCAGCACGACGACTTAATTGTGATAAACAAATAATAGGAATTTGAGTTTCTCTTGCAATTTGTTTTAACTGTCTTGAAATTTCACTAACTTCATTTTGTCTATCTTTATAATTAGATCCTGCAATTAATTGTAAATAATCAACAACACATAACTTAATATCGTGATCTCTTTTCATTTTATATAACTTAGATCTGATTTGTTGAATAGTAATTCCTGGAGTTGGATCGATGTAAATAGGAGTTTTATTAAGTTTATCTTTAGCTAGTAATAGGTGTTCTCATTTTTGACGATCTAATCCTTTACCGCTTCTTAAATTTCAAGAATCAATTGATGAGATTCTAGATAATAAACGTTGAGTTAATTGCTCAGCTGGCATTTCTAGAGAAAAGAAAGCAACAGGATAACCACTACTTGCAGCGTTATAAGCTAAGTTTAATGAAAATGCAGTTTTACCAACACTCGGACGAGCAGCTAAAATAATAAAATCAGATGATTGTCATCCACTAGTGCATTTATCTAAACTTGAAAATCCACTAGGAACACCAGTTAATGAATCTGGTTTTGATTCTAATTCTCTAATTTTATTAATAACTTTATTAGCAACCATTCCAATTGATTCAATTTCAAATTGTTTTGATTCTAAATCGATATCTAACAATCTTGTTTGAGCCATTTTTAGTAAATCATCAATTTCTAATTCTCCGCTAGCTCTTTTTGCTTCTAATTCTTTAATAACATTGTTTAATTTTCTATCAATACTTAAGCGATGAATTCTATCAATATAAGATTCTAATCCTTCATCTGTTCAATATTGAGCAGCGATGTTAAAAATATAATCTTCTCCACCAGCATCTTTTAACATGTTTTTTGCATTTAAAAAATCAATAATCGAAATTGGAGATATTTCTTTTTGTTTAAGATTTAATTCTAAAATGGCTTGATAAATTAATTTACTTTTACCAAAGAAAAAATCTTCAGCTTGTAATCTACTAGTAATGTCAGCTAATGTATTTGGATTACTAATTGCTGCTGATAAAACAAAATTTTCAGTATCTAATATTTGTTCAGTTGTTAATTCTTTTTTCATATTAAGCTTCCTTAACTTCAACTTTAATTAATGCTTCTATTCCAAATTCTAATTTAATTTTTACATAACTTAAACCAATACTGTTGATATTTTTAAAGTTAACGAATTTTCTTTTATCTAATTCAATTTTGAATAAGTCATTTAATTGATTAACGATATCTTGATTAGAAATGCTTCCAAAAACTTTTCCATCATTTGTTTGTAATTTAAAGTGTAATGTTACTTCTTCTAAAGATTTTTTAAAAGCTAAGTTTTGAGCTTTAGCAAGTTGTTTTTCTTCTTCTTTAACTTTTAGTTTTGTATTTAATGTATTTAAACTGTTGTCAGTTGCTACTTTAACTAATTTTCTAGGTAGTAAGAAGTTTTTAGCATATCCATCACTTACTTCTTTTACTTCATCTTTTTTTCCTTGTCCTTTAACGTCTTGTAAAAAAATTACTTTCATATCTTCACCTCTTATTTATTATTTTTATTATACAACTAAGCAATAGTTATTTATAAGTATCATGGTTAATAAAAAAATCTAGATAAACTAGATTTTAACATTTATTAATCAATAACGTATGGTAATAAAGCCATTTGACGTGCTCTTTTAATTGCAGCAGCTAATTGTCTTTGGTCTTTAGGAGATGTTCCAGTAATTCTTCTTGGTAGAATTTGTCCATTGTTTGAAATGAATTTTTTCAATAAGTTAACATCTTTGTAATCTATGTATTTAATGTTATTTTTTTGAAAGAAATTAACTTTTTTTCTTTTTTTGAACTTTCTAATTGCCATAACATATCACCTTTCTACTTAATTATTCTCATAGAATTGAAAATTCATCATCAGAATCATTCTGTGAATTATTTTCAAATGAATCAGAAGTTGGAATAGAATTATTTGAAATAATATCTTGATCAAACATTTGATTATCAAAATTTGATGCATTTCTACTTGCATTAACTTTAGAAGATTCTAAAAATGTTACTTTATCAGCTGTAATGTTAACAATAGTTTCAACTCTTCCATCAGGTGTTTTGTTACTTCTTGTAGTAACTCTTCCTTCAACAGAAATTAAACTTCCTTTTGAAAGGTATTTAGCCATATTTTCAGCTGTACGGTTAAATGCTGAACAAGGAATAAAATTAGTTCTTTCTTCACCATTTGAAACAAACTCAGAAACCGCAACTGTAAAGAATACGAATTTTGTATCATTTTTTGCAGCAGTTCTTAGTTCTAGATCTCTTGTTAATCTTCCTATTAAACAAACTCTATTCATAAAATAACTTCCTTTGTTTTATTAATTATTAATATTATTTAGCTTCTTTTGATGATGCTTCTTCTCTTTTGAATGAAGCTCTTCTGAAGTTTTTCTTTTCACGTTGTTCTTCTTCGAATTTTGTCATATCAGTTTTTGATAATTCAACTGATTCTTCGTAATTTTTATTATTTTCAGTATTTAAAACTAAAGTTCTAACAACATTTTTATCAATTTTAGCAACACGTTCAAATTCTTTAATTGCAGCTGATGTTGCTTCAACGATAACTACACGGTAGAATCCTTTTTTCTTATGATTAATTTCATAAGCAAAGTCAATTAAACCTAAATCGTTAGATTTAATCATTTTTCCACCTTCTGTTAAAATGTTATCTAACTTAGTTGATAATTCTTTTGTATCTTTTAAATCCTGATCTAAAATATACATTACTTCATATTTTCTAATCATTTAGATAATCCTCCTTATGGTCTTTTGGGCTTATATAAGCCAAGGAGTTAATTCGTTTTGAAATTAACTCATATGAATTATATAAAAAATCAATTATTAATACAACTTAAAAACAACTAAATTATAAAAGTAAAAGGATTCTTATAATAATTAGAATCCTTTTTTATAATTTATTAATTATTTATTAAACATTTCAAATAGAGTTCTTACTAATACACCTTGTCCACGACCTTCAATATCAGCAGTTCCAGCGATATCAAAGTGAACAAATGGTTTATTTTCAGCAAATTCATTTAAGAATGCAGCAGCAGTTGAGCTTCCACCTTCTCTACCTTTACATGAGTTTGTTAAATCAGCCATGATTGTGTCATTTTTAACTTTTTCAACATGTTCTTCAAAAATAGGCATTCTTCACATTCTTTCACCTGTTTTTTCAGAAACTTCTTTTAGTGTTTTTCATTTTTGATCAAAGTTTGTAAATACACCTGTTGCTCATGATCCTAAAGCAATAGTCATTGCTCCAGTTAGAGTTGATGCTTCTCATATTTCAGTTGCTTGTTTTTCTCTAATTGCATAAGTAATTCCGTCGGCTAATACTAATCTTCCTTCAGCATCTGTATTACCAATTTCAACAGTTAATCCGTTCATTGAAGTTAAAACTGATTCAGGTAAAGTTGCAGTTTTTCCGATTCTGTTATCAGTAAACATACCAATTCCAACAATGTTAATTTTTGCTTTAGCTTTTGCTAACGCCATAACTGTTGAAAGCATAATAGCAGCACCTGACATATCAAATTTCATTCCATCCATGAAATTACTTGGTTTTAAGTTGTATCCACCACTATCGAATGTAATTCCTTTTCCAACTAATGCTACTTTTGGTTGTGATTCATCACCGATGTATTCTAAAACAACTGCACGTGGTTCATAACATGATCCGGCATTAACTCCTAAGAATAATCCCATACCTAGATCTTCAGCTTCTTTTCTTCCTAAAACTGTTACTTTTAATCCATCGATTGTTTTAGCTTTTTTAGCAATTTCATCTGCTAAATATTCACTTGTAGCAATGTTTGGTGGAGTGTCTTGTAAAGTTCTTGCAAAGTTTACAAATTCCATTTTAATTTCTTCTTTTTCAATTAATGGTAAAACATCTTCTTTTGTAATTAAGTTGTAAACTACATCAGTTTTACATTCACATTTTTTGTAGCAAACTTTTTTGAATGATTCAAATGAAATTGATTCATAAATATCTGAAATAGTTTTTGCTTTACATCCACATTCAGCAGCTACAACTTCAATAAATGAATCTAAATCCACATTAACATTTAATTTATTTGAAGCAACAAATTTTTTGAATGCTTTTCTTAATTTTGCAAATAAATCTTTTCCGTCTTTTTTAATAACCATGTAGATTTTCTT
The DNA here is from genome assembly GCF_000875755.1 of Mycoplasma yeatsii GM274B. GTDB lineage: Bacteria > Bacillota_I > Bacilli_A > Mycoplasmatales > Mycoplasmataceae > Mycoplasma > Mycoplasma yeatsii. The sequence goes on along the minus strand of NZ_CP007520.1, from coordinate 122,259 downwards.
TTCTTCACTAATTAGTGTTGTAGAACAATCTGCTTGAGAAACATATTTTAATTCCTTTGGATCAGCTACAGCAACTAAAGTTAATTCTTCATGTTTTTCGTTAAATTTAATCATATTAAACTCTCCTTTTTTCAATTAATCATATTATAACATTTTTAAATTTTCTATAACCTATGCTTCTTGAAATATATTTTTAGGTGATTGTTTACTTGTAAATGTTTTAACTGAAATTAACATCATAACTATAAATAATATAAATGGAATTATACAAATTAGAATAAATGGTAATGATCAATAAAATGAAAGTGCTAGATTGAACGTATCAATAAATTGAGTGCTTAGTGTTGAAATTATATAAAAGACTATTAGAATAGCAAAACCAAGAGCTAATATATCTGCGACAACATATCCAAAAATAAGATATCGATTAATTTCTTTTAACTTATATCCCATAGCTTTAAATAGAATAATTGTTCTTCTGTTTTCATATAAAATTAAAATAATTAAAATCATAGAAATAGAAATAGAAACAATAACTAAGTAATATAAAACTTTTTGAATTGCTTCTGTTAATGGGTCTAGTTGCTTTTGAACAATTTCAGCAAACTTATTAAAGTTAAAAGAATTAGTAGGCATTGTTTTTAAATAAGATACTAATGATGAAGATTCAATATCTGCATCTATATCATCACTGCGTTCGGTTATTGGGAATCAATAATTTGTAATTTGTTTTCCATTTGATTCTTGATTATAACCAGTAGTTCATTGATTATTTTGATTTAAAACTGAAAGTGATGAATATATAGGTAAAGTGAAGTATTGATTGTTTATTGGTAATTCATCTTTAGAAAAATTAGTGTTATTTAAAAAGTCACCATCATTATTTATTCCATCCCAAATAGGTTTTATTATGTTTTTTATTTCCTGATTTACTTGGATCTCTGGATCTTTTTCTTCATCACTAGTTAAGTAATTATAGTTATATAGCATGTTAATAAAATCTTTTTTATCAAAATATAAACCCTTATAAATATTTTGTCTATTATAAATTTTAGCTATTTTTATATAAACAAATGGAAATGAATCGACTTGATCTGATTTAAAGGCAGTACCAAGAGTGATTTTTAAAATATCACCTAGTCTTGAATTACTTTCTTTAATAAGAGTATCAGTTGCAGCAACATTTAAAACAGGAACATCTCTGGTTTTGTTATCAACTTTAAATCTTTCGATACTTATTGTTTTTGAATCTTTAAATTTATTTTTAATTTCTTTTTCTATATCTTTTAAAGCAAAGTTTTTTGAAATTTTATCTTCTCTATTAACACCAATTCCTACTGTTCAACGAAATCTTTCATTTGCTAATCCATTGTATTTATTAATATTACTACTATACATTAAAGAATGAGATCAATAACTTGCTATACTTTTTTCTTCACTTTCTTCTGATTTAAAAGACAAAGTTTTTCCAAACAATAAATTAATTGGAACAGCAATATCTGGGTTATTATATTTATTATTTAGTAAAGATAATTTAGTTCTATATTCTTTTATAAAATCAATAATTTTTTGATCAGTTGAAATTATTTGTTGCTTGTGATCATCAATCATTTTTTTCATAAATTCTTTTTGATCGTTATTAATACCTATTTTTGATTTATCAATTTCATTTTTAAGATCATCAATAAACTTCTCAGGATCTGTATTTTCTATTTTATGAATCAATTCTTGTGAAATCATATAATTTTTAATATCATCACCCGAAAAAGTTGTATTAAGTAATCCATTAATCAAATTTTCTATTGAGTTAATTGATGTTATACCTTCTAGTGATTGAATTGAAGAATAACTTAATTTTCTGTTATTAGTTTCTTGATCGGTTAAATCAGAAGCATCATATGTAACAGGTAATCAATCTTGTAATTTAACTGATTCATATGGTTTGTATGCTTGTCTAATTGCTTCAATAGAATTTTTAACTGATGAGTTGAATTGTACTGAATAAAATAATGTAGTAAATGAAATTAATAATAATACAAATGTAACTATATTTTTATAGATATTTTTAAATGAAAATGCAAATCCAATTTTTATATTAGATGGTGCTTGATTAATAGTTTTTTTAAATAATTTATAACCTAATTTTGGTGCTTTTGATTTGTTAACACTATAAATAGATAAGTTTTTATCTGATAGTTTAGTAGCGGTAACTAAAATAAACATGATAAACATAACTATAGAAATAAAGATAAGTAAAAATGCTGTTTTTTCTGAAAATAAAGAATTTGATCATATGAAAGGATATTCATTTTTAACAACATCAACAAATATTTGTGAAATAACTGATGAAGTAGAAATACCAATTATTAATGCAATTATTAATGGGAAAATAACTGATGATATTGTTAATAATGAAAGTTTAAGTTTTGATACTCCTAAACTTCTTAAAAATGATAGATTTTCTCTTTGTAATTTAACTAATTGATCAGCAATAAAATAAAAGACTGCACAAACTAAGAAAATCATTAGAATTGAAATACCTGAATTAACAGCAAATAATACGTTTTTAACTTTAATTGCATCAACAACATATTGTTTATTATCATTAAATGTTTTGTCTAAAGTGTGGTCTTTAAATGAAATATCATTAGGTTGTTTTAACTCAAAATCATTTAAAAATAAATTGCTAAATTTTTTATAATCTCTTGCAGTAGATGAATCAAATGCGATATCTATCATATTGATTCAATATTTTTTATCATTCAAATTAGGTGGTAAAAAAATGTGAGATTCTTTTAAACTATCTTTTTCAAAAATTGAATCTAAACTATAACAAGTTCCAACTAACATAAGTCTAATTCACCCAGAAGATGTTTTAAACTCGTAGTGATCTCCTAATTTTAAGTTGTTATTTTTAACATATTTTGGTGATGCAAAGAAATATTTTTGACTTTTTATGCTTTGTTTTTGTTGTTCTGATAATTTTGATACATTAATTTGAGATTCTATTTTAACTTGATTTTTGAATTTAAAATTGTCATTTACTTTCTCATCGAAATCATTTTTGTCTTCTCAAAAATCTCTAATTTCAGGCATAGTTTCAATAAAAACTCTTGATGAACCGTATCTATCTTCAAATGTTGCTCAATGATCTCATTTAAATCATTGATTATGAATTTCATATTTTTGTTTACTATCTTCTAGATATTGCATTAATAAATTTTTTGAAAACGATCTAGTTGTTGACTTGTATCCTTGTATTTGCTCATCACAAAAATAATGAAATATTTTTTCTCCAATTTGTTTAGCATCTTGATTTTCTATTTCATCATATTTTCTTAAATCACCTCTATGATTACCTATTACATCTATATATTCTTTTATAGAAGATTCTAATTTGTTATCTTTTTTTATTTCTTCATATTTATCTTTATTAATCTTCTTAAAAATATCATCTACATAATTATATAAATTGTTATTTTTATCTATAAAACCAGCGAATTTATCATAATCTTTTTTATTAGAACTTGCAAATCTAGGATAGTTAAAAGTTATATTAGCAGCAGGTTTAAACATATTGTTAAAGTATTGGTCAAACTTAAATTGGAAAGAAAAAAGACCTGTAATAATAGAAAAAGCTACTATTAAAAATAATAGAAAGATAGAATATAAAATCTTTTTAGATTTAAAGTCTCTAAGTGATTGTTTTAAAACAAGTCTTAATTTCATAAATTACCCCAAATTTTTATAAGTTATACTCATTATTTAATTTTAACATTAAATAAATAACAAAAAGACCAATCTACATTGGTCTTTGTTTTTATTAAATTTACAATTATTTTTCGATTGAAATAACTGTTCCAGCTCCGATAGTTCTTCCACCTTCACGGATTGAGAATTTTGTTCCTTCTTCAATAGCAACTGGTTTAATTAAAGCGATTTCCATTTCTACGTTGTCACCTGGCATAACCATGTCTGTTCCTTCTGGTAAAGTAACTTCTCCAGTAACGTCAGTTGTACGGAAGTAGAATTGAGGACGGTATTTGTTGAAGAATGGTTTATGACGTCCACCTTCTTCTTGAGTTAATGCATAAACAGATGCTTTTAAAGTTGTATGAGGTTTAATTGTACCTGGTTTAGCTAAAACTTGTCCACGTTCGATTGAGTTTCTGTCAACTCCACGTAATAATGCTCCAACGTTATCTCCAGCTTCAGCGAAGTCTAATAATTTTCTGAACATTTCTAATCCAGTAACAACTGTTTTAGTTGGTTCATCTTTTAATCCGATAATTTCAACTTCTTCGTTAACTTTAACTGTTCCTCTTTCAACACGTCCAGTAGCAACAGTTCCACGTCCAGTAATTGTGAATACGTCTTCAACTGGCATTAAGAAAGTTTTATCTGAATCTCTTTGAGGAGTTGGGATGTATTCATCAACTGCAGCCATTAATTCGTTAATTGCTCCAACTCATTTAGCATCTCCGTTTAATGCTCCTAAAGCTGATCCTCTAATAACTGGTGCTCCTTCTCCATCGAAGTCGTATTCAGTTAATAGATCTCTAATTTCCATTTCAACTAAGTCGATCATTTCATCATCATCAACCATGTCACATTTGTTTAAGAAAACAACGATTTTTGGAACTCCAACTTGTCTTGATAATAAGATGTGTTCTCTTGTTTGAGGCATTGGTCCATCAGTAGCAGCTACTACTAAGATAGCTCCATCCATTTGTGCTGCTCCAGTAATCATGTTTTTAACATAGTCAGCGTGTCCTGGACAGTCAACGTGTGCGTAGTGTCTGTTAGCTGTTTTATATTCAACGTGTGAAGTGTTGATAGTAATTCCACGTTCTCTTTCTTCTGGTGCATTATCAATGTTTGCGTAATCTTTGAATTCTGCTCCACCTTGTTCTGCTAAAACTTTAGTAATTGCAGCAGTTAAAGTAGTTTTCCCGTGGTCAACGTGTCCAATTGTACCAATATTAACGTGAGGTAAACTACGGTCAAATTGTTCTTTTGCCATTTGTTTTATTTCTCCTTATTTCTAATAAATAACTAAGTGACAGTAGACAGAATCTACTATCAGATTTCTGCCCCCGTAGGGGCACTCTAAATTTATTTTATATTTTACACTTTATTATTAGTAAAATCAAAGCAATTATTTACCTGATTTTTTAATAATTTCTTCAGCGATTGATTTAGGTGCTTCTGCATAGTGACTGAAGATCATAGTGTAATTTCCACGTCCTTGAGTAAATGAACGTAATTCAGTAGCGTATCCAAACATTTCTGTTAATGGAACTTTTGATTTAACAGTTTGTGCGTTTCCTCTTTGTTCTGAACCTTCGATTAATCCACGTTTTGATGAAATGTTACCCATAACATCTCCGTAGTATTCATCTGGAACTGTTACTTCAACGTTCATGATTGGTTCTAAAACAACAGGATTCATTTTTTTAACAGCTTCTTTTAAAGCCATTGAAGCAGCGATTTTGTAAGCCATTTCGTTTGAGTCAACATCATGCATTGATCCATCAACGATAGTAGCTTTAACATCGATCATTGGGTATCCTGCAATAACCCCGTTTTGTAAAGCGTTTTCTAATCCAACACGAGCTGCATTGATGTATTCTTTTGAAATACGTCCTCCAGTAATTTTGTCAACTCATTCAAATCCTTTATCAGGGTTTGGTTCGAATTCAATCACAACGTGTCCATATGATCCACGTCCTCCTGATTGTTTAACATATTTACCTTCAGCTTTTCCAGCATTTTTAACTGTTTCACGGTATGAAACTTGTGGTGCTCCTACGTTTGTATCAACGTTGAATTCACGTCTCATACGGTCAACAATAATATCTAAGTGTAATTCTCCCATACCTGCGATAATTGTTTGACCTGTTTCTTCATCAGTATAAGTTCTGAATGTTGGATCTTCTTCAGCTAATTTGTTTAAAGCAATACTCATTTTTTCTTGGTCAGCTTTAGTTTTTGGTTCTAATGCTAATTGGATAACTGGTTCTGGGAATACCATTGATTCTAAGATGATTTCAGCTTTTTCATCACATAAAGTATCTCCAGTTGTTGTATTTTTTAATCCAACTGCTGCAGCGATATCTCCAGCATAAACTTCATCGATTTCTGTACGGTTGTTTGCGTGCATTTGTAAAATACGTCCAACACGTTCTTTTTGTTGTTTTGTTGAGTTTAATATGTAACTTCCTTTTGAAAGAATTCCTGAGTAAACTCTGAAGAATGTTAATTTCCCTACGAATGGGTCAGTCATAACTTTGAATGCTAATGCTGAGAATGGTTCTTGATCATCAGCATGTCTTTCAACTTCTTCACCTGTTGGTAAAATTCCTTTAATTGAAGGGATGTCTAATGGTGATGGTAAGTAATCAACAACAGCGTCTAATAATAATTTAACCCCTTTGTTTTTGAATGCTGATCCAGCTAATACTGGGAAGAAGTCAGCATTGATTACTCCTTTACGGATTGCTGATTTTAATTCTGGAATAGTGATTTCTCCACCATCTAAGAATTTCATCATTAATTCTTCATCATATTCAACAGCAACTTCGATTAATTGATTTCTTAATTCTTGAGCTTGATCTAATAAGTCAGCTGGAATTTCGATTTCTTTAGCAACTTCTTCTGGTTTTCCGTCGAATTCGTAAGCTTTCATTTCAACTAAATCAATAATACCTGTGAAGTTTTCTTCAGCACCGATTGGTAATTGGATTGGAGCAGCTTTTGCACCTAATCTATCACCAATACTTTTTACTGAGTAAATGAAGTCAGCACCAGTTTTATCCATTTTGTTAACAAAAACAATACGAGGAACTTGGTAGTTAGTTGCTTGTCTTCAAACAGTTTCAGTTTGTGGTTCAACTCCTGATTGACCGTCTAAAACAGCTACAGCTCCATCTAAAACTCTTAATGAACGTTCAACTTCAACAGTGAAGTCTACGTGTCCAGGAGTATCGATAATGTTAAATCTTGTGTCTTTTCAGAAAGCTGTTGTTGCAGCAGAAGTAATAGTAATACCACGTTCTTGCTCTTGAGCCATTCAGTCCATTTGTGAAGCTCCTTCGTGAGTTTCACCTATTTTATGAATTTTTCCAGTATGTAACAAAATACGTTCAGTTGTTGTAGTTTTACCAGCATCGATGTGAGCCATAATACCGATATTACGAGTATTTAATAAACTGTATTCTCTTGCCACGATAAGTGTTTCCTTTCTTTAAATTATCAACGGTAGTGTGCAAATGCTTTGTTTGCTTCTGCCATTTTGTGAGTATCTTCACGTTTTTTAACTGATCCACCCATGTTGTTAGATGCATCAATAATTTCGTTAGCCAATTTTAAAGTCATTACTTTTTCGTTTCTTAATCTTGCATAGTTAATTAATCAACGTAAAGCTAAAGTAATTTGTCTTTCTGCTGAAACTTCAACAGGAACTTGGTAGTTAGCTCCACCAATACGACGAACTTTTAATTCTAAATGAGGTTTAATGTTTTCAATTGCTTTATTAAATACTTCAATAGCTTCTTGACCTGTTTTTTCTTTAATAATGTCAAATGCATCATAAATAATTGTTTGAGCAATTCCTCTTTTACCATCTAACATAATTTTGTTAATAGCACGAGTAACTAACTTAGAATTGTAAACTGGATCTGCTAAAACATCTCTTTTTTCAGCTCTATTCTTACGCATGTTTTTTAACTCCTTTCTCTTTTCTTCATTTATGTATATGCTACTTAAATGTGTTTTTGTTATCTAATCACACGGTTATTTGAATAGTTTTATTTATTACTATTTTTTAACTTTAGGTCTTTTTACTCCGTATAATGAACGACCTTGTTTACGGTTGTTAACTCCTTGAGTATCTAATGTTCCACGGATGATGTGGTAACGTACCCCAGGTAAGTCTTTAACACGACCTCCACGAATTAAAACAACACTGTGTTCTTGTAAGTTGTGACCTTCACCTGGAATATAAGCGTTAACTTCCATTCCGTTTGTTAATCTAACACGAGCGTATTTACGTAACGCAGAGTTAGGTTTTTTAGGTGTCATAGTAGCCACACGAGTACATACTCCACGTTTTTGTGGTGAAGAAATTTTAGTTACTTTTTTCTTTAAAGTGTTGATTCCTCTGTTTAACGCAGGAGCTTTAGTTTTTCAAGTTTTTGCTTTACGGTTAACTTTAACTAATTGGTTAATTGTTGGCATGTTTTTTCCTCCTTTCACATTTCCGTGTGTATCGAATTAACACTTGTTTAATTATATATTAAAAAAAATGCTATTTCAATAACATTTTTTATTACTATGTTTGATTATTATAAAACCTAATTAACTAACACAGAAATTGATGTAACAATAAAAATCACACCCATTACAACTACTAAAACTGGAAAATTTTTCTTAGTAAATTCTCATACTGTTGAAGAAGTTCTATTTCTTTGTTCAAAAGAATCATTTTTAGATCATTTAGAATTACTTCTATATCTAACTCATAAGAATATACCTAACAAAAGTACTAAGATTCCAATTCCTAATATTCAATAATAAACTGAAGTTGGTGGTTTTTCAGCTAGTAATGTTAGCATGTGTATTCTCCTGTCTAATAAGTAAAAAGTGTAGTATCAATAAAATCAATTATAAATTTATTTTTAATGTTTATAACTAAACGATTAAAGATAATATGAAATGTATTTAAATAAAAGACAATTATGTAGATAAAAAATATCAAATTAAAAATAGAAAATAACGATGATGTCTAATATCAATAAATTGATTTTTGTTAATTAAATTAAGCGAATATAAGTATTAGATTGACAATATGCACAATTATTATTGGAAAAATATATGATGATTTCAAAATTTTTAGTAAATTAAATGCTCTACATTTTTTGTCTTTTTTAGTACAATTGAATCTAAATTTATCATTATTAAATCTACATAATCTTGAATATAATCTATTAATCTTAAATGAATTTCCGGTAATTCTAGAAAAAAGTATGCTAATTACAGGGAGATGTAAAATTATTCTACAAGATAAAAGTAGGTATGCAACATCTCTTTCATTTTTTATAAATAGGCAACACAAATACATCACAAACACTAATAAAATTACTAAAATTACCAAAAAAATTCAAAAAATCATATTTTATAAGAAATTTTTTGATCATATTTTTTATACATATATAATTCATTCAGAATATCTCAAGAATAAGATAGTAATAAAAGAAAAAGAAAGGAGATGTAAAAAACGTCTAGTCTTTTTGGTGTATAAATTTCAGAAATGACATTGTAACCCATTTTATTTAATTGAAAAAGAATTTTAATTAATATAAAAGGTAAAGAAGAAGTTAAAAATAGAAATAAATAACTAATATATTCAATTGGTAGCATCTTTTTACTTTCATTTTTTTCATCTTGTCATCACTTATTATTTCCAATGCTTTTATCACATTTTAAATAATAAGAACAATATAAGAAGTATCCTATTACTAATATAAAAAAGGGTATTAAAATAGAAATAATTATTAAAAAAACAAGTCCTTTATTTAAGTTCAACATAAATAATGACATAGAAAGTGTGACAATTGAAATGGGAAACAGTAATATAGACACACTAAATATAAATGGAATATTAAAAATATAATTCCTACTAATATATCTTTTATTTAATTTATTCATATGTTTTATATATTCTTTGTAATACGCAGAGTTATATGAAAAGTATTGAAAACTTATTGATATTCCAGACCACCATTCTTCAAATCCACCAGAATTTTTCATTTGATTTTTTTCAATTGTATAGATTACTTCTACAAACTCTAAAACTTGTTCAATAGGTTGAATATATAAAGATAAATCATTCTTTTCTGATATTAAATTTTGTCAAATATCATCTATTAAATGTGTAACAAAAATAGGTCTACATATCATCTCTTTGTAATTCTGACACATTTTTTTAATATCATCTTTGTCTTCTTGCTTACTAGTTATTATATTTTGAAGTTTAGTCTTAAATTCTTCTAAATAATTTATAGTGTCTTTATATCCGTGAACTATAAAATCATTTCTATTTTTTAAGTATGCCTTTACATTTTTGAATGTTTTAAATATTGTAATTCTATAAATATTACATAAAATAAGAACCACTAGAGAACCTAACAAATATTTAATCTTTTCTAAAAATTCAAAAATAATGCTATTACCAAAAAAATAACCTGTTAATTCATAACCTTCTCGCACAATAAATTCTTGCCAATCTGATTTTGGTGTAAGAGTATTAAATTGAACGCCTAATAACTGATTTCACTCTGAAATAAAATTAGGAGATCTAGATGATAATACAAATTCTCTACCATCTTTAGTTCCTTTTATAGCTAAAGGGACAAAATTCTCAATTAAATATCAATATTCAAAAAAGAAAAATGTGCAAATTACAAGTAATAATGATCATATAATAACTCTCTTCATACAAATCTCCTTTTTTAATTTTTACAATTATTAATTTTATTACATCCTTATTTTTTCTCAATATTATTTATTAGATATTTTGTAAACAAAAAGTAGCTTTCGCTACTTTTTACATTTCTTCTCCATTTAATAAACCGTTTAAATAGTGTCCTACTCCACCTTCATCATTTGAAAGATGAGTGATTCCTTTAGCAACAAATTTTAAAGCATCAGTTCCGTTTTGCATTGCAACTCCATGACCTACAGTTTGAATCATTTGATAATCGTTTAATTGATCTCCAAAAGCAATAGCATCTCTTAGATCTTTATTATAATACTGAGCTAGAAATACTGCAGCAAATCCTTTATCAGCATTTTTATTAGTTAAAGTAATAATAGGATTTTTACTTTCTGATTTAATACCATATAAAATATCACTTTGAATCTTAACAGCATCTTGATATTTAGTTAAAACACGTAAAACTTTATCTTTAGCTTCTTTTGATTTTAATTTTATAACTAAATTATTACTTGGATCTTTTCATAATTCATAAGGTGAGCCTTCTATAAAAATCTTAGTTTCTTCTTTTGCTTCAACATCATATAAATGGAAAAATTCATATAAGTCTTTATCATCTTTTCAAATTAATGTTTTATTGTAATATTCAATTAAAATATTTTCTACATTTTCTTTAATTACAGGTTCATTTATAATTTGCATAATAATGTCATTATTAATAGGTAAAATAATTCTTTTTAATTGTTTTTTCTTAGGATCGTGAATGTGTGCTCCATCAAAAGTAGCAACAACTGTATCAAGATTTAATTCTTTATAAATATGTTTCATAGCTCTATAAGCTCGACCAGTCACAATACAAACTGTATGTCCTCTTTGAACTGCATTTTGTAAAGCTTGTTTAGTAACAGGATGGATTTTATCATCTGAATTTGTTAAAACTGTTCCATCTAAATCAACTAATATTAATCTTTTTACATCCAATTTTTTTAATCTCATAATTAATCTCCAATCCACTATATCATTATAAAAAAATAAAAAATTTTTTTCTAAAATTATTCATTTTATATTAATAAAAGAAGTTCTAACTAATAAATATTATAAATCTTCTTTGTTTAAACAAAAATGAAATGTTGCAACTTCTTTTATTTCATTAAAATTATTTTCAATAATTTCTTTTGTTATATTCATTTTTTCAAGTGCTTTTTTAGTAGCATTATGATCTTTAATTATTTTATTTTCAAACATTAAAGTACTATAAACAGTTCGATAGTAATGATCTTTTAATGCAAAACAATGATTACATGAGTTATATAATAAAATTTCATCATCTTTACAGTGTTTTACACGATCAATATACAATCTTAAAGAATCAGTATGAGAAGTTATTTTATCATTAACACCATGTATGAAAAGAGTTGGTGCACTAGCAGGAATAATATTATCATCTTCATATTTAGTAAATAAATTTAATTCTTTTTGATCGTGATTAGTAATTGATTGTTGTGATTTTATTATTTTATTTATAATTTTTCTTGCTGCTTTTTTACTTAAAAATAATTTAAATCAAGATCTTCAAGTTTTGTATAACAACGATTCTAAAGAAGCGTAAGTTGAATCACTGATTGCAAATTTAACGTTACTTTTATCTAACAATTCTTTTTGTGTTGCTGTTATGTAATTAGTAATATAAGCACCCATACTCATTCCAAATAAACCTAAAACTTCAACTTGTTCAGTTTCATTTAAGTATTTAATTGCAGCAATTAAATCTTTACTTTCTAATAAGCCCATACTTATAACTTCTGTTTTTTCTGATTGTCCATGGTTTCTAAAATCATAAACTAAGATATTATAACCAAGTTCAATAAAAGCTTTAACATGAACTAGTGCTCAATATTTATCACCAGCAAATCAATGAGAACTAATTAATCATTTTTTAGAGTCTGGATTTGTTATGTATTTTAAACCAGCTAATTCAACACCATCTTCACTTTTAAAAGTAAATGATTGCATTTGATTGTTAGAATTAATAATAAATTCTTCTCTTTTGTAATAATATTTCATTACTCTATTTATTTTACTTAGTTCAGTAATTTCACTAACACAACTTTTATTTTTATCTCTTTTAATTTTTGTTAGTGTTTTAGCTAATCAATATATAAAACTAAAAAATTTTTTACCAGTTTTAAATACACATCTTTTTTTAATTTTTCTTACCTTAATTTCTTTTTTTCTTTTCATAATTTATCAACCAGACCTCTCATTTTAGTATTAGAAATTTATTTTAATTAACGACCTTTTTATCACTATAAAGATTTTATTACTTAATCAAATTTAATCAAACAGTTAATAGACAAAACTTTATAAATTAACAAAAGTGGGTAATAAATATTACTAAATTTAAATATTAACTATAACTATATAATTTTTATAGTAATCACAACTATAATAAATAATTATGTTTAAAATATTATTAACTACTTGAAAGGATTAAAAATATGATAAAAAGTACTTATTTTGCAGGCGGATGCTTTTGAGGTGTTCAAGAATATTTCTCTAGATTAAATGGAGTAGTTAATACTGAAGTTGGTTATGCTAATGGAATAACTGATAAAACTAAATATCATAGTTTAAAAAGAACGTTACATGCTGAAACAGTAAAAATTGATTATGATTCAAACATAATTTCACTTGAAGAATTAATTGTACATTTATTTAGAATTATTCATCCAGATTCATTAAACAAACAAGGAAATGATGTTGGTATTCAATATAGAACAGGTGTTTATTTTACTGATAGTAGTGATATTAAAACTATTGATTCAGTATTTAATATTTTTAAAAAGAATTACAAAGAATTTTATGTTGAATTAGAAGAATTAAAAAATTACTCAGTAGGTGAAGAATATCATCAAGATTATTTAAAAAAGAACCCAACTGGATATTGTCACGTAAATCTTGATGTTGATTACAATTTAACTGATAAAGAAAAAGAAATAATTAACCAAGTTAGAAAAGAAATATCATTAGACGATTTAAGTTATAGTGTTTTAAAACATTTAGCAACAGAAAGACCACACACTTCTGAATTAAATAAAGAACACAGAAAAGGAATCTATGTTGAAAAAATAAGTGGTGAAGCTTTATTTTCTTCATCTACTAAATTTGATGCAGGTTGTGGATGACCTAGTTTTAGTGAACCAATTAAAAAAAGAACCGTTACTTACTTAGATGACAACTCTCATAATATGCATAGAATCGAAGTTCGTTCTAAAGTTGGAGATAATCATTTGGGTCATGTGTTTAATGATGGTCCTAAAGATATGGGTGGATTAAGATACTGTATTAATGGGGCAGCTTTAGAGTTCATTCCTTTAGAAGAAATGGATGAAAGAGGATATTCAGAATACAAAGAATTTGTTAAGTAATTGAGAAGGTTTTCATACCTTCTCTTTTTTCTCTTAAGAATAAAAAAGTTATGTTTTTCAACATAACTAATTTTATTAGACGGGTTTTACGTCTCTTGAATTTTTTGGATCTACTTCTTTATTTCAATCACCTTTAAATCCACGTAGGTATTGACCATCTGCATCTGGATATAGAGATTGATATCCATCTATTTTTTCTTTATTATAAACTCTTAATCTTCTGTCAAATTCATCTTGTTGAATTATTTTTTCATCAATTTTAACCCCTACCATACGTTGTGGGTGTGTTCCTAATGGGAAGCGTGATATTGTTAGTTGATCTACGTATGAAACTGTAGGAAGTGATTCTGATTCTTTAACATATGTAGGAATTATTAATGATGAAGATAATGTTAAGTAGTTTTCAAGTTTTGATAAAGCCTCAAATCTTTTTTTATGATCAGGTATAGTTTTATCAACGTTTTCAATTTCATTAAGTAAGAATTGAGATGATTTAAGCAATTGTTCATAGTATTGCTTATCTTTTTCAATTATTTTAGCAGGTGTTAGTTTACCTTTAGAATCTTTATTAAATGTTTTATTTAAACTCATTATGTAATCAAACGCACCGCCATATAGAACAGTATATAAATAGTTTGTTGGATCTGCATAATCAGGAGATCATCCAATTTCCATTATCGAAGATTTACCTGCTTTTGCTAATGTAGAATACTCAATTGATGTAGATGGTGTATAAGCGTCAATAACAAACGGAGAATTTATATCACCATTACCTCTATTACGTACTAAGAAGTTAAAAGTTCTAAGAGCCTCTGTTAGGAAATTGATATAACCTGTAGCACTTCCTGTACTTGAATTTCCAGGATTCATTAAGAAAGGTACAGTGATTGGGGTGTTTGTATTAATTCCAAGACCATTCATATCTTCTTTAACTTGTTCTTTTATTAATTTCACTTTTTGATGTAATAGATTTAAATTTTCGTCTTGGTCTGGGTAAGATTTGTTAGGATCTACTTTGTCATATTTACCAATTAATTCAACAAATTTCTTAGCTCTTTCATCATTTTTAAATTCAACTTTAGAAGGATCTTGGTCTAAACTAAAGTTACCATCCTTTTCACTAAGTTCGTCTTCTTTTAAGAATGCAGATAAAGCTAAAAGATCATTTTCAAAAAATGTGTCTTTACCTGGATCAAGAGCAGATTTTGAAGTTTTATTTTCTTGCTCGATTGAACCAAATCTTTTTGCTCAACTTTCTAATTGTTCGTCATTAATTATATTCTTTGATTTAAGAACTTCAATTAATCAACCTGTTGTTGATTTTTTATCTTGAGTTTTAGAAGTTTTTGATTTATCATAGTAGTTTTTTGCCATAACATCATAGTAATCAACTGTATTATCTTTATTTGGTTCAGGTGAATTTTCAGGTTTATCTTCTTTGTAAGTTGCAATAAACGGACTTGTGTAAGTATTTCTTAATGAACTACTTGTTGGATTATTTCCATCAATTGCACTAGAGAAGAATTTGGCAAAAATAGATCTATTTAACATATATCTAAACATTACTCTAAATGATTTTAATGCTATTGTTTTATTTAGATCAGCATCCTGTTTAACATTTCTTGTTGTTCTTTTTCCTTCAACTAAACTACCTTCTCTGTTAAGACGAATATTTTCAAGAATAGTTGTTCCTTGACTTTGGTAGTTAAAAGCAAATCCTCAAGTTGTTGTAGGCTTAGTTTTAACAATATTTGTTCCTTTAAACCTAGGGTCTTCTATATTTCTTACGTATGTGTCTCATCCCGCAAGATCATTAGGAACAACTATAAATGAAGAAATATCTCCAGTTTGGAAGAAGAATCTATAAGAGGCAGGATCTCCTTTGTTTGAAAAGCTGTAAAGTATTTTGTGAATATGAACATTTTCTTTATTGAAGTAATTTTCATTTCTTCTTAAATTTAAATTTCTACCTGAAACATAACTATCTACAACATATGGTCCTGAATATCACATTGTTTCATATCCATCTTTTTTACCAGATGCTTTAGAATAAGATGTACCAGCAAATTGTGATGCTTCTTGAACACCTTCTATAGTTAAATATCTAACAGAATAGTCTGGCATAGGAGCAAAACTTAAATATGAAATAACTGTTTCAAAATAACTTGTTGGTTTATTTAAGTGGAAAGAAATATCATAATCTTCTTGTTGAGTTTGACTTATAATTTTTCCATTTTTAAAAGAATTTTCTGCAAGTTCTTTAGTAGATTGTCCTTTTAGTGCGATGTTAATTACCTTTTTTTCATAATCTTCTGGGTTTCCATCTTTTAATTCCATATTATATGCCATAATTGCACGATCTAAATAGTAACTAGATCTCATTTCTTTTTCTAATGCAGATAAACCTTGATATACGTCACCTTCTTTATCAAATATAGGGTTATATAATTCGTGAGGTTTTTTTTCTTTTGTGTAAGCTGGATTTGAAATTTTATCTAAAAAGTCAACTAATTCTCTACCATTTTTTAATGCTGAAGTTCAAATATCTAAAGTTAGAGCTCTATTATTTCTGTTAAATACATATCTGAAAGTATTGAAAAAATCTTTTGCAGTAATTTTTTCTTTATCAACAGTTCTACCATTTTCTAGACCTGATCATCTAATATTGTCTCTAAGTTTGAAATCTCATTGTTTAAAATCTTTGTCGTGTTTTCATTTTAAAGCTAAAGCACCTTCAAAATTATCATGTTTATCAACAGTGATTAAAGTATCTTGAAGTTTAGCGATGATTTTACTATCAAATGAGTTGTTATTAATAGCAGAGTTTCAGTTAACAATAGGATTAACAATTAAGTCTTTAAAAACTGTAGTATCTGAAAGTTTTCTTGTTAATAACTTCTCTGGATTAAAACTTAAAGAACAACTAACAGCCATTGTTGAACTTGAAGCTAAAAACATACCACATGCTGCTAAGCTTAGCATTTTTTTCATACTTATCACCTTCTTTAACTTTCTTTTTTATTTTTATAATATTTCTCTAACTCTTTTTGATATTGTGAGAACTCTCTATCGTTTGCATATACATAGTGACCATTTTTAACTTCTCTTCATTTAGGAAAATCAATTAAATAGTCATGGTGTTCTTTTTCTGGTTTATATTCAAAGTGGATTTTGTTTCTTTCTTGAATAGGATCTGGTAAAGGAATTGCACTTAATAATGAACGAGTGTATGGGTGTAGTGGACATTCAAATAGTTCATCTGATTCAGCTAATTCAACTATATCTCCACGATAAATTACAGCAATTCTATTTGTTGTGAATCTAACAACACTTAAATCGTGAGCGATGAATATATAAGTTAAATCAAATTGTTTTTGGAATTTGCTTAATAAGTTCATAATTTGAGCACGAATAGAAACATCAAGTGCTGAAATAGGTTCGTCAGCCACAACAAATTTAGGTTTCATAATCAATGTTCTAGCAATACCGATTCTTTGACGTTGACCACCTGAAAACTCATGAGGATAACGAGATAGATGTTCTGGAAGCATACCAACAGTTTGTAATAATTCTGTGATTAAATATCTTTTAATATCACTTAGCTTTACATCACTGTTTTCATCTAGTTTTTGTTGAGGATTATTTTGATTAAATCATTTAATGTATGATTTTTTAACTTCATCATTTTTATAAAGTTCTGGGAAGTTATCTAATCCTTCTTGAACAATTTCTTCAATCGCCATTCTATCATTTAATGACGAACTTGGGTCTTGGAAAATCATTTGGATATCTTTTTTATTTTGTTTGATATCTTTTTTAGATGGTTGTTGGAAAATTTCTCCATTTTCTAAAGCTTTATAGAAATTATTTTTTTCAATAACTTGAACAAGTTTTTCGTAATCACCAATTAATCAACTTTCGTCTTTGATTGATTCTAATTGTCTTGAAGTTGAAGTTCAATTCTTTTTAGGTTGAGTTAAAGCTACGTTAACTATTTGAGCTTTTCTTGCTTTTTCAATTAAAACTGAAATTTGTTTTTGAAGTGAAATAACTTTTTTTAATCTAACACCTAATTGATCAAAGAAATTAGAAATTGAAGTGTGGTATCCTTTTTCAACTTTAGTTCTAATATCAGTCATTTCTTGTAATATTCAATAA
This sequence comes from Mycoplasma yeatsii GM274B, assembly GCF_000875755.1. Lineage (GTDB taxonomy): Bacteria > Bacillota_I > Bacilli_A > Mycoplasmatales > Mycoplasmataceae > Mycoplasma > Mycoplasma yeatsii. The sequence continues at coordinate 104,178 of NZ_CP007520.1, read as the reverse complement.
ATTTGATTTTCAAGATGTTTAATTTCAATCATGATATCACTAACAACTGTTTGATAATGATTAACAGCAGTTGAAAGTTCTTCACTTGTTTCAATATAATCAAAAACAGTTTGTAAGAATTTTGATAACTTATCTTGTAATCTAATAATTTTTAACATCCTTTTTAAATTATCATTAATAGATTCAGAAATAATTCAAAGGTTAACATTCTTTTTAGTGTTTATTAACTTAGTATCTTTTAAGTTAGTTCCTTCTTCAATGATTCTTGAAACATTATCTTTGTAATCTTCTAATTCTTTAGTTTTAAAATTATAAAACTTAGATTGAGTATATTTATAAAAAACTCTTTTAAATTCATTTGAATAATCATTTAAACATATAGAAGTATTTAATTGGTTTTGTTTCATAACATCTAAATGTCTAGCTATTTTTTTATTGATTTCATAAACATTAGGTGCTTTACCTCTTAATAATTTATTTTCAAAAAAGATAGCACCATCTTGAATAGGTTGAATACCCATAATTGCTCGACCAATAGTTGTTTTTCCTGATCCAGATTCACCTACTAGTCCAAAAGTTTCTCCTTTAAAGATATCAAAACTTACACCTTTAACAGCTTTAACTTTATTTTTACCACTACCAAACTCAATTAGTAAGTCGCGGACTCTTATGATTTTTTCTTTATTCATAATTATTCACCAACCTTTGTATTTTGAACAGCTTCTTTTAGAAGTTCTAATTGTTTTGGTCTTTCGATTTTAGGAGCACGTGGATCTAATAATCAAGTTTTAGCATAATGAGTATCTGAAACTTTAAACATAGGTGGTTCATATTTGTAATCAATAGCTAAAGCAAATTTATTTCTTGGAGCAAAAGCGTCTCCGTTAATTTCTTTAAATAATGAAGGAGGTGTTCCTGAAATTGAATATAAATCTTCACCTTTTTTACCTAATTGTGGAAGTGATAATAATAATGATCAAGTGTATGGGTGTTGAGGATTGAAGAAAATTTCTTCAATTTTTCCATGTTCTATAATTTGACCAGCATACATAACAGCTACTCTATCAGCAACATTAGCAACAACTCCTAAATCATGAGTAATAAAAATTACTGTGAATTTATATTCTTTTTTAAGTTCTTTAATTAAATCTAGAACTTGGGCTTGAATAGTCACATCTAATGCAGTTGTTGGCTCATCACAAATTAATATTTTAGGTCTACATGCAAGAGCAATGGCAATAACAATTCTTTGACGCATTCCTCCAGAATATTTTCTTGGCAGATCTTTATAACGTTTTTCAGCATTTGTAATACCTACTTTTTTCATTAAATTAATTGCTTCAGCTTTAGCTTCAGATCTTGATAATTTATTATGAATTCTTAAAACCTCTGAAATTTGAAAACCAACACTTAATAAAGGGTTTAAAGAAGTCATCGGATCTTGGAAAATTGTAGCAATTGTTCCACCACGAAGTTTTTCTAAGTTTTTAGCAGTTCTTCTTTTGATTATGAAATTTGGTAATTTAATAAAGTTTCAAATTTCTAATAATGATTCAATTTTTTCTTTTTCTAATTTTTTAGATTCTTTTGAAATTTCAGTTAAAATTTCAATCATTAAATCTTCAAAATCACTTTTAAATTCAACTTTTTCTACTTTATTTAAATAGTCTTTAGCTAAATTTAAATCATATTCAAAATCATTTTTGTTTTTATTAATAAAGCTTACAATTTTTTGATATAAAAACTTTTTATAAATTGAAAGTAGTTGGAAGTTAGCATTTTCTTGTTTTAATCTATTAATTGATCTTTTTAATTCATTGATTTTAAATTCTAACTTGTTAGGATCTTTGATTAATTCAATTTGTTTATTTAATCTAGCAACTTCTTTTATAAGAGTATCTCTTTTAATTATCTTTTTAATATTTTTAGTAAATTCATATTTTTTTAATAATTCAATTTTATTTTCTAAATCTTGAATTTTTAGATTAATAGAATCTATTGTTGATTTTTCTAATTCATTGATTTGAGATTGAATTTCTTTAATTTTTAAATGATTATATTTTCTAATTTCTCTTCTTGAGTTATTTTCTAAATTGTTTTTATGAAAATCTACTAAGTTTACTTCATTTTTAAAATTAGATATAGCATTTTTATCTTTTCTTGGATAGTAGGTAATAGTTCCATTAGCAATATATCCATTTTCTTCTAACATATTAGTTAAAGTTTTTGTAAAAACAGATTTTCCTGATCCAGATTCACCAACTATAGCAACAGTTTCACCATCATAAATATCAAAACTAATATTTCTAATAGAAGTTAAAACTTGAGAACGAACTCTAAATTTAACAACTAAATTTTTAATAGATAAAATAACTTTTTGTTTCATAATCAAGTTTCCTTTCTAACGGTGATTTTTTGGATCTAATGAATCGGCAAATACTTTTAATACTATAAAGAATAACAATGAAATACTTGAGATAAATGCTACAGGAATTAATAATAGGTGTGGGAAAACCTGTCATTCAGTACCACTGATAGCAAGTTCTAAAATTTTACCTAATGATGTTATTTTTTGACCATCAACAAATCCTTGTCCAAGATATGAGATTGTTGCTTCAATTGAAATTGCAGTTGGAATTGCAAACACTGCAACTTGAATTAAAATAGGTAATATTTTAGGGAAAATGTTTTTTCTAATAATTTTTCCTGAGCTTGAACCTAATGTAACTGATGCTACGTTGTAATCTGAATTTCTAACTAATAAAACTGCTGCTCTAATGTTTAAAGCAGGTCCAATTCACGCTTGAATAATTACTGCTAAAACCATTGGTCAGAATCCGGTTCCTAATATAGAAATAATTAAAATAATCATAACTAGTTGAGGAGCGATTAAAATTAATGCAGTTACTTGGTAGAATAAAATATCTAATTTTCTAAAGTATCCTCAAATAAGTCCGGCAAAAATTCCGATAGCTAACTGAATTATTACAACTACAAGTGAGAAAGCAAGAGTAGTTCTTAAACCTAATCATATTTCAACTCAGTAATCTTCACCTTGTTTTCCTAAACCAAATCAATTTGTTGCATCAGGAGCTTTAAGTCCGGGTCCTCTTCCTTGTAAAGGAACAGCTTCTTTATTTCAAGGAATAATTATTGACATGATTATTAAAAGAGCTAGTATGCTCATACAAATAATAAATGCTTTACTTTTTAATAAAATTTTACCCACAGCTTTTCAATAACTATAAGGTTTTGTTGCAATTGATTCTAATCCTTTTTCTTGGAATCCAACATGAGTAAATAATTCTTGATCAATTTCATTTAGACTTATTCCGTTTTTGAACTCAAAAGATTGGTGTTGTTCTGCTGTAAAACTAGAATAAATATCTTTTGATTTTTGTTTTTTAGTTTGCATAATTACCAATCCTTTCTATTTCTTAGTCAAGCTAATTCTTGGATCTAATCAAACATAAATTAAATCTGATAATAATGAGGCAAATATTGTTGCAAATGAAGATAACACTGTAAATCCTAAGAATACGAAAAAGTCATTTCCACCAGCTGATTTAATAATGTATTGTCCCATTCCAGGAATAGATCATTGAGTTTCAGTTAAAATTGATGAACCAAATACAGTTAAGATAATTTGACTTGGTATTGTTCTAATAGTTCTTATTCCTGAGTTTCTAAAAATATGTAAGTAGTAGGCTCTTTTTGTGCTCATACCTTTAGATAAAGTGAATTTTACATAATCTGCAGTCATTTCTTCTAATACATATCTTCTTGTGTATGATGCAACAATTGGTATATTAATAATTACCATTGTTACAATTGGTCAGAATTTTGTAGCAAATGTTCCTGTATTGTAAAGTCCAGAACTTCCTAAAATTGAAACTGAAAAAATAAAGATTGCTAAAACAATAACTAAAGAAGGTAGCGCAACAAGAAATGCTGATGCTCCACTAAATAAACTATCAAATAATCTGTTTTTCTTTTTAGCTTGTTGAATACCAATAACAATACCTAAAATGTTAGCGATTAAAATAGCAATTGAACCAAATGCGAATGAATAAGGCATAGCACTTTTAAATAGTTTAAAAACGTCCGATCCTTCTTCAGCAATTGATGGACTTGAAACAACTCCTAAATAAACAAATCTGATTTCATATACTTCATTTCCAAATCAACCACCAGGGGCAGTGGGGTCTAACCCATATTTAGCACCAATTAGACCTTTTTTAGGTATAAACGGAGTTATATTTTTTAAATAGTTTAAAACTTGTTCTCAGAATGGACCATACACTCCGAATTTTTTCATTCTATCAACTAAAAGTTCATCTAATTGTTTATCTGAAAAACCTAATTTCTCATAGTTTGGAGGTAGATACTTAACATCAGGAGTAATTGCTCTTGTAATTGCATAAAGTAAAACAATAGCAATTAGTAAAGTAATTAATCCATACACTATTCTTTTAAATGAATAACCGTATAAAGGATGTCTTACAAAAAACTTATAAATATTAGCATTTAGATCGCTGTATCAATATTTAATAGTTGTTAGTTTACTTATTTTTTCATGATTATCTAACTCTGCTGACAAATCAAAATCTTCTGATAATAGCTCAGTTTTAAAATCTATTTTTTCATCATAAATAATAGTTTTTTTATTTTTCATGCTAGATCCCTTTCTATTATTTTTGTATTTTATATTTAAAGTTAACTATTTTAACTTACCGGTTATTCTAATAAGAATATCATTTCGAATTAAAATAGTCAAAAAATAAACAATAAAAATTTTTGAAATTTATAAATATAAATTTTTAGTAAAATACTATTTAATAATTATAAAATATTAGGTGAAATTATTCATTAAAACTTATTGATTTAATTTAAAATTATAGAATAATTTTTTTAATATAAAACTAGTAAATAAAGGAATAAAATTATGAAAAATAAAAAATCTCAAGAACTAAAACAACATAGAATAAAAGATAATATAGCTTACAACCAAGAAGTTGATCAAAAAATAAAAAGTGTTTATGATTCTAGAAATTATTCATCAAAAGTTTTTGAATATAATCAAAAAAAAGCATTAAAATGACAAGGTTGATTAATTGTATTAGCTATTTTTATTGTTGGGTGTTTATTATCTGTTTTAGTTGGTTATTTAACTTTAAATATAGAGAATAAAACATTTAATAACTGAAAAGGTACTACATGATTTTCAATTATTTATGGTTCAATTTTATTTTTAATTAGTATTGTAATTGGATATATAAGAAATAAACACGCGATGTGATTTTTTAATGATAGAAGAAGACGTTATCAAAAAACATTACAAGATGAAGAAGCTAAACTAATTAGACTTAGAAAAATCTTTTTAATAAGTTCAATTTTAATATTTATTTTTTCACTTATTTTATACATTATTTTTAAAATTTAAATCTATAGAAATTATGTGTATTACTTATTAATATATTGTTTGATAGAATTAAATATAGTTACAATAAAACATTTTCAAAGGAGAAACAAAATGAAGAAATTATCTACAAATCAAATAAGACAAATGTGATTAGATTTTTTTAAATCAAAAGATCATTATTTTTTAGAACCAGTTTCATTAATACCTGTTGATGATCCTTCTTTATTATGAATTAATTCAGGAGTCGCTACATTAAAACCTTATTTTGATGGAAGAAAAACACCTCCTGCTGCTAGACTTACTAACTCACAAAAATCAATTAGAACTAATGATATTGAAAATGTAGGAGTTACTGCACGTCACCACACTATGTTTGAAATGTTAGGTAATTTTTCTATCGGAGATTTCTTCAAAAAAGAAGCTATTCATTTTGCTTGAGAATTATTAACTTCAGATAAATGATTTGCTATGCCAAAAGATAAATTATATATAACAGTATTTAATGAAGATGATGAAGCTTACAGAATTTGAACTGAAGAAATTGGAATTGAAAAAGATCATATCTTTAGTTTATCAAGAGACACTAATTTCTGAGACGTAGGACAAGGACCTTGTGGACCAAATACTGAAATATTTTATGATCGTGGCGAAAAATGAGATCCAGAAAAAATTGGACCTAGATTAATTAGTGATGATATTGAAAATGATAGATATATCGAAGTTTGAAACATAGTATTTTCACAATTTAATAATGATGGAAATAATAATTATGCTGAATTACCTAGAAAAAATATCGATACTGGTGCAGGACTAGAAAGATTATCATCAATTTTCCAAGATACACCAACTAACTTTGAAACTGATATTTTCTGACCAACTATTCAAAAAGTCGAAACTATGTGTGATCAGAAATTTAAATATTCATTTGATAATTACTTCAATCCAACAGCTAAACAAACAAGAATTAATACAGCATTTAAAGTAATTGCAGATCATATTAGAGCATGTACTTTTGCTATTAGTGATGGAGTATTTCCAGGAAATAAAGATAGAGCATACATTATTAGACGTTTAATCAGAAGAAGTTCAGTATTTGGAAGAGAATTAGGAATAACTGATGCATTCTTATACAAATTAGTTGACTCAGTAGTGTTAGCTATGAAAGAGTTCTATCCTTATTTAGAAGAAAAACAAACATTAGTAGAACAAACAATTAAAGCTGAAGAAGAAAAATTCTTAAAAACATTATCTAAAGGTTATGAATTATTAGAAGAAATTATCAAATCTGAAAATAAGGTTACTGCTAAAAATGCTTTATTATTATTTGAATCATATGGTTTTCCAATTGAACAAACTTTAGAAATTTCTCAACAACATAATGTTGAAGTTGATATTAAAGGATTTGAAGAACTTTTAGAACAAGCTAAAGAAACTGCTAGAAGTAGTAGAAAAGATTTAAAAGCTTGAGATAAACAAAATGAATTATTTACTAAACTTGATGTTAAATCAGAATTTACAGGTTGAGAAGAAACATCAAGAAGTGATGCAAAAATTGTTTATATGTTCGCTGATCAAAAACAAATCGATTCAGTTACAGATTCAGAAGCTTATATAATTTTAGATAAAACTCCATTTTATGCTGAAAAAGGTGGACAAGCAGCCGATACTGGTATTATTTCAAATGATAATGCAAATGCTGTTGTAGTTGATGTTCAACAAGGACCAAAACACCAAAATATTCATAGAGTTAAGGTTTCAGGAACATTAAAAGTTGGAGATATTGTTAATGCCACAGTCGATGAAGATAAACGTTTCTACACAATGAAAAATCACTCAGGAACTCACATGATTCATGCTGCTTTAAGAGAAGTTTTAGGAAATAGCGTAATGCAATCTGGATCATATAATGATGAACATGGTTTACGTATGGACTTTACTTTTAACAGATTAGCAACAAGTGATGAATTACATAAATCTGAAGAATTAGTATTACAAAAAATTAATGAACACATTAATAGAGAAACTTATTTCTGTAGTTTAGAAGATTCAATTAATAAATATAATGCATTAGCATTCTTTACTGAAAAATATGATGAAATTGTAAGAGTTGTTAAATTTGGAGATTTTTCTTCAGAATTATGTGGTGGAACTCACGTAGACAATACAAGTGATATTGAGGACTTCATTATTACAGGTTTAGAATCAAAAGGTAGCGGTTTATACAGAATTAAAGCATTAACTTCAAACAAAGCTGTAAGCGAATATTTAAATGAACAATTTAAATTAGTTAAAGATGAAGTTGAAAATGTGATTGAAAAATACAACCAAAATAAAGCTGTATTAGAAAATCAAGAAATTGAAAAAACTTATTCAGAAATTAAAAATTTAACTATTACAAAACAAAATTTAGTTGTAATAAAATCAATGCTATCTAAATTAAAAGATTTATATAAAGATTATGACAAAAAAGTTAACGATTTATTAACTGCTTCTAAATTGTCACAATTTAACGATTTAAAACCAGAATTAAACAAAGACGGTGTTAATGAAATTAGATTATTCACTAAAGACTTAACTATCAAAGATTTAAAACAATTAGCTGATGAATTAAGAAATAAATTTAAAGACTTAATTGTAATATTAGCTAGTCAGACAGGTGAAACTAACTTTATAGTTGTTGCTGTAAGTGAAAGTTTACAATCAAAATATAAAGCAATTGATATATTTAATAACCTTGAAGGATTAGAAACAAAAGGTGGAGGAAACTCAAACCTTGCTCAAGGAAAATATACTAAAAAATAATTATTAAAAACACTACTTAGAGTAGTGTTTTTTGTTTTGTAATATTTTTATGCTTAAAGTGGCAAACATAGGTGTTTTCTATACATTATTTTATGCTTAAAGTGGGAAAGGTACATCTAATTTATCAACACTTTTACCAACATGTGTGCGTAAATACAAACACTTTTACCAACATGTGTTTGTAAATTGAATGAAAATTTAATAAATCGAGCATTCTTGGGCTTGTATAATATGTTTTACTGAAATATTGAATAAATTTTAAAACTAAAAAAGCTTGGAAATTTTCCAAGCTAGCTTATTTTCTTTATGGTGGAGATGGCGAGAATCGAACTCGCGTCCAAAATACACTTACATATACTTTCTACAGTTTAGTTAATTTTCTAATTTAACAGATAACTAAAATTAACAAAAGATTAAATGTCATTTGCAATTAGAATTCGGATATATTTATTGCAATCATACATCCTATTAGACTAGGGTAATACGGTTATAGATAAAGCCTAAACTACCTATAATTCGTGAAATACTATAACTAAACTAAGTAGTTATTAAGCGAACATAAAGTTTGCTCCAGCTGATGCATTGTTGATCATGAATGCTGGCATTTCAAATTTTTCTTCGTTTTCGTTTGCGTTTTTTTAAACCTAGTAGTATTTATAGTCTACCACACTACTGCTTATATATGCTGGTTATATCCTGTCGAGACCATGACATCCCCATTACATATAAATGATACAACATTATAAATAATTTAGAAAGTTTAAACACTAATATTGTATTAAGAAAAGGTTTAGCGTAATAATGTAAATAAAGAACTCGTAATTTTGTAAAATAAATTTAACAAATTTGGTAAAATTTTTCAGGCAAATTTGGTAAAAAAAATTCGTCTAATTTGGTAAAATTTTTATCCTGAATTTGGTAAAATAAATTTAACAAATTTGGTAAAATTTTTCAGGCAAATTTGGTAAAAAAAATTCGTCTAATTTGGTAAAATTTTTATCCTGAATTTGGTAAAAATATCAAAAAGGAGACAAATATGAGAAACGATAATTATAAACCTAGAATAATGGATAAAGTAATTCAACGATACTTATCAATAGCTGGAGCAATTTGTGTTGAAGGACCTAAGTGGTGTGGTAAAACATGAACTTCAAGACACAATTCAAAGAGTGAATTTTTAGTTGGTAGTCCGTATAATAATTTTGCTAACAGAAAGCTAGCTAATTTTAATCCTGAACTCGTTCTTGATGGTGAATATCCTAAAATGATTGATGAGTGACAGGAAGCCCCTGCATTATGAGATGCCACCAGAGCTAAAGTAGATGAGATTGGTGAAAAAGGACTTTTTATACTAACAGGATCTGCTACACCTAAATATAAAGGTATTTTACATAGTGGGGCAGGAAGAATTGTTAGTTTAAGAATGAGCCCTATGACTTTATATGAGTCTGAAGATTCTGTTGGTATTGTGTCTCTTAAAGAAATTTGTTCAAAAGATTTTAATCCAAAACCTACATATGTAAAAGAATTAGATTATGAACAATTGTCATATTTAATAGTTAGAGGGGGATGACCTAATAATATAGATTCCAGCATAGATAATTGTGACGTAATTGTTAAGTCTTATATTAAAACGATTTTAAAACAAGAGTTAGTTGACGAAAACGATAATAAATATAGTCCTGAAAAAATTGAATTGATATTAAAATCTCTAGCAAGAAATACATCAACTACAGTTTCTGATCGCTCTATATTAAAAGATATTTCTCAAAATGAGAATGATAATCCAATATCTAGACCAACACTTACTAAATATTTAGATTTCTTAAACTCTATGTTTTTATTTGACAATTTAAAACCATTTTCATTAGATGTAAGATCATCATTAAGAGTTAAATAAAAAGATAAGAGATATTTTTGTGATCCATCTCTAGCTTGTGCATTATTAGATCTAAGTCCAGCAAAAATTCAAAGAGATTTAAATTTATATGGGTTATTATTTGAATCATTAGTTATTAGGGATTTGAAGGTGTATTCAAGAGCGATGGATGCCAAGATTTATCACTATCAAGATTATTTGGATAATGAAATTGATGTTGTTATCGAACTTAAAGATGGTGATTGATGTGCGTTTGAAATTAAATTGGGTTCTAATAAAGTTGATGAAGCCGCCGGAACATTAAACAAAACAATTTCAAATATTATAAAAAATAATAATAGACCTCCAATATTAAAATGTGTTATTGTTGGTTTTGGGAATGTGATTTACAAAAGAGAGGATGGTATTTTAGTTGTACCTATAAATGCCTTAAAAGATTAGACATAAAAGTTAAAAACTACTCCTTATAAGAGTAGTTTTTCCTTATTTTAATAATTCTTTTAATTGATTAGTATATTCTATAATTCCATTAATTAATGGTTGATAAGTTTCTTCTTTTGTAAAATCAATTCCAGCATCTAACATTATTTTTAATGGTTCTTTGTGTCCACCAGCTTTTAAGAAATTGATTGTTGATTCGATATTTCCTTTTTTGATATCGTCATATAGTTTATAGCTTGCAGTAACATCGATTGCGTATTTATAAACATAGAATGGAGAATGGAAGAAGTGACTAATTCTTGGTCAACCAAATCCATGTTTTCTATCTTTATCTTCAAGTTTATCAAATACTGTATAACCATAATCATTTTGAACTTCAACAAAAAGATTGTTTAATAGTTCTGCTGTAAATGGAATTTGTTTTTCTGCTAATTGACTGGTTCTATATTCAAAATCAGCAAATTGAATTTGTCTGTAGAATGTTGAAGTTAAATCAAAAATTCTTTGTTGTAATAGATAGATTTTTTCTTCTTTAGTTTGAGCATTGCTATACATAAAATCAAATAATAAATGTTCATTAATTGTTGAAGCAACTTCAGCTAAAATAATCGGATATTCACTTAATGGGTATGGTTGGTTTTCATCGGCAAATAAAGTATGAACTGAATGACCACATTCATGAGCTAATGTATTAACTGAGTTTAATTTATCATCTCAATTCATTAAAATAATTGGTTCAACACCCTGTCCACCAGTTGAATATGCACCATCTCTTTTGTTAGTATCTTCATAATAATCAATTCTATTAGGACCTCAAGCAATTTCTAATTTATCTAGATATTCTTTACCTAAAACAGATAATGCTTTTCTAATTATTTCTTTACCTTGATCAACTGTAAAAGTACGGTTGTAGTCTTTAACTAATTTTAGTTGTCTATCTGAAGGGTAGAATTTTTCTAATTTAAATGTATCTTTAATTAATAAAAGATAATCTTGTAATGGTTTGATATATTTCTTACCAACTTCTAATAATTTTAAATAGATTGATGTATCAATTGAATCACTACTTAAACTTGATTGTAAACTTGATTCGTAATTTCTTAGTTTTACACTTTCTAAACTTGATTGTAAAATACCTTCATAAATTTGAGCAAAACTGTGTTTTTTATCACTAAAGTTTTTAGAAAATAAAACTCCTGCTTTGATTCTTAGATCTTGATCTTTTATAGGATCTGAATCTTGGTTAATTTCAGCTAATAATGAATTAGTTAAAATTTGTTTTTGTCCTTTATATTCGATTTCTTGATCTTGTCTATCAGCATAAGCTAAAGTATCATACATCATAGAAATTGCACTTCTACTTCTTGAAACTTTAGAAAGTAATTCTTCATCGCGTTTGTCTAAAATATGTTTAGCGTGTTCAAAGAATTTTCTATATCCATATTCGTATTTTTCATATTCTTTATTTTCTTTTAGTCATGAAAAAATCACATCTTGACCAACTTCTTTTAGTTCAGGACTTGCGAATGCAGTTAATTGATAAATTTCTTGTAATGCGTTCATCAATAAACCTTCTAATGTTCTATAAACTTCATTAGTTTGATCAGTATCACCCATTCTTGTATAAATTGATAATCTAGTTACAAGTAATTCGATTTCTTCATCTAATTTAATAGATTTAAAAAATTCTTCTTTAATGTGTAATTTACCTTTGAATTTTTCATACTCTTTAGCTAGATTCATTAGCTTATCTAATTCTTGTTTTCATTCTTCTTGATTTTTATAAAGGTGTGAAAAATCTCATTTATAATCATTTGTCGCTTGACTTCTTTTCATTATTTTTTATTTTCTCCTTTAAGTTCTTCTAATTCTTTATACAATTCAGAATTTCTTTCACTTAAATTAGCAATTAATCCATCCATTTCTCTAAGTGCTTGGTCAAAAAACACAATTAAATTACCTTGTAAATTAAATATTTCTTCTTTTTTAGCTGGTATTTCAGATTCTTTTAATTTAGGAAATTCTTCCATTCTTTCTCTGTAATTTTGCATACCTACATTTAATGTTTCAAGTAACACAGGTAATTTCATTTTATCAACCTCAACATTTGTAAATACATCTTTTTGTTGTTGAGCTTTTTCTGTTGTTTCATAGTCAGCACTGTCAAATGTGATAGGCTCACTATTTAAAAATAGATTATAAGTTTCAATTAAATTTTTAATATTTTCATCAAGAATTGGTGTTGAAAGATCTAATCCTTTTGCATCTATTTTTTCTAAATTATCTGTAGAAGCAAATCCAATATTATCTTTAAAAATATTTAATAATTCTTGACCTTGAATAGCTTTATTTTGTAAATCAATAATTATTGAGTTTACTACTTTTTGAGTTAATGCTAAACATAAAACAGTTCTTTCTTTAACAAAATCTGGACGTAAAACCAAAACAGGAACTGATCCTATTTTTTGATTATCACCAGTTAATGTTTGAAAGCTACTTGCTTTATAAAAAGTTCATGTTGTTAATTTCATAATTTTCTCCTTTTGTCATTTATATATATTTTAACAATTAAAAGTTAAATATAGCTAACTATATTAGTATTAGGAAAATATTAAAAAAACTTGCTAATTGCAAGTTTATTTTTAATCTCTTGGTTTCATTTGCGGGAATAATAACACATCTTTAATTGATTCAGAGTTTGTTAATAACATAACTAATCTATCAATTCCAATACCGATTCCAGCAGTTGGTGGCATTGCGTGTTCTAAAGCTTCGATGAAATCAATATCCATATCTGTAGCTTCATCATTTCCTTTGCTTTCTTCTTCAATTTGAGCTTTAAATCTTTCATATTGATCAATTGGATCGTTTAACTCGCTGAATGCATTTGCATATTCTCTTCCAATGATGAATAATTCAAATCTATCAGTAAATCTTGGATCTTCAGGATTTGACTTAGCTAGAGGTGAAATTTCTTTTGGATGACCATAAACGAATGTAGGTTCAACAATTGTTGATTCAACAAATTCTTCATAGAATAAGTTAATAATATGTCCTACTGATTCTTGGTGTTTTTCAACGTGAACGTTATGATCTTTTGCTAATTGCATAGCTTCTTCAACTGTCATTTCTTTTCAGAAATCAACTCCAGTTACTTGTTTAATTCCGTCTACCATGTGTAATCTTTTAAATGGTTTAGATAGATCTAATGTAACATCTCCGTATTTAATAATTGGTGATTCATTAACACTAGCATTACATACTCTAAAAATTTGTTCTGTTAAATCCATTAAAAAGAACATATCTTCATAAGCAACATATAACTCAATACTTGTAAATTCAGGATTGTGACGTGTACTCATTCCTTCATTTCTAAAGATACGACCTATTTCATAAACTCCTTCAAATCCACCAACAATTAAACGTTTTAAGTGTAACTCTGTAGCGATTCTTAAATATACATCAGTGTCTAATGCATTATAATGAGTAATAAATGGTTTAGCGGCAGCTCCACCTCTTAGTGAATGTAAAATAGGTGTTTCAACTTCCATATAACCTTTATCATCTAAGAATTTTTGAAGTGTTCTAATTATTTTAGTTCTTGCTTGGAATGTTTTTCTAACATCATGATTCATTATTAAATCAACATATCTTCTTCTGTATTTTTCTTCAATATCTTGAATTCCAGCGTGTTTGTCAGGTAGTGGTCTTAATGCTTTTGATAATAAAACAACTTCTTTACATCTAACAGTTAATTGACCATGATCTGTTTTCATCATGATACCTTTTACTCCGATGATATCTCCTAAATCAAAATCTCTAAAATCTTCAAAAGCTTCAGCTCCAATTTCATCTAATCTAACATATAATTGAATACCAGAATCTTGATCGTCAATATTAACAAAAGCAGCCTTTTTACCAGCTTCCCTATATAATTTAATTCTTCCTGCAACACTAATAATTTCTTGATTCATTTCAGCTAATTCTTCTTTAGAGAATTTTTCAAATTTATCATTTAATTCTTTTAATGTGTTAGTTCTTTGGAATTTAGTTATTTTATATGGATCTTTATTTTTTTTAACTAATTCTTGGTGTTTTTCTCTTCTTACTAATTCTTGTTCAGAAAATTTTCTATCATTTATCATTTTTATTCACTCCCGTATTCTTTAATGATATCTACTACATCTTTTAAAGTTTCTATTTTGTTAGCTTTTTCTTTTAACAATTTTAAAATAGGTTTTTTATCTAATACATCTAAATATCAAGTTAAATGTTTTCTAAATTCACGCATAGCCGATTGTTCATCTCTTAATTTTATAAGTAAATCAGCGTGATTTAAAACAGTTTTTTCTCATTCTTCAAAACTTGGTTTTTCTAATTCTTTTCCAGTTTCTAAATAATAATTAATTTGTTCAAATATTCAAGGATTTCCCTGACATGCTCTAGAAATCATAACAGCATCACAACCTGTTAGATCTAACATTTTTTTAGCAGAAGGCCCATCAACAACATCACCATTTCCTATAACAGGAATTTTAACTGCATCTTTAACTTCTTTAATTTTTTCTCAATCAGCGTGACCTGAGTAAAAATCACTTCTTGTTCTTCCGTGAACTGCAATAGCACTTGCTCCTGCTTTTTCAATTAACTTAGCAATTTCAACAGCATTTACACTATCTTTATCTCATCCTAATCTAATTTTTGCAGTTACTGGTTTTTTTGTGTTTTCAACAACTGCTTTTACAATTTCATAAATTAGTTCAGGTGTTTTTAATAAAGCCGATCCACTTGCTGATCTAACTGCAACTTTTGGTGCAGGACAACCTAGGTTTAAATCTATGATGTCACAATCAACGTTCTCATCTATTCATTTAGTTGCATTAATAAAATCTTCTACATCATTTCCAAATATTTGCATACTCATTGGATGCTCTTCTTTACTTACTTGTAGCATACTAAATGTTTTTTTATTTTCATGAGCCATCCCAGCAACAGAGACCATTTCAGCATAAACTAAGCTTGCTCCATGTTGTTTAGAAATAACTCTAAACGGTTCGTTGCTCACTCCTGCCATTGGACCTTGAACAACTTTACCTTTTATTTCAATATTACCTATTTTCATTTATTGACCTACTTTTTTAGTGTGTGCATATAATTTGCCATTAACATCTGTGAAAAATATTCATACTTTTGACGAATCTTCTTTGAAAAAATCAACTATATAATTTGCAAATATTTGTTCTTTATCAGGTCTTGATAATCATTCAACAGTTACATAAATCGGTTTTTGTTCTTGTTTTAATTGAAACACTTTTGAATCTTCACAAATAAACATAATATTTTCAGGATTAGCTGTAACTAATTCTGCTATTTCATTAACTTTATTACTAAATTCTTTAACTCTTTCTTCTGAAACTCCACTAAATTTGATAATTGGCATATTTTATGTACCTCTCTTATTTTCTAACTTTAATTTTATTACAATTCACCAATAAATAAAACATTAGAAATCATACTTAAATTTTCTCAAGAAAAACAACTTCAATTGAAGTTGTAATAATTATTATAATTGACTTAGCAATTCACTAACGTGTTCGATATGATCAACATCTCTCATTTCTTTTACTATATTTAGTTCTTTATCTAAAACAAATGTTGATCTTTCATATTTATTTCAAGGTTTACCTTCGAATTCAATTTCAGTAAATGTTAATTTAAACTCATTAGTTAATTCTTTATCTAAGTCACAAATTAATGGAAATTCTAAGTTTTGTTCACAACAGAATTCGTTGTTGTATTCTGGAGTATCTTGGCTTACACCAACAACATTGTATCCTTTGTTTTTAAATTCATTTAAGTGTTTTTGATATTCTAAGGCTTCTAATGTACATAGTCCAGTTTTTGCTTTAGGATAGAAATACATTACTAATCCTTTTTCTCCAACTAGATCTGATAAATTCATTAAATTGTTTTTACAATCTTTTACTTGATAATTTTTCATAATAAATCTCCTTTATTTTTATAATATTACATATTAAGCATTAAATCTATTTTATTGTTAAATAGGTTTGTTTTTTATTCTTTAACTCTTACGAATAATACTTTTTTATCGTTTAATTTATTAAATTTAATATCTTTAAATGTTTTTAAATTGTCAAAGTTAATTTCTACGTTTTCTAATCCACATTGTTCAATCATGTCATTGTATTTTTCAACTAAAATAGGTTTTAATAAATAACTAATTACTGACATACATCTCTGTAGAGTAGCTAAAACAGATTTTAATTTATCAATATCATTTTCTTTTGCTAAATTTCATGGAGCAGTATCTTCAATATATTTATTACATGATGCAGATAAATCTAATACATTTCTAACTGCAGCACTTATTTTATATTGATCCATATTTTTAACATATTCATCAATTGTTTTAATAGATAAATCAATTAATTCTCGATCGTATTTAACATCATTTAAATCAATGAATCCATCAAAATATTTTGTAATCATATTATGAGTTCGGCTTATTAAGTTACCTACATTATTAGCTAAATGAGCGTTGAATGATTCAATAAATAATTCTAAACTAAAATTACCATCTTTTTCTGTTGGAAGATCGTTTGCTATATAAAATCTCAAAGCATCAGATGAATAAGTATCTATTATTTTAATAGGATCAATTACATTTCCAAGTGATTTACTCATCTTAGTATTTTTATTTAATATTCAACCATGACCTAGTAAGTGTGTAGGTTGACGTAGATCTAAAGCTTTTAACATTACTGGTCAATAAATTGAATGGAATCTAATAATTTCTTTTCCTGCTAGTTGTAAAATTTCAACATCATCATTATTTCAGAATTTTTCAAATAAATGATCATCATCTTGCATATATCCTAAAGCAGTAATATAGTTACTTAAAGCATCTAATCAAACATAAATAATGTGTTCAGGATTTTGATCGATTGGAATCCCTCATTTAAAACTTACTCTAGTTACTGATAAATCTTTTAATCCAGGTTCAACGAAATTTTTTAACATTTCATTTCTTCTATAATCAGGAATTAAAAATTCAGTTTTTAATAAATCTTGGATAAAATCTTGAAATTCACTAACTTTTAAAAAGTAAGTATCTTCATTAACTGTTTGAGGTTTTGTATTTGAAATTTTACACATTCCATCTTTATCAAGTTGATCAGCATTTAAAAATTCTTCACAACTAACACAATATATTCCTTGATATTGTCCTTTATAAATTAATCCTTTTTCATATAATTTAGTAAAGATTTTTTTAACAGCTTGTTCATGATAATCATCAGTTGTTCTAATAAATTTATCATATTTAATATTTAACTTTTCTCATAACTTTTTAAAGCTTTCAACTTTAGGATTTAAATATTCTATTGGACTAATATTTTCTTCTTTAGCTTTAGCTTCTATTTTTTGTCCGTGTTCATCACTACCAGTTAAAAAGAAAGTTTCATAACCTTGTTCTTTTTTATATCTATTTAAAATATCAGCTAGTGTTGTAGTATATGCATGACCTAAGTGAAGATTTCCACTAGGGTAATAAATTGGTGTAGTTACATAAAATTTCTTACTCATCTTTTACCTCCATTTTAATTATCAATTTAATAATATTTTATAATACTAGTTTATATTAATTACCTATATTTTTATTGTATAGCATTTTTACATTTTTATAAGGTTAGTTTAGTGTGTAGTTAGTCTATTTTACTTCATTAATGTATTAGAAAAAAATTTTAAAAATTAACCTATTTAAATAATATTTTTTATTTAGTTTAAAGGTTTAGTTAATTAAGACAATATAGCAAAAGGTGCTTGAGCACCTTTTATTAATTATTTTATTAATTTAAGTTTTAAAGTGTTTTTAAATCAGTTTTCATATAAGATTTCAACTTCAACAGAGTTATCATCTATTTTTATAACTTTAATATCATCTTTAGTAAATGTGGCAGCAGATGAAATAGCATATCCGAAGAATTCTCAGCTATATTTGAAGAAGAAACCGCGATATTGTTGAGCAAAAGCTTCTTTTATAACTTCCTCATTAATTTCTTTTTTACCACGTACATTTAAAGCTCTTATTCTAGAACTTAAAGTATTAATATCAATTCTATTAAACTTATATTTTACTTCAAAACTTGCATAATATTTGTCAGATCCAAGTATTTGAATTGTAACATCTTCACGTTTAAAACTAAGAGCTGAAGGTTTTATATTTTCTTTTTTTATGTTTAATCTTTCAAACTCATTTTTGTTAGTTTCATAAAACGCATTGATTGTGTTGTTTTCAAAAGGTTTATTATCTTTTAAATCGATAGATAATTTAATATTTTTATTATTAGAAATATCATCAAGTTGTTTTAAATTAATTGCAATTTTACCTTGATAATATCGTGAATTTTTAACTTCGATAACCCATTTTTCTTTAGTGCTTTCTTTTTCTACTTTTTTAAGATCTTCAGCTAATAATAAAGGTAATTTATCTTTATTAGCAGTAATAAAATCTTTTATTTCACGATTTGCACTTGAACGAGAATATTTATTAATCGTAGTTATTAAAGAATTAATTTTACTTATATCTAATTTATCTTGAAGAGTAATTTCTACTTGACCTCGATATTCTTCAGAATTAATAATCTTAATAGATGCTTTTCTTTCTTCAATATTTAGGTTAACTACATCTAAATTGAATACCGCTAGTGGATATATTTTTTCTTTGTTTAATTCAAAGAATAGATTTTTTATTGAAGATTTCATAGTTTCTTCTTTAGCATTTGGATCAAAACAGAATAGTTCAGTTTTTAAACCTTCAATTATATTGATATCTTTTCTAATTCTATATGATATTTCTATTTCACCTTGATATTTTTTATTCGAACTATCTTTGACTTTAAGAATTGCATTAGCTGAATCACCTACTCGTCCAGCTATTTTTTTAATTTCTAGATCGTCTTTAGTTAAATCATTTTGTAAAATTTTATTATTAATTTTTAAAAATGTATCTATAATTTCTTGATCTTGATCGTTATCTACAGCAAAAATTTTTAAGTAGTCTAATAGTGTTAATATCAGTTTTAATACCAAAATTAATTGCAACTTGACCAAATCATGCCTTGTTGTTTTCTTTAATTTTGGTTCTTAAAATTTGATTTTCATTACTTAAAATTTCAAAATCATCTTTGTTCAATCCAGTTAGTTTTTCTTTATTGATATCAATGAATTTTTGAACAATTAAATCATCACTCTTTTCTTCTGATAATCAAATATTTGTTTCAAGTTCTATTTTTGAAATATCAGTTTTTGATTTTATTTTGCTAACTAATACACCTGTTGCTGTAGCTGCTGAAATAGTTGCTAAAACTGAAGAAGCATCGATCATTATTTTTTTTGTAAGTAAATCTTTAAGTTTCATTCTTACCTCCTAACTTATCGTGAAAATATACTATTTCATTATTGCAAAAAAAAAAAAAATTCAACTAGGCGTACCCAGCACACACGCACAACACCCTAACTTAGACGACTTATTTTTCGTTATTTATAAAGTTTGATAAATATGATAAATACATTGTTTTAAATTAATAAATTCACCCTACTCTGTTAATGTGTTTTTTAATGCTAAGAGTTTTGTTAAAGATATTTCGGAATCAAAATTTCAGAATGTTAATTCTATTCTTAAGACAAAAAATAATAAAAATAATGCTTAAAATCTAGAAAATAGTCTTATGACTATTTTTATTTATTAATTGTTTATATTTTAGAAGTCTAATTTTTGTTATTATTATTTTAAAAGGTAGGGTTAATTTATGAATAATAATGATATTTATATTTTCGGTCTTTCTTCAGGACAAAAACTAGCAAAAGAAGTTTGTGATATTTTAGGTATCGAAGAAAAGATCGCTAAAACAACTAGGTTTGCAGATGGTGAAATTCTAGTTGAATCAATTGATTCAGTTAGAGGTAAAGAAATTTACATTATTCAATCTACTTGCATGCCTGTAAATGAAAATCTAATGGAATTATTAATTGCAATTGATGCATTTAAACGTGGTAGTGCAGAAAAAATTAATGTTGTTATTCCTTATTTTGGATATGCTCGTCAAGATCGTAAAGCTAAAGGAAGACAACCAATTACTTCTAAATTAGTAGCTGATTTATTAAGTAAAGCAGGAGCAGACAGAGTTATTGTATTTGATATTCACTCTCCTCAATCAATGGGATTCTTTGATATACCTATGGATAACTTCCAAACTTCTCAAACTTTAGCTAATGAAATTGTTAATACAATTATTAAAGAAAAATTAGATAGAGAAAAATGTATTCTAGTTTCTCCAGATTACGGAGGATTAAACAGGGTTCACAAAGTTGACTCATATACAACAAATATGACTAACGGAATTGCTGTTATTGGTAAAAGACGTCCTGAGCCAAATAAAGCTGAAGTTGAATTTGTTCTAGGAGATATTCAAGATAAAACTTGTTTCATTATCGATGATATGATCGATACTGGTGGAACTATTATTAGTGGGGCTAAAGCTTTAAAAGAAAACGGAGCTAAAGATGTTTATATCTTTGCTTGTCACGGATTATTTAATGGTCCAGCTAAAGAAAGAATGACTGAAGCTATTAAACAAAATATTGTTAAAAACGTAATTGTAACAAATACTATTGAAATTCCTGAAGATAAAAAATTCGATGGACTAAAAATTGTATCAGTTGCTGAATTATTAGCTGATATGATTAAACATTCACAAGAACATCATTCATTAACTGAAGTTTATATTAAAAATAAAGAACAAATCAGAAAAAAAATTGAAGATTTTATTAAAGAAGGAAATTAATGAAGTTAATTGTTGGATTAGGTAACCCAGGTAGAGAGTATGAAATAACTAGACATAATGCTGGTTGAATAGCTATTGATATATTACTAGACAAATATGGGTATAATTCTGTTAAACAAGAATTTAATTCTCAGGTATATACTAGTATTATTAATAATCAAAAAGTTCTATTTGTTAAACCTTTAACATATATGAATAATTCAGGAATAGCTATATCTCGGATTATGCATTATTACAAAATTAGTCTTAAAGATTTAATAGTAATTCATGATGATAAAGATCTAAATATTGAAAGAATTCAATTTAAAAAATCAGGATCAGCAGCAGGACATAATGGAATTAAATCTATCATTCAACATCTTTCCACTCAAGATTTTTATAGATTAAGAATTGGAATAAACCCGCCAGCTCAAGGATGAAAAATAGTTGATTGAGTGTTGTCTAAATTTAGTAATGATGAAATTTTAGCTATTAAAAATACTATTAGTCAAAATGCAGATTTTATTAATGATTTTATAGATGATAATAAAACTTTTTTACAAATCATGAATAAGTATAATTAACAAAACAGCATATGCTGTTTTGTTATTTTAAATTATCTTTTTAAGAATTTATTTATTAAGTTGTTTTAAATAACAAATATTTTCAAACATTATTTATAAAAATTATTGCTCAAGAATTATATAATATATTTGACTCAAAAATCTAAAGGAGAGATAAATATGAAAAAAACTTCAAAAAAAGTTGTATTAATTGGAGCAGGAGCAGTTGGATGTTCATTCTTATATGCTGCTATTAACCAAGGATTAGCTCAACACTATGTGTTAATCGATGCATTTAAAGATGCAGCAGAAGGAAACGCATTAGACTTATCAGATACTTTAGCAGTTCTTCCAAAATCATTTAGTTCTGTTAAAGCCGGAAGCTATGAAGACTGTAAAGATGCTGATGTTATTGTAATTACAGCAGGTCGTCCACAAAAACCAGGTGAAACTAGATTAGAGATGGTTGCAGGAAACACTGAAATTATAAAATCTATTGCAACTGAGGTTAAAAAATCAGGATTTGATGGAATTACAATTATCGCATCTAACCCAGTTGATGTTATTACTCACGCATATCAACAAGTTACAGGATTCGATCCACATAAAGTTATCGGTTCAGGAACTACTTTAGACTCAGTAAGATTAAGAAGATTATTAGCTGATAAAGTAAATGTACACCCATCTTCAATCGATGCATATTTATTAGGTGAACACGGAGATTCATCAGTTGCTATTTGATCAAAAGCAAACATTATGGGTCAACCAATTTCACACTACTTAGAAACAAATAAAATTTCTCAAAAAGAATTAGAAGAAATTGAAAAAGAAGCTATTATGATGGCTTACAAAATCATTAACTTAAAACGTGCAACATTCTACGGAATTGGAGCTTGTTTAACAAGAATTGCAACAGCTGTTTTAAGAGATGAAAAAGTTTGTCTAATGGTTGGAGCACAATTAAATGGTGAATACAAAAATAGCGGACTATACACAGGAGTACCTGCTGTAATTGGAGCAAACGGATGAGAAGAAATCATTCAATGAGACATAAACGAAAAAGAACAAGCTAGATTTGATTCTTCATGTGAAACTTTAAGAAAAACAATTGATTCTGTTAAAGATATCATTAATGGTTAATCTTTAAGAAAATTTTATTTAATAGAGTACACAAAAACAGAGCTTAGCTCTGTTTTTTAGTTATTATCTTATTCCTTCGATTTTTTGCATACCTTTTGGTAAATTACCACTAGCAAAAGTAAAGTCTTTATGACCTTTTTCATTAAAAAATTTATAATTATTATTTCCTTTTACTTCAATAAGCCTACCATCATCAGTTTTTAAAGTTCCACCTAGTATTGTAGGTAGCGATCATGTGTGTAGGTCTTGATTAAAACTTGTAGCACCATTAAACATTCCATTAATATTTTCAACACAATTCAGTTTAGATTTCCAACTTACACCTAAGCTCTGATTAAATGATGTTGCATTATTAAACATGTTTTCCATATTAACATTAAAAGCACATTTATTGTTTCTAAATTTAACAATTTGTCATCTAGTTATTGCACCATTAAAACCCTTTGCATTTTGAAACATACTACTAAAATCTCTAACGTTTTGAAAGTCAAAGTTTTGATCTAGAGATTTTCCTTCAAATTTTTCAGTAAAAGCAAACATAGATCTTACAGTTTCAACATTCTTCGATTGATCTTTTCAATCTTTCGTTCCTACAAGAGCTTTGTCTGTTAAAGATTTAGCTCCTTGAAACATTTCGCTCATATCAGTTACATTTTCAATTTCAAAATTTATAGATTCATTAAAGTTAACAGCATTTTTTAGCATACCTGACACATTTTTTAATTTATTAGTATTTTTTAAAGTATTCAGTTTTTGATTAAATATTTTATTACCTGAAAACATTTCTTTAACTGTTATTGCACTAGATAGATCTCAATCTTTTATTTCTTGATTAAACTTGCTTTCGTTAGAAAACATATATGAAAAATCAATCACATTAGACATGGTTTCAGAAAATTTACCATTTAAATTTAAATTATAATCTGAACCTTGAAATAAACCTTTTAAACTTTTAATAGAACTAATATTTCAAGAAGAAATGGATTTTTCTTCATTTCTATCAAATTTAGATTTTGCAAACATATATTCTATTTCTTCTAAACTTGATATTTTATTAGATCACTCAGATAAACTAGTAGATATTGTTGTATTAACAAACATATGATTCATATATTTAACTTTTGAAACATTTCATTTTGTTAAATCTTTATTAAACTTTTCAGCTTCTTCAAACATATGGCCCATATTGATTACATTTTCAGTGTTTCAATTTGTTATATTTCCATTAAATTGTTCAGCATTTTTAAATAAAGATTTCATATTTGTTACATTTGAAGTGTTTCAATCATTTAAATCTTGATCAAACACTGTGGCTTCTTCAAACATTGATTCCATATTTTCAATATTTCTAGTTTTGTGTGATCAGCTATTTATTGGTCTATTAAATGCTGTTGCTTCGTGAAACATTCCACTAGTATCAATTACATTTGAAACATTTCAACTAGATAAATCTCCATTAAAACCCTTTGTCTTTTTAAACATATTTTTCATAACTCTTACATTAGAAACATCTCAAGAACTTAAATTACCATTAAAATCTATTGCACCTTCAAACATTGATTCGGTTGATTCTATTTCTTCAGGTAATTTGTCTGGTACAGTTATAACATTTACTGGCATTCTTACTGCTTTAATAAGATTAGAAGACTCATCTTTAAAATATCCTATCTCTTTTATGTGTTCAACTGAAAAATATTTATCTGTGCTTAAGTCTATATCAAATATTTTTTGAACCTTATTATTTTCATCTAAGTAAACAGTTGGTTTAATTACTTCTATTTTTCTTTCAGATATTTTATATGTATATACTTCAGAGTTATAACTATATTTAATTTCTATTTTATCTTCAACTTTTTTGTTGTAGTCGTTAATATCTTTTAAATGAATAGCTAACTTTTCTTTTTCGTTAGAAAAATTATTTTTTATAATATCTAATAGTTCAGAATTTTTAATTATAATTTTATCTTTAGGTAATGCTATATCTTTAAAAATTTCATCTACTCTTGTTCTTATAGATTTTATAAACTCATCATCATATGTAAATTTAACTTCATCTAAAACAACGGTTTTTGTTTTTTGAGAACCGTCTTGATTTGTTTGTGATATAAAGAATGTGACAGTTTCTTTTTCAATGTTTTCATTACTTCTGGTTCTTAAGAAATCAATTTTACTCAACTCTTCTTGAGTTAGTATTTCTTTAATGTAATTGATTGCTGTTTCAACTTTATCAGTTTGTTTGAATTTGTGCTTAATTATTAGGTTTCAATATTTTTTTATTTTCAAACTAAGTTCAGTTGTTGAAATAGAAAAACCGTTTAGTTTATCTGCAACCGTAAAATTTAGGTATGTTAGTAAAAAGACTATTGCTGGTTAAATTCTTAATCTCATTATAGCACTATTTTTACCAGTTACAATGTTTTTGTAATTTTTGCAACAAAGTGTATCAGATACCGTTTAAAGTGTGCCCCTACGCGTGCGTGCACCCTTTAAAGGCAAGATAAGGTTTTGTAACACCCCCTTACCAGGGGACAAAGTTTCAAAAATTCTATATTACATAGTAATATAGCATATTTAAAAAACACTGTTACAAACTGTTACAAAAGTGTAACACCCTTTAAAATTTGTTACAAAAGTGTAACACCACCAAAAACTATATATACTACGTATATATAGACATACTCAAAAACTGTTACAAAAGTGTAACACCCCTATTTTCTATAAAAAAACCGTTGCTTGATTTTTCAGTAAATTTTTAAAAATTACTTTCATTTTTATGTTTCTAAAACAGAATAAAGCTTGTCATTTTTTAATATGTTTTTTGAAAGAATTGAATACAAAATGCTCAGTAAAGCTACTAAATTTTTTATGATTTTCAAATAGTCATTTACTGTTGTTCATTATCATTTTATAGAAGCTTCTAGCATTCAAAATTATGCTACTAGGTACGTTATTTCTCCGTGCTTCAGCTAGAAATTCAAAATAAATTTGCTTAAAAAATTCTTTATCTTTATTAAAAATTGCTTGCTCAAAAACATCTTTTCAAGGTAAATTAAACTGTTTATTTATTCAATTTTTAAAGTATTTTTTGTTAGCTTGGCTAGCAAATTTATTAGTTGAAAAAGCAGTATTTAATGCTTTTTTAATATGAAAAAGATCTAAACAAAACTTCAATTCTAACTGTTCAGCTAGATTAGAGATTCATTTAGCAGCATCACCATTAACAATAATTTTTCACCTATTTTTAAAACTTTTTATAAAGTGTTTTATGTTTCAAAAAACATAATTTAAGTTGTTAAATTCGTTATTTCTTTCATCTAAATTTTTAGTAAAAAAGATATTAATAACGTCATTAAGTTGTCTCTTTTTATCATCTAAAGTATGTAAAATTACTTCTCTAACTCTCATTTTTTTAAGATTTTCTTGTTGATGATTAACATAAAAATCATCCATTTCTAGATAAATTTGTTCATTACAATCGACTAATTTTTGATGAGTTTTAGTAAGTAATTTTTGATTATTTTCATAAATTATTTCTTCAATATTTGAAGTTTTTATATAGTGATTAATTAACTGTTTACTAGGTAAAAATTCCTTTAAAAATAACGGAGTATTAGTATTTTCAAGATAACTTCTAACAGCATATTTTAAAACATCAATATCATATTTTGAGTATTGTAGTTCTTCTAATTTAGAATGATGATAGTAACAAAAACGCTTAACTTTTTTAGTGATTTGATCAGTTATTTCATACATTGTTAAATTAAGTTCAAATATACCAGCAAATGTAATTCACTTTCTTTTACAACGTCTAAAAATACGTCAATTAGGATATAATTCTTTTCTTTTTATTTCTCTAAATTCTTGTTCAAGTTTATTAATTTCATTTGCTTTTTGTTGGTATAATTCACTTAAAAAAGTTAAGTTATTATCAAATAAATTTTCATTAAATTCCATATTTCTCCTTATAAAAAAAGAGCACATAAGTACTCTAACGCAACCTTGCTTTTATTACACCTAAAACTATGATAGAAACTATAATAATTCCAATACCCATTAAAATTTGTTGAATATAAACAATAATTAAAACTGCTATAGCTATAATTAAAGCTAATATAATAATATATAATCAATAAACACGGAAAAATAATTTTACTGCAGACAAAATATATCAACCAAATCAGAAGAAAAAATTTCAAATTCTTTCTAATATTGTTGGAGTATATCCTTGTTGAAGTTTTAGTTTATTCTTTTGATAATGTTTAGTGACAATTTTTTGATTGTTTAAACAACGGAAAAATCATTTCATAATTAATCTCCTAATATAGTATTTCTTTTTCTCTTAATTCATTAATTAAATTATTTATTGGATTACCATTTTTTTAATTAAACTGTTCAGTTTATCGTTTTCTTTAATTCATTTAGTTTTTTCTCAACTATTTAGTCTTTTATCATCAATAGCTAAGTTAATTTTAACTATACCAGTTTTAGTGTTTTTTTGTAAAATTGATTTTTTAACTACTCAATCAAGCTTTTAAAACAATAAAAAATACGACAAGTGCTAAAACAATAGATACAAGCATTTTAATAGTATTAAAATTAATAACTATAAAAGCTATAACCCCACCAAGTATAGCTAAAAATATAAGTACAATTATAATTAAAATTCAATTATCACCAATTACTTCTACGTTAATTCACTTAATAAATGTAAAAGGATATCAGAAAAATAAGAAGAAAAATGTTCAAAATTTTCTTCATTTTGTTCAAACGTAGTCAGGATTTTCTTTTCTAGCTTTATAAAGCTGATATCTTTTTGAACAACCTTGTTTTTCTTCTAAGTATTCTCTTCAGATCATAATTATCCACTCCTAATACAGTATTTCTTTTTCTCTTAATTCGTTAATTAAATTACTTATTGGATTACCATTTTTAATTAAACTGTTCAGTTTATCGTTTTCTTTAATTCATTTAGTTTTTTCTCAACTATTTAGTCTTTTATCATCAATAGCTAAGTTAATTTTAACTATACCAGTTTTAGTGTTTTTTTGTAAAATTGATTTTTCAATTGCGTTATTTTGAACTACAATTGTATTTAAAACTAAGTCTTTAAATAAGAAGTTATCATCACTCAATAAGCTTACAATTTCTTTAGATAAAGCGTTATTTTTAACCTTATTTATCAAAATAGCTTTTAATGCATTAGGTATATTAGAAAAAGTATCGCTCATATACCTTTTTTCTCAGATTTTTAAGTTTTTAATAGCACCAGTTAAAGAAAAAGGATCAGGGTTAACAACTTGTATAACTCCACCACGAAATGCACAAGCTACATAAACATTTTCAGCAATTGGATCAAAACTAGGATTTATATCAACAATAATGTGATCGTATGAAGAAAGAAGTTGTTGTTCTTCACCAATTTTAATCATATTAGTAATTAATCTTTTTTCTCTATTCACTTCTAAAACTAATTGTCTATTTTGCTTTTCTAAAATTGGAGTTGATGGTATAAAATCAATGTTTTCAATAAAGCTTTTTAAAATAGTCTTTTTCAAGTCCTGTTTAGTAACTTCATCTAAAAGTCACTTTTCAGTACCTTGAACGTCTTTTGTCTGACTAACAGATTCTCTTAAAGTTTGAGTTATTGAACCTTGCGGATCAAAGTCCATAACAAGGATCTTTTTACCTTGTTTAGCTAAAGCTCCAGCTACGTTTAAATTAAGTGTAGTTTTCCCAACTCCACCTTTAAGTCCACCAAAACTAATTACATTAACATTTTTCATATATTTAGATACCTTTCTCAATAAAATTATATAGTTATTATATATTTATAATATATTTTTAATATCTTTTATAATTATATTATATATAAAATTAAATTATTTACTATATTTTTAATATAGTTTATATATATTATATCTATATAGAAACTAAATATAAATAAAATAAAAAAAGACTATAAAATAGTCTTATTTACAATACCTATTCATTATCAATTTTATTTTGTAATGAGTAAAGTCCTTCGATGAATATATCAGTTAAACTTGGAGCTTTACCGCGTTTTTGGACATAATCATTAACTAATTTTTGATGAAGTTCTAGAACTCTTTCATTCATATATATTGTTTTTATTTTATATTTAACTGCTACAGATTTATTCGAAAACAAGTCTTGTTCGATTTGAACATTTTTTGAAATTGAAGTTTTGTTTATAAAATCTCTAGCAGGATCGTTTTTCTTATTTCTAGTTGCAGTTTTCTTAGCTACTTTTTCTTCTAACTCCATACCAAAATCATCTTCTATACTATTTGAAATAGTTCTATTAAAATTTTCCATAAATGCTCCTATCTAATATTATAAATATTTATAATATATTTTTAATATCTTTTATAATTATATTATATATAAAAATAAATTATTTACTATATTTTTAATATAGTTTATATATATTATATCTATATAGAAACTAAATATAAATAAAATAAAAATATACACAATACCTTTCAACAATAATTAAAAGCTTTTGAAGATATTTGATTAAATATTAAATAGTTACTAGTTTATCTTTTAATTTAACAAAAAAATCGTTGAATATACAACGATTATATTATTTATTGAGTTTTTTACTAAATAATTATTTTTGTTGAGATATGAAGCTATTAATAGCATTTAAACGCATTTTAATAACTTTACATTGTAAGCTTAAGTGATTGTGTAGGTTTTGGTGTGTCAGTTTCATCATCTTCATTATCTAGATGATGTTTTTGAGATTCTTGTTGATTATTATTTTTAGGTTGTTCGGGAGTTTTTAATAGTTCTAATAACTCTTCAATTTCTTGTTGTTCTTTTAATTTAGCTAGTTCTTTTTCTCTTTCTATTATTTGTTGTTTTAATTTATTATGTTGTTCTTGTTCTTGTTCTAATTCTTTATTTAATTTATCTATAGCTTGATTAATATGTAATTCATATTTAATTGATTGCATTTCGTGTTCGGTTGTAACAAATTCTTCAAAAAGTTTATCATTTTCAAATTTGATTTTTTCATAAAAGCTTTTAACTACATTGTAGAATTCTTCAGGATTATCTAACAAGGATTTTCTAGGTATATCACTTTCGAATAAAAGATTATTATACCCTTTTATTATCTTTAAGCAGTCTAGTTTATTTAGTTCAGATTCTAAAGTAG
The DNA here is from genome assembly GCF_000875755.1 of Mycoplasma yeatsii GM274B. GTDB lineage: Bacteria > Bacillota_I > Bacilli_A > Mycoplasmatales > Mycoplasmataceae > Mycoplasma > Mycoplasma yeatsii. The sequence continues at coordinate 73,901 of NZ_CP007520.1, read as the reverse complement.
ATTTTCACACTAAGTCAGTTTTATCTTCGTTAATGTGTGAAACTTCAGCATAAATTATGTCATCAAAAACTTCATTTAATTTAGACATTATTTTATCGTAATCTCAACTTTTAATTTGAAAATTATTTTTTTCATTATCTAAAATGTATAAACTTTCAAATAATTTTCTATCCATTACATTAATAACTGAACAATTTACAGCTATTCGTCTATCTTCATCATATAAGTCTTTTCTTAGAATGAGATTAAACTTATCATTTTTAGTCTTTTTGTAGTTCTTTTTACTAACAGTCTTAAGTGTTAAATAATAAACTTTTTCTTTACTAAAAAACACAACATAAGGTCTATGAATACCGTGATCATCTATTAAGTTTTCATCTTTATCTTTTGCTATTGCAAATTTTAAATTACTATATCTTTGCTTGTATACTTTACCAATTTCTATATTCATAAAACTTTAATTCCTTTTCAATCTATATATTTAATTATACAAAAAAAGAACTCTATACAGAGTTCTAATTCAGTTCTGTTTATCATTACGCCAGGTCATAAATTCGTAGGCAGGGCCGGTAAGAACTGTAACCACCAATCTAGTAAATAAAATATTTACATTATTAATATATCACAAATTATAAATATTTACAATATATCTAAAGATTAAACTAAGTAATTTTTTTCTTAAACTTACGTACATAAACAAATCAACTAATTAGTCCGATACCAGTTAAACTTAAAATAGCTAAAGGAACAAGAATTAATAATCGTCTTTTTAGAACTATTCTAGAAGCTTCTTCACTACTATCGTTATCGTCAATAGGTTTATCAGTATCATCAATTGGATCGAGTGACTTATTAGTATTATTAATTTGAATTATACCTACATTTTTAGTTACTCTATCAATTGGATAAATGTTAAGTGTATTGGTATTAGCTAAGTCGTTTTTTTGAATTAATTGTCTTACAATAGCATTTAATTCATCAAAATTAATTGAATAATGTTTTTTATATTCTAAATTATATTTCTTAGCTAATTGACTTTTAATTTCATTAATAATTTTTTGTCTTAACTGTGAAGCAACGTGATCAGTAAAACTTAGTTCTAATTTAACAGTACTTAAATCATATAATATAGCTTTATCAGGATTATTTTCATCTCCAGGTTTGTAGTTAGGATCTTCATCATCTACTACAAAATTAGCATTATTAGTTACTTTAACAGTAGTTGAATTTAAAATTCTATGATTATTTAAACCTGTAATGTTAAACACAAATTTATTACCTTTACCTAAGCTTAAAACTTGGATACCTTGATTGAAATTAGTTATTTCTAGATCTTTATCAATTACAAGTCCGTCTTGACTAAATTGCTTGTTAATTTCAGAAATTATTTTCTTTTTCAATTCAGTTAGCTTATTTTCATTGATTTCAAAATCTTTTAGTTGTTTTTTAGATAAATCATAATCTCTATCTAACTCTCTATTAATAGTATTAGCTACAGCAATAGTAGCGTTACCAAATTTAGGAGCAATAGCTTCTAAAATCAATGTTTCATACCTAATAGGATTAGTTTCAGAAATGCTAGTTTGTGGATGTTTTAATTTCTCAACAACTATATCGAGATTTCTAATTCTATAATCTCTATCTAATGTTAAGTTAGGTAAAGCTTGTTTAATTTTATTGATGATAAAGCGTTTAGCTTGTTCAACTTCTTTAATACCACCTAAGTTGATATTTTCAAAAATAACATTAGAAAAGATATTTTCATCGATTTTACTTTCTTCATTAGTTAAAAAACTATCAATAATTAATGAAAAAGTCTTATTAGGTTCAATAGTATGACTATTTTTATACTCATCTTTTAAATCGGTTTCAATAGTCAACTTATTAGTTAAATTACTAAAAGTTGTTGAAATTTGAAGTTTATTTAAATCATCTTGACTATTTTTAAATAATTTATCATTATTTAAATTAGCAATAAATTTATCTTTTTTGCTTTTTCTAGCTACGTTGAAAATATATTCAGAATCTAAGTTTAAATTAATAGTATGTTTTTTATCAGATAAATCAGTTTCATTACCGTTATCAATGACTTTAAACTTAATTAAAACTAGATACTTATTAGGAATTAAATTATATTTAATTTCACTAGTTTTTAAGTTGAAATAAGCATAAACTCCAGTTTTAGAGTCATTTATTTCAAGTTTTGAAACACTAACTAAATTTTTATGTTCAAATTCATCTAAATATTTATCTTCAAAAGCTTTTATGTTGTTTACATATTTTCTTTTGAATTCATCAACAGTTAGTTCTTCATTGAAAGGTTTAAACTTAGGAACTATATTAATATAAGTTTCTCATTCATTTTTAAATCATAAGTCATTCATATATTGTTTATAGTATTCCAAAGCTTCTTCATATCTTAAGTTAAGAATTTTATCTTCTTTTAAGTCTTGATGTAATAAGTAATTTCTGAATCTTTTACCTTGTTTAGTTTGTCATAACGGTTTAATAGTGTTCAGTGACTTAGTCATATAATCAGTAAAATAACCGTTAGGAATTTTTTCTTCGTTAGAATTAACGATATAAACAATTTTGAAATTAGTAATTGATTTTTCTACTTCACTAGTAAATAATCAGACTCCACTAGTTGAATAGTAACTATCAGCAGTTGTAACTTTATCTAAATTTTCAATTAATTTGTCTTTTTCAATTTCAATAAATTGTCCTTGTTCGTTAAGTTTATGAACACGATAACCATTAATACCATTAGAAACTTCTTTTAATGCACCTTTATTAATAACAACTGCTTCAGCAATTACTCCACGATCAATATCATTCTCATTTTCGTGTGGAGCAAATAATGTTTTAGAACCAGGTGGAAGGTGTGTTATATTTCAATATTCTTGACCAGTTTCAGGTAAATGTTTTGTTCAAGCAGGAAGAGTGTTGAAATCAAATCAAACAAGCTCTTTTTTAGTTCCTGTTTTAGGATCTATTTTAGGATCGTATTTAGGGTTTTTGATTGGATTACCGTCTTCATCTCTTTTGATTTCACCTTTTGAGTTTTTTTCATATTCTTCAATAAGTGCTTTTTGGTGTGGATTATTTTCCGGATCTCAAGCGAATCACTTAAAGTCCATTTCACTTGTTCGTGATTCAATAACTAAAGTTTTAACTCAAGTAAACTCAACTTCTTTATTACCTGTACCAGGTATATATTTAGTAATTTCAATTTTATATTCATTTTTAGTGTGTGAATTTTCTTTAGTTTTTTCTTCATTATCTTCTTTAGGTTTATAACCATAATAGAATTCTCTTTCGTTATCTTTAGAATCACGACGTCTATCAGTTAAAGTAGTTTCGAATCGTTGATTCAAAACGTCGATTTTTTTACCATTAATTTTAATTACTTCAGTTTCTTCTTTTAAAGCGTTAAAACTTAAACTTAAGGGAGTATGGGCAATCCAACGTCCAGCATTTCTATTTTTACCTTTATCAACTACCTTAACACTTGTATCTTGAACTAATTTATCATCAACTAGTTGAGTAGTGTTTTTTTCAAAATCAAGTCATTTACCTAAATTAATAGTTAGTCTTTTTTCAAATTCTTGATTTTTAAACCTATCAGTAACCTTGAAATCAATTTTTACATTTTCAGCTAATTTTTCTTTAAATTCATTATCTTTTGATAAATATAAATCAATTGTATCTTGACTAGTTATCATATAACCTAATTTTAAAGGATTATTTTTATCAGCAGCATCTTTATTTAATTGAGTAATACGTTGATCTAAAGAGTCTTTATTAGAATTGAATTTCTTTTCTTGTTGTTCTTCACTTAGAGTAGTTTTTAAATTACCACCAGTATCAGAATCAATAGTTAAAAAAGAGCTATTAGCTAGAATTTGATTTTTTCATTGATTTCAAGGGTTTTGATACTTACGATTAGTATGAGCGAGCGATATGGGTTTTTTATATTTGAAACGAATTGAAATATTATCTAATGATGAATCAGAATTTCTAACATGTCATCAATAATAGTATTTAAAAATCCTTCCATACCTTACTGTTTCAGCAAAATATGATTTTGTTGTTTTTAATTCAATAGAAATATCAGAAACAAGTTCTATTTTTGATTTTGATGAAATAATATCTCTAATCCTAGTTATAATTTCGTTTTGATTGTTTTGTAAATGAGGGTGAAGATTAGATCTTAAGTTATTTAAATTTTTAATTTTTAGTGCTAGTTTCAAACCTCTTCCAGAAGCATATCCAGGAACAACTCTAACATCATCATAATCACTAGCATTAATATTTTCAGATTCTTCATCAGAAATTCTTTTTTCTATAAAATCTCACTTCTCGTGCTTACGGCTCAAAGGATACATATCTTTAAATTTATATTCTCATCAACCATCTATATTGGGGATATTTAATTTAGTTCCATCATTTATATTAATTGTAGTTGAAAATTCTTCTTCTTCATATATAGTGTCAGTTTGTAAATATTTACTAGGAAAATCAAAATACCTAGTTGAAGAATTACTACTAAAATTCATTTTTAATACGGTATTAGCACTAATTAGTGGACTAGCTAACATAAATGTTGGGAGTAATAATAAAAGTTTTTTCATACTAAACCAACTCGTCTATATCAATTTCATCAAGATTCACATAAGGATTATATTCAACTTCTTGATGAGTTAATGCAGTTATCTCAGCATCTCAATCAGTGTTGTCTTTTTTATATAACTTATCAACTTGTTTTTGTTTATCTTTTACGTTAGCTACTTTTTCGTTGATTTTTTCAGTTTTAGTTGTTGTTTTTGTTTCTAATGAAGTTCTTATATTTTCAAAATAAATAGATTCAGCTAATTGTCTATTAGTTAAATTTTTTAATTCGTTTTGCTTACCATCAAACAGTTCATTTAAAATTACGTCAAGCTTTTTATTTGCAACTATTTCTTCAACTCTATTTTTTAATAATTCTCTAATGATGTTTGCAGAAAACGGAGCTAAAGAAGCAAACATTACTTTTCTCATTTGATAGAACAAGTCTTGTCTAACTTCGTTAAAAACACGACTTTTATCTTTTTCTAGTAAATATTGCTTAACAATATCACTAATCGCATTACTTACGCTTTCACCATTATTAGCCAATTCTTTTTTTCATTTTTCAAATCTTAAAATATCATCAGTTTCGTATAACCTAAAAAGAACTGATACAGAATTGTCTTTCTTTTTAATAGGTTTTAATTCTACGTTTTTATCTTTATTGTTCATATTTTATTCCTTTCTAATTTTTCCAATTTCTCCTTTTGTAAAGAATAATTCTTTTTCAAAATCGTTATAATGAATATTCATTTTAATTTTTGAATATGTATGTAAACTAAAAAGTAATTTTCCAATTTCACTATCAGATAAGTGACTTCGTTGAGTATTGTTTAAACCACCATTATGTTTGAACATTTCATTAACTGCATCCAAATCAGCTTGTCTTAAACCGAAAAATTTTGAGTATTGACAGTTTCCTAAAATAGCTTCTGCTTTTTTAGTAATCATTGATGAACCTAAAAAGTCGGATGGATTTTGAGTACATAAAATCATTCCAGCATTAAATTTTCTAACAGTTTTAGTCATTGTGTAGACAAAATCAAGCGTTGTTGGATTATTAGGATCAATATATTTATGTAACTCATCAATTACTAAAACAGTGTTCCTATTAGGGTCTTCAATTATATTATTAAAGATCTTGTTTTGAATAAAACTTAATAATACGTATAAACCAATTTTTTCATCACTATTCTCGTCAGATGAATATTGAGTATTGAAAATAATAAAATCATTATTTAAATCAAGATTAGTTTGCCCGTTATAAAGCATTTCATATCTTCCGTTGTATTCAAAATCAAATTTTAATCTATCAACAATATTTGCTAGTTTAATTTGTTTTCTTCTTTTATCAAAGTCACTAATAAATTCATAGTTTTCAATCAATCGAATTAAATCCGAGATTATAGGATATTTAAATAACTTTAATTGCTTAATTGTTTTGATAGTGTATAAACCTAAATTAGTATATAAATCTTTTACAAAATTCATAACTAAAACTAAATCATCGTTACTTCAATCAGGATTAATTAAACTAAAGAATTTCTTTAGTCAATTAAAGTGACTATTAATGATTGATTTAACTATAGAGTTCTCATTTTTTTTGAAGTCAAAAGTTTTTTGTCTTGCTTCGTTATTTTCATCTTTTTCATCTTCTAATAAAAGAAGTTGAACTTCTAAAGGATTAATTACTGTATTAATTCCTAATCCTAAATCAATAATTGAAGCACCGAATTTACGTCCTAGCTTAGAATATTCATTTTGTGGATCTATAACATAAACTTTATTATTTTGTGCTAAGTTAGAAACTATAGCTTTTTTAACGTCAGTTGATTTCCCTTTACCACTACTTCCAACAGTAAACATATTGTAATTTACACGTCTTGGATTATTTTTATAGAATTGATCGAAAATGATAGGTTCTCCAGTTGAAGTAGTTTCACCTAAAAGCAACATATTTCCATCGTTACTACTTTCATTTTCAAATGGTCAAGAACAAGCAACGTTATGACTACTCATTGGTATGTTTTCTTTTAAGTTGTTAGTAGTGATTAAACAAGATTGAGCAAGTGCTTCAAATTGTTTAAAAGTAACAGGATTAATGTTAATTTTATTTCTCTTAGCATTAGCTACGTTTTCAGCTTCAAGTTCTCTAAGTTCTCTTAAACTATCAGCAGTATTAATAATCATTAAACTTGAATTAGTTAAAACGTTTCTATCAATTTGTAATTGATTTTCTAAATATTCTAAAGCTTCAAGTTGTAGGGCAGAAGATTTTTGATAATATTTAGATTTTATCATTGTTGAGTTATCAGTCATTTTCTTTCCAGTTTTATCTAATAGACTAGCTTGAATAGATTCGTTAAAAATACTTAAATTTCAAACTATTGTTGAATCTGATTTAAATATTTCATCAGCTCAACGTTCAGGTAAAATCAAAGGTAATTCACTAATCGTATGAATTGAACAATACTTTTTATCTCTAATGAAATAATTGCTTTTAAAAATAATTTGTTCATTACTAATTAATTCATCTAAATTAATTCTTTTTTTCTTAACATTTTTTATAACTTTAGTTTTATCTTTAGTTTTTTTAGCAAAAATACTTTTGATTTTATTTTTATAAAATTCGAAGAAAGTTTCATCTAAATCGTATGATTTTCTTTTAGACTTTAAAAACAATTGTTTTTCATATTCGTTTTGTTGAGTTAAGTATAACTTAGCTAATTCTTCATCAACTTCTTTATCATTTAAAGAACCTAAGAACTTAATTAAATCAATACCTTGAACTAGTTCAGATTCAATCTCCATCGAGTTAAATGAGTTAATTGTTTTATATACTGTTTTTTCTAGTTCATTAGTGTTTTTAGCATATAAAGCAATATAATAAATATCAACTAATAAATTTGTATCTAATGCCTTAAAGTCATCAATAACTTCTTTGTAATACGAAATATAGTTATCTCGCACATTTTTAGGAGCTTTTTGAGATTTTAAATATTTAACTTTTTTATTCTTATTTTCTATAATGTTTAAAAAGTTTTTTGAATAATCCATTAGTTCTTTTTTTCTAATAAAACTAATATGAAAATCAGTTGAATCTAATAAATCAGTAAATTTTGCTAAAAACGCTCTTTTATCTTCTTCATCTTTATTTCAAGGACTTTTTCCTTGAAATTTCAATACAGCTAAATATTTACTATCATTTTTACCTTTTTTAGTCTTAACAAAACGATTTTCTACAATACTATCATAAGGCACTAAGTATTTAGGACTTACTTTTTTGTTATTGTATTTTTTAACACTAAATCAAAACTTAATCATTCTAATAATTAGAACATAAACTCTACAACTGTATTTAGATGAATAAATTAGTAAGGATGAACTAAGAATAAATATAAAAATAGATAATAGCATTTTATACCCTTGATGAAGTTGTTCAGGTAAAGAAGTATAACCAATTAATATTGAACCTACAATAATTAAAGAAAGAATACTAAAATCAAGTCAAGAAAAATTCTTTCAAAACATATTTTGAGTTTTTCTTAGGTTTTTAGGTTGTAACATAAACTATTTCCTTTCTAATTTTTCTTAGTTTGTTTTTTATTTCTAGCTTTTTTAGCTTGATATCTAGCTTGCGCTTTTTTGCGTTGTTCTTCTTTTTTAGCTTTATCTTTTTTGTATTTATTTAATTCATCTTGAACACGTTTATTTGAACCATATAAATTTAAAGTAGTTTTTGAAAAACCATTTCTTCCACCAGTTTTGCCATCAACCAGTTTTCCAAGATGAGCTGATCTAGCTAATAATTCTTGTTTTTTCTCTTGTTGAGATTTAGATAGCTTTTTACCTTTTTCAGCTAGTTTGTCTTCTTTTTTAGATAATTTTAAAATTGATCTATCTACAAGAGCTTTGTTTAAAGCTAGCATTGGAGCAGAAGTGTGATAATCAGATTCTCTTTCTCCTAAAATTGCTTCTTTAGCTCTTTTTTTAGCAGTTTTTGTAGCATTAGGATCTTGACCATAAATAGCTCAATTTTTATCATAATTTGCTTCCATTTTTTGTCTTTCTTCTTTTGCAGTATCTAATCTTAACTTGTTATCAATATGTTCTTGTTGTGCAGCGTATTTTTTGTCTAAATAATCAGATCTAGAAATTTGTCCTTTTTTGTATTGTTGTTTAGCGTGTTGAATTTTATCATTTCTCCTATTTCTAGAAAAACCTTTAGCACCCATTGACGCATTACTCATTCTTCCAGCAACCGCAGCAACTGCACCAACTCCACCAGCTAAGGCCATACCGGTTTTCATTAAGTTTTTAGTTTCACTCATTGTTTCTCTAACCGAAGCAGATTCACCAACGAATGCAGTTATTTCACTTGTAATACCAGTTGTAGCTACAGCACCACCTGCAATAATTGCTAAAATTAAAAGAATTTTTGAAAAAAAGTTAACTTCATTTAAACTACCAACTCAATTTGTTGCACGAGTGATAAATACTGAATATAACTGCAATGCTATTACCATAGCTATAACTGAAAGAGATTTTGCAGCATAACTTTCAGCTCAAATTTTCATTCTTTTTCCATTATCCCCAACACTAGCAGCACAAATAAATGGACTTATTATAAATAAGAAGAATTGTTGATAGATTTTTTGAACCAAAGTCAATGCACCAAGTAGAAAAGGAATTAAAGTCATAATTGCGGTAAGTCCGCCTAGAAATATCAATAATATACCTTGACCATTCTCTAGCTTGTCAAAAACATCTTTTTTAAAATTAAAATTATCATTAGCTATTTTTAATCATTCGTTTTTCTCAATTTTTTCATTGCTAGGATCTTTTAAAGACATAAAGATAGTTTTTGAAATATCATTAACATTTTCTCCTATTATTAGTGAAAGGATAACATTGAAAATTGTGGTAACTAGAAATAAAATAATTGGTATTGAAATTATTCAAATAGTTCCAGTAAGAGAATTCTTCATTGCAATTGATAGAGCATTTTCTTCACCTTGTTTTTGAAAGTGAATTCTTATACCACTAGCTAGAAATAAAATTGCAAAAACAATTATAGATACAATTGACAATCTTAAAAACATAATCGGTATGTTTGCTTCGCTAAATTTTTGTCCAAATCTAATACCGAATATCAGATATTGTGGAAGTTCGGTTGCTATTAATTGGAATAAGTAAATAATAGCTTCTAAAAGTTTTAAAGGTAATTTCACCAAAGGTACATAACCCATGTTAAATAAACCTCAATAAACTCATCCTCACATAAATTAGTTTTCTCCTTTTATGATGAATATGTTAATGCCGCTTGAGCAACAGCTTGAACAATTCCTACAACTGCAGAAATGAACCCCCAGAATCCTAAAAGAGCCATTAAGAAAATAGCTGAAAGCTTAACTTTTTTAAATTCTTCTTGACGCGCTTCTTCACCAGTTGCTTTAGAAGCTTTAAACATAGCTCAAAGAGCTAAAATTCCTGTAATAAAAGCAAGAGCTCCGGCAGCAGCACCAAACCCTATAGCCATATATTTTAATATTAAGTTAGAAACTTCTACTATAGCTTCTGCACCGTCTTTTCCTTGTCCAGACGCATTCATCAACACGATATTTTTTATTGTATATAACATAATTATTTCTCCTTTTATTTTTAAATAATATAGACTCCTACCATTATAAGAATCAATCACACACTAAGAACTAGAATTGCTAAGGTTGTTATTCAAGGCCATTTAAAAACCGATCTAGCTTTAGTTCTTGTGAGTTTGTTTCTACTAAAACATTCTTTATATTCAGTTGATAACAATACTAAGCTTAGAATTGCTATAAGTGATGAGAATATGATTGTAATAATTACAAAACCTAACTCCATTGAATCACTTCCTTTCTAAAAGTAAAAAAGCAAATACTAACTTACTTTTTATAAGTCGGTATTTGCTTAGTTTAATTTATCGGTTAAGAGTGTTTATTTATTTTGTTGTTTAGCTAATTCTTCTTGTTCTTCTAGTCAAGCTTGAAGATCTTCTTCGAACCCGTCATAATTATCCGGAACTATTCTTGTTCCAGGGATATATTCAGGCGAATTACGATATTCTTCATCAGCACCAAGTCAGAATTGTTTAGTGAATTCATCACAATTTTCATAAAAATCTTTAGATGAATCTCAGCTTCTTCTTTTACTCATAAAATCATCTCCTATTCATCGATTTTAATAAATTTTCAATTAAATTGATTTTTATAGTAGTTAACAAAGTTGTTGAATCTAGTTTCAGCTAGTTGTTTAGTTATTACGTGTGGAGCGTCTAATTTATCAACATGATTAATGTTTGCTCAAATGAATTTGTAATGCTTAGAATGTTCATTTGTGTGTTTTTTAAACTTAGTTTCAAAGTCATTTTCAGCAATATCATAACTTTTAATTCCACTAATTAAAGGTTGGACAACTTTATGATATTGATTTCAAGCAAATCTATAGGTTGCTCGGAAATCGGTTTCATAGTTTTCATAAAAACTAGTGCCAGGAAATAGTTGTAAGCTTACATCATTACTCATATCATCAGATAAAGTAAATCCTACTAATTGTTTTACTTTTAGATATTCTAAAACTTTATCTTGAAAATTATCAATTTTAGTTGTTATTCCTGATGATTTGAATTGTTCTTTTAAAGTTTTATTCTCATCACTAATCAATCTACCATCAGTTAAAGCTTGTTGAAGTTCTAAAAATGCTAATAATAAGTCTAGTTGAGATTTTTGCATTGCGTAAACTTTAATTTTATTTCTTAGTATTTGATCAAAATAATCACCAACTAATCTCATTTTGTTTGGATCATATTTATCAGTATTTTTTTCAAAGAATTCTTTAGATAAAAATAAATCATTGTCAAAATTACCATTAAAATCAACAATTCTATTGTAGTATCAAAGACCAGTTGGAACAATTGTTAATTCTTTTTCACCAAAATTGTATAAACGATTATTTAATTTATTATTTTTATGAAAAGGTATTTCTTCTCAATTATATCTACCAGTTCAAGAACCGTCATCATTAAGTTTTTTTGATGAAATACCCCAAAGTTTACTGTCATCTCTTTCCGGATCTTCAGGAAGACCTAGTTGTCTTCTAACAGAATCTATAGAAAAATCTCTTTTACTTGAAATTGAAAATTTCACATTAGTATCGTTAATCATTGCTTTTAATTCTTTTTGTTGATTAACAATATCTAAAACCTGTTTAACTAATTTGTGATGAGTTGTTGAGTTAATATAAGTCTTATAATCTTTATCTTTAAACATAAAGTGACTTTTTATAGGTTCATCAACATTAAAGTGTTCTAAACTTCTAATATATTGACTTAGTAATGCAATTGTAGGAAATAATTCTAAACCTGCTAAATCTTCTATTTTATAATCATCAGCATTTGGAATTAATGATTTGAATTCATTAGCTTCATCAACTAAAACTTGATTAGCATAATAAACATTGCTTGGATTAGCAGTATCTTCTTCAAAAATAGTGTATTTTACATCTTCATATTCAAAACTTGTAACTTTTTCACTGTTATTGTTACCATTATCAATCGGATCATCATAATCAGGATTTTGAGTATGATTAGGATCTTTTGGAATTTTATAGTTACTAAATAATCGGCAACTTGTAACAGTTAAAATCGGAGCAGTTACAACTAAACTTGAACTAATAATAGTTAATAATTTTTTCATAAAATACACTTCCTTTATAACTACTATAATTCTATCACACTAACTAATTTCAATCAGGTAGTGTTGAAGTCAAAAACAATATATTTTAACTAAATAAATTAGATATTTTTATCTCTTAACCTTTTGCAAATACCGACACTAATTTATTAGTTAAATATCATTTTTAATTTGTTTTTCTTTTAAATTTTCAACTCATAACTATCAACTCATTTAAAACGGAAATGCTTTTTGAGTATGTTTATTTTGAGTTTCTTGTTGTTATTGAAGTTCCTGTCGCTTTTTTTCTTGCTCTTGTTGCAACTGTTCTTGTTGCTTTTTTTCTTGTTCTTGTTTTTCTTTAGCTTCAAGTTGTTGTTTTAAGAACAATTCGATTTCATCATTAATTTCTCTAGCAACATTAACAACAGGTTTAATTCAATCTATTCTATCTTTTTGAGTTGTCTTTTTAATTCAACTTTTTATATAATCTAGGTTATAATTTTCAGTTTCAATGTTAAATTTCTTACAGAATACCAGACTTATCATTTCAGCTTGATATTCACACTCAGAACGAGAAGTGTCTTCATAAGAATGTTTGAATTTCATATGTCCATATTCGTGAAAAAGAGTTTTAACATTTTGTTTAGTTGAGTTATGTTCATTTAAATAAATTGACTTATGATCAGTAAAACCTTTTACTTGTCCTAATGCTTCAGTTTCATAAACAGGAATGTTTTTAGTTTCTAAAAATTGTTTTAAATCACTAAATAACTGTTGATGATATTGTTCATTTTCAGGTTCAGCTTTTATAAAAGTAGCAAAGTAATTTTTAGGATATCGCTCTTTAGTTAAAGTAGTTTGACTAATATCAAATGTATTAGCTAATTTAAACCCTTTAATTGCTTCATCAACTTTTAATTCTTTCTTTTTGATTTTTTGTTTAACTTCATCGGTTCATTGTTTTTTAAAAATCTTTTCTCCATTAATTTCAACAAATTTATCAGTTACAGGTTGCAAAATCTTAAGTGCTTTTGAACCTTTTTTAATTGCAATTTTTTCAGTTTTTCAATCAGTAAATGATTTTAGAATTGTAGCTCCTGAAAATTGTTTATGAACCATAGCAATATTTCTTGCAGTATATTTATTTCTAATATTAGTTGCAAATTCTAAATAGTTAGCTAATTGCTCAGGATCTCTTACAAATTCATCGAGCTTATCATCAACTCTTTTGACGATATCGCTAATTTTGTTTTCAAAAGTTAACTCTTGTTTTTGAACAGGTCGTTTAACTTCTTCTAAACTTTCTTGAGCATTTTTGATTTGTTCATCAAGTTTTTCACTTAACTCATTTTGAATTTGTTTTAATTCGTTTTGTTGAAGTTTTAATTCTACTATTTCTTCAAGAGTATTAAATATCTCTTCATCAGCTTCATTAAGATTTATATTTTCTTGTTCAGCAGCATCTTTTTCTAAGTTTTCTTGTTGTTTAATAATTCCGAATTTAGGTAAGAATTCTTCATTTATAGCACTATTTTTATTATTAAAGTTTTCAAAATCTTCAACTTTATATACATCTCAATTAGATAAGTCTTGATTAAATTTATTTGCATAAGCAAACATATTACCCATATTAGTTACGTTGGAAGTGTTTCAAGATGAGATATCTTGGTTGAAGCTTTTTGTATTAAAAAACATAGAATACATTTCTTCAACTTTAGATACGTTTCATTTGCTTAAAGGTTGATTGAAGTCATAAGCAAAACAAAACATATTGCTCATACTAGTTACATTTGAAGTATCTCAATTGTTTAAAGGTTGATTGAATGATTCGGCTTGTTCGAACATATAATTCATATCAGTTACTTTAGAAGTATCTCAAGATGAAATATCTTGGTTGAAATAATATGCACGACGGAATACACTATTCATACTTATTACATTTGAAGTATCTCAGTATTGTATACCGTCTATTTCAGTATTGTCATTTCTATAAAAAGCTCATTGTAAACTTGTGATTTGTTTTGGAAGTTCTTTCGGAACTTTAGCAACTTGATCAGCAAACTCTTCTATTTGAATTTGACCATCAGAATTTGTGAATCAACCGATTTCTAAACACTCAGTGAAATCAGTATTATAAACTGCTTTTTTTCTATCAGGTATTTCTTGAGTAGCTTCATCAACTTTTTGTTGTTCTTGTGATTTCAAAATTCAATCAATTTTAGGATTGGTTTCATCAAGTTTTGAATTATCTTGATCATTCTTTTCTATATTTGTTCAGACAATACCAGGAATTTCAGTTTCTTGTTTTTCTTCAGTTTCTTCAACTTGGTTAGATTCATTATTTTCAACTTTTTCAGAATCAAAATATTGCTTAGCAACTTGTTGATATCTCTCACGAAGTTCTTCAACAGGAGTTTGTCATACAGATCAAGACTTAACTTCAATTTTGCTGTCTTTGTTTTGTTTTCTATATTCTTTTCAATTAGAAAGAGAAATTCCTGCAAATTGCTTTATATCTCCGTTTTCTATATAGTCTATATTTAAAATAGGATTATCATTTATCATAATCATTTCTCCTTTGTTTATTCGTTATCATTTGATTTGTTATTTTCAATATCTTTGCTTAGTATTTTGTGAAATAAACTTTCAATTTTATATTCAATAACAGCTTGTTTAATGATTTTTCTAAATTTTCAGTACTTAATAAAATCTATAAGTATTCATACAAGTAAACCTAACATTGTCAGTAAAAGAAGTACGATAACAATAATTACAATTATATTGAGCATATTAATTACTCCAGTTTTATTCCTTAACTCTAATCAATATATATCTGTAAGACTTTTGTACGAAAAAATCGTCTACTTTTCCAGTTTTTTCATTTCTTGTTAATGCTAGTTTTGAAACACTAGGATCATTTAAAAAATCATCTAACTCTTCTTCATCTAAAAATAATATTTCTATGTTTTTAATATCGTTTTGTTCGATATATTCATTAACTGTTAAAAAATCGTCCATTATCCGTTCTCCTTTTTATTTTGTAGGTTTCTATTTCTACTAATTGCTTCATTTAAAGCTTTTTGACGCTTATTGTACAAAAGTTTTGTTTTCTTAATTTTTATTTCTCAAGACTTTATATCTTTGTAAATTTCTTTAAGAATCACGAATAGAAAAATAACAACAAACAATACACCTAAAATAAATAAGAATATTTTATTAGTTGATATTTCTTCATACGAGAATCAAATATATGAAAAAAGAATGAAAAATACTAAAACATATAAGATAGATAAAGGTATGAATAAATATTTAAAAAATATAAAGAAACAATAATTTAAAGTAGTTTTTCATTTAATTTTCTTAATATTATTTTTTTCATTGTTTCCTGTTTTCTCTTGTTGTTCATCAACTGTTGTTTTAGCTCGTTTGATTTGTTTACTAGATCTAAAAGACAATATAAATACGTGAACAACAGAATATAAAATATGTACAAGCATTCCAGCAACAACAATAAGAAATATAATTGCAAATGTTTTCATACTATTTGTATTGTTCATCTAACATTGAATTAATTTCTTGAATAGCTTGTTGTTGTTCTTGAGCTAGTTGTTTATAGTGTTTTAGCTCGTTAATTGTTTCAGCTTTAGCTAAGAATTTAATTCTGTTAGCAATAATTTCTAATTTAGAAGTTTGTTTATCATCTTTAGTTTTAAATACGTTATTTTGAGCAACTCCAATTAAAGAAATCAGATCTCCTTTTTTTAAATGTTCTTTTGTAATTTCAGCTAACTTGTCATAACAAGTAACTTCTATAAATTGAGTTTTAATTTCTCTACTTTCAAGTGTTGCTAAAGTAAATTTAAGTAATTTACCTTTTTCGTTGTTTTGTTTATCGAATTCTTTTTCATAAAATTCATCTCTTACTAGACGACCAATTAAAATAACTTGATTCATAATTTTTTCTCCTTTTTAATAACTTTATAAATAGTCAATTTCAGCATTAATAAACTCTTGTAACAAATTTTCTTTTCATTGAATTTTTAAATCATATTCTTGTTCAGCTAATCATTGTTTATACGTTGATTTGGATTTATCTTTTTTAGCAAATTCATCCAATTCTTCAGCAGATTTGTCATTTAAAATATCAATAACTTTTTCTAATGCTCGAAAGCTTTTAGAACTTGAATCAAAACTTTCATCTTTTTCAAACAAAATCTTTTTGATTTTTTGTTCTAATCAAGTTTCTCCTAGCTCAGGTAATTTAGAAAGTATTCTTGTGACTACTTTGTGTTTCAATTCTCACTCATCAATATGTAAATACTCAAAATGAGAATTAAAGTTTTTAAGATATTGCTTTATATCTAAGTCATCGACTCATAACCCATAATCTTTAGAATATAAATATCTAATTTCTTTAATTGTTATTTTTTTGCTATTCATATAATCAACTCCTTTTTATTGTTTACAGTGTAAGCTTCCTGCTTTTCGTGCTTTTTCTAGTTCTATTTTTAATTGTTGTTCGCGTTGTTCAGTTACTTGATGTTGAACAAGTTTTTGTAATTCAACGTTATCCAATTCAGATTCTTTCATAGCGCTAAAATCTCATACTTTTTCAACAACAACATTCGGCTTATTAGTTATAGGATGAATATATTCATCATTGGGTAAATATTCATAAGCAGGCGTTAATTTAATTGCAATAGGTTTACTTCCACCAGAAGTAATAATTGTCATATCAGGGTTTTTATACTTTAAGTCACTAACACTCATTATTAATTCCTTTTGTTCACTAATTGTTGTTGAAGTGCGGTTTTCACTCTCAGAAATAGATTGTTTTTTAACAATTTTTTCTCCTAATGATTGCGAAAAAGATTTTAAAGTTTCTTCAGAGTTAGTTTCTAATAAGAAGTTGAGTCTAGCTTGTGCTTTAATAGCTCTATAATCTCTACCTTTAGAAACGTATTTTTGTAACTGTTCGTAACTTTGAATAATCAACATAAAGAATACATTTCTACTTCTTGAAATCGCCATCCAATCCGGGATTTGCGGTAATAATAATGAGTTGAACTCTTCTAAATAAAATTGCAACATTCTTTTTAACTTTTGCTTTGGTAAAGTATTTGCATAATCAACTGCTTCTTGATAGATTTGAGTAATCAACATATTCATCAAAAAGTTATAAATGTTTTTGTGATCAGGAAAACAAATAAATATCACATACGGTTTAGACTCATCTCTAACAACTTCTTTAACGCGAAATGTTATATTGCTGGTAATTTTTTTAATACTAATATTTTGAGAAAAGGAGTTTATAGCCTTAGTAGCATTAGTTAAAATACCAGATAACGTTTCAGGAACGATATCTATAAAAGGTTTCTGTTCAGCACACAAATCAAATCAATATTGGTTATTTTTTTGATTTTCTTGTGCTATTTCAATTCATTTACCATTTTTAATAAAATCAGTACTTAATGTAGGAATTAAATTAGCTATAGTGTAATGTTGTAAAGTAAATGTTTCTTCTTCTAAGCTATATAGTAAAAAGAATTTTAAAAGCAAAATAAGAATATTTTTAGCATTTTGCTCTCACATTGAATTTTCTTCATTAGTTCAAGGAAGCATTTCAACTAGTTCGATGATTTTGTCATAAGCTTTACCATAATCAAATTCATCTAATTGTTCTTTAGGTTTTGAATGTAGAGTTTTTCATATTTGCTCTAAAGGATTTCAATATAAAGATTTTAGTGAATCATCAAAATCGAAAACTTTAATGTTATAACCGTTTTCTAAAAACATTTTTCCAGTTCTAGATAGTATTTGTTTTTTAGGATCGGTAATTACCATATTTGGCTTTTTCTCATTAGGTAATGTTGCATTATATCAAATGTTAGGTATAACAATTTTTTCAGTTTTCTTGCTTCCAGAAATTCCTAAAACAATTGCGTGAGAATCAGTGTTGTTTACCAAATAGTGTTTTTTACCTTTAATATTCAACATACCTAAACTAAAGTTAGGTTCTCCAGCTTTAAACTTGTCTTTAAATGCTCTAAAATCACCGTCTTTAGTGAATTGGTTGTATTCTCAATTGTTTTTAGTAAGATCTTTATTTTTGAAAACTTTCTTTTTTATTTTTTCTCATCATTTTTGATGATTAAAATACGTAAGAAATACAAATATTCCACCTACTATGATTACAATGGTTCAATTTCTATGAGAACTGTTAGTTGTTCAGAAATTAAAAAAGTCAGTAATAACATTTCTTTTAGAAGTAAGTCATCCTACAATTGCAGAAAAGCTTTTTTCTTTAACAACTATCATAATAATTGTTAGAAGTAAAAACGAAGTTAAAGGCCATAATACAAAGCAAAAGATATTAATCATTAATTTAGTCGATAATTTATCTCTTAGTTCATTTTTATTTTTTTCCATTATTTTTACTTTCTATAGACTGTTTTAGAGTTTTAAAATATGCAACAAAATCTAAAGTTATTTTTTAAGTAATCAATACTCATCTGTACAACTATCAAAAAAGTGTCTATCTTCTCAATAATCTCCATCTTCTTGAAGTTCTTCTATGTCTTTTAATCTCTTAGAAATTTCGGTTTTTAGATGTTTTATAAAAGGATTGCTTTTGTATTTAACTTTCTTTCAAAACTCAGCGAAATCTTTAGAGTAATCATAGTCTTCCATTACAAATTCTTTTTCTTCATTAATTACTTTCATAACATTATTTCCTTATTGATTTAAAATTCATAGTTTTTTTAACTTCCATTAATTTATTGCTTTCTATAAAAACCTTGTTTTCTAACATTTAACGAATAAGAGCTCCAATGAATAAAGGAGGAAACACTAGAATACTAAAAAGTATAGCTAAAAGATAAAGTGGAGATATATTTAAAAGGGAAAATATTAAAGGGAGGAAAGGAAATGAACATAGAGTAAAGATCATAGCAAGGAGAAAAAGTAGCCTAAACATACTTCATATAAACGATAAAAAACCGATAATTTGCTTTAATGGCGGTCTATTTATTTTTAATTTGATTAGATTAACTGATTTTTGTTTTACTATTTTCTTTTTTTGTTTAATACGTGCTAATAAGCAATCGATTTTAGTAATTCCTAATTCATTTTTAGCTTGTTGGAAATGTTCTTCTAAAATTAGAGTAATAAAAGCTCAGATGATAAAAGAACTTATAGAGAAAAAGGAAACTAAAACGATCGTCGCATTTTCATCAGAAAACAGTCCATACGAAAATACAAAGTATAAAAGAATAATGGACGATATTGAAGCGACTAGAAAATTTAAAGGTAAAAATAAATATTTTACAAATATAGATGTTCAATAAATGAATTTTGCTTTTTTTAGTGATTTCATTTTTTTCCTTTCTTTAGTATTGAAATTGAGGTTTTTAGTTTAGTGTTCAAATAATGTAAACATATTTGTAATTCTTTTTCATAACATTATTTCCTTATTGATTTAAAATTCATAGACTTTTTAATAGCTTCAAGTTTAACCACAATTTGTTCGATGATATCTTTTATTAATTCATCAGGAATAGAGCTTCTTAAAGAATAATTATTCTTTTTCATATGTTCTTTATTTCCTGGAACTTTTTTAGCTTTTAAAAGGAGTTTAATATTGCTTTTAAATGTTGTAGGTTTTAGTGAAAAATTACTATCATAAGCAGAATAATAAGTCTTGGTTAAATGGGCATTGAAGTTTCAATGTTCTTTTTGAAATTCTCAAGTTTTAGAAGTTGTTGGATTTTCAATAACTCAAAATTTAGGTTTGAAAGTTTCAATAATATTAATAGTTGCTCCAATTGTTGCAACTCCAAGTATCCTTGCGATTTCCTTTTTTAAAAAACTTCTTTTTTTATTTGCAGAACAAGTTGAATTGTAAGATTCATAATATTTACGATTTCTTACTTCTCAAGTACAAATTTCTTGTTTATCATCAGTTGGACTAATTTTAGAAAACATTTTTCCACCACAATCAGCTATACTTCAACTCTCACAAGGCGGAGAAGCTAAAATGATATCAGGACGTGGTAATTCGTTTAATTGTTCAATTAACTTATCATTAGTTAAAGACAAATCAATTTGCTTGTATTTATAGTTATTTGATTCTTTAAACTTGATTTTTTTAGGTTCGTTAATTCCTATTGAATAAACAATAAACTGTTTATCAAAATATTTTTTAATAGCTTTTTGATAACTACTTTCAGCATCATCATATAAAGCTCATACAATATAAACGATTTCATTATTCGCTTTGATTAGCACTTTTATTCTCCTTTTTTAGTTTTTTTGAGTTAAATATTTTTCTTTTCCTATCATTTATTAAAAATAAACAATAAGTAGGATATCTAGAACTCATTTCAAATATAAAATCGTTTTCTTCTTTCATTGCTAATTCAACTAAATCATCAAAATATCAAATATTGTTTTTGATGATAAAACTTTTTAATGCACCTTGTACTTTAATACTTTTTGGAATTTTCATACTTTATCTCCTTACATATTTAGGTTTATTCTCAGCTTGTTTAAAGTTTTTGTTGAATTTCTTCAACGCTTCGATTTTTTTTCAGAATTGAATGTTTTCAAATTCTCATTCTCATTTTTCAAAAAGTTTTTCTAAGTCATTTTTTCCACCATATACAGGAACAATATCATCAACGGTTTCTATTTCTAAACAGTCTTTAATAATCATATTTCCAATTTGACTTTCAAATTCAGCTAACTCTTTATTAGCAAACTCTATAGCTTGTTGTTGAAGATAAGATGAAGAGTAATTAGCTTTTTTTATTTCTTCAATTTCTAGTTCGTATTTTGCATATTCTTTGTTTAATTTGGAGTTATTACTTTTTATATAGTTAAAAATATCTCATATAGCTTCGTTTACTTTTTCATCTCTTTTAGATAAAGCATACGTTTTGTTTTTACTGTTTTTGTAAAACTTCTTAATTGTTCTTACAGAGTTATATAAAATACTTGTTCTCACTTGTTGCTTCATCAATTCTTTTAATTCTTTTCTAGAATCTCAAATAGAATTTTTGATTACATAAAAATCTTGATGCTCTTCTTGATAAGCTAAGCTAGTTTCAAGCATAGTTTTTAGTTTCTCAACACTTTCTTTATTAAATGAACCTTTTTTCCTGTAATTACCATTTATATCAGGATATTTTTCTCAGAAACTTAAATGAATATGTGGATATTTAGTGTTAGAGTGAATTGCTCAGTGTCCAGTGATTTTATTTGGATCGATTTTGTTAGCTTTGAAAAAACTTTTCATATTTTTATTCAACGTATCGTTTCATTCGTGTTTGTCAATAGCAAATGTATCAATTCCAAGTTGTCCAGGATTAATAGTCATTTCTCAAATATTTTGTTTATCAGATATTTGTTTAACTATTTTCTTTTCCTTTTCAATTGGCAAATCATTAGCTTGTTCACTAAACAAACGATAAAGTCCTGTTTTAGATTCATCATCATTTAAAAACTTAGCTTTAGTTTTAGAATCTAAGAACTTTTCTCATTCAACATTTTTATCTTGATATTCCAGTTTAAGACTTTGTTTATTTTCATTATCTTTTTGAATATAAACAGCTTGTTCTCTTGTTATGTAGTCAATATAAGTTCCACTTTTATAGAAACTATGATTATGAACTTTTCCACTTTTCTTATTTTCTTTCTTTTCTATTTTTGGATGAGAAAATTCAACCTTGACTATCATCTTTATATTTCCTTAGTTTTTAATATCTTATTTTCTAGTTTAATATCTTATTTTTTATGTTTCGAATTTTAACCTTAGACAACTTTCAAAAAACTTAACAAGCGATTTTTCGCTCATTTTTTAATACTAAAACATAACAAAAAAGATATTTTTTCTAATACCTGCCGATTATGAAATTGCATTTTCTAGTTAAAATTTAATTTCTAAAAGTCAGGAAAGTTAGAATATTGGTCGTCTGGTTAGGAGTTGCACCTAACTTATACTGCTCAGACGGTTTAATATCTTTTTTTCCGAACTTTCAAAACTACTTAAAAACAACCTTAACTAGTTTTTTAAAAATAGCATTTTTATTTCACTTGAAATTAAACGTTCAGTTCTAAATTCATAACCAATAAACTTTTTAATAAACTGTCCATTTTTATTTCAAAAAGTTTTGAATTTCTTTTCACTAGTTCTTTTAATCACAACCAGTTTAGAATGAACAATACCTAGAAACTTAGATAAAGCTTGAAAGATTCTTCAGACTTTAGTTCTACTCATATTCAGTTTTTTAAAGTAGTTATTTTGAACTAAAGCAAATTTCTTATTTGAGTTTTCAACTAATTTGTCTTTAGTTTGTTTTAAACAGTACAAAGTGTCAATTGCACCCAAAGTTTTAGTAAGTCCATTCAACAAGAAGAACTTAATTACTAATTCACCTTTAATGATTCAAAACTTTTCATTTTTGTTTCTAAACACCTTTCTAGTTAGTTTTAGAACTCTATTTGTCTTGTAAACAGTTTTATCAATCATTTCCAGTTCAATTAATTTTTTGATAGCTAGCTTCACACTAGAATTTTTAAATCCAAATTCAACTAGTGTTTTTTTAGTCACTTCAGTTTTGTACATCGCTTTTAAAATCAAAACAATTTCAGTTGCAACTTTTTCTCCAGCTAACTTAGCTACATAACTTTCACCGATTACAAGTTTAGCTTTTTGTATTTTTGAAATTGCATTAGCAAAAAGTTTGTCGTACTTCTTGTTCTCATATTCTTGTTCAAAACGTTGATTAGTTAAAAATGCTTCAATCGATTTTTGATCGTTTTCTTCTTTCATTAAGATTCAATTCTTAAAATGTGACATAATTTTTCCTTTCTATTTCTATTCACAAGTTAAGAATTTTTTGGTATAATTAACTTGTGAACTTATTTAGAAGATAAGAATCTTTCCTTTCCAACTTTAGGGTTCTTATCTTTTTTTTATTTCCTTTCTAATTTTTCAAAATTACCGATTTTAAAGTTTTTGTGTTTTAAGCTATGTTACAAAATTTTTGCCTTAAAGGGTGTCTACCGCTTAAGTCAACTTTAAACTAAAAAACCGATGGAATTTATCCAGTCGGTTTTTTTGTATCTGACACACTTATTTTTTACGGTTCCGTTTATCTTCTAATCTTTCTTTATATTCACTTGCATCTTGAATTCTTTTAGTTATATCTAAACTAGCGTGAGAAATATTATCTACCTTATTTTTAATTAGGTCAATTTTTTCTTGTAATGATAAAGAACTTCACATTTCTTCATGTGATGAACCAACTAAATCTATTATTTTTTGTTGATTAATTGTTCTATTAATAAAATTATTCAACTGTTCAAATTCTTTAAAAACTTCATTAATTATAGAAATTGTTTTTTCTACAACATTAGATAATATTTTAGATAGACTGTTAATTTTTGAGAAATTATTTTCACTTGCTCGCTAGTTTCACTTATATTTGCAGTAGCAACTTTTTCTATTTTTTCTATTTTATTATGTTTGTTGGGATCGATAGTATAATTTTCTAATTCTACAAATTCATTAGTTGTTCTATCAATTGCAGCTAAAACATAACTTGTGCTATTATATTTAAACTCAGTAAAATTAACTAATTGATCATTGAAAGTATCTAACAACTTGTTATATTGTTCATCAGATCTTTTAATAGTATTTTCTACTTTTGTATTTAAATTATTTAATTTGTCTTTTAATTGATTAGTAAAACTTAATAACTGTTTGTATTCTTCTTCTTTTGTCTTAATGTAGTTTCTAATTAAGGTTACATCATTATCATCTATATGAGTATGACTAATATTACTCATAATAAAAGGAGCACTTGCTGAAAATCCAACTAGTGTTAAAAATAGCGTTGTTAATTTTAAAGTTTTTAATTTCATAAGTCCTCCTTTATCTAATTTAATTATTGGTTATTTTCAAAATCTAAATCTTCTCGTCTTTCTCAACCTCATTTACTAAAATCAACCTTGTCAGCACCTTCAAACATATTTTCAAAAAATGTTTTCATATTTCTTACTCTATATTTTCAGCTTGATAAGTCTTGATCAAAAGATTTTGCATTTCTAAACATATCATCACTATTAGTAACATTTTTGACTATTCAACTACCAAGATCTTGATTAAAGCTTCTGGCATTATGGAATAAATTTTTAGTTACTCTTATATGCCTTACATCTCATGAGTCAATGTTTTGATTAAATTGATCGCAATTTTCAAACAATCCTTCTAAAGAAGTTATCTTTCTTGAAATTTGAGATGGAACTTTTTTAATTGTTCTTGGCATTTTAGTGGCACTGATTTGTTTATTTTTATCAGAAGTAGAAATTCTATAACCTATATTAAGTACAGTTTCGATATTTTCATCAGCAAGCTGATTTAAGTCAGCAACTTCAGTTTGACGAATTACACCATCCTTGCCTATATAAGAAGTTTTTTGTTCATCTGTAAAATCTTTGAATTTAAAGGTAGGTATTTTTAATGTGCATTCATTATGCCCTGCTCAAATACGAAATTCACCAAAAAGAGTTCCATCAATTACAGGATATTGTTTAATATCTATAAATTTATGAACATTTACTAAATTTTGGTGGTGATTTAGTCTTAATCTAATTTTATTAACAATATCTCCATATGAATCATATTGTTCAATTTCATTTTCTTTTGTAAGTTCATCATATATTTGTGTAACTTCATTTTCTAGTTTCTTAGATTCTTCATTACTTAAAATATCTTGTGTATTAATTCTTGGTAATTCTATTAATTTGTTAAATTTATCTTTAATTTCTATTTTTAAATCTTCATTAATATCAATAATTTTATTATTTTGAAAAGAGATCCTGTCTTTATTTCTAAAAAATTCAATTTGAGCAGATCTCCCATTTGGTATAATGTTTTCTATATCTCGAATGTGAGATTCTATGCCTCTTAATAAATTAAAAAGTGTTAAATCCGGACTAATAGTGTGTTTAATAACTTCTCATTGTTTTAAAATCTCAACAGTTAGTATTGGAGCTCTTGAACTATATCCATTTAAAAGATCATTATAAAATATTTTTTCTTCTAACATATCATAATATTTATCTAATAAAAGAAGTTGATTAGGTTTTTCAGTAGTTAAGAACTTAATAATTTTATCTATTTTTTCATCTAAAGGAATTTGAGATCAAAGTCTATCATCAGAAAAAGGAATGTTAATTAAATTTAATCGTTTTAAAATCTCTTTTTCATTATCTATTCTAATTTTAGTTTCAAAAAATTTAACTGCATAATCTTGAGTAAATATTTGTTGAAAATCAATTTTAAACTTTTTAATTAGTTCAATGCTTCGATCTATTTTACTATTTAGATCATTTATATTTTCATTAGTTAAAATATCATCTAATTTAGCAAGTTCAATAATGTTTTTATTTTCTATTTTCTCATCATTAACTAGAACTAAGTTTTTATTTTCCTTATCATAAGCCATTACAATAATATTTTTATTATTAAGAGTTATTTTAGAAAGATTAGTTATCATGTTATTAAATGTTTGACTTAAAAAATCAAAAGTATCTTTTCTTTTAGAATTAACATTAGAAACTATAGTATTAATTTGATTAATTATTTCATTTAAATTACTTGATTCAGTATTAAGTTTATTTATTTGTTTTTCATATTGATCAAGCTCTTTTTTTAATGTGTTATAAGTATTATTTCTATTAAAATCAATATTAAATGAACTGTTAGGATTTTTAACAAATAGTTTATATGAAATAAGAAAAGAACTAGCACAAACACTAGTTGTTAAAGTTATAAACATAGCTATTTTTCTAAATAATTTCATATTCTATTTCCTATTTTCTTTTATATTTTACAATATTGTTATTTAAATTTCATTGTTTAAATTGTATTGTCATAAATTGACTTATAAAGTTTGAAAAATTATAAATTAATGTTTTAATTAAATTGATACACATTTATAAATAGATAGGAGTAAGTATGAAAATAAAAAAATCTTACTTAGCATTAGGACTAGGTTTAGTTGCAGTTTCAACTGGTGTTATTACAACAGTGAAACTAACAGCTAATAAAGATGATAAACAACTGATAACTTTAAGAAATCAAATAAAAACTTTTAAAGAAGAAATAAAACAAGCTAAAGAAAAATTAGCAGAATTAACTGGAAGTTTAAATGACAAGATTGATACCATAAGTGGTAAAGTTGATAATTTAGTTGCTGATACTAATACAAATATCAGTAAATTAAAAACTATTTTTAATACAAACTTAAAAAGTTTAAATGAATTTAAGTTAAAAGACTTTAAAGGTGTTGAATCTACATTCTATTTTGTAATATATGAAAATAATCAATTTAAAGTTAATGAAAATAAAACAGGAAGTCAAATTCCAAATATCGAAGCTGTAGAACAATATAAAACTGAAATGGCTAAAGAAGAAAAAGATAAAAATATTTTACAAAAAGAAAAACAAATAATTACTAAAATTATTAAAGAAGTTAGCGAAAAAATCAGAGAATCAATGCAAAAAACTTTTACCCAAGCTGTAGAACAAGTTAAGAAATTAGAAGAACTTACATCAAGATTAGAAGGTTTAAATAGTCAAGAATTAACAGATCTATTAAAAGACAATGGTCAAGATTTAACTGATTGAGAGACAAAAGATCTTAGTGTTAAAATAGAAATAATTAAAAACGTTTTAACAAGTAAAGATCAAATTATACGAGGTTTAATTGATAAGATAAATGAAGTTAATGGTAAGTTAGAAACAATGATAACTACTATCGATAACATAGATCGTATGTTAGAAGGTAAAACAAATAGATAGGTTGTGAAATTATGAAAAGCAAAAAAATAATAATCCCAATCATTTCAAGTATTGTTACAGCTGGTGTAGGTATTGCTAGTACTTATTTTGCAGTTAATCAACATAATGAAAAATCTCAAATAAGAGCTCTTAGACAAGAAGTAGAAAAACTTAAAACTGACTATGAAAAAGCAAAAGAAAAGATAGAGTCTGAAAGATCTAAATTACAAGGTATTATTAACCAAATTCAATCTGAATTAACAACAACTATACAACAAGCTAAATCAAATGTTGAAGAACTTAAAAAAGTTTTTAAAACTTTAAAAACATTTGCAAAATATGAAATAACAAAACAAGGTGAACAAAAACCTAGCATAACTTATTATTTAGCATATTATGAAAATAATGAAATTAAAGCATCAAGTGAAGTAACAACTACTCTTACAGAACAAAAACAAGAAATTCCTGAACTTGAAGAAGTAAAAAAATACAAAGATGCTAAAGAAGGAGACCTTAAAGATAAAGATCTACCAGAAAAAGAAGCATCGGTAATATTTGAGATTACTCAAGACTTTTTATCAAAAATTAAACAAGGTTTTGATGTATTAATTAATTTTTTCAACAATAAGAAAAATGAATATGATACATTAATAGATAAACTAAATGCTTTAAAAGAGCAAGATTTCTACAATTTATTAAAAATCGATGGATTAGATAAAAATTCATGAGATACTTTAGATGAATCTCAAAAAATTCAAAGAATTAAAGATGCTTTAACTAATAAAAATGATGAGATAGCTCAACTTATTAAAACAATAAATGATGAAGCTGAAAACTTAAAAAATATGACAACAACTGCTCAAGGTATCTTAGATCTTTTACAAGGTAAAAAGAAACAATAATATAATTAAAAAACTCAGGTATTTAATTCCTGAGTTTTTATCTATTCTTTTACTTTACTTAACATTTTAATTGATGCAGTTTCTGCTCTTAAAATAGTTTTTCCTAATGAAATAAATTTAATTCGATCATCATTTAAACTTTTTGCAAATTCAATTTCTTTATCACTTAATCCACCTTCAGGACCAGCAATTAAAACTGAATTAGTATTTAATTGATCTATTTCTAAATCACTATCTAATTGTTCATGAGCAATATAAATTGTGTAATTTAATTCTAAATATTTTTTTATAATTTCTTGATAATTTAAAGGTTTTGTAATCACAGGGATTATGTTTCTAAAACTTTGTTCACTAGCGTTTTTAATTTTAGTTTCATAACGAATCATTTTTTTATCTGAAAAACTAAAATCAACTAGTTTATGATTACAAAATTGACTAATCATTGGATGAATTGTTTTTACACCTAATTCAGTTGCTTTTTCAATCATTCACTCAAATCGATCTATTTTAATAATTGGAGCAGCTAAAACTAGATCTTTTCGATATTCATGATTGATATCTAATTTTTCAATTATTGTAGCTATATTAGTTTTATTTTGTAATTTGCATTTAAAAAATACACCATCATAATTAGTTAAAAATTCATCATTTTCTAATCTAGCAACTTTAATATGATGCATTAAATCGTCATCTAAAATAAAATGATTTTCAAATTTATTATTACAAAAAAATCTATGCATATTACTATCTCATTTCTATATTAACAATATGTCATCTTTAAAATTTAAGCTAGTCAAGGTTCAAATAATATTAAGCTTATTATTATGTTTGCAAATATCAATCCAAATATTGGTATTTTTTTAAGATATAAATAAAAGCTTACAATAACTCCTATTGGAACATAACAATATAAAGCAATTAATCTTCATCCACTAAAGAATTTCATATTAGATGTGGCTTTTGAAGCATCTATAATTCCTAAATATTCACTTGCTGATTTATTAAAAATTAAACAAGGAAACATGCAACCTAAAAATATTTCAATAGCTAAAGCAATAATAATTCCACTAACAACAGGATTCATAATATTAATTAATGATTTAAAAAAACTTGATTGATGAAATTTTTTAGAATATTTTAAAGCAATCATCATCATAAAAATAGCTGGTAAAACGAATGCTAAATATGTAAAGATCATTGCAATAAATCCTCATCATTGACCTTGAGCAACCATATATCCAGTAATAGCAGCAAACTTAGGACTTAAAATACCTGGAGTTGAATTAGAAACTGCAAAAACCGTGTTAATAAAATCTTCTGGAATATTAATTCCAAATCAACTTTCTAATGATTTTCACATTCAAACAAATATAGGCATGAAAACTTGTCCACCACCAAACACTGATAATGAAACAAAAATAAGTAATAATAAGGATACAAAAAAAGCGATAAAAGCAGTCATTATTTTACATCCTTTCTAGGTGTTAATTTTCTTGTTCGTTTAGCTTTAACTATAAAGATTGTTGAATAAATAGCTATAACTAAAACCATAACTAATACTGGAACGTTATACGGGGTTGGGACAAATAAAGAAAATGATAAACTAACTAAAAATAAAATCATTCATAGACTTAGTTTCATAACTTTAATACCTTTTTTAAAATAGTTTCATCCAAAACCAATTAATGCTCCTGTTATTGCTACTAAAACTCCAGTTTGAACAGCAATTAAGTATTGACCTGGTATTTTATTGAATGCAAAAATAAGACCTACTGCTAAAATAATGTGTGGCATTGAAGCTAAACTAACTACTAAATAAGCCTTAAACTTACTTAAAGTTCTAAAAGCTATATAAGCTGTAGTTTGAATTGCAGCAGGACCTGGTAACATATTTGTTAAAACTACATTGTGATGAAATTCATCTTCATCTAATCACTTATATTTATCAACAGCATAACGTTTGATAACAGGCATCATAGCATTACCTCCACCAAAACCAACAAAAGTGATCAACATTATAAAAAGAAAAATATTTCAAAATGTAGGTTCTTTTTGATACTCTTTTTTTCTCATAAATTTCTCCTGAAGTTTAGTTAATACAATATTAATAATATATTATAAAAGTACATTTTTCTTAAAAACAAAAAAAGTAGCAAGCTACTTAATTATTTAATGTATTCTTGGTTATTAAAGTAAGGTCTTAATACTGGAGGTAATATTAATTTTTCTCCATCTCATCAGTTTTCTAAAAGTGCAGCGATTAATCTATCTATTGCAACTCCACTTCCGTTTAATGTGTGAACTAATTTAACTTCACCATCAACATCTCTAAATCTTGTTTGCATTCTTCTAGCTTGGAAATCTCAACAGTTTGAACAAGATGATATTTCACGATATTTATTTTGTTCAGGGAATCACACTTCTAAATCATAAGTTTTAGTTGCACTAAATCCAATATCACCACTACATAATTCAACAACTCTATAAGGTAATTCAAACAAGTTTAAAACATCTTCAGCATCTTTTACTAATAATTCTAATTCGTTCATAGATTGATCTGGATGAACTATTTTAACTAATTCAACTTTATTAAATTGATGTAATCTAATCATACCTTTAGTATCACGTCCGGCACTTCCTGCTTCTTGTCTAAAACATTGAGTAAATCCAGTGTATTTTAAAGGTAAAACATCACTTGAAAGAATTTCACCAGCATGTAAATTTGTTAAAGGAACTTCACTTGTTGGGATTAATCATTGATCTCCAGCTTTATACATATCATCAGCGAATTTTGGTAATTGTCCTGTTCCTTTCATTATTTCAGTATTAACAATTAAAGGACAGAAAATTTCTTTATAACCAAATTTTTCATGTCTTGATAATAAAATATCTGCAATTGCTCTAACTAGTTTTGATCCTAATCCAGTATAAATTAAAAATCTTGAACCACTTAATTTTGTACCTCTTTCAAAATCAATTAATCCTAATTTTGTCGCAATTTCTCAGTGTGGAGTATTGTGTTGAACTAATTTTGTATGTTTTGATTTTCTAATTTCTACATTATCGTTATCATCACTTCCAAAAGTTATGTCTTTGTGTGGTAAGTTTGGAATGTATTGTAGTTTTGTAATCATTTCTTCATTAGTTATTTTTAATTCATCATCTAACACTTGAATTTCAGAGTTCATTTTAGATACTTGTTGTTTAATTTGTTCAGCTTCGTCTTGTTTTTTTTCACGAACTAAAACTCCAACTTGTTTAGATAATTGGTTTTTTTCTGCTTTAATTTTTTCTACTTTTAATAATAATTCTTTTCTTTTTTTATTTTTTTCAATTACGAATTTTAAATCTGATGAATAGTCTTGTTGATTACGCATATTTAATCTTTCAACAACTTGTTCATAATTTTGTTCAATATAATTTATATCTAACATAAAGTACTCCTTAATAGTCAATTAATATTTTAATTATATTATAAATTTAACACTTCAACTAAATAAAAAAACGGATAAACCGTTTTAAAATAAATTAATAAATTTTTGTTATTTTATTTAATATATTCAATGTTTTTCCTAGTAATGGACCAGTAGCAAAAACAAAGATAACTGTTCCTATATTTAAGTAGTTTAATAAGAATTGTCCTTTTACTGATCAACTTACAGGATTAACTAAAAGTATAATAACTCCTGGTAAGAAAATTAAAATGTCCATTAAAACTCTTGAAGTATTAAATGGTAATTTTGTCATTTTCATAAAACTATTATTAATTGAATTATAAGGACTAATTAGTCATCCTGAGTGAACTCAAAATGTTAATCCTAAAATATATAACATATAAGCAATTAAAAAGAATATTGTTCTAAATTGATATTGTATTTCTTCGCTAAGCATTCATTTGTTGTACCCTATTTTTTCAAACATAGCAATCTGACCATCAATAAGATATGGCATAGTGAAAATAACTATTAAATCTAAAACTATTAATACAACTAATTCTATTCATAATTTTTTATTTTTCTCAACTTTATATTTTTTAAGAATAGACACTGATAAAAATACACCTGATAAAATCATTAAAAATAAATATAAAGCAGTCAATGCTATTTTATATTGTGATAATTCTACAATACCAGAATCTTTATTTTGTCATTTGTTAAAAATACCTAAAATAGCAAAGTTGGTAAAATCAACTTGACTTGCTCCAACACTAGTTACAGCATATAAAGCAATTGAAAGTGAAAAAAGATAGAATCCTAAAATTAAACATACTACTCTAATTAGATATTTTTTAGGATTATTTTTAATATCTTCTATAATATTTTTCATACAAACCTCCCTTAACCTTTCTTTAAAATTATAAAGTATAAATTAAATATATTTTTTATCAGTTTGCTTTTTGTGTTTTATTCGTGACCGTTTATATTTTTTTGCTATCAAAATCTTGGTTTGGAGTAATAGTTTCAAATATCTTAGACATACTTTTACTTGAAAAAGCTATACATAATACAATTCCTGAACCGACAGATATCCCATATTGAATAACATCAGTAATTAGAGATTTTATTGCTTCTGTTTTTGCTATTGATAAACCTTGATTAAATCATGTAATATTAAATCCGTATAAAATGTATAAAAATACAGGTAATTCAGCAATTGGAATAACTAAGAAAAATGGAAGTTTTTTAATTAATAATTTTACTAAAATAAACATAATTAAATGAATAACTAGTGATGCAGGAACAAACATCACTCCACCTGAAATTATGTCAAATATCATAGCATATAAAGTTCCACTAACAGCCATCATAGGACCAGGAATAAAACAGGCTAAACTTAAAAATACACCATCTGCAACTTGAAATTTAGCTACTCCTAAATTAATCATTGAAGTTGTTGAAGCTAAAGCTATTAATAACGCAGTTATTAAAGCTGTTGTTGTTAGATAGTTAAGATCTTTAAACATTGATAAATAACTTATTATTGAAAATCTTTTTTTAAACACATTAACCTCCTAAGATTTATTGAAAATCAAAAATAATACTTTATTAATTCTATATGAATTTTATGCTTAAGTGGGAAAGAATTATTTTTATGCTTAAAGTGGGAAAGGTATAGAAAACAAAATTATCAAACAAAAATGATCGAGGTTATTTATAAGAAAATAAACAATACAAATTTAATGGTGAATTAGATGAAAAAGCATCATATCAACTCTTTTATAAGATTTAAAAAAATAACAGTTAACTTTATAAGTTTAAACTGTTATTTTTATGCTTAAAGTGGGAAACTTTTTTAATTATTATTTTTTAGTAGTTGGTTTTGATTTAGTTGAACTTAATTTCTTAGTTGTAGATTTTGTTGAAGCTTTTTTATTTGATTCTTTATTTTTTTAACATCTAATCAAGTATCTAATACTTTATAATGTTCTTCTCTAGCATAATAGATTCCTAAACAGTGACGAGTTTTTGTTTCATAAACATGAATATTTTTTAGATTTTTCATAAACTTTTTAACATGTTTGAATGAAACTAAATCATCAGTTTTTGAGTGAATGTGTAACACATTATCTCATTGTTTAAAATCTTCTAATTTGTTAAATTTTTTAATTGGTCATTTTGAAATTTTAAATAATAATGGAAGTAATAAATAAGTTAAATAAACACCGTAACTAACTCTATCAAACGCTAATTTTTGAACGTTATCAAAAAATGAATTATACCCAGCATCAACAACAAATTTATCAATATTTTGATTTGAATATTTATGTAGATAACTATAAACAGTTCCACCACCCATTGATTCACCATAAACAACTAATTGTTCAGGTTTTAAGTCAGTTTTAACAAAATCAATGACATCTTTTAATAGATCTGCTTCTTTGACTCCTAAAGTACATTTTCCAAATTTTTCAGATTCACCTCAACCAAAATTGTCATAAGCAATAACTGTATAACCTCTAGGTATGAAATAATCTAAAAGTTTAATTGCATTACGATTATTAGATAAAATACCGTGACAATAAATAACAACTTTATCACCATTACCGTGTTTAAAAAGTTTTAAATCACCAAATCTTGTTTGAATAGTTTTGTATTCTCTTTCAAATCCAGATAAATCTAAGTGATCGAAATTATAACCATTTTCACTAGCGATTTTAGTTTCAAAATTAATTGAATCTTGATAAGTTACTTTTTGAGACATACGATCTTTTACTTGTTTTCAAATGTATAAAGAAATCATGCTAAACACCTTTTCTATTTATTAGATTTTTTACTGAAATTTGATAGTTTTCTTTGTTTGTTTTGATCGAATGTATGATCATCAATTTCTCTAGTTATAAACTTAGGTTCTTTAAATGCAAATATTAATATAAATACTGTAAGTAACATTGCTGAACCACATATAATTCATACTCACATTCCATTTGTTTTATCAATTCCAAAGAATGTAACACGAGATAAGAATGAGTTAATAAATACAAAGATAATTCCTCCAAAACCATAAGTTAATGAGTTAAATACAACAAATGTAGCTGGTCTTGTGTGAGGAGTTGTTACTCTTGAAACAAATTCATAACCTAAAGCAACAGCTAATGTTCCAGTAACAGCATAACCTATTCCACCAATTAAACTGTTAATTGTAACGTGAGCAGGTTTAACAATATAAACAACAACTCCTATTAAAAAGAAACTAATTGAAGATAGAATTGAAGTTAAAATTAAGAATTTTCTTAAACTAATTTTTGATACTATTTTTAAAATTAAGAATGTTAATAATAGTTGAGGTCCTAATGCGAATGCTTTTTGGAATCCTAATTGATTTGGAGCATTAACTTCTTTTGTAGATGAAGTTAAATTTTCAACAGTATTAATCCAAATTGAGTTAAATGCTTGAACAGCACCAATCAAGATTAAAAATACAATAAGTCCAACTATGAAGTTTTTATTTTTAATAACTTGTTTTAGTGTAATTTGTTTGTCTAATTCATTTGATTCTTTAACTTCTTTGAATTTTTTCTCGCTTATATCTTCTTGTTTTACGTGTGATTCACTAAACGCATTATCTGGCATAAAGAACGCTAAGAAAACAGCTAATAATATTATAAATCCACCAACAAAATAATATGGATAAGCAGTTTTTCAAGTTAATGTATCTTGATATGAATTTAATTTGAAAAGCATTTGAGTTATACAAATAGATCCAAGTGTTCCTCCTATTGCATAGAAGTTACGAACAAAAGCAATCTTAACATTTGTCTTACGAGCGATTGATGTTGCTCATGGATCTAGTGCGGTTCTGTATGAGTACAAGAATGCAAACACTGGAGTAAATACTGCTATTAATAATATAAGTGTTGAAATTGCAGGCATAACAAAGAACATAAAAATTGCTAATGCTAGTAATATAGGTAGAACAAATATTTTATATTTTTGTCTTTTAGTAATAGCAAAAACTAATAAAGGACCAGATATAAATGAAGCTCCTAATCCAGCTGCCGCAAATAACATACCTTCTATTTTGAAAGCTTGATTTATGTTGTGATCGTAATATTGACTAACTATTTTGAATACTTGATTTGTTTCATTTTTGTCAGTTAATATTTGATAAAAATCTTGAATTTGAGTTATACCTAAAGAATTAAAGTTAAAAGGTTTTATACCCGCTATGTTTATAGTACTGTTTTTTGCAATGTCATTGCTTAGTCACCCGTTAAAAAGAACAACTTTTTGTATGAACCATTCAAGGTCATAAATAATAGTTGAAGTAACACCAACCAAAATTCAAAAAGCTATTAATATAATTAATGACTTTTTCGATTGTTTTTTTAATTCCATTATTTTCTCCTAACTAAGAAATCTTTTATATACAAAATTATTTTATAATATTTTAATTAAAAAATATTGCTATAACTAGCTAATAAAAAACCGGTATAACCGGTTGTTAAATTAACTACATATTTTTACTTGGATATAGTTCTGGATAATCAGAAATGTATCCATTAATTAAGTCTTTATACATTGAATGTAGTCTGTCTACATCCTTCATTTTTTTGAATGTTCATACATTTAATGGGATATTTAATTTTAAAAATAGTTCTTGATTTTTAGCTTTTTTCAATAAACTGATTGGTGGGTGTAGAAAGTCAAATTTTTTACCTAATTCAATATCAAATTGTGACATTTTTTCAAATAAGTATCCTGTTTTGTAGTTATTATTTTTTCTTTTTAAAATTTCATTTAATACATTAGGAGAGAATGATGAAACAATTATTTCAACTCCTTTATTTGTGTATTTTTCAATTGATTTAAACACGATATCTAATTGTTCTTTGGTATAGTTATCAGGTTTAATTTCAACGTTTATCATTTCGTATTGATTGAAATGTTGATCCATAAATTCTTCAAATAATGGAGGTAATCATAAAGGATTTTCTTTAAAGTATGGAATTTGTTTAATTTCATCATAAGTCATTGACTTAACTGTTCTGTTTAATTTTCCAATTCTTTTAAAGTTGTGATCGTGGAAAATAATTACCTGATTATCTCTTGTTAAACGAATATCAAATTCAACAGCTTTAGTTATTTTTAATGCATTTTCAAAATCAAATACCCTATTTTCTCCAAATAGTCCTCTAAAACCACGGTGAGCTACTAAAATCATATTTTTGTTCCCTTCTTACTATGAAATAATTGTTACTATAAGTTCTAATTCATAGACGATTAATGAGACGAGCTAGATGTTTTTTATATCGGCTCCTCTATAAATAATTATATCAATTAGTTTTATTTGCATTTTGTTATCACAAATAATAGAAAATAAATTAAACTTATCTTTTTAGAAAGTAAAAATATACTAAATTGCTTTATCCTTAAGCTTTTTAAAGAACTAAATATATATAATTAAAATATAAAGAAAGTAGGTAAAAATATGGCAATGTCTGGATTATATGATGTACACTGTCACTTAAGTGATGCTAAATATTTAAATTTAGAAATGACATCTATTGAAATAATTTTAGAAGCTAAAAAATCAGGAGTAGACTATATAAATAATGTAGGAACTGATGTTAAATCATCTAAAACAGCTGTTATTCAAGCTAACTTATCACCTGTAGTGTTTGCGATTGTTGGTATTCATCCAACTAATGCACATTTATTTACTGTTGAAGCGTATGAAACAATTGAAGAATTAGCTCAATCTAATGAAGTTGTTGGAATTGGTGAAACTGGGTTAGACTTTTCTCAAACTACAAAATATGAAAAACAACAAATTGAAGCTTTTAAAAGACATATTAATATCGCTAAAAAACTTGATTTACCATTAATGTTACATTTAAAAAATGAACCAGGTAAAACTAGAGTTTATGAAATTGCATATAATTTATTAAAAGAAAACGGTGTTAAAAAAGGAGTTATTCATTCTTATCAAGGAACATTAGAATGAGCTAAAAAATTTATTGAATTAGGATTTTTAATTTCAGTAAGTGGGGCTGTTACTTATGATTCAGAAATTAATGCTGTTATTGATGGGATTTCATTAAATGATTTAGTTGTTGAATCAGACGCTCCTTATCTAGCTCCTGCTCCATACGATGGAAGTCTAAACTATCCAAAATACCTACCTTTAACTATTAAACATATCGCTAGAATGAAAAATCTAAGTGAATTAGTTGTTGCTCAAACAACAAGAAATAATGCGAAAAATCTATTTTTAAAAAATAAAAGAGTTAGATAATAAAAAGCACAGAAAACGGAACTGTGCTTTTTTACTTAAATTTTAAAATGCCATAACTTGTTATATTAATTTAAATAAGTATTCTAAAAGGGTTGTTTATTTAAGAAATTTTGGAAGTTTGTCGCCTGTAAATTCCTTGTGAGAATCTTTATTGAAATCTTCTCATCCTGAGTATTTTTCATTTTTAGATTCAATCTCTTTTGAAACTTTTGAAACATCTCAACCGGATAAATTTTGATTAAATTTTTTAGCACCAGAAAACATTTGTTGCATATCAATTACATTTGATGTGTTTCAACTTCCTATATCTTGGTTGAAGTTTTCTGCTTGTCAAAACATACCACCCATATCTACTACATTTTTAGTATTTCAACTAGATATATTTTTATTAAAATTTGAAGATTGAGAAAACATATAACTCATATCAGTTACATTAGAAGTATTTCAACTTCCTATATCTTGGTTAAAATTTGAAGTGTTTTGAAACATATAACTCATGTTTCTTACGTTTGATGTGTTTCAAGATTCAATTCCTTTAATAATTTCATTAATATTTTCATCAAAGGCATTATTTAAATTTGTAATATGTTTAGGTAGTTCAGATGGAACTTTAGAAACAGTTACTGGGAATTGTTGAATTTTAATAGACTTATCAGACATTAAAGAATAACCAATCTTTGTACATTCAATTGCATTGCCTTGTTCATCATTGATATATTCTGATTCTTGAATTGTAAAAACTGATGTAATTAAACCGTCTGAATGTGGCTTAAATAATTCTTCGGAAAGTTGATTATCTTTAATGATTTTCTCAATATATTCTAAATGTTCATCGATAAATTCTTTAGTATTATTCTTATTTATTATTTTATAACTAATAACACCACTAACAGTTGCGACAAGAGAAATTCCTGTCAATGTAGATAACAGAATCAGTAAAGTTTTTTTATTCATATAAATAGCCTTTCTACCTAAATAACACTTATAGCTCTATTATATTTTTGATTTTAATCTTAATTGTTTTTTTATTTGTTTTTTTGTGTATTTTATTTAAATCATTCAAACTATTTTTAGTAGAATTAGCCAACATTAACAAACACTTTATCAACTTAGATATTGTGAGTTTAAAAACATAGACTTTTTTATTGTTATATATTAAATTTTTTAGTCAATTCTATTGATTTTTATATTTACTTATTTATAATTTTTATAAATAACAATATTAAGACAAAGGAATGAAAAAATGTATGAAAAACGCTTATCTAAGATATTCTTTTTTTGCTTTTAACACTATTTTAAAAAAGAAAAGCTCAATTTTATTACCAATTATTGCAGTTGCAATTTCTTTTTTTGTAGGAATTGTTTTTAAATTTGCAGTTCCTAGTAATTATCAAGAACTAGCAGTATTTTTCTATACTTTTATAGCTATTATTATGACTGCAGTTTATTCATCTATTAAAGCATTGAATTTATTTAAAGATTTAGAACAAGAAGGAATAGAAATAATTACATTATCTAAACCTATATCTAGAAAACAATTAATTTTAGGTAAATTAATCTGCTTAAGTTATTTTGGATTAATTTGATCAACAGCTTTATTAATTTCTGGATTTTTATATTTCTATGCTTCATTTAATTTTGTAAATGTATTAATAAATTCTTTAACATTATTTTTTGTTAGTTTAAGTGCTTATTTTATAATAGGACTTTTTGTTAGTTTATTAAGTTTTAAATTAAGTCAAAAAATAGCTATGACTTTACCATTAATTGCTTTTATACCACTAAGTAGTATTGGAATATTACTAGCAAGTAATCAAACAACAAATATCAATAAAGCATCAAGTTTTATAAATAGAAGTTATGAATATCATCATTCAGGAAATGAAGTAAATACTGAACCATATTTTATTAATAACAATAAAGACGAACTATTATTAATACCTAATGGTAGTGATAACAAAGATTTTGATCAAGAACAAAAAGAATACTTACAAACAGTAATTAATTATACAAATAGATCTTTAACAAGTTGACAAACTTATTCTTGAATTTCAATACCTTATCAATTTATAAATATATTTAATTTCAATAGTAAAAACATTTCTATTACTAATGCTAATAATTCAACTGATCTAGAAAAATATGTTTATTATAATGATTTAGATAATATTAGTTACACTTATAAATTAGATAAAAAACCTAATCAAGTAAAATATAAAGTTGCAGATGACAGTAATCAAAAATTCTCTGAAAAATACATAGTTCCAGGATTATTAAAATCTCATTCTAAATTTTCAGATTTCACTCAAACTGTTAATTATGATCTAATTTATGCAATTGATGGTGCTGAAAATGATGATTCAAAATTCTTTGAAGATGAAAACGAATTTTCAAATCAACGTTCTAGTTTAGTTGGAAGAATTAAATGAAATGTTATCAAACAAGCTTTACAAGATAAGAAATTTAATTTAATCGCTAGTGATTTTGTAAATCAAAACTTAAAAGAATTTTTAAATGATAAAAGCAATACTTCAGAACAATTAAACAAAAAACATAAACAGTTAATGAGCAAAATTTCTGAATATGTAACAAATGAAGATTCTGAAATTAATAATTATGAAAATCATAATATAAAATTATTCGACAAAAGATCTATTACTGATGGTGAAATTGATGGTGTTGTTCAAATAAAAATATATAAAGCAATCGCAATCTTAAACTATATATATTTCAATTACCAAGATTCTCAACTTTTCAAAATAATGATTAAAAATCCTAACAACGAATATTTTGGAGATGCTCAGATTAATTTAGAATTAGACGGTCGAAATTACCGATTAGGTGGTTTTAAAAACTTTTCAGAAAAAGTTGTTCAAGAAGAAAAAGACGGAGTTAAAAAAACATTATTTAGATTCGATTTACAAGAAAGTAAATCAAACTTCTTATTCAGTTCAGCAGATAACTTATATTCAATAACTAGAAATAGACAAATTGTTAATAAATATGTAATCGCTTTATTATGACTTGTTATTATCGGTGCAGAATTTGCACTAACATTTAAGATTTACCAAAGAAAGGAATATAAATAGATATGAAAAAAATACTAGATATAGTTAAACTAACTAAAATATTTCCTTTATCAAATCGTGGTATTAAAAGTATAAATATGTCATTAAATGAAGGTGATTTTCATGCATTTATTGGTGAAAACGGTGCTGGTAAAACTACAACAATTAAAACAATTATAGGAGCTTATGTTGAATATAAAGGTAATATTTTTATAAATGAAATTAATATAAAAGACCCGCAAGCAAGATCATTTATAGGTTATGTTCCTGAAAAAGCATTATTTCCAAAAGATTTAACTACTTTTGATTATTTATTAAATTTTGCAATACTTTCTGGAGTTGATAAAAACATAGCTACAGAAAAAATAAATAACTTTTTAAAAATGTTTGACATAACTAATTTAGCAAAAGATAAACCTTACACATTTTCTTCAGGTCAACAAAAAAAGGTTCTATTAATTCAAGCTTTATTACATGATCCAAAATTATTAATATTAGATGAACCAGCAGCTAATCTTGATCCTACTGCCAGATATGAATTATTCTCATTTTTACAAAAAATTAATAAAGAACAAAACATCGCTATTTTAATTAGTTCTCACATTCTATCTGAAGTTGATAAATATGTTAATTCGGTAACTCTAATTCATGATGGTGTAGTTTTATATTCAGGTAAAAAAGAAAAAGACTTAGAGGAATTATTCTATGAAAAAGTTATTAAAAATTAGTCTACTACCTTTTATGGCTTTATCATTAGTTGGTTGTACAACACAAATAAAACCTAATGATTCAATTAATAGATCTGTAAAAGAAAAAAAGTTATATGAAAATGATCATATTAAACAAATTTTAGATTCAATTTACAAAGATAATAAAGATCTAGAAAAAAGATATATCAATACTCAAGAACATAGATTTAGATCTGCATATACTGATTTAAGATATTCACTTACTGTTTATCCAATTTTTATAGGTCATTATGTGACTGAAGATGTAGAAAAGCAATATAGAGATGTTGTAAATAAAGCTAAAAAACTTATCGAAAATAACCTTTCATCTAATTGATATTGAACATTAAATAATATTGATAAATTTGTTTTTAACTTTAATACTTATGGTGATTTTTATAGAGCAAATGCTGTTGATCAACAATTATTTGAACTTAATGATCAAGCAAATTCAACTTTAGTAAGTATAAATAATAAGTTCCCTACAGGTATGATTACTTTTAAAAATGAAACTCTTGATGAAGTTGATAAATTAAAAGAATTCAAAACATTTTATTTAATATATGACAACTATAAAGTTTTAAAAATGATTCAATATAAAGAAGATGAAAAACTTATAACCAGAATATTACCTGATCTATTAATTTTTAAAGATAAAAATATTAGTAACGATGAGATTAAATCAAATTTAGAAAAAATAGAAAAAGAAATTTTTAACATCAGAAAACAAAAACTTGATAACTATCTTGATGATAAAAAAGATAAATATGAAAATGGAGATATTTATCAAATGAAAAGTGACTTTAGTTCAAGTCATCGTGGTATTTGAATAAATGATTGAAGAGTGCGTAATAAATTTAGAAGTTATGATTTAAAACAAACAAAATTAGCCGAATCATTATTTGAAAACTTAAAACAAGATAGAACAAAAGTTGATCAGCACATTAATGATTGAAAAAATCAACTAGAAGAAGCATATGAACAAGATGTAACCAAATCTCAACCATATACTGAACACAAAGAATTATTAGATGAATACAAAGAAAAATTAGATCAATTAGTTAATACAACAATTGAAAAAATTCAAAAATGAAGCAAAGAAGCACCAAAACAATTTGGAGAAAGTGAAAGACAAACTGCATTACAACAATATCAAGATACAGATAAACGATTTTTTGAATTTCAAGCAAAACGTCAATATTCAAACGCTCTTTTCGATTCTATAAATAAAATTAATCAAATTGATATAAATAAAAAAATTGAAGACAAAGATTTTGACAAAGTAAAAATATTTAGATTCTCTATGAGGTATATTTATGAAAATAAATAAAAAAATTGTTATCGGTATTTCTTTAGCACACTTAATAATACCGTTATTAGCATTAGCATTTTTATTAGGTTCACTTTCAAAAACCACAAAAGATATTCAACTTCAAATTCCAAGAAATCATGAAGTATACAAAGACGTTAATGATAGAACTGAAGAAATTTTTAGAAGTTTAAATAAAATACTTTTTGGTGATAATGAAGCTGAAAAAATAAAATATTTAAGTACTCAAAAAGAAGAAAATTCAAAAGAATTTATTAAAAAATCTAATGAATTAAAAGCTAAATATTTACAAACTAAATCTGAAGAATCAATTAA
The DNA here is from genome assembly GCF_000875755.1 of Mycoplasma yeatsii GM274B. Lineage (GTDB taxonomy): Bacteria > Bacillota_I > Bacilli_A > Mycoplasmatales > Mycoplasmataceae > Mycoplasma > Mycoplasma yeatsii. Next base: position 30,652 of record NZ_CP007520.1, on the reverse strand, counting down.
AGAATTAAAAGAGTTTTATTCAAAAAATTTAATACTATTACTAAGAAATCTAGATAAGTTTAATTTAAGATTTACAAAATATTGAACACTAGAAGAAACTAGAAATAGTAGTGGAAAAGTTGCAAAACACTCTAACGAGTTTCTAGAAACTATTAAAAATAAACAACCTGTTGAAGATAAAAAAATAGATAATAACAATCTTAACGTTATAACAATAGGTAGTGAATCTAAACATATAAGTAGTAATGTTATATATATTAGAAAAGACAACTTCTTTATTGTTATAAAAGCTTCAAAAACAGCTTCATCTGATATGAAAATAGAATTAGATAAAATCATATACTTTGCCGAATCAAAAACAGACAATATTAGCTCAACAGCAATTTCAAATGTTTTACATACAAGTATTTATCACCAAGATCAAAGTGGATATGATGCATTTGAAAAAGATTTAATAAAACTTTATGGTTTTCCTTGTTTAGGTATTTTAACAGCTGAAAAAGACTTTTTAGAAAATATAATTAAAACTAAAACAGGAATCAAATTAGACAAAGACGATAAACTTAAGATTAGTAAAGTTGTTGAAGCTATTAATAAAGCAAATAATTTACAACTTGATGCATCACAATTAAGAGTTGAATTTGTAGAAGAAACAAAAATTAAACTTTTAGCAAAAGAAAATTCAACTAAATACGTAGGTTCAGTAGAAATTGAAATTGTTCAACCAATCGAAAATGAAAAGGAGAATTAGTATGAATAAGACAGTTAAAAAAATAATATATTCAATAGCTGGGATTCTAATTTTTGCTTTACCATTTTCTTTAATTTTTACAAATAAAAATAATATAAATTTAGATGCATTAAAAATTAGTAAAGAAAAACAAAAAGAAGATAAATGAAATAGATTCATAGAACATGAATATGTAAATCAAATACTAAATTTAGAATTTAAAAATGTAGAAAAACCAGAAGAAGAAAAAAATAAATATGTAAATGATCAAAAGCAAATAGCACTTGGATTGAATAAAAAATTTGATTTAAATAAAATAAAATCCGATCTATCATATGTTAATAATTTCATCGTCAAATATGGAGAAGATGATGAACCATTTTCAAAAAGTGAATTTGGAAATATTTTAAATCAATTATTTAAACAAAACTGATTATCTACATTATTTAATTTAGATAAATTTATCTTTTTTGCTTATGATGATGATAACCAATTTGCAAAAATTGACTCACAAGAAAACGCTCTTAAATACGGTACATTTAGAAAGTTAAAAACAAATGAAATAAGTCAATATGCAGTTTGAGATAGAAGCACAACAAAAGGGATAAATACATGAGAAATGTTTATATTAACTTCTGATTATAGTGTTTTAAAAATAGATATAAAAGATAAAAACACTATGAGCAAAAACAAAAGAAATGAAGTTTCAATATTTAACTATGCTTTTCTATACCCAGAATTATCTAAAGATAAATTTAAAGCAGATAAGTTCATATTAAGAGATTATGTAAAAGTTGAAGCAATGCACACTGCAAACAAAAAATCTCCTAACAAAGATGCTTTTAATGAACAGTTTGGTGGATCACCTCATAGATACGTTATTATTGATGTTGACTCAAAAACTAATGATAATTAAATGTCATCTACATGGGAGAAATATTATTTCTTTTTAGTTTTCTAACAGAAGGTAAACCAATAAATTCATCAAAAAAGAATCAAAAATTTAAATAATAAATTGAGATATGAGTTCATTTCATATCTTTTTTGTTTGCAAAGTTTTTATTATTATTTATTGTTATTTATTTCATTGAGTTATAAGAAACAATGGTATAAAATTATTTTGAGGAACTTATCTCTGGTTCCTCACGTAAATTAAATTCTTTTGAAATATTTATATAAAGTCTTAACTTATATTGTTCATAATTATGTTTATATTTTAATATTCTATTTTTATTAAAATTTTTTTATTTTTCTATATTTTTTTTTTTTTTTCGATCGTTTCATATATTATTTAAGTTTTTCAAGTTAGTTTTTTAAAACTCCTTTCTTATAACTCCTTTAATTTATCTTAAAAAATAATTCTTTAATTAAAATTAATAAATTGTGCATAGTAATCATAATAAAAGAATTCTCTAAAGGATTTATAACAAAATAATTTTGTTATAAGATAAAACGATCAAAATATTGTAAAATTCCTTTTATTCATCTTTTATATGTATAAAAATTACATATTTTCAATAAAAATAATTTAAAAGACGTTCAGTAATGAACGTCTTTGTTGTTTTTAATCAACTAAATCTTCAAAGTTTAATACTTTATCTGCTCAATTAGTTTCAAAGTTAATATCGTGAGTTGTAATTAATACAGTTCCAGTAAATTGTTGGATTGCTTCTAGTAATGATTCTTTAGCTAGAACGTCAATATGGTTAGTAGGCTCATCTAATATTAGTAAGCTTGCTGGTTCTAAACTTAATGAAGCAAGTCTTACTTTAGTTTGTTCTCCTCCAGAAAGTTGTTTCATAGGATTTTGCATTAATTCAGATTTAACACCAAATCTTGAAATTGTTGCTCTTATTTCTGGTTCTAGCATTTTTGGATGACGATTCATTAAGTATGAAATAGGAGTTTCAACATCATCAAAATCTTCAATTTGATGGAAATATCTTACTTCAACTCCATCACCTAGTTTTGATCAACCGCTTATTGGTTTAATTTCATTTGCAATAGTTTTTAAAAATGTAGTTTTACCAATACCGTTATAACCTTTAACGATACATTTTTGGCCTTCACGTAATTCAAATGTTAAAGGGTCAGTTAAAACAAAATCATAACCGATTTCTAAGTTTTCAGCTTTTACTACAACTGCTGAGTTTGGTCTTTTATATTTAAAACTCATTTTAGGTTTAACTAGTTTTTGACGTTGATCCATAACTTCAATTTTATCTAGTTGTTTTTGTCTTGATTGAGCACTTCTTGCAGTTGAAGCACGAGCTGCATTTCTTGAAATATAATCTTTTAATTTAGCTATTTGTTGTTGTTGAGATTCTCTTGCTTTATCGTATTGTTCTGCTTTTAAAGCTGATAATTCTAAGTATTTATTGTAATCTCCAACATAACGATTGATTTCTTGATTTTCAATAGCAAAAATAATTTTAGAAATTTTATTTATAAAATCAATATCGTGACTTACTACTAAAAATGCATGCTCATAATTATTTAAAAAGTTAGCTAATCATTCAACTTGTTCAATATCTAAAAAGTTAGTAGGCTCATCTAATAAAATAAAATCATCATTTTTTAACAATAACTTAGCTAATAGAATTTTTCCTCTTTGTCCACCAGATAATTGACCTAATTTTTTTGTCATATTTTCGGGATTTATACCTAAACCTGAAACTAAGTTTCCGATTGTTTTATCAATTGTATCAAAACCATGACTTGTTAAATAATCTTGTAATTCTAAAGCTTTAACTAGATCTTCTTCTTTATACTCAATAGCCATATTTTCATAAATCTTATTAATTTTTTCTTCTATTTCATATAAATATTTAAAAGCATCTTTTAAATAGTCTTGGCTAGTAATATTCATATCTACTTCTTGGTGTTGATCTAGATAACCAATTTTTGCTTTTGGATGTCATTCAATTGTGCCGTGATCTGGAACTATTTTTTGAGCTATGATATTTAATAAAGTTGTTTTACCAGCTCCATTAGGTCCTACAAGTGCAACGTGTTCACCTTTATTAATTCTCATTTCAGAATCTCTATATAGAATTTTTCCACCATTTTGATGAGAAATATTTTCTAAAACTATTAAACTCATATTAACCCCCAAATACTTTTATAACTTAAATAATTATATATAAGAAATACAAACTTATAAATAAAAATATATCCTCAATAGTTTTTATAACTTCTATTTTTTAACTATTAAATATTTAAAAATAACTAAAAATAACTAGCTATTTTACCTAATATTCCAAGCATTTTACTTATACACCTATAAAACTTAGCTACTCGGATATATAATATAATTGTCTATATATGAAATTATATAGGTAATTAACATGACTTTTGTTAATTCATTTTTATAAAAATGAAGAGTAAAAATAAGTAAGTAAAACTTAAGTAATTATATATTTTGATTTATATTGTAAGCCAAATTATTTAAGTTTTATTTACATAGAAAGGTAAAATATGAATAACAAGATCAAAGAATGATCACAAAAAAATAAAGTTCTTTACGGATTTATATTATGATCATTTATTTCATTTGCATACATGCTATTCATTGCAAACTGAGGGTTCTCAGTTACATTAGCTGGTGATGGTGTAAAAGATGGTATGGCTAATGCAGGGTTCTTAGGTTATTTTAGAATCCAAAAAGATGCTAATTTCCAACTTATAAGTCAAATCGCAAACTGATCAATTACATTAGGACGTGGTATAGGTTCAGTGCTTGTTGCGTTATTATTAGCTAAATTTGCACACAAATACACTACTATTATTGCTATTGCAATGACATTAGTTGGTATTCCTGCTGCATTTATGCCAGCTACTGGATACGGGTATGCATTGTTCTTAGTTTTAAGAACAATTATGGCTATTGGAGGAACAACTTTAATTATCTTAACTCAACCTGTTGTTGCTAACTTCTTTGGGCCAAAACAAAAATCAGTTGTTTCACAATTTGGTATTTGATTCTACCCATTAGGAACAATCATTTCAATCGTTCCTGTACTTGTAGTTACAAATTCAGATGCAGTTAGAGAACAATGAAAATTAATAGTTACTCTATTAGCTGCGTTAAACATTATTCCTTTATTATTATTTATTTTTATAGGAACACAATTTGACGTTAAAGAAAATGAACCAAGAGTAAAAGTAAACGGATGAAGTATTCTTGGATCATACGTTAAGAAAAAACAAACATATGCATGAGTTCTACTATATGGTGGATGATTATGTATAGCCGTTTTCTTAACAAGCTTAACAGTACCAATTTTTAACGGACTAAGTAAAGCCGAAGGTATTTTTAATAAATACATCTTCGGATGACAAGTAGCATTCTTATCAGCGGTATTTGTTGGTCCAATCAGTCTTGGTTTATGATCAAGAAAACAAGCAAAAAGAAGATGATTTATTGCTACTGCAATCGCATCTGCAATAGTTTTATTTACATTATCAACTCTAACATTTATATTTGGTGTTGCTAAATATGGATCAGGTGACAACAAATCTATGTTTGGATTCTCAGCTGCAATGTTTATCATCCTAGGTTTCTTAACTGGATTATGTATTTGAGGTATTCAAGGTGTTATGTTAAACTTACCACACGAATATAAAGAATCAGATCCAAAAACTATTGGTTGAATGTTCAGTTTAATTTGAGGATTTGGATATGTATTCTTTACATTAGTATTAATTCTAATTTCTGGTATTTCACTTATACCAGCATTGCAAAAAAACCAATTAACACTAACAGCAATTCAATTTGTACTTATTATTTTATCTACAGCAATTGCATTCATTGGTATATTAATGCTTAAAGAACCTCATCCAGAATATCCAATGTTCCCATGCAAAAAAGTTGAACAAGCTAAAGTTGAGCCTGTTAAAGTTGAAGAAGTAAAAGTTGAAGAACCAGTTGTAAAAGAAGTTAAACCAAAAACAGCTGCTAAATCAACAAAACCAAAATCAACAACAGCTAAATCAACAAAACCAAAAACAGCTTCAAAAAGTAAATAAACTAAATTAAATTAACCACAATTTAAATTGTGGTTTTTTATTACTTATTTTTCTTAGCGAAAGTCAAGAATATTAAAGTTGATTAAGTCGTTTTTTTAAATATTTCACCTACCATTAATAAATTAGTCTTATAAAATTATATTGATAAAGAAAAGAGATGGTTTAATGATTACATTACAAGATACAGTTGTTGCTCCTGCTACTAATATTTCAGCTCAAGCTATAGCTTTAATTAGAATTAGTGGAGATGAAGCTTTTACTGTAATTAATAGATTATTAAAAGAAAAAGATCAAATCCAAACTAAAAGAGGAATTTTTGTTAGAAAACTTTATTTTAAAGATGAATTAATTGATGAAGTTGTTTTAACTTGTTTTGTTGCTCCTAACTCATTTACTGGTGAAAATGTAGTTGAAATTGCTTGTCACGGTGGTATTTTAAACACTAATAGAATTATTAATATAATTACTCAGTCAGGAGCTAGAATGGCTATGAGAGGTGAATTTAGTCAAAGATCATTTGTTAATGGAAAGATCGACCTAATTCAAGCTGAAGGTATTAATAATTTAATTCACGCTAAAAATGAATTAGCTTTAAAAATTGGTGTTGCTAATATGAGTGGAGCTAACAACAAAGCTGTTATTGAATTAAAAGATAATCTTTTAGATATTATTAGTAGAATTCAAGTTTCAATTGATTATCCTGATTACGATGATGTTGAAGGGTCAAGTGTTGAAGATTTAACTAAATTATTAGAAATAATAAATGATCAAATCAATAAACTTTTAATTAGATCTAAAATGGCATTTAAAAATTCAGAAGGAATTAAAACAGCAATTATTGGTCAAACTAATGTAGGTAAATCATCTATTTTAAATACTTTAATTAATGAAGATAAAGCTATTGTTACTGATATTCCAGGAACAACTCGTGATATTGTTGAAGGACAAATTAGTTTAGAAAATGTGACTTTAGATTTAATTGATACTGCTGGAATTAGAGCAACTGATGATATTGTTGAAAATCTAGGAATTCAAAAATCTAAAGATTTAATTAATAAAGCTGATCTAGTTTTATTTGTTGTTAACTACAATAATATTGATGATAAAGACAATAAAGAAATCTTTGAATTATTAAATGATAAAAATTGAATTTTAGTTGTTAATAAAACTGATCAACTTGATGACAAACAAGTTGAATCATTGAATCTAAAATATAATAATGTTGTATTTACTAGTGCTAAAAATCAAGATATAGATCAACTAATTTTAAAAATTAATCAAATGTATAACAATGAAGAAATCAAAAAAAATGATGAATTAATTTTAATTGGATTAAATCAAATCACATTAGTTGAACAAATTAAAACTAAACTAACAACTGCTTTAGATGTTATTAAATCAGGAATGCCTATCGATATAGTTAATGTTGATTTATATGATGCATGAAACTTATTGAATGAATTAATAGGTGTTGAATATGAAGATGAAATTATTGATAACATTTTTAGAAAATATTGTTTAGGAAAATAATTTGTAAGTTTTTAATAACAACATTTTAAAAGTGATAGTATAGAGACATAAAAAGTAAAAATAGGAATGAGAATATGAAAAAAATAGTATCTATATTATCAATATTTACAACACTTGCTACAACAGGAGCTGTTGCTATTTCATGTACTAGAAGTGAAATAAAAGAAAAGCCTATTGAAAAGAAAATTAATCCAAAAGAAGAAGAAACTGAGAAAATTGATGAAACACAACTTGAAACACAATTTCAAAATATTAAAAAAATTGTTGGTCCAAAAATTGATCTATTGATAAAAAAATTGAGGGAATTAGAAAAAGAGGATGCTGAAGTTTTAGCAACTCAAGAAGTTGGAGCCTTGGTTGACATCTTTCAATTTTATGAAGATTCAAAATCATACGATTCTTTAAAAGAGGCTGTAGAGAAATTACCAAAAGATAATGAAGACAAAGAAAGATCTAAAAAGGATTTCTTAGAATCTGTAAAATCTACATTTGATAATTATGAAAAATACAAAAGCAAAATAGATGAATTGATAGATAAATATGTAGGTTCTTAATTTAAACTAAATAGTAAAATTTTTTGTATTGAAAATAGCAAAGATGCTATTTTTTATTTATTCAATTATAGACAAATACGTTAAACAATATTGATGCTTTTTCAAACATAAAATGACAAAAATTTTCGTTCCAAAAATTATTTATTTAAATATGATAATATCATTTCATAAAAACGAGAAATGGAATGAGAATATGAAAAAATTATTAACAATATTAGGTATATTTACAATGACCGCTATTGCAGGAGGTGTTGCTATTTCATGTACTAAAAATGAAATGAAAACAAAGCCTGAAATGAAAGAAAAAGAAGAAAATATGAAAGAAGAACTTCCAAAAGAACTAAAAATTAGCGGAGTAGGTATCACAAGTATTGGTGAATCACAATTTGAAAAAGAATTTGATGAAATCAAAAAAGAAATTGGACCAAAAGTTGAAAAATTTATAAATAGTTTGAAAGAGGATCAAGAAAATGGAAAACTTGATGCTTTAAAAACAAAAGAAGCTGAAACTTTCTTTAATTCAAAAGAAGGAGAGTCATTATCTAAACTTTTAGAATTTTATGAAGATTCAAAATCCTTTAGTTCTTTAAATGATGCTATCAGTAAAATTACAGAAAAAGAACAAAATAAACTTCAAACTAAAATTAATTTTCTAAAACATATGAAAGAAATTTTTGAAGACTACAAAAAACATGAAAATAAAATAACTTCATGAATACAAAAATTTAATAGTTAACAAATAAGAAAACGACGGAAATGATCTGTCTTTTTTTGTATTGAAAAAATGAAAAAAATAAACATAAACGGTTTAATTTTCAAATTAATAAATATATGTCCTGTTTTCACTAAAGGTGATAATTAAAAACTATAATTTAGTTGAAATATAGTAAAAGAATATTTCTATTAAGTGTTTTCAATATGGGGGATTTATGGCAAAAATGAAAGCTTTTGTGGTTAGTGAACCACACAAATGAAGTGTAGAGATGGTAGATATTCCTGAACCAAAGGAAAAAGAAGTTCTAATTAAAATGGAAACTAGCGGAATCTGTCATACAGATTTACATGCAGCAAATTATGATTGATTAGTTGAACCTAAATATCCATTAATACCTGGTCATGAAGGAATTGGTATTGTTACTAAACTAGGTCCTGGATGTACACATTTAAAAGTTGGAGATAGAGTTTGTCTTGCATGATTACATGATGCTTGTGGTCATTGTGAATATTGTTTAAGTGGTAGAGAAACATTGTGTCCCGATCAAAACATGTCTGCATATACAAAAGACGGATCATATGCAGAATACGCAATAGGACACGAAGATTTTGTTGGATTAGTTCCAAAAGATTTAGATATCATAACAGGTGCTCCGGTTGTTTGTGCTGGTGTAACCACTTATAAAGCAGTTAAACAAGCTAAGTTGAAACCTGGAAATTTTGTTGTTGTTATTGGAGTGGGTGGACTAGGTCAAATGGCTATCCAATATGGTAAAGCAATGGGTTACAGAGCTATAGGTATTGATGTAACTGATGAAAAAGTTGATCTAGCTTTAAAATCAGGTGCAGAATTTGCATTTAATAGCAAAAAAGTTAATGCTATTGAAAAAGTTATTGAAGTTACGAATGGTGGAGCTCATGGTGTAGTTAATACTTCTGTTGCAACATCTGCGGCTAACCAAGGAATGGAAATGTTAAGACGTGGTGGTCGTCAAGTATTGGTAGGACTTCCTGCTAAAGATAAATTAGGAAAAGATGAATTCGGTGTTTCAGTTTTCTGAACTGTATTATTAGAACGTGAACTAGCAGGATCAATTGTAGGTACTCGTAAAGATTTACAAGAAGCTTTAGACTATGCAGCTAGAGGATTAGTTAAATCAGAAGTAACTAAAGTAGTTAAATTAGATCAAGTAGCTGAAATATTTGAAAAACTTGAAAAAGGTGATTTCATAGGTAGAGCAGTTATTGATTTTAGACAAAATTAAAAGTACTATCTTAAAAATAGAAAAAGAGGGATAAAATTTATCCCTCTTTTATAGTTTATTAAAATGTTCTTGCAGCTTCTTTAATATCATCAATAATTGTTTCAACACGTTGTTCTGGTGAAAGTTGAGCTAATTCTCCAACTTTAACTCCAGCTAGTAAAACTGTTTTATTAAACTTAATTCCTAAGAATCCTAAAGCTCCTTCAACATATTGAGTGTGTGCTCCTCAAGTATATCATCCTAAAGGTGCTCCTTGAACTCCTAAAATTTGAGCTTTTAGATTAGTGATTAATCCAATAGCATCTCCTTTTTTAGAGTATTTGTATGAGAATGTTTCATTAGCTAAAGAAACGTGATCAATAAATGTTTTTAATGTAACTGGTGTTGAAAAATTATACATAGGACAAGCAATAACTAATTTATCTACACTTTTTAATAATTTAATGTAGTCAATTGTTGCAGGTTGTTGGAAAAATGTAGGAAATGATTGTTGTGTTAAAATACTTGTTCCTACTTCTTCTTTATTTAAGTCAATTTCAATGATTTCATCATTTGGGTTTAACTTTTTATATTCTTCTAAAAATCGTTTTGTTAATGCAACTGAGTTTGATACTTCATCAGCTTGTGCGGTTGTTTTTAAAACAAGAACTTTACTCATTTTAGTTCCTCCTTTGTAATTATATTTTATAGTTATTATATGTTATTTGTTAAAATTTTATTATATTAAACAAGAGGTTAGGTTATGGACAATAATAAAATTTTTGATAATCATATACATTTTAATGATGATTTTAGATATAAGGACGCAAATATTAAACAAATGATAGAAGAATCATACAAACATAATGTTGGTGGGTGATTATGTGCCAGTTTTGATTTAACAAGTTCAAAAAAAGCAGTTGAATTATCAGAAGAGTTTGATGATGTTTATGCTGCAGTTGCAATTCATCCTAATGAAGTGTCTAATTATGATAAAAGTGTAATTAAAAAATTAGATCAATTAGCTAGTCATCAAAAAGTTGTTGCAATAGGTGAAACTGGGTTAGATTATTATTACACTAGAGAAGATGAACAATTACAAAAAGAATTTTTTAAAGCTCATATTGATTTAGCAATAAAACATAATAAAGTTTTACAAATGCATATTAGAGATTTAAAAGATGTTTATGAAGCATACGATGATGTTATAGAAATCATTAAAGATCTGAATCGAATACCTAAAGTTGTACATTGTTTTTCAGCAAATAAAGAATATGCTTTAAAATTTTTAGAACTAGGTTGTTATATAAATATTGGTGGAGCTGTTACTTTTAAAAATGCAAAAGATTTACAAGAAGTAGTTAAAGTAATACCATTAGATAAATTATTGTTAGAAACTGATGCACCTTATTTAACACCTCATCCTTTTAGAGGTCAATTAAATCACCCTAAATACATTTACTACACAGCTGAAAAAGTAGCTGAACTAAAAAATGTAACTGTTGAAGAAGTTATAAAACAAACTACTTTAAATTCTAAGAAATTATTTAAAATAGACTAGTTAAACTAGTCTATTTTTAGTCCTCTATTTTCATTTCTTAAGTTTATGTAATTTATTCTTTCATCTGTTAATTTATCTTTTGGTATCATTCTATAAAAACCTAGTTCACTGTAATCGTTTATATCAAAATCATTTTTTGTTTTAGTGATTTCACCATTTTTATTAAAACTAAAAAATCCTTTATCAAATCATTTATGAACTTGGGTTTGCAAATTCAACATGTTATTTTCATCAGTTATATAATCAAATAAGTTTACAAATTCTGAATCATCAAGTTGTTTATTTCCATCTATTAGTTCAATAAGTTTATTTCTTATAATTGCTACATCTAAGATATGTGCATTTTCATATGAATAACCTTTTTCTCTTTTAAACACATTAATTTTCATTTTTGAAGCTTTGCTTCTAGCTCTTTTAATTTTTGTATCTATTTCTAATAATTTTTTATTAGAGTCTCTGATTATTTCTTCCATAATTTTTGCACTTTTTGAATCAAAAAATTCTTTTCTTTCTTCATAACTTAGATTAGGTTTTACTGTTGTAAGTTTTAAAAGTTTTGAATGAATAGGATATTTATTAGAATTAACAATGTAATCTAAAAAATCATTAATGCTTTCTAATTGATCTATAAGCATATTATTTTCATCATTTTCAAGTAAATCTAGAATTCTCTCATCTTTATAAGTTATTAGGTCAAAAAACATGGTTAAATTATATTTATATTCTTCATGTTTATCATCTAAATTTACACCAATTATTTCTGCTGCACTAGGTTTTTTAAATGATCCTCCTGCATTATTCCCTTTTATAATTGAAATAATATTTTTTAATGTTGAATTATATTCTTCGTTAAATCATTTACTTGCTATTTCTAATTCATTTTGATCTAATTCATATAATCAATTTTCTGTTTTATCAGGCCTCTTTGCTTGGTCTAAACCTAATTTGTCAAATAAAGATTTTCTTAAATTAAAATTTTTCTTTCTACTTTTAAATCATGCTGGTGTTGTATATAAATCTAAATATAAGGATTCGAATTTAATTTCTCAATGTGGAACATATAAAATTTTTGTTGAAAAATCTAAATACAGATCTATATAACCTTTCGCTTTAGCACTTGTTGATTTTTCATTATTAAAAGATCTAGTTTCGAAATGCATTCTAAAGACTCTTATATCTATACTATTTCACATAAAATCATCTCCTTAAATAAGTGTTCTAATACCTCTACAGATATAGAATTCCCACAAAGAAAAATCATTTTTGATTCATTTAATAGATCGTCTTTTTTAATTGCTTGGTAATCTTTTTTATCAAATCCCATATATAAAAAAGCTTGTTTAGCAGAAATAAATTTAAGTTCATTTGTCTCTTTAAAATAAAACTTTAGTCTAGAATTTGCTCCAGAAGCTGTAAGTGTCGGACCTAATTTATCAGGTAAATAAATATAAGCTTCAGAATTAAAATTAGTATAACCAACAAGTTTTGTTTTAGAAATATTATTTTTAGTTACATAAAAATCATCTTTGAAATATTTTAGTAGTTTATTGCATTCTTGCATGTCTATTTCATTTTTTATAATTGCTTTCAAAGTTCTTTTGTTTTCAATTCTTTTAGGAAAATCAAATTCTTTATTTTTTGATAAATAAGACACACAAAAAACACGTTCCCTATTTTGAACAGAACCATAATCAACCGAATTAATTACTTTTCACTTAGATTCATATCCAAGTTCTTTTAATGTATTTAATCAATTTGTAAAATCTTTATTAAATTTATAACTTGCTAAAGCTTTAACATTTTCTAATAACAAAACTTTTGGCAATCTATCTTTATTATTTTTTAAAATTCTTTCAACCTCAAAAAGCAAACCAGATCTAGTTTGTTTTGTTATACCTTTTTGCGAACCTTGTTGAGAAATATCTTGACAAGGAAATGAATAAGTTAAAATATCAATATTCTTGGGAAGAATTTCAATCTTTTTAATATTTGTATAAGATTGACCCCCCCCCCCGTGGAAATCGTTATTTATTTTTTTAGATAAATACTCTTTGTTAACAAATCCAAAAAGATAAGGGAAAATTTTTCTTAGTTTTTCTTCTTTCATTGTTAAAAAATAATTTTCTCTGACTGGCTTTTTTGAATCTGCAGATCAAGAATAGTTTGATAATAATAAAGTCATTTCTTGTTTAGATAAACTATTCTCACTTTCAATTTGGCCATAATGTATTTTCATATAACCAATTACTGCATCAATAAATCACTCACATGCACCTAGTGATTCAAACCTAACATCTAACTCTTTTTCTATATTTTTACACGCTTTATATTGAGAACCAATACCAGCAAACATTTCATATATTCTTATTGTTTTCATAAGACTATTTTAACGCGTATTAATTGATTGTTTATTGTAAAATAACGTCTAATAACAATATTCGCACCACATAAGTTTATCTTTAATAAAAAACAAATCTTTAAAAAAGATTTGTCTAAATGATATTTTAGTTTAGTATATTTTCATCTAATAAGAACTCTTCAAGTCCAATAAATAATATTCCATTATCATCGTTTCTTGATACTATATTCTCTCTAACAATAACAATTTTTTTAAAAGAATCATCAACTCTTTTTAATGAATTTGTTTCTTGTTTTAGTTTTTCATAACTATCTACATTTAACGCCGATTGAATGTAATATTTTTCATGACCTTTATTGACAACAAAGTCAATTTCTAATTCAATTTCTGTTCTTTTAGTTGGAGTTTTGTGATCGTATCTAACTACTCCTACATCAACAGCGTAATCTCTTTTTATTAGTTCATTATAAATGATATTTTCCATAATATGAGAATGTTCAATTTGTCTAAAATTTAATCTAGCATTTCTTAGTCCAATATCAGTAAAGTAATATTTTAAAGGTGTTTTAAAATGTTTGCTACCTTTAACATCAAATCTTTGACAAGATGAAATTATATAAGCATCTTTAAAATAATCTAAATATTTTTTAACTGTCTCAGATGATATTTTAATTTTATTTTCAGAATCAAACCTATTTGATAATTTAGTTGGATTTGTTAATGAACCTACAGTTGATGAAATAAAGTTTAATAAAATATCTAATACTTCATGATTGTTAATGATGTTATTTCTTTCGATAATATCTTTTAAATAAGTTTCAGTAAACAAGGTTTGTAAATAATTTATTTTTTGTTTTTCATCATCTAAATAATAAATATAAGGCATTCCGCCATACATAAAATATTGTTGTAGTGCTTTTTGTTTATTTTTAAATAATTCATAAATTTCATTAAATGATAAAGGATGAACTCGTATTTCATCTCCTCTGTCTCTGAATTGAGTGAGTATGTCTTTAGATAACATTCTAGAATTGCTTCCAGTGATATAAATTTCAATATTATCATTTTGATAATACTCTAGTAAAACATCAATAAAGGTATCATATGAATTTGTTATTTCATTAAATTCATTATTACATAGTTGAATTTCATCAATAAAAAAGTAGTATTTTTTGTTTGGATCTTTTATACTGTCTTCAAAAAACTTATTCAACATTGATGGAACACGATAATTTCTATTACTATATTTATCAAGTGATAAAATCTTAATTTGATCCTTTTCAATACCTATAGAAATTAAATAGTTATAAAAAATATTAAACAGTAAATAAGATTTTCCACATCGTCTTATCCCTGTAATTATTTTCACCTTTTTATTATTTTGTTTTTCTATCAATTTATTTAAATAGAAGTCTCTTTTAATATACATAGAACACCTCTCGTGAAATTTAGTCGGAATTCCGGTTATTTATCTCTAGTTTATCATAAGTATTATATCAACTCGTGAAATTTAGTCGGAATTCCGACTTTTTTTCATGAGTATACCTATTTACTTTTCCTTTTTGGGTTATTTTATCCTAAAAACTATATAATTTTCGGGACAAATTTTCTTTAATAAGACTATCTATGGATGTTTATTAAGTCTTGTCTTAAAAATTTCTGCTTGAAAAACAAAAAAACGAATCTTTTGATTCGTTTAATGAGAATTTAAAACTTTTGTATTTTTTCTAATTTCAAATATTTTCTTTTGATAGTTTATCATTAATTTCTTTTTCTAAATTTTTAAGAGTTTCTAGGATTTTATCAAATTCGATAATTTCTCCATAAAACATAGATTTCATATCTACATAATCTTTTCTTATTTGTTCAATTCTAAATTCACTAGGGATTAATTTTAATTTTTTATTTTCTAAAACTTCATCATAATTTGCATATTTAATTCAGTAAAATTTCTTTTTAAATTCAGTTGCTTCTTTAAGCAATTTTATATTTTGTAAAGCTTTATCTTTATAAGATGAATTCGCTAGACAATATAAATCGTAATAGTGTCTTGCATATCTTGTGTTAAAAGCTTTATCTTCAGGTTTGTTACATACTGAGTGTAGGATTAGTGTTTTTTCTCAAAATGTTCTTTCAGGCTCTATTGCTCTTAAAAAAGATTTCTTTTCAAATATTTTAGGAAAAGCATCATCAATAATACTACTTATTTCAACCTCTTTAAAAGGAGTTGTAGTTGCAATACAACCTATTTCTAACTTTATCTCTTGAATTATATAACTCGATTCGAAAAAAGTCGGATATTTACATCAAATTGTGTTTTCATCTTCTTTGTCAATGTAAAATTCAAGATTAAAATCTTTTAGATCGTTTTCTAAATTTTTTATAAATTCTTCTTTCAAAAATAACGCTGATTTTTTATTCATTTCTATGTTAAATTTGCTCTGGCTCTTTATTGTTCTTTCAATATATGGTTCACTTATTTCATATCCCAAAAGTGTTCAATCTAAAATTAGATCAATATCTTCTGAAAATCTTTTAATAACATTAAAACATTTAGACAATGACGTCCCACCTTTGAAAGTGAAAGATTTAGAATATTTATTTTCATTAAATATATAATCTAATAAAAAACTAACTCAATAATCTTTCTCTATAATTGCTCGATCTATGCCAATTTTATTTGAAGTCAACTTAATTATTTCATTAAGATCTTTATTAGATCCCATATAAAATTTATTCATTTTCCTCCTTACATATTTCCTTGATATGTTCATAAATTCATTTTGTAGTATGTCTTGCTTCAACTAATAAATTTTGTTTTTCTTCTTCAGCTAATCTTCATCTTATTCTATCTATATGATATTTTTTTATTTTTCCTTTTCCTAACTCTTTTATGGCCTGGATAACTATTCTTGTTTTTAAAGACATATTTGATATTTCTCTTGAACTTACTTTTCTAAATTCTATTGTCATACCATCTGCATTAAATGTTTTATTTCTACCGTTAGAGACAAATATAACTTTAGCAGGTACTTGAGTAGATAAACTCAATATGTTTAAACACGCTAGACCGAAGGGAGCGATATCTCAATTATATTTTCTTGCTATTGCATCAATTAATTCATATACATTAAATGTTCCATATTCTTTAATTAGTTCAACATATTTAGGAGTAAAGTAAAAACCATTTATAATTCTTCTAATTTTTTGATCTTTTGCTAATCTGTTTAATGTTCTACGAACAGTTTCACTAGAAGCTATATCTAAAAAATCATCAGAAGTAAACACTTTATCATATTCAAAATTATTAATTCGTTCTTGAATTTGTGATATATATGTCATGATTTCATCTCCTTTTGTCCCTAAAATTATATCATTTTCGGGACAAATTTTCTTTAGGGCAGCTTTTATGTGAATAATTATTCACTTTCCTCCTTACATATTTCCTTGATATGTTCATAAATTCATTTTGTAGTATGTCTTGCTTCAACTAATAAATTTTGTTTTTCAGTTTTAGTTAATTCTCATCTTATTCTATCTATATGATATTTTTCTATTTTTCCTTTTCCTAATTCTTTTATGGCCTGGATAACTATTCTTGTCTTTAAAGACATATTTGATATTTCTCTTGAACTTACTTTTCTAAATTCTAAAGACATTTTACCTACTTTATAAATTTTAGATTTTCCGCTAGAAACATATATTACTTTAACTGGAACTTGAGTAGATAGACCTAAAATATTTAAACAAGCTAATCCAAAAGGAGCGATATCTCAATTATGCTTTCTAGCTATAGCCTTTGCTAATTCTTCGATTCTAACTTGTTCATATTCTTTAATTAACTCACTGTATCTAGGAGAGTAATAAAAACCATTTATAATTCTTCTAATTTTTTGTTCTTTTACTAACTTATTTAGAATTCTACGAACAGTTCCACTAGAAGCTATATCTATAAAATCATTACTGGTAAATACTTTTCCATTTTTCAGATCATTAATTCGACTTTGAATTTGTGATATATATGTCATACTTCCCTCTCCTTTTATCCCTAAAATTATCTCATTTTCGGGACAAATTTTCTTTCCATTAGCTTGTGTATAAACATTTATTAAATATATCTACATTATAGAATTAGGAAAAAATAAAGATTTTTTACCTATTGTGATTAATTTTTATTATTTTTAAAATAATACTGAACAATATCTTAAACATAGAAAGAGATAATTATGACATTATTTAATAAACTTAAAGATTTTCAAAAAGAAGTTCTTCTTAAAAATAAGGATAAAACTAAACTAGGATTGTTTTTAGATATGGGGTTAGGTAAAACTATTTTAAGTTTAAGTTTTTGTGAGCAATTTAACGCTGATGCAATTATTGTAATTTGTCCAAAACCTATTGCTGTAAAACAAGAAAGTGAAAAAGGAAGTTTTGCCGATCACTTAGCAAATGATTTAAATTTTACTGTATATAATAGATTTCAAAAAAATATTGATGAAGTTGAATTTAATAAAAATCAAAAAGAAGCAATGATTCTAAATTTTGAATCTTTTATAGGTGAAAAAGATCAAGAATTAAATTATAGAATTCCTCTATGTTTAAAGAATTTTGTTTTTGCTCATAGAGATCAAAAAATAGTAATCATAATTGATGAAAGTCATAGGGTAAAAAATAGTACCACTATAACTTCTAAAGTGATTGCTGATTTTATTCAAAGAATTGAAAAATATAATAAAATATTTTTCAATAACGTAGATAAATTTAGATTGTATTTACTAACAGGAACTCCATTTAGTGTTGGATATGTTGATGTATATAATCAACTAAAATTTTTAGGTTTAGAAATGACTAAAACTAAATTTCTTGAGAATTTTGCAGTAAGAAGAAACATAAAAAGTTTACCTGAATATAAAAGACCGGTTAAAGGATATAAAAACATAGAACAATTAGTTGAATTAATTAATAATTATGCAGTTTGTTTAAGAACCGAAGATGTAATAGAACTAACTAATATTAAAGAAGAATATATTGAATTACCAATCTCAAAAGAATTTGAATTACTAACTCAAAAAGAAGTTTTAGAAAGTGATCTATTTAAATTCTGTAACAAAAATAATATAGAAAACAATTACAAAGATGATGATTGTAACATTGTTTTTAATCCCTTTTATAGAAACTTAAGCTATCCAGAATATCATTGATTTGCAACAAATAGTACAGGTGGATATTGATTAAGATCTAGACAAATCTCTATAGGTTTTCAAGGAAATGAGAAAAACTATAAATGATTTGATTATTCTAGATTAGAGAAATTAAAAGAATTATTATCTAACAATCCTGATAACTATATCATATTTTATAACTACGAAGCTGAATACGATGAAATACTAAAAATATGTCAAGATCTAGAATATAAAATAGACACTTGAAATGGCAAAACTAAAACTGATAAATACTACAAAGAATATGAAAAACTAAAAAATACTAAAACATCTAAAAATAAAAAGAGAGTTATTATTGCAAATTATGCTTCTGGATCAACTGGAATGAACTGACAAAAATACGATAAAACAATTTGATTTTCTGTAGCACTTTATAAAAATCATGCTCAATCAATGAAAAGAAATCACAGAATAGGTGTTGAAAATGATATTAAATATTATGTTTTCTATCAAAATAATTTCTTAGATAAATCCATGATCGAAGCTAGAAGAAATAAAAAGAATTATACTGAAAAAATGTTTATCAAAGAAGAAAAGAAAAATTTAAAACAAGGTGTTATTCAAAATCTAAAATTTGAGTGAGCAGACTAATAATATAAAAAAAAGAGTGTCTTTTACGACACTCTAAATTATTTAATTAATTATAGTGTAATGATTAAGAAGTTCTTGCTTCCTCAGCAGCTGCTGGTGCAGCTTTAAATTCAATTTCTACTGATCCTTCGTATTTAGATGATTGATCTTTTGGTAAAAGTTTAGCTTTAGTTTTATCTGATCCAACAGCTTCGATTTTTAATTGTGTTGCATCTAATTTAGCGTTTTCATTCTTTTTATTAACTGCAGCAACAACTTTTGTAACATCTTCTCTTTCATTTTCAGCTACTTCAATTCCAGTTTTAACTGTAACTAGTTCTTCTAGTTTTTGTTTAGCAACAGGGGCTGGTGTACCTTTAAATTCAATTTCTACTGATCCTTGATATTTAGATGCTTCATCTTTTGGTAAAAGTTTAGCTTTAGTTTTATCTGATCCAACAGCTTCGATTTTTAATTGTGTTGCATCTAATTTAGCGTTTTCATTCTTTTTATTAACTGCAGCAACAACTTTTGTAACATCTTCTCTTTCATTTTCAGCTACTTCAATTCCAGTTTTAACTGTAACTAGTTCTTCTAGTTTTTGTTTAACAACTACTGGTTTATCAGGTTTAGCTTCAGTTTTACATGCAACTGCAACTGCACCAGTTGTAGCAACCATTGCAACTGATCCTAAAATTGTTAATAATTTTTTCATAGTAAATTTTGTACCTCTTTTAAATCGAAAATATATTTTTAATTTAGATAAGTACGAATAAGGCATATTTTATACAACGCGATATTTGTACTTAATATCATTCTATTTTTTTTTTTTTTTAGATTCAAGCACTTTACATAGAAAATATTGCAACTTTTACAAAAATGAAAAAATCACTTTAACCTTCTCGGTATAAGTGATTTTTTACTATTCTTCGTCTTCAAAATCTTTTAAGTCGTCTGGATTTTTAATGTATTCTAAAGTTATCGCACTTATTTCTTGACCATCATCAAGTCTTATTCCTTTAACTCCAGTAGCAGTTCTTGAAAGAGAAGGAATATTAGATACTTTAGTTTTAATTATATTTCCATCACTTGAAACAATTACAATTAAATCAGTTTCTCTAGCGGCAATTAAAGCTTTGAATTTACCTGTTTTTTCATTTAAATTCATTACTTTCATACCTTTAGTATTTCTATTACTAATTCTGTAATCATCAACTAAACTCTTTTTAAAGATACCTTTATTTGAAACTGTTGTAATGTGAGATAGTTTGAATGAACTTACTGCTCCAACTACAACGTCATTATCTTCTAATTTAATTGATTTAACTCCAGATCCAGTTCTAGACATAGCACGAATTTTATCTTCTTGAACCCTAATAACTTTTCCTGATTCGTTAGCAACAAAAATAGTATCTTGTCCTGTTGTTGCAAATACTGAAACTAATTGATCATCATCTTTTAATGTAATTGCTTTTTTACCATTTCTATTAATGTTTTCAAATTCACTAACTTTTGTACGTTTAATCATTCCATTTTGAGTTACAAATGTTAAATATTCAAATTTATTTTTAGTATTTCTGAAACATAAAATAGCAGTAATTTTGTCTTCAGGTGATAAATCATTTAAGAAGTTAACAATAGGTAATCCTCTTGCAGTTCTTGAGTATTGTCTAATGTTATACATTTTTGTTCTAAATACTTTTCCTGAGTTAGTAAAGAATAATACTCAATCTCTCATTTTACCCATTGTAATTAAATCAATTGGATCACTTGGTTCAGCATTAACACTAACTCCACGTCCACCACGTTTTTGAGTTCTAAACTCATCAGGATCAACTCTTCTGATGTATCCTTCACTTGATAATAAAATCATTGTTTTAGTATCAGGAATTAATTCTTCATCTTGAATATTAATTAATTTATCATCAATTAATCCAGTTCTTCTGTCATCACCATATTTATTAGCAATTTCATCCAATTGATCTTTTAGAACTGAATTTTGTTCATCTTTATCATTAATTAATTTATCTAAATATGAGATACGTTCTTGAATAGCTTGCATTTCAGTTCAGATTTTTTCTCTTTCTAAACCAACTAATCTTTGTAAACGCATATCTAAAATAGCTTTGTTTTGTTCTTCATCAAAACCATATTTATTAGTTAATAACATTTTAGCTTCATCAGCTGTTTTAGATGATTTAATAATTTCAATAACATGATCAACATCATCTAATGCTTTATGTAATGCTTCTAGTATGTGATAACGCTTAGCTATTTTATTTTTCTCAAATATAGAACGTCTTATGATAACTTGAACTTGGAATTCTACATAGTATTTAATGATGGATTTTAAATCTAAAAGTACAGGTAAATTATTGTGTAATGATAATAAGTTAATTGTAAAACTTGATTGTAATCCAGTGAATTTATATAACTTAGATAAAATAACATCAGGATTTGCATCACGTTTTAAGTCAATTACAATTCTAATTCCTTCATAGTTTGATTCATCTCTAATATCTGCAATTCCATTAATTGTTTTTGTTTTAACTAATTCAGCAATTTTTTCAATAATTTTTGACTTGTTAACTTGATAAGGAATTTCAGTAATTACAAATCTACTATGTCTTGAAGTTTCTTCTAAATCAACTTTAGCACGGATAATTACTCCACCACGTCCTGTTTTATATCCTTCTCTCATTTTTTGACCATTAGTCATTAATGCTCCAGTTGGAAAATCAGGACCTAGGATGTGATTATCTAAAATTTCATCAATAGTAATTTCATTGTTATCAATATAAGCTTTTAATGCACTTACAACTTCTCTTAAATTATGTGGAGGAATAGAAGTTGCCATACCAACAGCGATACCAGTTGCACCATTAACTAATAAGTTAGGTAGATATCCAGGTAAATAAGAAGGTTCTTTTTCACTAGCGTCATAGTTATCAATAAATGGAACAGTTTCCATATCAATATCTTTAATAATATAGTTTGATATTTTTGCTAATCTTGCTTCAGTATAACGCATCGCAGCAGCTCCATCACCATCAATTGATCCAAAGTTACCATGACCATCAACTAAAGGATAACGATAAGAAAAATCCTGAGCCATTCTTACCATTGATTCATAAACTGCACTATCTCCATGTGGGTGATACTTACCGATTACTTCTCCGACAATTCTTGCAGATTTTTTGTGTGGTTTATCAGCTGTAATACCTAAATCATTCATAGCATAAATTATACGTCTATGAACAGGTTTTAATCCATCTTTTAAATCAGGTAAAGCACGACTTACAATAACACTCATTGCATATTCTAAAAAGTCTTTTCTAACCTCAGAAGAAATATCAATTTGAGTTATTTTTCCATGATAATGTTCTTGATTATTATTTTGATTATCCATTGTTGCTTTTCCTTTCTACACATCAATGTTTTCTACAAATTTAGCATTGTCTTGAATATAATTTTTTCTTAATTCAGGATCTTCACCCATTAAATCTGAAAATACTTCATTAGCTAGTGCTGCATCATCTAATGAAATTTGAAGCATTGTTCTTTGTTGTGGATCCATTGTTGTTTCTCATAATTGAAGCGGATCCATTTCTCCAAGTCCTTTGTATCGTTGAATTGTATATTTAGTATCTTTAAATTCATTATTTTTTAACGCTTCTAATTCTGCGTCTGTATAAGCGTATTCTACTCGTTTAGATGATTCAATTTTGTATAAAGGTGGCTGAGCAATATAGATATTTCCATTGTTGATTAACTCTTTCATGTATCTGTAGAAGAAAGTTAATAATAGAATTCTAATGTGAGCACCATCAACATCGGCATCAGTCATAATTACAATTTTTCCATATCTTAATTTAGAAAGATCTAGTTCTTCTTTTATTCCTGTTCCAATTGCAGTGATAATTGATTTAATTTCGTTATTTGCAAATGCTCTTGCTTCAGTTACACGCTCAACGTTTAATACTTTACCTCTTAAAGGTAGAATAGCTTGAAAACGTCTGTTTCTTCCAGTTTTCGCACTACCACCAGCTGAATCTCCCTCAACTAAATAAAGTTCAGCAATACTTGCATCTTTACTTTCACAATCAGCTAATTTTCCTGGTAATGAGAACGTATCTAAAGCTGATTTTCTTCTTGTTTCTTCTCTCGCTCTTTGAGCTGCAATTCTTGCTTTTTGTGCATTAGCATTTTTATCTAAAATAGCTTTAGCATCTTCTGGAGATTTTAATAAGAACTCTTCAAATGCTTGACCAATAATTTCATTAACCGCTTCTTTAGCATCTAAATTAGATAATTTTGTTTTAGTTTGACCTTCATATTGTGGATCAGTATGTCTTACTGAAACAATACATACCATTCCTTCTTTAATATCATCTCAAGAATATTTTCCATTTGATTTATTAGATCTAATAACATTTTCAGCATATCTATTAATATCTCTAATTAAAGCTTGTTTTAACCCATCTTCATGAGTACCACCTTCAAGAGTATTAATGTTATTAACAAAAGTAATTAGGTTTTCTTGATAGTCAGTATTATATTGTAATGCTACTTCAACTTCGATATCTTTGTATTTTGAATCAACATAAAAAATGTTTGGATTTATTGTTGTTTTATTTTCATTTTTTTCTTTAATGTAATCTAAAATTCCATTAGCAAAATAATATTCAACACCTTTATCAACTCTTTGATCAGTTAAAGTTAATCTTAAACCTTTATTTAAGTAAGCTAATTGTTTTGCTTTATTTCTAACAACATCATAATCAAAAACTACTGTTTCTTTAAAAATTTCAGGATCTGGTTTAAATCTAACTTTAGTTCCTCTCAATTCAGTTGGTCCTAAATTTTCTAAAGCTGATTCTTTTGTTCCACCTTCACTAAAATATTGGTGATAATGAATATTATCTCTGTAAACATCAACATCAACATATAAAGATAATGCATTAACAACACTGGCTCCGACTCCGTGTAATCCACCTGAAATTTTATAACTATCAGAATCAAATTTTCCTCCAGCGTGAAGTTGAGTAAATACTAACTCTAAAGCTGATTTTCCTGATTCTTGATTAATACCAGTAGGAATACCACGTCCATTATCTTGAACGATAACTTCTCCATCAACTGTAAGTGTAATGTCAATTTTATTTGCATATCCTGCCATAGCCTCATCAACAGAGTTATCTAAAATTTCTCACACTAAATGGTGTAATCCTGTTTTAGAAGTTGATCCAATATACATTCCTGGACGTTTTCTAACTGCTTCTAAACCTTTTAAAACTTTTATCGATTCAGCATCATAATTTACAGACATTTTTTCTTCCCCCTAATCATATTTTTTTATAAAGCAAAATGAAAAATACCCCATAAAAAACGTTTTTGACACATATATTAATTATATCTAAAATCAGGCTAAAAGTCTTGTAAAAACAGCGATAAACACAAAGAAAAAAGTAAATAAAAATCTTATTTAACATACAGAAAAATAAGATTTATTTTTATAAATTTTTTGAATCATTAATTACGTTTTTTATCTAGTAAAAATATTGAATTAAACAACTTTAATACGACTTTCTCATTTTCTTTTAAATCAACGTTTAGTATAGATTATTGATCTTAAAATAGGATCTAAACTTATAACTAAATAAATAAGAACTAAACCATAACCTGTATCACCTTTAAAAGTAGAACTAACAAGTCAAGGTAATAAACACATACCACTAATCATTGTAATAACTGATATTAGTAAAGGTACTCATAAATCTCCAGTTGATCATAATGCTCTTAATAAAGTCATATTAGCAGTATCAAATAAAAGTTTAATAAATAACACACTCATTAAAATATAACCATACTTATTAATTAATATTGTATTTATGTTGAATGCTTTTAGTAATGGATAAGTTAAAACTAAAGTAATTGATGATAATAATAACTGAGAATAAATCGCTATTTTTCAACAATCTATTCCTATTTCAAAAGCTTTTTGTTTATCATTTTTTCCTATCATTTTAGCTACTAACATTGATGTAATTGTACTTATAGCTATTAAGAATGTAATTGAGTATTGTACAATAGCAGTTAATGTTCTATGTAAGTTTATAAAAGTATTAATTACTTGTTGCTGATCAATAAAAGTTGAATTTACATATAAATGACTAATAGCTGTATTTGCGACAAAATTACATACATTTCATAATCCTATTTCTAAAGTTATAGGAAGACCTATTTTAATAGTTTCAAACATATATTTAACTTCAATCTGATTAATAAATTTTCAGTTTCTATAATCAATATGAATAACATTTACAACTATCATATAAACTAATTGGAATAAAGCTGCTAAAACTAAACCTAAACTAGCATAAATAGGATTTCAATCAAATGCATATAAAACTAATACAACCAAAATAATATCTACCACATTAGATAAAATTGAACCAATTGCAATATGACGTTGTTTACTGATAATTTGTAATCCAGCAACTAAAACTTGAACAACTGACATTATTACTAAACTGATATTTATAATTTGAAAATACTTTACACAAAAATCTAATTCATTAATTTGATTGTACTTATTATTAGTAACTATGAATTCATTTTTCGCATCTAATCAACTTAAAAAAGTTGAAGCAAATACACAAGTTAAAATATAGACAAATAAAGTAATAGTTAAGTTAATTAAAATACCAGTAGTTATTAATTTAGATAATTCTTTTTCTTTATTTTGACCAAATAATTTACTTCCTACAACTAACGTTCCACTAGCAACTAAACCAGGAATAAATTGAATAGTAATAAATAATGTTGTTGTTTTATTAACTGCAACAAAAAATCCAGTTCCTCCAGCATATCAACTAAATAATAAAATGTTTATTTGAGATATAATTGCTGCAAAAAATAATTGTAAAAATATATGAATTGTTAATGACATTATGTATTTAAAATCTTTTACATAAAGTATCTTTTTTAAATTAAATTTCATAATTAACCTATCAAATTAAATAATAAAATAAATTCTTCTAAACCTAATTGTTCAGGTCTTTTTTTAGCATCAATATTTGCTTTATTTAAATAATCTAAAGCTAAATTTTTATCACTAACAATATTTGTTAAATTATTTAAAATAGTTTTTCTTTTGTTGTTGAATAATTTTCTTACAAATTCAGCAAATTTTTGATCATCTTTAACTTGAGTTTTAAACTTATCATTAAAAGTTAAACTAACAATTGCTGAATCTACTTTTGGAATAGGTCTAAACATTCCTTTAACTACAGTAAATTCATATTTTCTATCAGAATAAAATTCACAAACAACTGATAAATTATTATAGTTATTTTCATTTTTATTAGCACACAATCTAACCGCTACTTCTTTTTGCATCATAAAAACTGCTTTATTTAATAAATGACTTATTTTAAGAGTTTTAAATAAAATTTCACTTGTTATATAATAAGGCATATTTGAAATAATAGAAACTTTTTTAAAATCGTATTGCTTAATTATAGATTCAAAATCAACAGTTAAAACATCAGCTAAAACAAAATCAAAATTATCTGAATTAATTTTTGATTTCAAAACTGATTCTAATTCTTTATCAATTTCAATAGCAACAACTTTTTTAAATCTTTTAACTAATTCAGTTGTTAATGCTCCAGTTCCTGGTCCTATTTCAATTATTAATTGATCAGAATCATCACCTAAAACATCAATAATTCTACTTATCAATTTAGGATCTGATATAAAGTTTTGACCAAAATGTTTTTTAGCTTTTACTTGCATTTTATTCTCCTAATATTTCTTTAATATCTTTTACTTTTAAGTTCATTCAATTTAATCATTTAAATAAAGTTTTTGAACTAATAGATTTTTCAAAATTAAAATGTTTACAAATTTTATCTCTATTAGATTTTAAATAAAAATCGTTATTAACATAATCATTTCAACTAATAGAATTATTATTTTTATCATAAACTATTAGATCTGATAAAGCTTTTTTAATAGCAGATTCATCAGCTTGAGCTATTCCTATTTTTTTATATTGTTTGTTTACATCTTGTTTTGTTATAAAAGCATTCAAAACTTTATTATCTAAATAGTTAATAATTTGTTCTCTAATTTTTTTACCAGCTCCATCTGGATCAGTAAAAATAATAACTCCAACTGTATTGTTAAATTCTTTAATTATTCTAAGAGTTTTTTGATCTAAACTCAATCCATTAGTTTCAATAGTTTTAATATCATTACCAAAAATATTTTTAAGTTTTTGAGTGTCAGTTTTACCTTCTACTATAATAACTTGTTTGATTTTATTAAGCATTTTTATATCCTATCTAAAAAATAAAATCCACTAAGTGGATTAATTACTTAAAAATGTAGGAAGAATAACTTGTTTTAAATCTTCATCACTCATATTGTTTAAAATGATTGGTTTTGTTGAATTGATTAATTTTAATTCAATAATATCTTCATCTAAAGTTTTGATAGCTTCAATTAAAAATCTTGTATTAAAACTTATTGAAATATTTTTATTTCCTTCAATAGAGAAATCTTCAAATTCTTCTTCATATTTTCCTACTTCTGAAATAGAAGTTTTGAAATAAATTTTATCATTATCAACTTTAATATTAACAATACTTGGCATACCGTCATCTGTAGGGAAATCAAATCTTGATAATAATCTAGAAATCACTCTTTGTTTTAAACTAATAATTGTTTCAAATTCTTTAGGAAAGGCAATTTGTACATTAGGAAATCTTCCATCTATTAAATTTGATTGGAAAACCACATTATCAATAATAAAAGTAATATATCCTTCAAATAATATTATTTTTAAATTCTTAGCATTATCTAATAACTTAGGTAATTCACTAACAGTTTTATAAGGAATAGTAATATCTACATTTTCAACTATTTTAGAATTTGCTTGTAAAATTTTTTGACTAATTCTAAATGAATCAGTTGTTGAGAAAATTACTTTATCATCTTCTACTTTTAAATTTAAACCTGTTAAAACTAATTTTTTATTATTTTCATTCATTGAAACAATCACTTGATAAATAGTTTTTTTAACTTCATTAGGATTTAAAACGATTTCAGTACCTTTTTCTCTAAAACCAATTAAAGGATAATCATCTGCATTTAAAACACTAACATTAAAATCAGAATTACGAGTTCTAATAGTTAATTCACTATTTTCAACCATTGTTAATGTTACAAATTCATCTTCTAATTTTCTTAGCATTTCTAAAACATATCTAGGTTTAATTATAACTTTACCTTCTTGTTTAATTTCTAAATCAGAATTTTTGTTATCTAAAATACTTTTAAATGAAAGTGTACCATTAGTTGAAATAATACTTACTTTATCATTTTCTGCATTTAAATAAATACCAGTTAAACTAGGATTAGTATTTCTATGATCTATAAGTTTAACTGCTTTTTGTAAATTATCTAATAATACCGTTCTATTGATTCTAATATTCATGATTTTATCTCCTAAAGATTCTATTGCCTTTATGACATATTTATTTATATTTTAAGTTTTTATATGTGTTTTTTCATCTATTTTTCAAATGAATTTTATTTTATTTTTTTCAAAGAAAAATCAAATCGAAAAATCCTAAATTACTAATAATTACTATATTTCTTAATTACTTTATTTATTATTGTTATTATGGAGTAGAAATGTGGATAAATAATTAAAAGTCTTTATTTTAAAGGATTTAATAGTTTATTTTGCTAAGATTTTAGCTTTTAAGTTTTCCATAATTTTCTTGAATTCTTTGTTATCTTTCAACATTTTATTTATTTTACGTTCAGCGTTAATTACTGTTGTATGATCTCTTCCACCAAATTCTTCACCGATTTGAACTAAAGTGTGATTTAAAATGATTTTTGTAAGATACATAGCAATATGTCTTGCTTCAACAATCGCTTTAGCACGACCTCTTCCATCAATTGCATTAACACTAACACCGTATTTTTCAGAAACAACTTCTTTAATTTTTTTAACATTTAATATACCGAACTTAGAAGTAGGAACACCTTTAAATAATTCAGTAACAGTATCAATAGATATAATTGTTTGATCTGGATTTTGTAACATTCAGAAACTTAATCTAGATATTGAACCTTTAATTTTTCTAACATCATCAGCATAATAATTAGATAAAAAGTTGATAGCTTCTGGTGAAAAATCTAAGTTAGGATTTTGTTCTTTTAATTCTTTTTTAATGATTGCTGTTGCTGTTTTAATATCTAAATTCATAATAGGAATACTTAACCCCATATTGAATCTAGTAATTAATCTATTATCAAAACCATTTAATTGTTCAGGTGATTTATCACTTGAAAAAATTAGTTGTTTATCATACTCAATAAAATTGTTGAAAATTGTGAATAACAGCTCATTTGTCTTTATTTTATTGCTTAAAAATTGAATATCATCAATTATTAAAACGTCATTTATCAAGATATCATCTTTAAATGCTTCGATTTCTTGATGAGTTTTTTGTAGTACATCAATCGCTTTTCTAGCAAATTCTTCTCCACTCATATAAACTACTTTTAAATCAGAAAAATTATTCTCAATATAGTTTTTAGTAGCTTTTAAAATATGAGTTTTCCCCATTCCTGATTCTCCATAAATAAATAATGGATTATAAGCAAAACCAGGATTTTTAGCAACAGTTTGAGCAGCTAAAAAAGCTTGTTCATTACTAGGACCAACCACAAAATTATCAAAAGTATTTCCTATTAATCTGCTAGGTTTTTTTAATAAAGAACTTGATTTTGGTTTTATTTGTTCTTCTTGTTTAGTTTGTTGACTAGATAATGCTTCTTGTTCTTTTTTATATTTTTTTTCATCAGTAAAACTTAATAAAACTTCATTATGTAATTCTTTTTTTATAACATCTTGTATTACACCTTCGATATGTTTAATAGTTTTTAGTCCAAATATAGACTTAACTACAAAAACATATTCATTTTCACTCTTTTTATACAATTTAGAAGTAGAAATGTATTCGTTATACACAGCTTCATCAATATTAGGGTTTTCTGATAATGAAAGTTTAAGTTTTTTTAATAAGTCTTTCTCTTCCACAAAGTTACCTCTCAT